>CAYVKA010000199.1:0-2550 GCA_964451925.1 uncultured Nevskia sp. | reverse complement strand
GCTGCGCCGCGCTGCTGTCCGGCGCCGGCGGCACCCCGGTGGCGCAGCAGCAGCCCCTGCTGGGCAGCGCCCGCGGCGGCCACCTGTGGAACAGCTATTGCGCCGGCAAGCCGGACAGCACGCCGCTGCCGGCCGATCCGCGCACGCTGGTGGTGCCGGGGGTCAATCAGGGCAAGGCCGTCTACATGAACGCGTACTGGCAGACCTGCCAGGCCGACGACACGCCGGCCAACTGCGGCGAGCAGCGCGCGCGCGTGGCGCGCGGCTATCCGCTGATCGCAGGCGCCGGGCAGGTGGGGGCGGGCAGCTTCTTCTCCGGCGACGCCTCGTCTTCGCCGTATGCCGTTTCCGCCAGCAGCTACAACACGCTGTGGAAGATCTGGGGCCTGAGCGCGCGGCCCGACAACTTCGACCAGCTGGCCGCCGAGCGCTGGGGCACGGCGCTGAGCCCGACGCGCAATCCTTATCCCTTGCCGGGCGAGGACCCGAACCAGACCAACGGCGGCTCCGGCCAGCTGCCGATGGCGCTGACGCAGCTGCGCAAGGCCGACGGCAGCTGGACCGGGCAGCTCAATGTCACCTGCAGCGTGTGCCACGGCGGCAAGGTCGGCACCGGCGCCGACGGCGGGCCGGGCGCGGTCTACGGCAGCAACAGCCTCAGCGACATCACGGTGTTCTTCACCGACCTGTCCAACCTCAACCTGGCGCAGGCGGCGCTGTCGGTGATCTCGCAGAACAAGGTGCGCGGCACCGGCAACATCACCAACTTCCAGCTGTTCGGCCTGCTGACGCTGAGCGATCCCAACGAGCTGCTGTATTACCCGACCCTGCAGACCCAGCCATCCACCGGCACCGAGGACCCGCCGGTGTGGTGGAACGTGGGCCACCGCCCGAGCAAGTTCTACGACGGTGGCCAGGTGATGGACTCCAAGCGCATCGAGCTGTCGTTCCACTTCCAGGGCTTTCCGACCAACCTCAACCTGAAGCCGGGCGAGGACTGGATCGTCGCCCATGAGCAGGATGGCGATGCCTGGATTGCCTCGCAGAAATCGCCGCCCTGGCCTTACGGCACCTGCGCCAACGCCGACGGCAGCCCCGGGCCGGACGACAACCCGGCCTGCATCAACACGCCGCTGGCGCAGCAGGGCGCGGTGCTGTTCCACAGCAAGAACCTGTGGGCGGCCGATCTCAACAACCCGGTGCCCAGGCCCGACGGCGGCAACGGCTCCTGTGCCAGCTGCCACGGCGCCTATTCACCGCGCTACGTCAATGACCCGGCCTACCTGGATACGCCGGCGCTGGAGGGCATCGCCGCCTATATCGTGCCGCAGGCGGTGATCGGCACCGACGACAAGCGCCTGCTCGGCAACAGCCAGGTGGTGTCGACCGCCGCGCGCCATGACTGGTTCGCCTACGCCGACGGGCCTTACAACGCCCAGGGCATTCCGCTGTGCGCCGACCAGAACGACACGGCGCTGCGCGGCAATCGCGCCCTCGGTTACCTGGCGCCGCCGCTGTACGGCGTGTGGGCCACCGCGCCGTATTTCCACAACGGCTCGGTGCCCAACGTCTGGCAGGTGCTGAAACCGTCGGACCGCCCGCTGATCTGGAGCCGCAAGGGCAACGTCGCCCGCGCCGATCAGGCGGGCAAGGTGGTGATGGGCTTCGACTCCACTCTCGCCACCGGCTATGACAGCGCCCGGCTCGGCTGGAACTACCAGGCGCTGCAATGCGGTGCATCGGGCACCATTCCGTATCTCAACTGCAATCCCGGCAACCCCGGCGGCGAGACGCTGCAGGACGTGCTGGATATCGTCTACGGCAACGGCGGACTGATCTGGAACCTGGCCAATCTGCCGCCGCGCAGCGATGCGCAGATCGAGCAGCGCAAGATCTACAACACCTACATGTACAGCCAGGGCAACGGCGGCCACGAATTCACCGCGGTCCTCACCGATGCCGAGCGCAAAGCCTTGATCGAATACCTGAAAACCCTGTAACACGCGCGTCATCCCTGCCCCATGCCCCTCATATGAGGGGTGTGACCGGGACGGGTCGGTACGCAAATTGCTTAGTATTTATCGGGCGAGAAGCACATTCGAGGCGTCCGCCGGGGGCAGTGCAAAAAACGCGCGCGGCTGCGGGCCGCGCCGTACTTCTTTACACTCCCGGTCGGCCGTTCCGGTTGTTGCCGTGCGCCCGCGCATGTACAGTACCCGGTCGTTGTCACATGGATTTCGCGGTCTGGTGCTACATGTAGGTACCACGTCAGGGCCGCGAGCAATTTCGCAGGAACGCGAACAAATCACGTCTCAGGGAGATTCATCATGCGTAGCTTTGCTATGTTGGCCGCGGCTGGTCTGCTGGTTTGCGATGCAGCCTTGGCCCAGGATGCCCCGGCCGCGGCCGGCGCCACCCCGCCCGCAACCGATGCCCCGGCTCCGGCGCCCGCCGCCGTCGATGCCAGCGCACCGCCGCTGGACAGCGATCCCCTGGCCGGCATCCGCGACGTGGACTATGTCAGCGTGCTGGGCAACTACATCAAGGCTG
>CAYVKA010000198.1:0-2662 GCA_964451925.1 uncultured Nevskia sp. | reverse complement strand
ATCTCGCCGAACGTGATCTTTAGTGACCGGCCGTCGGCGTGCGTGGGCGTGTGGCATCGAGGACGGGGCATGGCGCCATCGAAGCGCGGCGCCGGCGAGAGTCAAATTGTCGATTACTGGTGGTTCAGAGCGCGCGCGAACTACTGCGCGTCGTGGGTGTGGAAAACACAAAATCCACCGCGTGAAGCCTCACGGGTGGTTGATCAAATCGGCGCCGTGTCCTCGGAGGAGGGGGCATCTGTCGGCCGTACCCGATACCGGGGGCCTTGCATTCCTGCCTGGGAGCGTGTCCTTGCGGGGCTCTTTTATCCAGACGCCGCGACCCTGCCACCAGCGACCAGCGCTAGCAATGCACCGTTGTGGGCCTTCGGAACGCGCGCGAGATGCTGGCGTCGTGGGTAAAAGGCACGCGCCCTCCGAGCTTCACGTTGCGGGATCCTGGCCATTTTCCATAACAGCCGCGTCCTCTGAGATTCTGATTGCTCCCTGTTCAACTAACTGCACGGACTTCTCACTGAATAGTTTTGTCACCGCAACTTCGTTCTGGAGATAGCTGGCAACAGTTAGTTTCAAGTTCGGTTGGTGGTCCGGAGGGCCGTCGATCCACTCACGAAACGTGCCATCTCCGTTCTTTCTCCGAGAACGCTCAAAGATGTCTCTGTAGCGATAAGGTGCGATGCCAATGAAAGGCTCGAATATCACTTTGGTTGGGTCATCGGAACGACCAACGACAATCGCGTCACCATGAAGCTGCTCAGCATAGCTTTTGGGGTATGGCTCTATGAAAACGACCTTTTTTATTCCAGCTGCGACTATGTGCTTCGCGCAAATGTGACACGGGAACGTCGTGCAATATAAAACAGCATCTTTCACTGCTTTCCCTAAGCGAGCCGCATCGCAGAGTGCGGACATTTCAGCGTGGATGATGCGGCCAAACTCAAGCAGGTCCATCAGGTGCACGTTGCTGAGCCGACCGCCCTTAGCTGTCTCTTTCAAGATGATTGCGTTTACATCTTCCTTGCGAATATCGGGACTGAGGAAACCGTTTTCCGCTAGCTGACGCGTGAAGTTCGATAGTAGCGAACGTTTTATTTGATCGTTTGTGTCGAACTTCTTCTTGTAGTCCCTGGCGTCGCCCGGATCGCCAGTCCAATACGTGCCGCCATTCGGTTTGGGAACTTCATTGCAACCGAGAGTGATTGTTTCACCCCCGACCGTCATAATGGCCGCACCAACTTGCCTCGATAGATCGAGCGATCGGAGCGCTGTGTTGCGCGCCAGATACATGCCGTATTCTTGCTTAGTTGGACTAACGAAATTTGCTCCGAATAGCCCTTCCAAAAAACGATCGATCAAAAGTTCTGCCTGCTTTGGATCGTCCATGTTGATGAAGAGGTCCGCGACAGCAAACGTCTCTTGGAGCCGCTGTCCGTTCGGATCTCCTTCTTCTCGCTCATCACGATCAACCAGCGCTTGCGCTTTCGAACGGTGATTGCCGTCCGGGCGCGGTTCGACGTTGTCAAAAGCGATCCGGTGCGTCAGACTTTCAATTCGCTTTTCCTTGTCAGAATAGATCGACACGACGATAAATAGCCGTCCGTACACCTGCCTTAAGATTGCGATTTCTTCAGTTCGTTTGAATTGATCAAAAACGTAAGCCTGCTTGTGGATGTAGCTATCGGCGTTGATTTCACGTCTAAAACTTCTGACCCCAGCGCAGCAAAGGAGAGATAGGACGTACGGCAGACCAAAAAGCTCACGGATCTTGTTTGCATATTTGATGTGGGTATCGTAGCGGGCTTCGATATCTCTATTGCTCAGAGTGAAGCCATCTATCAGAATCGATTTCATAAGGTCGGTGACCTTGAAGGATTTCGTGCTGTACGAATAGCGACGGAGCCGATCCGCGAT
Organism: uncultured Nevskia sp.; assembly: GCA_964451925.1. Taxonomy (GTDB): domain Bacteria; phylum Pseudomonadota; class Gammaproteobacteria; order Nevskiales; family Nevskiaceae; genus Nevskia. The sequence continues at coordinate 751 of CAYVKA010000198.1, read as the reverse complement.
CATCTCGGCCACCTTCTTGTTGTCGGTACCGACCGGCGAGCAAAGTCCAAAAAATAGTTCCGGGGTCGGTAAGGTGGGCAGCATGGCTTCGTTCCCTGAACTTTACGGAGTGTAAAAGGTTTTATTCGACGCTACTGTGAGGCGGGGTCGAATCGAGGAGGGAGAAAGAATGACTACACTCAATCCTAGATGGCTCAGCATTGAAATGGCGGATGCGGATGCAACCGTGAATAAGTGGCCAGTGGATTTGAAAAAGTCGTTCGAGGCGGCCGCGCAGAATTTCCGCCGAGGCGTCGAGTCCGAAAGCCGATCCGAGGCATCAGATCCCCCAGACCGACGCCGAAGTGACAGTTAAGGGGCGCGCCCCAAGTCAAGTCCGAACGCAGTTTAGCAAATTGCAGCCACATCAGCCTTGGAGCACTCCGGGGCCGAGATTTTGTGGCTCCTAGACCTCTCAGTGTCCGATCTCACTATTCGTGCAGGCACCGCACGACATTGACGGACTCGCGATCGCGTCAGCCGCATCGCCGTAATCGGCGGCCAGCGCGATCAGTCCGTCGTGGGCGAGGGCGAGATCGGGATCGTCTGCCCATTCCAGGCAAATCCGCTCCATTGCACGCAGCTCGGCTTGCCGCCGCCGCGCGCGCGTCCACACGCGTATATTGGCCATGTGTTGGACATGGCGGCGGAGCAGGGCGCTAAGTGATTGATATTTATGGCGCTCCCTAGCGGAATCGAACCGCTCTCTCCA
>CAYVKA010000197.1:0-2754 GCA_964451925.1 uncultured Nevskia sp. | reverse complement strand
CCTTGCCTGGCGCAAAATGGGGGGCAACGGCAGGGCAGGGACTTGTTCAGAGGTTTCCCTAGTGGCGGCCTGATCGCTGCGGCGCGGCCACGCGCCCGGAGGCGCCGTCCTCCGCCGTGCGGTGCCGGTGTTCCCGGTCCAGCCCCTCGTCGCCGTAGGAAACCGGATCGTCGGAAGGCTCCAGGTGGGTGAAGGCGGTGACATTGGGCAGGCGCTCGTCCAGTCGCCGCTCCAGGCGCTCGACCAGGTCATGGCCGCGCTTGATGGTCCACTCGCCCGGTAGCAGCACGTGGAAACTGACGAAGCGCCGCGCGGCCGAGCGCCGCGTGCGCAGCGCGTGGAAGTCGGCGCCGTCGGCGCGGAACTCGTCGAGCACCTCGCGCAGCACGCGCTGCTCCTGCTCCGGCCAGGCCGCGTCCATCAGCCCCATTGCCGCCTCGTGCACCAGCGCATAGCCTTCGCGCATGACGTTGGCGGCAACCAGCAGCGCCACCAGCGGGTCGAGCCACAGCCAGCCGGTCAGCATCACCAGTCCGACGCCGACAATCACGCCCAGAGTGGTCCAGACATCGGCCATCAGGTGGCGCGAGTCGGCCGTCAGCGAAATGGAATGGTGGCGCCGTCCGGCGCGCGCCAGCACGCGCGCCACGGCCAGATTGATCACCGTGGCCAGCGCCGCCACCGCCAGGCCGATGCCCGGCTGCTCCAGCGGCTGCGGCGCCCACAGGCGCGGCAGCGACTGCACCAGGATCAGGATCGAGGCGACGAAGATCAGCATGCCCTCGAAGCCGCTGGAAAAATATTCCGCCTTGCTGTGGCCGTGCGGATGCTCGTCGTCCGGCGGCTGCGCCGCCAGGCGCAGCATCAGCAGCGCCATCAGCGCGCCGCCGAGATTGGTCGAAGTCTCCAGCGCGTCGGACAGCAGGCCGACCGACCCGGTCAGCCACCATGCGCCCAGCTTGAGCGCCAGCACGGTGATCGCCGCCACCACCGAGAGCCAGGCATAGCGCGTCAGCAGGGATTGTGAATTCGGCATGAATGGGGTCAGTCGTGCAGCACGCCGGCCTGGCGCAGGAAGGCGGCCTGGTCTTCGAGCAGGCCGCGCGGAGCGGACAACAGCAAACCCTCGACCTGCGCCGAGAGGCGGCGCCCGGCGCCGAAATCGCGGAAGAAGCGCGTGGCCGACAGCGCCACGTCCGCCATGCGCGCGCCGCGCAGGTCGGCCCCGGCGAAGCTGACGCCCTCCAGGTCGGCGCCGCTGAAATCACAGCCGCGCAGGTCCGCGCCCTCGAAATTGCTCAGCGACAGGTTGGCGCGGCGGAAATCGACCCCCGCCAGCAGCGCTTTGCGGAACGAGCAGTACTTCAGTTGCAGGCCCGACAGGTCGGGCGCGCCCGGGCGCCAGCCGCCGAGCCGCGCCTTGAGCAGCACGCGGCCGCGGAACGGCGCGAAATCGGCCGCGGCGCGCAGCGCCCGCACCTCCTCCGCCGTGGCCACGCGCGACTCGTCGAAGCGCTGCTGCAGCAGCGGGTCGGCCTCGTTGTGGTAGGCGCTCTCGCGCTCCCAGTAGCCCGGCGCATCCTGCGCCAGCAGCTCGATTCGCGCCAGCCACTTCAGGCTCTTGTAGAAATACCGCCCCGGCGTCACCGTGCGCAGCGGCCCGCCGTGCTCGGCCGACAGCGGCACGCCGTCCATCTCGTGCACCAGCCAGGTCTCGCGCAAGGCCAGCTGCAGCGGCAGCGAGGTGTCATGCGCCCGGGCGCTGTGCGCCACGAAGCGCACGTAGCGCGCCGCATCGGCGACGCCGGTCCGCTGCAGCAGCGCCGCCAGCGGCACGCCGCGCATCGACACCGCGCGCCGCGACCAGCCGGTGACACAATGGATGTCGACGCTGCGCGTGCTCTGCGGCAGCGCCAGCAGCTCGTCCAGGCAGAAGCTGCGCGCATGTTTCACCAGCCCCGCCACTTCGACGCGGCACCGGTGCGCGTCCAGCCCCGGCGCGGGCGCGGTCTCGCCCACCACCGGGAACTTGTCCGTCACCGCCTGCCCCGGCGGCAGCCAGTCTTCGCGCGCTTCCGCGCTGGTGATGTCGTCCAGACCCTGTTGCATGCGCGAATTGTAAGGGGCGCCGTCGCGATCCGGCGGCCTGGGAATGACTTCGTTTCGCAGTCGCGTCAAAAACCAAGGATCGCTTTGTACGCCATACCGTGTGGGGCGGGTTGGGCGCGCCTGCCCGGGCAGCGGCCCGCTGCTCGGGCGCATCCAACGGATGCGGAACCGACGCCGCACACTCGGGCTTCGGCGCGCCGCACGTTGGCGCGGATCAGCTGAGCGGACATGGAAACCGCGGTTCCGCCTAAGGGCGGGTTACTTCTTTCCTACAAAGCCCCGGAGCCTGCGCAGCCAAACGGGGGGAACATCAAAAGCAACGTCAACGGCGCCCCTTACCCTAACCCTCTCCCCACATTCGTGGGGAGAGGGGACTGGAAGGTGGTGAAGCCTGCGCTTTTGATGTGGCTGTGGACGTTCCTCCCCGTTGTCGGCGCCGAGCATCGCAGCCCGCGGCGACGTGGGCCCGCGCGTGTTTCGCGCGGGGCGAGGCAGGGATGCCGAAGCGTTTTCAGACAGGCCAGGGGTCCGGCAATGCACGCTTGCGGAGCGCAAGCTCCGCGCATTGCCGGACGGGCAGGCCAGGATGGCCTGCCCAGGCTTGCCGGCGGAGCAGGAAGCGCAGCCGTGCAAGGCCTGTCTGAA
>CAYVKA010000196.1:0-2770 GCA_964451925.1 uncultured Nevskia sp. | reverse complement strand
ACCTCGATCCACATCGAGGAGTTCGAGGTGATGGCCCGCGACCGGCCGTCGACGTCGCTGCGCCCCAGCGGCCGGCTGCTGCCCAGCACCGCGCCGAACAGCTGCAGCGCCCGCTCCTCGATTTCCAGCGCATCCACCGCGCCGCCGCGCAGCGCGCGCCACAGCAGCTGCCGCTGCAGCATCAGGCTCGCCGGCAGCGCGGCATGGGTGGCGCCGAAGGGATTGCGCTGCCGCTGTGCCGCTTCGGCGTCATAACGCACCAGCAGTTCGCGTTGCAGTGCCGGCGCCAGCTCCAGCGCCAGGCAGTCGTCGCCGCCGCCGGCGGGGTGGCTCACCTGGTAGGGCTCGCCGCTGTTGAAGAACAAGCCCTGGCCGCTGGCCGCGACCACTTCCGCGCCGCCGCCGTGGTGCTTGACGAATACCCCATTGAGCGGCAACGCCAGCGTATCCGCCGCTGCATGCTCCTCCGCGCCGCAGCCCTTGCCGTCCGGCCGGCAGCAGACGCAGCTGATGTTCAGCAGCGGGCTCTGGTGCAGGACATGGCGGGTCAGCGGCATTGCTTTACCATAATCTTCCACGGCGGAAATTGGGAGCGGAAAGTGGCGGAAAAGACCCGTTGCCCCTGGGCCGGCGATCAGCCCTTGATGCAGGCTTACCACGACCAGGAGTGGGGAAGGCCGCAGCACGATGATCGCGTGCTGTTCGAATTCCTGGTGCTGGAAGGGGCGCAGGCCGGGCTGAGCTGGAGCACTATCCTCAACAAGCGCGACAACTACCGCCGCGCCTTCCACCAGTTCGATGCGCAGAAGATCGCGCGCTACGGCGACAAGGACCGCGAGCGCCTGCTGGGCGACGCCGGCATCGTGCGCAACCGGCTCAAGATCGACGCCGCCATCGGCAATGCCAAAGCGTATCTGGAGTTATGCCGCTCGGAAGGCAGCCTCGACGCCTGGTTGTGGCGCTGGGTCGACGGCAAGCCGCTGCTCAACCACTGGAAAGGCCATGGGCAGGTGCCGGCGCGGACCGAGCTGTCCGACCGCATCAGCAAGGAGCTGCAGAAGCGCGGCTTCAAGTTTGTCGGCAGCACCATCATCTATGCGTATCTGCAGGCGGTGGGGGTGGTGAATGATCACCTGGTGGGGTGTTTCTGCCATCCGGATGGGGGTGGCCGGGTTGGGAAACGGTCGGCGACGTGACACAGAATCCCCTCTCCCCACAGTCGTGGGGAGAGGGGGTATTAACAATCTGCTCTAGTCGACGTAGCGCCAGCGCGTCCCCTGCGCCGAATCCTCGATCAGCACGCCGCGCGCCTTGAGGTCGTCGCGGATGCGGTCGGCGGCTTTGAAGTCCTTGGCCTTCTTGGCGCTGGCGCGCTGTGCGATCAGCTCTTCGATCTCGGCGGCGACCGGCGCGCCGGTGTTGTCGGCGCTGGGCTGGGCGAACCAGGATTGCGGCGAGTGCTGCAGCAGGCCGAGCAGGCCGGCGGCGTCGCGCAGTTGCGCGGCGAGGCGTGATTTGTCCTGCGCGTTGTCGGCCTTGTTCAACGCGCGCACCAGCTCGAACAGTTCGGCCAGCGCGGCAGGGGTGTTGAGGTCGTCTTCCAGCGCGGCGATGAAGGCGTCGGGCGCCCTGGCGTCCGAGGGGGCCAGCTCGCCGGCGTCGCGCAGCGCGCCGTACAGGCGGTCGAGCTTGCGCCGCGCGTCGGTGATGGTGTCGTCGTTCCAGTCCAGCGGCTGGCGGTAGTGGCCGGTCAGCAGGCCCAGGCGGATGGCCTCGCCCGGAGCGTGCTTGAGCATCTCGCGCACCAGCAGCACGTTGCCCAGCGATTTGGACATCTTCTCGCTGTTCATGGTGACGAAGCCGTTGTGCAGCCAGAAGCGGGCGAAGACCTTGCCGCCATGGGCGCAGGTGGACTGGGCGCGCTCGTTTTCGTGATGCGGGAACACCAGGTCGTGGCCGCCGCCGTGAATGTCGATGGTGTCGCCGAGCAGGGCTTCGGCCATGGCCGAGCACTCGATATGCCAGCCGGGGCGGCCGCGGCCCCAGGGCGAGTCCCAGCCCGGCAGGTCAGGGGTGGAGGGTTTCCACAGCACGAAATCGCCGGGGTCCTTCTTGTACGGGGCCACCTCCACGCGCGCGCCGGCGAGCATTTCGCGGGTGTCGCGCTTGGACAGCTGGCCATAGTCGGCGTAAGTGGCCACCTGGAACAGCACATGGCCTTCTGCGGCGTAGGCGTTGCCGGAGGCGATGAGCCGCTCGATCATGGCGATGATCTGCGGGATGTGTTCGGTGACCTTGGGCTCGTAATCGGTGGGCGCCACGCCCAGGGCCGCCAAGTCGTCGTGGAAGGCGGCGGCGTAGCGGCTGGTGATGACGCCGATCTCCACGCCTTCCCGGGCCGCGGCGGCATTGATCTTGTCGTCGATGTCGGTGATGTTGCGGGCGTAGGCCACGCCGGGATAGCGGCGGCGCAGCACCCGCGCCAGCACGTCGAACACCACCGGCGGGCGGTAGTTGCCGATGTGGGCGTAGTTGTAGACCGTGGGGCCGCAGACGTAGAGGGTGACCCGCTGCGGGTCCTGCGGCTCGAAATGTTCCTTGCGGCCGGTGGCGGTATTGTGGAGCTGCATCGCGGCGGACGGTTCCGGTTGGGCGGGCCAAAGCCGCGCAAGGATACCCGCGCCGGGCGGGAAATGTCAGTTTCAGCCCACCCCAGGCTAGGGTCTGTTGACAATCATTGGGTCGCTGCGACGGAGGTCATTTTTGCGCA
>CAYVKA010000195.1:0-2812 GCA_964451925.1 uncultured Nevskia sp. | reverse complement strand
TTTCGCTGTAGAAAAGAAGTAACCCGCCCTTAGGCGGAACCGCGGTTTCCACGGCTGCTCAGCATCCCCGCGCTCACGCGCGGCGCGCCGAAGTCTCAACGCTGTGTCGGGTCCGCTGCACTGGACCCGAGCAACCAAGCGCCTGCGCGGGAATGACAATAGTGACGAATGTGCGCACGGCCCCTCGATACTCCCGCTTCGCGGGAACTCGGGGCGAACGGACTTTGGTGTGGATTGGGACGAAGAGCGCGCCTCAGCCCGATCCTCACCCCATATCTGAAGGAACTTCCTTCGGCCGCAGTGAGGAGAGGGAGATGAAGCCGCGCAACTCACGCCCCCACCTCATCCGCCGCCCGCGAAAGATAGTTGCGCAGCACCCGGTGATACTCCGGCAGCGGCATCAGGAAATCGTCATGTCCGAGGTCGGAATCGATCTGCGCATAGGTGACCTCGCGCCCGGCGGCGACCAGGGCCTTGACGATCTCGCGCGAGCGCGCCGGCGAGAAGCGCCAGTCGGCCTCGAACGAAGCCACCAGGAACCTGGCGCTGGCGCCGCGGAAAGCGGCGGCGAGGTCGTCGCCGTAGTCGCGCGCCGGGTCGAAGTAGTCCAGCGCCTTGGTCATCAGCAGGTAGGTATTGGCGTCGAAGCGCTCGACGAAGCTCTGCCCCTGGTGGCGCAGGTAGCTTTCCACCTCGAACTCGACGTCGTAGTTGTAGTTGAACTGGCCGTCGCCGTCGCGCAGCACGCGGCCGAAGCGGGCGCGCATGGCCTCGTCGGAGAGGTAGGTGATGTGGCCCAGCATGCGCGCCAGCTTGAGGCCGTGCGAGGGCACCACGCCGTGGGCGTAGTAGCGGCCTTCGTGGAATTCGGGGTCGGACAGGATGGCCTGCCGCGCGATCTCGTTGAAGGCGATGTTCTGCGCCGAGATCTTCGGCGCGGCGGCGATGACCAGGGCATGCGCCACGCGTTGCGGCAGGTCGATGGCCCACTGCATCACCTGCATGCCGCCGAGCGAGCCGCCGATCACCGCGGCCCAGCGTTCGATGCCGAGCTGGTCGGCCAGCAGCGCCTGCGAGCGCACCCAGTCGCGCACGGTGATGATGGGGAAATCGGGGCCGTAGGGCTGGCCGCAGGCCGGGTCGATGCTGCTCGGGCCGGTGGAACCGCGGCAGCCGCCGAGGTTGTTGAGGCAGACCACGTGGAAGCGGCGCGTGTCGATCGGCTTGCCCGGACCGATGGCGGAGTCCCACCAGCCGGGCTTGCGGTCGCTGTCGCTGTGGTAGCCGGCGGCGTGGTGGTCGCCGGACAGGGCATGGCAGATCAGCACGGCGTTGCTGCGCGCGGCGTTCAGCTCGCCGTAGGTTTCCACCATCAGCTCGTGGCGCTGCAGCGTGCGGCCGCAGTCCAGCAGCAGCGGCCGTTCGATGGCTACTTTGCGCGGCACCACGATGCCGACCGAATCGGCGCGGCCCGACGCCGGGGAGGGAGGCTGGTTCATCTCAGCCGAAATGCCCCAGCGTGCCGCTCAGCACGTGGTCGATGGTCAGCAGAATCAGGATCACCGGGATCGGCGACAGGTCCAGCCCGGAGAATGGCGGCAGGATGCGCCGCACCGGACGCAGCAGCGGCTCGTTCAGGCTCCACAGGATGTTGGCGTTGGGGTTGTTGACGCCGGGACCGACCCAGGACAGCAGCGCCTGGGCGAAGATGCTGAGCACGTACAGCTGCACCGTCAGCGCGACGATCTTCTTCAGCGCGATGCCGATCACGTCGAGCCAGCCGCCGACGCCGAAGAACACCGGCACCAGCGCATTGAGGGTCCAGACGTAGGCGATAGTCACCACCAGCAGCACCAGCAGGCCGGCGATGTCCAGCGTCTTCCAGCGCGGGATCAGGCGCGCCAGCGGGCCGACCACCGGCGTGGTCACGCGCCAGATCAGCTGCGAGATCGGGTTGTAGAAATTGGCGCGGCACAGCTGCAGCAGGATGCGCAGGATCAGCACCGAGAGGATCAGGTTGAAGATCGCGGGGACCAGGAAGACCACGGCGTTCATGGGTCGAATCAGTTGGGGGTGGCGGCCAGCTGCGCCAGCTCGGCGCCGCGCAGGCGCGCGCGGTCATCCGCAGCGGCCAGCGCTTCGCGGAACATGCGGTCCAGGCCGGCCGCTTCAAGGTGGGCCAGCGCGGCCTCGGTGCTGCCACCCTTGGAGGTGACCTGGGCGCGCAGCACGGCCACGTCCTCGCCGGCGTCGCGCGCCATCTGCGCCGCGCCGATGAAGGTGCTCCGCGCCAGCTGCGCCGCCACCGCCGGGTCCAGGCCCAGCGCGCTGCCGGCGTCGCGCAGCACTTCGGTGAGCAGGAAATAGTAGGCAGGGCCGCAGCCGGACAGGGCGGTGACGGCGTCGATCTGCTCCTCGCGCGTCACCCAGCAGGTTTCGCCGACACAACCCAGCACGCGCTCGGCGCGCTGGCGCGCCAGCTCGGGCAGGCCGGGCCCGGCATACAGGCCGCTGATGCCGCAGCGGAACAGGGCCGGGGTGTTGGGCATGGAGCGCACCACGTCGGCGCCGCCCAACCACTGCGTCAGCGTGGCGACGCGCACGCCGGCGGCCACCGAGATCGCGGTGGCGCCGGGCTCCAGCCGCAGGCCGCGCAACGCTTCGGCCATCTGTTGCGGCTTCACCGCCAGCACCACGATGGCGGCGCCGCGCACGGCGGCGGCGCTGTCGGTGCCGGCCTCCACCGCGAAGCGCTGGCGCAGGCGCGCCGCGCTGTCCGCCGAACGCACCGCCACGCGCAGCCGCGCCGCCG
>CAYVKA010000194.1:0-2820 GCA_964451925.1 uncultured Nevskia sp. | reverse complement strand
GCCTCTCGGCGTTCAGCGACCGGACGCGGGCGTCGAGTTCGTCGCTCACAGCGACAGCCATCCGAAGCCGAGGTGAAGCAGGAGCCACGTCAGGAACGCCAGCAGTACGGCCCGCCACGCCCAGGTCTGGGCGGTGGGCCGCGGGTCCTTGACGTGGAACCAGGCCCACACGTTTTCGCTGAAGGTGAGGCCGGGCCGGCGGCGTAGGAGCGCGGAGCCTTCGAGGACGCCGAACGCTGCGAGCCACAGGATCCAGGCGATGGTGTAGATCATGCGGCGGTCAGCTCCTTGTGCTTCGCCTGGCAGCAGTCCTTGCGGCAGGTGGTGGCTCCGGCGAAGCCGAGCTTGTCGCCGGGCGGGGTGATGGTGGTGACGGGTTGTCCGTCCAGGCCCCAGGTGGGGATGAGCTCGGAGGGGCCGGGGGCGAGTCCGCGGCAGCCGGCGCGGCACTGGTTGCAGCGGTGTCCGGCTTCGTGGTGGCGGACGTCGGCGTGTCCGCAGCGTGTGCAGCGGTGCCCGATGTAGGCCATCAGAACGCCACCTCTGTCTCGTCATCGTGCTCGGCGGCGGGCAGCTCCCAGCGCTGTACGGGCGCCGGCCGGTTTCTGCGGGAGACCTGGCGGGCCATCTCCTCGGTGGTGGGGGTGATGGCGTAGACGGAGGTCGGCGCGTAGTACTGCGTCGCTGGCGGCTCGGACGGCACGTCGAGGCGGAGGAACGAGGCTCCGGCGATCTGCTGCTCGGTGAGATATCCGGCGAGGCGGCGGTGGCCGAGGAGTTCGAGGATGACCCATTCAGCGAAGGTGTCAGCCATCTAGTCCTCCTCGACCGCGGCGCGGGACAGGACGGCGGACAGTCCGTCGGCGATGGTCTGGAGCTCGTGCAGCACCTCGGACAGCACGGGGTTTTGGGTGTGCCGCGCGGAGTGGGCGTAGGTGGCCCAGTGTTGGAGGCCGGCGCGGAGGCGGGCGGTCTCGATTTCGGTGAGGAGGCCCGCGGTGAGCTTCAGCGTGTGCTCGGACAGGAGCATCTGGCCGTGCTCGTCGATGGTGCCCTGGGCGGTGCGCTGCATGTAGAGAGCGCGCAGCGCTTCGCGGACCGCGCCTTCCTGTTCCTTGGATGCGATCTCCATGGACGAGATGCGCATCTTGACGCTCGGCTCCCCCTCGGAGTCCGGTGCGGGCTGCGTCCTTTCGATGTGCGCCAGTTCGCCGATGACGAGGATGCGGCAGCCGGGTTTGCCGTAGAGGGCGGGGATGTGGGGTTCGATGGCGGCCGCGGGGCCGCCTCCGAGCTTGCTGTCGAGCTTGACGGTGGTCACTGCTGAGCTGCTCCGTTCTGGAGGTTCTGGGCGGCGCGCTGGACGACGGCTTCGTCCTGGCGGATGACGGTCTCCCAGCACTGGCCGCAGGCGATGTCGCCGATCCGGCGGCGCATGGTGTGGCCGCGGGCGCCGCAGAGCTTGCGGGCCGCTCGTGCGAGGGCGTGCTGGTCGGTGAAGTGGTCGGGTTCCCACCGGAAGTCGGTGCCCTGGCCGCCGCTCTTGCGCGCCTTCTCGCGGGTGGAGCGGACGGCTTTGATCGCGGCGGTGACGGTCAGCCGGCCGGTGCGTACCTGCTCGCGTCCGGCGTCGTCGAGGGCCAGCAGCGACAGGTAGTAGTTGACCCACGAGACGGACATGCCGGTCTGCCGGGCGATCTGCGATTGCGAGTAGCCGCGGTTGATCAGAGAGCCGAGGGCTTCTGCGCGTTCCATGGGGCCGAGTTCGCGGCGCTGGCAGTTCTCGACCAGCATCAGCTCGAGGGCCTGGTTGTCGTCGACTCCGTCGCGGATGACGGCGGGGACGCGGGTGAGGCCGGCGAGTTGGGCGGCGTCGAAGCGGCGGTGTCCGGCGAGGAGCCGGTATTTGCCCTCTTTGTCGGGGTGGGGTTGGACGAGGAGGGGTTGGAGGATGCCTTGCTGTTGGATGGATCGGGCGAGTTCGGCGAGGTCGCCGAGGTCTTCGCGGATGTTTCCGGGGTGGGGTTCGATGGCGTCGATGGAGAGTACGGCGATGCGTTGCGGGAGCGGCCGGGCGGTGGCGTTCTGGGCGGGTGTTGTCATGGGTGGATCTCCTGCACGGCGATGACGGCGCCGGGGATGGCCAGCGGCGCGTCAGGGTCGTTCGTGTGGACCTTGCGGGCGCGCAGGTCGATGACCTGGGAGTCGTCGCAGAATGCGCCAGCGTCGGTGAGGGCGTCGAGACACGATCGTGTCAATTTGTCGATGTCCCCGGATGAGCGCGTGGTCGGCCAGATGGGGCGGCGCTTCGGCGCGGACTTGGGCGGGTCGAAGCAGAAGACGACCTCGACGGCTACGGGGCCGGCCAGGCGTTCGCGGTGTTCGGCTTCGATGACCATCAGGGCGGCGCCTTTGACGGCCTCGCGCCATGGCTTGAGCCGTTTGGATGACTCGACCATGACGCCGCGGCCGACGTGGCGCTTGGATCCTTGGGGCGCGGGGCGGCCGATGACGGTGATGACGAGCGGCCCGGCCCCGAGCATGGCCGGGCCGCTCGCCTTGGAGGTGGACGGCTCGGCCCCTCGCCAAGCCGTGCCGTCCACCTCGTTGCCGGCCTCAGCCCTCGGGGTGCGGGCTGCGGGCGGCTGGGAGGCCGACGCGAGCGACGGGGGGCGCTCAGCGTCGGCGGGGTCGAAGAGGGCGCCGGTCACGACATCCATCCGAGTTCTTCGCAGATGTCGGCGAGGCCGCTGTTGAGCAGCTGTTCGGAGTAGTCCCAGAACAGCTGTTCGGCGGCGGGGTCTGTGAGGGGTTGGATGT
>CAYVKA010000193.1:0-2894 GCA_964451925.1 uncultured Nevskia sp. | reverse complement strand
GCGGCCACGCCGGCCGCGCCGGCGGCGGCCACCGCCCTCGCGCTCGGCCGGGGTTTCGGCAGCGCCCTCGGCACGCGGCTGTGCTGCGCCCTGGTCGGCGGCGACGGTGGTGTCCACCGCGGCGCCGGCCTCGGCGTTCGGTGCCGGGGTCGCCTCGGGACCACGCTCCGGCTGCGGCACCGGGGTCAGCGGCAGCTGCTGCTCGCCAGCCTGCAATGCTGCGGCCGCCGGCACTGCCGTGCGCTCGCCCTCGGGGCCGGCCGGCTGCGCGCCCTGGCCCTGCGGGCGGTTGCCGCCCTGGCCGGGGTTCTGCTGCTGGCGGCGGTTGCCGCCCTGATTACCGCCCTGGTTGCCCTGGCCCCCCGCATTCTGCTGGCGCGGCTGCTGCTGGCCGCGCTGCTGGTTGCGGTCGCCGCCGCGGCCCTCGTTGCGATTCTCGCCACGCTGCTGCTGGCCATCACGGCGGCCTTCGCCGCGATTGTCGCGGCGCTGCTGCTGGTTGCGGCCTTCGTTGCGGTTGTCGCCGCGCTGCTGCTGGCCGTCGCGGCGGCCTTCGCCGCGCTCGCCCGGACGCTGATCGCGGCGCTGGCCCTGTTCGGGGCGGCCGTCGCGGCGCGGGTCGCGCTGCGGCCGTTGCGCCTGCGCCTGCGGCAGCGCTGCCACCGGCTTGGGGGTTTCCGCCGGTTGCGGCGCACCAACGCCGAACAGGCGCTTGAGCCAGGCCAGGAAACCACCGCCGGTGGCCACCGGCTGCATCACCGGCACGGTCGCGGCCGGCACGGGGGCCGGGGCGGGGGCTGCCGGCAGCAGCGCTTTCACCGCGGCTTCGGCCTGCGGCTTCACCGCCGCCGGGCCGCTGGCCGGGTTGCTCAGCGCGGCGCGCGCTTCGGCATTGAAATCCTGCGGCAGGCGGTAGCTGAGGGCCGCATTGTTGTCCTGCTGCAGGTGATCGACGCGCACGCGCGTGATCTCGTAGTTCGGCGTCAGCAGGGTCTCGTTGGGGACGATGGTGACGGTCACCAGATAGCGCGACTCCAGCTCGGCGATCGGCCCGCGCTTCTCGTTGAGCAGGAAGGTGGCGGTATCGACCGGCAGCTGGGCGATGACGCGCCCGGTGCGGTCCTTCATGCACTCCTCTTCGATCAGGCGCAGCACCGACAGCGCCAGCGATTCGACGCTGCGGATCTGGCCGCGGCCCTCGCAGCGCGGGCAGGCGATCTGGGTGTGCTCGCTGAGCGAGGGGCGCAGGCGCTGGCGCGACATCTCCAGCAGGCCGAAGCGCGACAGGCGGCCCAGCTGCACGCGGGCGCGGTCCTGCGAGCAGGCGTCGGCCAGGCGCTTTTCCACCTCGCGCTGGTTCTTGGTGCTGTTCATGTCGATGAAATCGATCACGATCAGGCCGCCCAGGTCGCGCAGGCGCAGCTGGCGGGCGATCTCGTCGGCCGCCTCCAGGTTGGTCTGGAACGCGGTTTCCTCGATGCCGCCGCCGCCGGTGGCCTTGGCCGAGTTGATGTCCACCGAGGTCAGGGCCTCGGTATGGTCGATGACGATGGCGCCGCCGGACGGCAGGCGCATGGTGCGCTCGTGCGCGGTCTCGATCTGGCTCTCCACCTGGTAGCGGGAGAACAGCGGCACGTCGTCGCGGTACAGCTTGAGCTTGCCCAGTTCGGCCGGCATCGAGTGCTGCATCTGGCCGCGGGCCTGCTCGTAGACCTCGGCGTTGTCGACGATTACCTCGCCGATGTCCGGGCGCAGGTAGTCGCGCAGCGCGCGCAGCACGATGTTGTTTTCCTGGTAGATCAGGAACGGCGCCGGGCGCTCCTTGGAGGCGTCGACGATCTTGTTCCAGATGCCGACCAGCTGGTCCAGGTCGGCCTGCAGCTCCTCGGCGGTGCGGCCGATGCCGTTGGTGCGCACGATCAGGCCCATGCCCTCGGGCACGTTGAGCGCGTTCAGCGCTTCCTTGGCTTCCTCGCGCTCCTCGCCCTCGACCCGGCGCGAGACGCCGCCGGCGCGCGGGTTGTTGGGCATCAGCACCAGGTAGCGGCCGGCCAGGCTGGCATAGGTGGTGAGGGCCGCGCCCTTGTTGCCGCGCTCCTCCTTCTCCACCTGGACGATGACTTCGGTGCCCTCGCGGATCATGTCGCGCGGGTTGCGGCTGCCGCCTTCGCCGGTCTGGAACTCGCGGGCGACTTCCTTCAGCGGCAGGAAGCCGTGGCGCTCGGCGCCGTAATCGACGAAGCAGGCTTCCAGGCTGGGCTCGACGCGGGTGATCTTGCCCTTGTAGACGTTGGACTTACGCTGTTCGCGCGAGGCCAGTTCGATGTCGAGGTCGTAAAGCTTCTGGCCGTCGACGATGGCCACGCGCAATTCCTCGCGCTGGGTGGCGTTGATCAGGATTCTTTTCATTATGGCGGTCTCGGTATTCGCTCGACCGCGCTGGGCGCAACAAATGGGATGCGACGCGTCTGCTGCGCGCCTTGATCGTTCCTGGAACAGCTGAATTCGGTCTGATCATCATCCCCGCCTCGCGCGGGAACGGCTTTAAAGTGAAGACGCCTTTCTGTGGATGGAAAGGCACGGAAAACTTAAGGCGGCAGAGGCGGTTTGCTACGATGCGCCACCCACTTTCGCCAGGCCGCCGCGTGCGAAGCACTGCGGCCAGCCAACCCCAGGCGCAAACCCAAGGACTTACTAGTGTGCCACAGACTCTTCAGAATCGGTAGTTTTCCCTTGGAATCAGTGACATCCGGGCTCGGCGGCGCGCCGGCGGCGCAAAATCGCCTCGGCCCGCGTCTGGCGCGGGGCATTTCGTGACGCGGCCGGCGGGCCGATCGGGCAAGCCGGGGGGATCGCGCAAGGCGCCACCGGGGCAGGGCCGCGGCCGTGCGCCT
>CAYVKA010000192.1:0-2951 GCA_964451925.1 uncultured Nevskia sp. | reverse complement strand
GGGCTGGTGGCGCTCTCGGGGGGTGACGGGGCGCGGGCGGGGAGGGCGCGCCCCTCACCCCGGCCCTCTCCCCACTGTGTGGGGAGAGGGGGAACGGCGGCGAGGGGGCGGCAGTGGAAGCGCGGCGGGACTGCCGCGGCTTCAGGCCTGGATGAGATTGGGGATGGGGACTTCGGGGTTGACGTCGGCTTCGTAGTCGACGCCTTTGATTTCGAAGCCGAACAGGCGCAGGAATTCGCTCTTGTAGCCGGCGAAGTCGGTGAGCTGGTGCAGGTTGTCGTTGGTGACCTGGGGCCAGAGTTGTTGCACGCGGTCCTGCACGGCGGGGGCGAGTTCCTTGGCGTCGGTGCGCAGGCGGCCTTCGGCGTCCTGGTGGGGGTGCGGGCCGTAGAGGCTGTCTTTGTAGAGGCCGTGGATCTGTTCGATGCAGCCTTCGTGGCTGCCCTGTTCCTTCATGACCTTGAACAGCAGGGACAGGTACAGGGGCATCATGGGGATGGCGGAGCTGGCCTGGGTGACGACGGCCTTGAGGACGGCGACGCGGGCGTCGCCGCCGAGGGGGGCGAGGCTGCGGCGGATGTCGAGGACTTTCTTGTCGAGGTCTTTTTTGGCGGCGCCGATGGAGCCGTTCCAGTAGATGTCGTGGGTGATCTTTTCGCCGACGTAGGTGAAGGCGGTGGTCTTGGCGCCGGGGGCGAGGACGCCGGCCTGGAGCAAGGCGTCGGTCCACAGCTGCCAGTCTTCGCCGCCCATGACGGCGACGGTGTTGTCGATCTCTTCCTGGGTGGCGGGCTGGAGGGTGGTTTCCTTGACGATTTCCTTGTCGGTGTCGATGCCGCGCAGGTCGACGGGGTGGCCGATGGGCTTGAGGACGGAGCTGTAGACCTGGCCGGTCTTGGGGTGGGTGCGGCGCGGGGCGGCGAGGCTGTAGACGACGAGGTCGACCTGGCCGAGATCCTGCCGGATGGCTTCGATGGTTTTCTGCTTGAGGGCGTCGGAGAAGCCGTCGCCGTTGAGGCTCTTGGCGTAGAGGCCCTTGGCGGCGGCGGCCTGGTGGAAGGCGGCGGTGTTGTACCAGCCGGCGGTGCCGGGCTTGCCTTCGGCGGCGGGGCGCTCGAAGAAGACGCCGAGGGTGGCGGCGCCGCAGCCGAAGGCGGCGGTGATGCGGGCGGCGAGGCCGTAGCCGGTGGAGGCGCCGATGACGAGGACGCGCTTGGGGCCGTTGGCGATGGGGCCCTGGGCGGTGACGTAGTCGATCTGCTCCTGGACGTTGGCGGCGCAGCCGGTGGGATGGGTGGTGACGCAGATGAAGCCGCGCACGCGCGGTTTGATGATCATGACGGGCTCTCTGGTGGAGGGCGGGTGTGGGGGTGGAGCGGGTCTGGGGGCATTGTAATGGAGGCGGGGGCGGGTGGGCTTGGATACGGTGGCGTAGTGTGGGGGGAGCTGTCGCCGGTGAGTGCGCGGTCCCTCCCTCGATACGCGCTGCTTCGCGGCGCTACTCGGGACATTCGGGACTGTAGAGGAACGTGCGGAGGTGTCGCCCCGTAAGTGCGCGGTCCCTCCCTCGATACGCGCTGCTTCGCGGCGCTACTCGGGACATTCGGAAAAGCGCACGTGCCGCTTCGCGGCACACTCGGGACGAACGGGAGTGCGTGGGGGAAGGGAGCGCTTGTGCGGTGGCTTGGGTGGGGGGCGGGCGGCGCGCTTGTGTGTTGGCGGCGCGGTGCCCCGTGTGCCGCACGCGGCGGAAATGCGACGCGCGGGCGGGGCGGTTGTGGTTTGCGGTAGAGAGGAATATAAGTGTGCTGTGCTTGTCGTGGTGTGACCACGGCGCACTGAAGGCCCCGCCAGTGAGCGGGGCTTTTTCGTTTTTGCCCCTGTCCTGCCCGGTTGGGCGAGGGGTGCGCCGGTGAGCCGGCGCTTTTATTGCGGGGCCGCGGCGGGCGGCCGGTGGCGCGGCGGGATGGCCGGCGAGGCCGGTTGGGGCGCGCGCTGCTCAGCCGTCGGAGCGAGTCGCGGCGGGGTCTTGCCTTGTTTCCCGGAGCCGGCGGCGGCCGGGTTTACGGCAGGGCGGACTCGACGGAGGTGAAGAGGGTGTTGAGGTTGGTGCCGGTGGAGATGAGGACGGCGATGATGACGGCGGCGATGAGGCCGACGATCAGGCCGTATTCGATGGCGGTGGCGCCTTTCTGCTTGCGCGGATGAGGCAGTGCTTTGGCTGTCACGGGTGAAGGCTCCCAGCCGCGGGTCTGTGCGGGCGGTGGAGGAAGCGTATCGGTGATTGCGGTGAGGGGCAACACAGCCGGGAGGGAATTTTGCGCCGTTGATCGGGCGGCGATGGCGAAGGGCATGGGCTTTGCGGCGGAGCGGGCGCGCGGCGCTGTGAAGCGGGGTGGCGCGGATGGCGCGGCGCGCCGCCGCGCGCGCTGTGGCGCGACGCGGCGGGGGTGTGATGGCGTGGGAGGTCCCAGTGGTGTTAAGGCTTGTTAACGAGCCCTACAGGATGCTGGCGAGGCTTTTCAGCAGGTGGGCGATGTGTGCGGTGGCGGTGTCGAGGTAGCTGATGACGGCGGAGGCGATGAGGCCGGCGACGAGGCTGAATTCGCGGCTGGTGGCGCCGCGCTGCTGGCGCGGCAGTGAACGGAGGTGTTGCGGCATCGGGGGTGATGGCTCCTGATCCGCGGCGTGCTTGGGGCCGGGATGCGGGGGTGTTGATCAGCGTGTTGCAGGGGGATGACAGGATTGGCGGCGGTGCGGCGGCAGCGGGCGTACTGGGCGGTGTGGCTTCGGGTACCTGGCGGTGTGGGATGCGCGAGGTAACGGCCGGCTGACGGCGGGGCGCAGTGGTAATTTTTTCCTTGTGCAGAAGCTTGTGGATGGGCCGCCGCGAGGCCGAGCCGTTCTATTAACTTGTTGAAGTCCTCGAAACATAGCAAACTTGCCCCCGA
>CAYVKA010000191.1:0-2963 GCA_964451925.1 uncultured Nevskia sp. | reverse complement strand
GTCCACCCCGGCGGCGGCTCCGGCGGCGCCAGCCAGCCCCGCGTCCACACCGTCGGCGCCGGCAGCCCCGGCGCCGGTCCAGACGCCGGTCCAGACACCGGCCCCGGCGGCCACCCCGCCGGCCAGCGCCAACTCGCCACCCGCCACCGCCCCCGCCGCCCAGCCATGACGACGCTCCGGACCCCAGGTAAGATGATGCCAACGCTGCTGTCCCCAGCGAGGGCGCCGGCATGAAACTGGTCATCGCGATCATCAAGCCGTTCAAGCTGGACGAGGTGCGCGCCGCGTTGACCGCCATCGGCGTGCCGCACATGACGGTCGCCGAGGTGCAGGGTTACGGCCGTCAGAAAGGCCATTCATCGGTGTACCGCGGCGCCGAATACGCCGTCGATTTTCTGCCCAAGGTGAAGATCGAGCTGGCCATCGGCGACGAGCAGCTGGACACAGTGATCGACGCCATCCTCGGCGCCGCGCACACCGGCAATGTCGGTGACGGCAAGGTGTTCGTGCAGGAGCTGCAGCAGGCGATCCGCATCCGCACCCGCGAAACCTCGTCCGACGCGCTGCGCTGAAACGCCCGCGCACCCGCTTGCGTGAATGGACGGCCGGGCCGCCCTCAGGGCTCGATCAGCTTGCCGCTGATGGCCTTGACCACCGCCTGGATGCGCGTCGCCACGCCCAACTTGGCGCGGGCGTTGTCGATGTGGAAATCGACCGTGCGCTTGCTCAACCCCAGGATCAGCGCGATCTCGTCCGAGGTCTTGCCGCGCGCCGACCAGGTCAGCGCCTCGATCTCGCGCTCGGCCAGTTCGATGCGCTGCGGCCAGATGCCGTTGCGCGCCACCCGCGCCAGGCGCGCGCTGAGGATGGTGGCGAGCAGGTCGAAGTCGATCGGCTTGGTGACATAGTCGTCGGCGCCGAGCTGGCGGCCGCGCAGCTCGCTGTCGCGATCGCTGAGCGCGGTGAGGAACACGAACGGCACATCCTGGAAGCGCGGCGCCATCGCCGTCAGGCGCTCCAGCACCTCGAAGCCGGACAGCAGCGGCATGTTGATGTCGCACAGCACCAGGTCCGGGGCGTGCGCCAGGATCGCGGCCAGGCCGTCGTGGCCGTCGTGCGCCGCGACCACCTCGTAGCCGCGCTCGCCCAGGTCCTCGGCGATGAGCGCCGCGGTGTCGCGGTCGTCCTCGATGCAGAGGATCTTCTTGCGGTCATCGGGCATAAGGCGGAACGGAATCCGGGTCGCCGGCGCTGGCGGCCCCTAAGTTTAGACGCGCCGGCGATATGGCGGATACTGTGATTCCTGCCACCGCCGGGCGCACCCGCCCGCCCCGCCCATGCCGCTGACGCAGAAACTGTCGATCCGCAGCCGCCTGTCCTGGGCCTTCATGCTGCTGCGCTTCCTGGTGCTGGCGCTGGGGCTGTTCAGCATCTGGCGCCTGGCCGATGTCAACGCCGCCTCGGCCGAGATCCGCGACCGCTGGCTGCAGAGCACGCGCCTGCTGGGCGATCTGAACAACGTCACCTCCGACTACCGCGCGGCCGAGGCCAGCCACCTGCTGGCGCTGAGTGCGTCCGACATGGCGGCGCGGGAGCGCGAACTGGCGGACCTGGAACGCTCGGTGGTGCAGGCGCAGCGCAGCTACGAGCAGCTACCGCACGACGCCACCGAAAGCCGCCTGTGGAGCGACTTCCTGCACTACTGGGAAAACTACCGCGATATCGCCCGCGAGGTGGTGGTGCTGTCCGGCTCCGGGCGCAAGGAGCAGGGCAACGCGCTGTACCTGGGCACCTCGCGCGCCGCCTACGCCACCGCCAGCGACGCGCTGGGGCTGCTGACCGAGCGCACCGTGAGCAGCGCCAAGGAGGCCAGCGACCGCGCCGACGTGATCTTCCGCCAGGCGCGCGTGCTGATCGTGGCGGCGATCCTGGTGGTCGGCGTGCTCACCTTCGGCGTGATGCGGCACATCACGCGCACCATCTCCGAGCCGATCCTCGACCTGGTGGCGCGCATGCACGCGCTGGCCGGCAACCGCACCGACGTCGACATCCCCGGCGCCGCGCGCAACGACGAGGTCGGCGAGATGGCGCGCGCCGTCAATGTATTCCGCGACAAGACCATCGAGCTGGCGCACAGCCAGCGCGGCCTGGAGCAGCAGGCGACGATGCTGGCGGAGAAGCTGGAGCACGAGCAGCGCCTGGCCACGCTGCAGCGCAATTTCGTGTCGATGGCTTCGCACGAGTTCCGCACGCCGCTGACGGTGATCGACGGCCAGGCGCAGCGCCTGATCAAGCTCAAGGAGCAGATGCCCGCCGAGGAACTGCAGGAGCGCGCCAGCAAGATCCGCGCCGCGGTGCTGCGCATCACCAGCCTGATCGACGGCCTGCTCAGCTCGTCGCAGCTGTTCGAGGGCGACAGCGGCCTGTACTACCACCCCGCCGCCATCGACCCCGCCGCGGTATTGCGCGAGGTGTGCCAGACCTACCGCGACATCAGCCCCGGCACGCGCATCGTCGAAAGCCCGGACCCGACCGCGGCCGTGCTGCAGGGCGACGCCAAGCTGCTGTACCAGGCGTTCAGCAACCTGCTGTCCAACGCCGTCAAATACTCGCCCAACGGCGGCGTGATCCAGGTCGGCAGCCGGGTCGAGGACGGCCAGCTGCTGATCGAGGTGCAGGACCAGGGCATCGGCATCCCGGCGCCGGACCTGCCGCGCCTGTTCGAGCGCTACCACCGCGGCGGCAATGTGCGCGGCATCGTCGGCACCGGCATCGGCCTGTACCTGGTCAAGGTGGTGGCGGCGCTGCACGGTGGCAGCGTCGGCGTCGACAGCGTCGAGGGCCGCGGCGCGCGCTTCTTCATGCGCCTGCCGCTGGCCTGAGCGCCCGCGCCGGCGGCGGCGCCGCGTCGCAACCCTTCGGGACGGGGCCATTTTTGCGCATCGCTACGCCGGCCAGGACTT
>CAYVKA010000190.1:0-2988 GCA_964451925.1 uncultured Nevskia sp. | reverse complement strand
GCCGACGAGGCGCCGGTCGACGTCGTCTCGGTCGGCGAGATCGTCTGCTCGAAACGGTCGCCGTTCTTCGCTGATCACCTGCCGGTCGCGATCGAGCGGCTGCGGAGTGCCGGCAAGCAGGTGCTGTTGGGCTCGCTGATTCTGGTGTCGCAACGGCGTGAGCGGCGCCAGACCGAAGAGCTTGCCACCGTCCAGGATGATTTGATCGAGGTGAACGATCTGACGTGCCTCAAGACATTGGCTGGCCGGGCGCATGCGATCGGCCCCTTCGTCAATATCTACAACGAGGCGGCCGCGGCCTTCCACGCCGCGCACGGGGCCGCGCGCATCTGCCTGCCTCCGGAATTGCCGCTGTCGTCGGTGAAGGCGATCGCGGCGGCGCTTCCAGACGTCGCGATCGAGGTCTTCGCGTTCGGCCGGGTGCCGCTGGCGATCTCGGCGCGATGCTATCATGCGCGCGTGCACAAGCTGGCCAAGGACAATTGCCGCTTTGTCTGCGAGAAGGATCCGGATGGTCTCGCGCTGAGAACGCTGGAACAGCAGGACTTCCTGACGATCAACGGCGTCCAGACCCTGTCCTACACCTGCACGAATCTTCTCGGCGACATCGGCGTGCTGCGCGCGGCCGGCGTTGGCTCGCTGCGCCTGTCCCCGCAGGATTGCGACATGATCACGGTCGCCGAAATCTTTCGAGATGTGCTGGACGGTCGCGACGACGCCGAAGGGGGCAGCCGGCGCCTGGCTGAGGCCTATCCGAAAGTTCCCTTCTCGAATGGATTCCTCCATGGAGCGGCCGGTGTCGCGCATCTTGCCCAATGACGGCGAGTGGGATGCGACGAGAGGCACTGCATGGAAGTTTGTGTCCGAACAAAGAGCTTCAGCGTTCGCCTCGTGGTCCGCACGAACTCCAGAATCAGGTCCATGGGCGACGCTTCCAAATGGACCTTGAGCCACTTTGTGAGCCAGCCGCCGAGTCCCGTGATCGCGTGCGGCGGAACTCCCGCCTGCAGGAGCGCCTCGACGCATCGAGGGAAGGTCAGATCTCCGCGGAATATTTCGTCCTGCTGCATCCTAAAGCGTTCAAGGCCGCATCAACCGCTGCAAGGGGAGGGAGGTCTGATCGGCCAGAGTCCGCGAATGAGGCTGAAGCGAATGTGTCGTTTGCTCGGCCTCGGCATCTATCTCTTTCAACAATCCCACGAAGACTGTCTCAAAAAGTCTCCGTTCGACCTTCGCCGCCTTGCGTCCGCGCCAACGAAGCCTTCGCAGATTTCGCACGGTAACCTCCACCAGCTCCAGTAGCACCGACGAAATATCGTCCGCCACCGTCGCGATCTTTGTTCCGGCGCAAACTCCGAGAGTATGACCCGCCTCAAATGGAGCGCTCGGTTCTCTGGCAGACATTCCGTATGTTCTTGCAGTCGACGCATCGCCAGAGCACAGACGCCTGATGCAGCGCACATAGGCCCGCCTTGAACGTAAAGCCCAGCTCTCGACCGGTCGACGTTCTGGTGATCGGCGGCGGCAGCGCTGGTCTCTGTGCAGCAATCGCAGCGCGGCGCCACGGGGCCTCCGTGCACCTGCTCGAGCTGGCTCCTGCGAGGCTGCGCGGCGGAAATACCCGTCATGCGCGCAATTTCCGGGTGATGCATGACGCGCCTACTTGGTATGTGCGCGGGGTCTATCAGGAGGAAGCATTTTTCCGGGATCTGGTTCGCGTGACGGGCGGCGCGACCGAAGAACGACTGGCACGGAGCTTGATCAGGCGTTCTGCCAGCATCGCCGGCTGGCTCATCGAGAATGGCGTTCGCTTTCAAGATCCGGCTAACGGAGCTCTTCCCTACTCGGAGCGCACGGCATTCCTTCTGGGAGGCGGCAAGGCCATGGTCAACGCGCTCTATGCGACCGCGGTGAAGCTCGGCATTGCGATCAGTTACGAGTGCGAGGTCAAGAGACTCGATCTTGAGAACGGCCTGACGTGCGCGGCGACGCTCGTCGACCGCGGCCGTATCGAGCGCGTGGTCGCGAGAAGCGCTGTAGTCTGCACTGGCGGGCATCAAGCCAATCTCGATTGGCTGCGCAAAGACCTCGGCGCCATGGCCGACGGACTTATGGTGCGCGGGACGCCCTATGCCACCGGTACGGTGCTGCGCCTCCTGCTCGACGCTGGCGCAGAACCGTCGGGCAACGCGGCACGCTGCCATCTGGTCGCCGTCGACGCGCGCGGACCCAGGTTCGACGGAGGCATCGTCACCCGCATCAATGCGATTCCTCTCGGCATTGTAGTCGATCGCAACGGCGCGCGTTTTGGCGATGAGGGGGAGGACCTGAGCAAGATGCACTTTGCCAGATGGGGCAAGCGCATCGCCGAGCGCCCGGGTCAAATCGCCTATCTGATCCTGGATGCACGGGGTCTCGCGCGCGCCCCGCCAACGGCGTTACCGGCGATCGAGGCTCCGAGCATCGCGGCACTTGCAGCCAAACTCGAGCTCGATGCAGGCGCGTTGGAACGTCGAGTGGAAGACTTCAACGCGGCAACCATCGGCATTGGCAAGGAACCATCGACCGAATTCCGTGCGGCCGGTCTCACGCCGCCGAAGTCGCGCGCCGCTATGCCGCTCGTGGTCCCCCCCTTTGGGTGCTATCCGCTTCGGCCGGGCATCACGTTTACGCATTTCGGCGTAACCGTCGACGACTCCATGCGTGTTCTTATGCGCGACGGCAGGACGGCGCCCCAAATATTCGCCGCCGGCATGATCATGGCCGCAAATGTGCTCGGCGAAGGCTATCTCTCCGGCCTCGGAATCACGATTGCGGTTGTGTCCGGACGCATCGCCGGCGAAGCGGCAGCCCGCAGGGCCGGACGATGTGCGCTCGTTCCTGGCCAGACCCGAGAAGCAGACCTGCTGCCGTTGCGGTTGCAGTTGCGGAGGCGGCAAGGAGCAGCAGGCCGGCAAGGAACATGACAAGGCCAGGGCCGGAACGGAT
>CAYVKA010000189.1:0-3166 GCA_964451925.1 uncultured Nevskia sp. | reverse complement strand
GATAGCGCTGATGCTTGCCGGCTTGAATGTCCTTGTGATGCGGGAGTCGGTGCTCGCTCGCGTCTCAGACATCGTACGAGCGACCGATCGCATTGCCCTCGGAGACATCAGGAGTGAGATTCCGCATCTCGGGCGGTTTGACGAAATCGGCCGGCTGGCGCGCGCCGTTCAAAACTTCAGAGATGCGGTGGCGCAAATCTTCGAGTTGGAGGAGCTCGAATTCAATATCAGCAGCCAACGCGACGCAGCCGTGGCGGAGCGGGACTTGTTCAACGAAAAATATCAGACAAAGAAATGGCAACTGGCGGCCGCGATCAACAGCATGCCTCAAGGCCTCATCATGCTCGACGGAAAGGCGAACGTGATCGCCATGAACAGCAACTACCGCCAGATGTACGGTTTGCCGGCGACGATCAAGACCGGCTCGTCGCTGGAGGAGATCCTGCGGCATCGCGTCGAGAGCGGCCTCTTTAGTGGAGACATCAAAAAATACCTTGCTGCCGTCCTCGACCGTATCGCCAAGCGCGAGCCAACCGCCTATGAGGTTACTTTGAACGACGGGCGCATCATCAAGATCTACGAGCGTCCCGTGGACGGCGAGGGCTGGGTTTCAGTCCAGGAGGATGTGACCGAGCAGCGACAGAAGCAAAAACTCCTGGAGCGCGCCGAGCGACTTCTCGCCACGGTCGTCGAGAACGTTCGCGAGGGCATCATCGCCAAGGATGCGCGCACCTTGCGCTATCTCTTCGTTAACAAGGCAGCCGAAAAGCAAATCGGCATGTCGCGCACCGAACTCATCGGTAAAACTGCGCGCGAACTATTTTCGGCGGAAACGGCCGAACTCATCGAGAAGCGAGATCAGCAATTGATCGCGCAGAAGCAGCAGCCCGAGCCAATCATCGACACCATCAATAATCCAATTCGGGGACGGCGCACCGTCTCCTGGCGACGACTACAGATCGGCGGCAAAGACGCCGACTCGCACGTTTTCGTCACGATGGTCGAGGACCTCGGCGTAGAGGTCGGTGCCGCCGCGTAGCGGGAACGGGGCTTTGAGCCCTATTCAAAGGCTGAATTTGCTCAACGTTAATCTTCAATGTCTAACGTCTACGGGTTGCACACGCCGCATCCGGATGGGCGGACCAGCCGCCGCGGATTGAATTTGACGGGGAGATCCGCACGAACGACGTGGCTCGGGATCCGACTTCCATGGATCACTGAAAGGCAGGAATGCCGACGTCGCTGATGAGGGTAGTCAAGTATGGCAGAGCCGCATCGTGAGACCGATCAACTCAGGAAATATCTGGGGCAACTGACGACGCAGGGTCGCAGCCGGCTCCTTGCGGAATTGGAGCGGCTGCATCTCATTGGGCAAGATATACCGCACTCAGAGGCACTGATCGCCACCTTGCGCGCCGAATTTCGCAATACCGGCGAGAGACACTATCGAATCGGAAATCCTTCACGCTACTTCTTCGAGCCCCTGGAGCCGGTCCTGGTGGACGAGGCGCCGGAACTCGCCAATGGCGGTCAAATCGCCCGCGGCTCGCTGGCACCGATCTGGGCTCTCGTTACGGAGAAACTGCTGCCCAGCATGGCAACCGACTACATCGAGAATACCAAGGAGGCCATCCTTGCCGAGAAGCTCGAACAGGCGCGGCAGATGGCGGGAGCCTTTCAGAAGAAGGTCCTGAGCTATTTCGACGGTGTGCTCGGGTCGAGTGACGGCGTGGTCGCCACGCGGGCTGCTCTCGAAGTCTATACCAGCTCTCGCGCATCCTTCGACGATCTGAAGAAGATGCTCGACCTCCTGCGCGCGCTGGAGGAGCTCAGCCAACTCGGCAAGACGCTTCCGGCCAAAATCCCGACGCTAAACGGCGAAGCCCTGAGCAGGCTCGTACCGGCTCTCGACAGATTAAGGCGGAAGCGGCCGAAGGCTGTATCGTTCGCCTTGACGCTCATCGCGCGGCGGCTGGACGCTCCCTGGGAACTGATGCAGTTCGCCACGGCGCTCGCCCCTGGCGATGGCGCGCCGCAGATAGCAGCCGGTCGCTATGGCATCGCAGTCTCCATGGTCCTCGACCAGATCGCGCAAAAGCACCGCCCCCTGGTGCTCGCGCTCAAACAAAATGGGATCGCTCGTGCCAAGGAGATCCTGCAGGACATCTACAAGATCGAGGATGCGTTGAGAACGCACGTGCCCCTGGAAGGGGCCGACTGGGGCAGGCGCCTTGACGAGATCATGGCAAAGGTGCAGGAGACCGTCAAATCCGAGATCGACAGTATTCCAGTCGATCATCGCCATCTGACGCATGTCCTAGAGTCGCCACGGTTGCGAAGTTCGCAGACCGGATCTCTTCGTGGCATCCTTCGCGGTTAGCGGTCAGGCGTTGGGAGGACGACTCCCCGGCACAAAGGTTGGGGTGGACTAGACGGACACCATATCCTCAGACCGCCTGAAGTTGGCTGACGGTATCGGACGCCGGAGACCGGGAAAGAACACCTCCAGACGGCACCCCGGTGCACCGCGATGTCGTCGATAGTTAGTCGACCGTGAAGATTCCCGTTTTCAGGTCGGATTGAGCAACGGCGTAGGCGAAGAGTGCGACCAGGATTTGGTGCAACAAACGCCTGAGCCAGCAGAGGAGACGGCGGAAGTTGTAGCCGACCGCGGCAAGCACGGCGTTGTTAGCATCGCCGTGCTTGAACCAGAGATAGTTGCGTTCCATACGGTGCTCGGCCTTGAGATGGCCGATGATAGGCTCGATGGCGGATCTGCGGCGCATGGTGCGCTTGATTGACGGCGTGACACCTCGCTTCTGACCCGAGATGAAGACCCTGAACTTGTAATCCGGCGGCGCGTTGTGGCCGCGGTATCCCTTGTCGAGGACGAGCCGCTCGATGATGTTGCCGACGAGCTTTTCCATGTCTGGGATGACGGTTTGCAGCGTGTGGCCGTCGTAGGGATTGCCGGGCAGCGCCTTCACATGGGTGACGAACTGGCCGCCCCGGGCGTGGCTGAGCGTGGTTGCGACGGAGACCTTGACACCGAACTCGTAAGGCCGATGGGCCTTGCCCTTGCCGATGCATTCGACCTCCGGCGCGTGCAGGGAATAGACCTTCGGCCCGCGCTGGCCTTGCCGCTGCTCGTGGGCGCGGCGCGCCA
>CAYVKA010000188.1:0-3169 GCA_964451925.1 uncultured Nevskia sp. | reverse complement strand
CGCCAAGGGTTGAAGGCACCCCGGTCTCTCCATCACTTGACAGAGGAAGGAATGAAGGGGGCGTCCGCCACGGGCGCCCTCTCTTGTTGCCCTCGCCCCTCGCAACTGGGCGGCGCTCCGCCTGGCCATCCAAACGTCGAGCCGGTGCATCTTGCGGGACCGAGCCGGCCGTCATGTGTCATGCTCCGAGTTTACGGTGATTACTCATCCGGCTCATGGCAGGGCAACACGACAATCCCCCATCTAAGCTCCCCGACGCCTTTTCCTTCGGCCGATTCACCGCCGACCGGCGCCGCCGGGAGATCCACACCGATGGCATGCCTCTGGAACTCGGCGGCCGCAATTTCGATCTGCTGATTGCCCTGATCGAAGCCCGCGGCGAGGTCGTCAGCAAGGACGATCTGATGAGCCGCGTATGGCCGCGCCGGATTGTCGAGGAGAGCAATCTGCAGGCCGGGATTTCGGTCTTGCGAAAAGCCCTCGGCGCCGATCGCGACCTGATCCGGACGGTGGCGGGCCGTGGCTACCAGTTCACCGGCGCGGTACACGAGGATGGCGCGTCACCGGCGGAGAAAACGCGAGGCAACCTCCCCGCGTCGCGCGAGCTTGTCTGCCGCGAAGGTCCGCTGACACAGCTGGGTCAGCTGCTCTTCGAGCAGCGTCTTGTCACCCTGTGCGGGGCGGGCGGTATCGGCAAAACCAGGCTTGCGATCGAAGCGGCGCGCCGTGTCGTACCCAAATTTCCCGACGGCGTCTGGCTCGCGGACCTCGCGCCTTTGACCGACCCCGCGCTCGTGCCGGTGGCTGTCGCCAGCGCGCTTGGCCTGCCGCGCAGCGGAGTCTCCGCCGAGACCATCGCCGATGCGATCGCCTCGAAGCACTTGCTGCTGGTGCTCGACAACTGCGAGCACCTCATCGATGCGGCGGCCCGCCTGGCCGAACTGGTTGAACGCAAGAGCGGAGCGATCCGCATCCTGTGTACCAGCCGCGAGCCGCTCAAGGTGGCAACGGAGTGGGTTTACTACGTTCCTTCGCTGGAAGTGCCGCAGGAACATGCGACTTCCCTCGGCGAAGTCCTGGCGACCGGCGCGGCGCAACTATTCGTCCTGCGCGCACGTCAGGCGCACCCCGATTTCACTGTGATGACCCACCAGGCATCGGCTCTCGGAGCGATCTGTCGCCGACTGGACGGGATGCCGCTGTCAATCGAACTGGCGGCCGCGCGCGTCGCCGTCCTGGGTCTGGAGGAGGTCGCCGCCCGGCTCGATGACCGCTTCCGGCTCCTGGCGGGCGGAAATCGTACCGCGCTGCCACGGCACCAGACCCTGCGGGCGACCCTGGATTGGAGCTACGAGCTGCTGGCCGAGCCCGATCGCGCTGCGCTCTGCCGCCTGTCGGTGTTCGCCGGAGCCTTCAGCCTCGAGGCCGCGACCGCGCTTCTGGCAGATCAGGCGGGCGCCGGGGGCGACGTCATTGACCAGGTGGCGAGCCTGGTGGAGAAGTCATTGCTGACCGTGCTCCACCTCGATGCGGGCACCCGCTACCGGATGCTCGAAACCACGCGCAGCTATGCCCAGGAAAAGCTGGTGCAGCGCGGTGAGATGGATTGCTACTCGCGTCGTCATGCAGAGCATCTGCGCTCGGTGCTGAAGCGCGCCGCCAAGGATTGGGAGACCTTACCCGAGGCGGAATGGGCCGCGGCATACTGCGCACTGATCGACGACGCGCGCGTGACGCTCAACTGGGCCCTGACCCGCTCCAACGATCCCGCGCTCGCCGCCGAGCTCGCCGTGGCAATGGTGCCCTTGTGGCTGCAGCGCTCGCATCTGGTCGAGTGGCGCACCCAGGTGGAGCGGGCGCTGGCCATGGTCCTGGCGCAGGAGGGCGATGCCGGATCGCGCCACGAAATGCAGTTGCGCGCCGCCCTGGGCGGCGTGCTGCATTCCATCGGTGGGGCCAGCGCGGCCTCCGACGCTGAGCTGCGCCGGGCCCTGGAACTGGCCGAGAGCCTCGGTGACTCGGACCACCAGTTGATGACGGTGATGGGGCTGACGGTATGCAGGATCATCGCCGGCGATTGTCGGGCCGCGCTGCCGCTGGCACGGCAGTACTGTGCGTTGGTCGAAAGCCGCGGACGCCCGGCCGAGCAGTTCCAGAGTCACAACTTCATGAGCTACCTGCTCAGCTGGATGGGCGACCAAGCCGGCGCCCGGCGCTTTTGCGATCTCTACAAAGCGCGGCCTCCTTCGCTGGTGCACCGGATCAGTACCATGGGTCATCAGTACGATCATCGCAACACGACGCTCGGGCGCGTGCTGTGGCTCGAGGGCCATGCCGAACAGGCTCTGCGCTTCGCGTCCGATAGTCTGGAAGAGGTGCTGGCTGCCGGGCACCCTCATGCGATCTGTGCTCTTCTGGCTACCATGGCGTGCCCGATTGCGCTGCTCTCTGGCAGGCTGGACGATGCCGAGCGCTACGCGCGGCTACTGCAGGAGCGTGCCCTGAAGAGCGGCCTATCAAATTTCCCGGCTTGGGGCCGAGGTCTGGAAGCAGCAGTTCAAATCGAACGCGGAGTTTTCGAGCCGGCCACGTCGGTGCTCGCCGCTGCGGTCGAGCAACTGCGTCGCGCGAACATCGTCGTGTTCGGAGCCATCCTTGTCGCCGCCCTGGCCAAGGGCCTGCAAGGATCTGGCAGGATCACGGAAGCGCTGTCCGTTCTCGATGATGCGATCGAACAGGCCGAGCGGATGGAGGCGCGCTGGTACCTGCCCGAGCAGTGGCGCATCAAGGGCGAACTGCTGCTGGCGGAAGGCCGGACGGACGCCGCCAGGCGCGCGGACGAGTGGTTCGGGAAATCGCTGGAACTGTCGCGCAGCCAGGGCTCCCTGTCCTGGGAACTGCGCACTGCGATGAGCCGCGCGCGACTCCTGTGGAAGCAGGAGCAGCCGGAATGCGCAAGCCAACTCCTGCAGTCTGTGATGGCGCGATTCACCGAGGGTTGGGATACGGCGGATCTGGTTGCCGCGGCAGCCCTGATGGAGTCACTGCAAACGCGCACAAGGATTCGGCGCCCATGATGGCCGCCGGCTGTTGATGCCCACTTTGCAGGACGGAGTGGAGCGATGAATCGCTCCACTCCGTCCGCAAGCACCACGTCTAACCGTGCGCA
>CAYVKA010000187.1:0-3246 GCA_964451925.1 uncultured Nevskia sp. | reverse complement strand
ACCTACACCGGGACGGCCGAGCAGGTCTATTCGGACTATCTCGACCTCGCCAAGGCCTCGACGCTCGTCGCCGAGCCGGGCGGCACGTACGACATCGCCGGAGCGCCCCGCGAGCTCCCCAACGCCGACGGCGAGCACGTGCCCGTCGTGCTGCCGGTGCCACCCCCTGACGGGAACTGGGCCGACCCTGAGCCGGCCGCGAAGCAGAAGAAGGCTCAGCAGGCTCCGCCCGCTGCCACGAGTGAGGAGACCGGCTGATGCCAACCCCCACCGTTTTCCCGTCAGCGCTCAGCTTCTTCGGCACCGGCAAGGAAGCGGCAGGCGCCGCCGGTACGGCCGTGACCGCGACGCGTTTCCCGCCGCTGATGAAGTTCGACCCGCTCGACGACGCACACATCCTCATTGACGAGGGCCTGCGTCAGGCGATGGCCAAAGAGTACGGGTCGGCGGTCGGCAAGCTGTGGGCCACCGCGTCCTTTGACGGCAACGTGATGGACGACTGGATCGGTGACGCTCTCCTGAATGGGATGGGCGACTACACCACCACGGCGACGGCGGCGGCCCCGAACTCCACCTTGTCGAGCGGTATCGCCGCGGGGACGGTCACGGTTCCCGTCGCCCTGGGCACGGGCTTCGCGACGTCGCAGTGGATCCAGATCGGCCCGGACACCTCGGGCGGCGCCGAAATCGTTCAGGTCGCGTCGGTGGCGTCGAACACGATCACGCTGATGGCGGCGACGCCGACCCGGTTTGCGCATGCCAGCGCCGCGCCGGTGACGAACACGACCAACGCCAACGGCTACACGCACGTTTTCAGTCTGCTGAACTCGGGGACGGGGCAGCCGCCGACGCACACGTGGATCGACCGGACCGGCATCACCCCCTCCGTCGGCGCGAGGGCGTACCCGTTCGGCTGCATCGAAGAGCTCACCTTCACCGCGAACGCCGAGCAGCTTTTCAAGGTCGCCGGGAAGATGACCAGTTTCGCCTCCGCGCCGACGGGGGTGGCGCCGACGCTGACGCCCACCCCCGAGGTCGTGCAGCCGTCGTGGCTCTCCACGACCACGATCAACGGCGTGCAGGTCAACAACATCTCCGAGTGGGTGTGGACGCTGAAGCGGGCGCTGATCGTCAAGAACACCGCCAACGGCAGCCAGACGCCGTACGGCATCTTCCGGGGCGACACCACTGTCGAAGGCAAGATCATGTTCGTGGCGGCGGACGAGTCCCCGCTCACCACCTATCTGGCCGGGACGCAGCAGCCACTGGTGTGGACGGTGTCCAACGGCCTGTCCGGCGTCAACCTGCGCAGCGTGGCCTTCCAGATGACCAAGGGCCTCTACAAGAAGGACACCCTCAAGCGTGACCCGCTGTTCGGGTGGGAGGCGGAGTACGGCGGTATCGCCAACGCCACCGATGCCGGCTTCAGCGCCTCCCTCAGCCCGGCCAAGGTCACCCTCATCAACCAGATCCCCACTTACTGATCCCCTGCAACGAAACGGAGCTGCACCGTGCGTATCGACCTCGGAATCGACAAGAAGACCGGCCAGGAAGCCTGGGCGGAGGTGATCGACCCTGAAGACATGTCGGCCAAGGCCCGGCGCCAGGTCCGCAACGTCATCAAGGGTGTCCGCCTCAACGACGACACCAGGGTGGAGATCGAGGGCGGCATCAATGACCTGCTGAAGGCCACCATGATCTCGATGGTGGTCGAGGCGTGGTCGTTCCCGCTGCCGATCAGCGTCGAGACCGTCGAAGAGCTGCCGGTCCGCATGTACGACAAGCTCATCGAGGCGACCGTCCCCCACTTCGAGCTCGCAAATTTTTCCTCGAGAAAGAAGAGCAGCGAAGACAGCTCCTCCGAGTCCGGAACTGGATCGACGCCGAGCAGCGAGAGCAATGGGTAGCGCCGGGAACCGAGCCATTGCCGCAGGCGCTCACGGCCCTCAGATACGTGAGCTACGCCGAGCGGTTCGGGTGGACGCCTGAGCAGGTGGACCGGATCCCGGCGTGGCTGGACGACTGGATGATCCCCCTGCACGACCTGATCTTGTACATGCGCAATAAGAAGTGAGGTGAGCGGTGCCGAACAATGCCGGGGAGCTCGCTGACGCGCTCACCCGCATGGCCGACCTCGCCGCCACCGCCGCGCCGGCCGAGGTGGCGGACGCGATGGCGTACGTGACCGCCTCGACGATGGTCGGCAAGCTCGGCGGGGGCCCTCCACCGTCGGCGCCAGGCACCCCGCCCGCGCGCCGCAGCGGCCACCTACAGGACTCGGTCACCGTCGTCCCGGCCACGGGCGGAGCGGGCATCGCAGAAGCGCAGGCGGGAAACACAGCGGTCTACGCGAGGATCCACGAGTACGGCGGCGACACCGGCCGAGGCCACGCCACCCACCTGCCGCCGCGCCCGTACATCGCCCCGTCGGTCGGAGACGACATCGCCTCTGGCGCCCTCACCCAGGCCGCCGTAGAGGCGTTCACCCGCACCGTGGGCCTGGCGGGAGCGTGACCCATGGCCGGTGAGATCCCCGACGTCTACGCAAGGTTCGTGGCGGACACGACGGCGTTCGTCGCCAACGTGCTCAAGGGCGTCGAATCGGTCGCGGAGCTCACCACGAACCTGTACCAGGCCGATTTCGCGGCGGCACTGTTCCAGGGCAACCTCGACGCCGCCGCGGCGGCCGCAGCAGCCGCCACGCAGGCGGCGACAGCCCTCGCTGACGTCCAGGCCCGGCTCGCCGACGCCGAGAAACTCGCCGCGGACTCCGCAGCGGCCGAAGAGCAGGCGTCGGCGGCGCTGTTCGACGTCCTGTCGACGATGGCTGACGCCGAACGGGTCGCAGCAGAAGCCGCGGTGGCGCTGGCCGACGCTGAGAAGGCCGCGGCGGACGCGTCCGCGCTGGCCGCGGACGGCATGCGGGTCGCAGGCGATGCCGAGCTGGCGGCCGGTGCGAAGGCCAAAGAGTCCGCCGGGATGATGGGGTTCCTGACGGGCGCGGTCGAGAAGACCGGCGGCGCGCTGACCGCGCTCGCATCGAAGTCGAAGCTGGCGTTCGAAGTGCTCGGCGGCGCCATCGGCGTCAGCGTGTACGAGGCCGCCAAATTCGACGGGGCGATGACCCGGCTGGTGACGCAGGCGCACGTCTCCACCGACCAGATCGGCGCGCTCCGGCAAGGAGTCCTGCAGCTGGCCGGGCAGGTCGGGTTCAGCCCGAACAACCTGGCCGACTCGCTGTACCAC
>CAYVKA010000186.1:0-3307 GCA_964451925.1 uncultured Nevskia sp. | reverse complement strand
GCCAGGCTGGGCAGCGCCAGTTCGGCGGCGGCGCGGGCGATGCGGATGGCGATCTCGCCGCGGTTGGCGATCAGCAGGCGTTTGAACGGTAGAGTCATCGGCGGGCTGCCCGGGTGGCGTGGATCTGGCAATCGGTCATCGTAGGCAGCGGGCCTGCGCAGCCGTACTGATGTTTATTCATGGCCGGCCATCAACGCTGTGCATGATCACGCCGGCGCTGTCCGCGTCGGGCCCGGCGCCGGCGCGCTGCGCCCGCGCCCGCCGGCGATAGGCGCCCGGCCCGAGGCCGAAGTGCTGCTTGAAGACGCGGCCGAAGGCGGCCTGCGAGGCATAGCCGCATTGCTCGCCGACACGCTCGGCCGGCAGGTCCTGCCGCGACAGCAGGCGCGCCGCCAGCTCCATGCGCAGGCTGGTCACCAGCTGCAACGGCGTCAGGCCGCTGAGCTGGCCGAACTGGCGGGCGAAGGTGGCGCGCGACAGGTTGCACTGCGCCGCCAGCGTGGCGATGGTCCAGGGACGCGCCGGCTCGCGCAGCACCGCTTCCACCGCGCGCGCCAGCCGCGCGTCGCCGAGCAGGGCCAGCAGGCCATGGCTGGCGCCGCGCTCGGCCATCAGGGCGCGCAGCAGCAGCGTGAACAGGGCCGTGGAAAGCTCGCCGATGACCGCAGCGGCGCCGGCATTGGGCGCCTCGCTCTCGTAGCGCATCATGCCGATCAGCGCGCCGAGCCAGGCGCAGTCCGCGCGCCGCGCGGTGCGCACCAGCAACACTTCCGGCAGGGTGCGCAGCAGCACACCGCCGGCGCCGCCGACGAAAAAGCTGCCGCACAGCATGTCGAGCACCTCGCCCTCGCCGTCCTGCGTGACCTCGGTCAGCACACCGTTGAAGCGGCGCTGCACGGTGGTGGTGGCGGCGGGGCCATCGCCGTCGCCGCCGGGGCTGTACAGGGTATGGGCGGCGCCGCGCGGCAGCAGCAACGCATCGCCGGCCTCCAGTTCGAGCCAGTCGCGGCCGACGCGCGCGCGGCTGCGGCCCTGCAGGATGATGTGATAGGGCACCTGCCCTGGCGGCAGCGGTTCGTGCGGGGCGGACCAGTTGCCGGCGAAGCGGCAGCGCAGGTCCACCGTGCCCGAAGGCGACAGCATCCGCACCAGATGACTCAGGCTGTCCATCAGGACTCCGGTGAGCACGTTTTTTCGTGAGACGAATCAGTCTTATTGAGAGACTTTTATATGCGGATAGTAGCACCACGGCGGTCTAGCATGACTCGTCGCCGCATCGCTCCAGGAAGCGGCCCGGAAACTCTCAAGGAGAAGTCAGCATGAGCCGTCTACACACCCCGAATGCCGCCGAAGCCGGCGGCCAGACCGCGGAACTGTTCGCCGCCCTCAAGCAGGCGGTCGGCAAGGTGCCCAACCTCTACGCCACCATCGGCGGCAATGCGCCAGCCGTGCTGGCCCAGGTACTGCAGACCGGCGCGGCGCTCAAACAGGCCAGCCTCGGCGCCCGCGAGCAGGAAGCGATCAATCTGGCGCTGAGCGAAGCCAGCGGCTGCGACTACTGTGTGGCCGCGCACACGCTGTCGGCGCGCAAGGCCGGCTACAGCGCGGAGCAGACACGCCAGCTGCGCAGCGGCAGCTACGAGGAGGACGCCAGGATCAACGTGCTGGTGCAGTTCGCGCTGCGCCTGGTCAGCAGTTCCGGAACCCTGCCGGCGGAGGCGGTGGACGCTGTGCGCCAGGCCGGCTACGACGACCGCCAGATCGTCGAGGCGCTGTACGCCATCAGCGCCATCCTGTTCACCAACATGGTCAACCGGGTCAACGACACCACGCTGGATTTTCCCAGGGTTTGAACAGCGCCGCGCCATCCCGTCCCCGCCCCCGTCCCTGCCCTGTCCGTGCCGGGCGGGACGGGGGCAAGGGCGCGCGGCGGCTGTCGCAGGGGTGCGTTGCCGGAGTGCAATCGGGCCCGTGCTAGATTAGGTGCATGCTCGAACAAACTGCGGAAAAAGTATTCGCCTCGATCATGGGCGCATACCAGATCTCCGCGCGCATCACCGACAACGTCACCTATTGCGGCGAGTGGATTGACCGCGAGCCGCAGATGGACCGCGGCATCTTCCACCTGATCAGTTCCGGCCGCTGCCGCGTCGAGGCCAGCTATCTGCCGGAGGCGATCACGCTGGACGCCGGCGACCTGATCGTGTTCCCGCGCGGCAGCGCCCATACGCTGTGCCAGGTGATGCGCAGCGGCAACGACCTGCCCGCCGACACCGCCATGCTGTGCGGCGAATTCACCGCGCAGGGCGGCAAGCGCAACGCCGTGCTGGACTGCCTGCCGCAGTGCTTCGTGGTGCGCGATTCGGACGACACGGCGCACTTCCGCGCGCTCGGCCAGATGATGGCGGCGCAGTCCAGCCGCTCGCTGTTCGGCAACCAGCTGGTGCTGAACAAGCTGGCCGATTCGCTGCTGGTGCTGGCGATCCGCAGTCATATCGTGCGCGACCTGCCGCGCCAGGGCCTGCTCGCGGCGCTCAACGACCCGCGCCTGTCGCGCGCGCTGGCGGCGATGCACGACGACCCCGGCCGCAACTGGAGCATCGCCGAACTGGCCGAGGTGGCGTTGCTGTCACGCACCGCGTTCTGCGAGCACTTCTCCGAAGTCCTCGGCATCGCGCCGATGCAGTACCTGACCGAGTGGCGCATGGCCGAGGCGCAGCGCCTGCTGCGCGATCCGGCCCAGAGCGTGGCGCGCATCGCCGAGCGCATGGGCTACCAGACCGAGGCCGCCTTCCGCCGCGCCTTCAAGCGCGTGCAGGGTTACGCCCCCGGCAAGGTGCGGCAGGAAGCCTGAGACGGCGCAGCTGGCTCGCCGGCGCGCGCCTCTCAGTTGGCGGGCTGGGCCGACCCCGGCCGGCGCGAGCGTATGAAACGCACGGAAACCTGCAGCAGCCACTTGCCCAGGCAGGCGTAGAAAGCGGCAATCAACAGAGCCACCGCCGCCAGCGCGCCGACGACGCACAGCAGCGACAGCGGCAGCATCAGGCCCAGCGGCGCAAACAAGCCCGGCGCCCGGCCCTGGCCGAGTCCTGCCGGCCGCGCGCTTGCCTTGCCTGCAGCATGGATTGGCGACAGCTTCACTCTTCAGATGCCTTGCCCGCGAACTTCCTGTTTCGAGTATTGACGCTTGCTTGTACACACTACGCCGGCAAGCCCTGCCGCACACCCCCCCAGCTAGGGCCTGTTAACACGGATTGGATCGCTGCGTTGCTGCTCAAAATCGCGTCAGGCAAGGCGGAGGACCTGG
>CAYVKA010000185.1:0-3320 GCA_964451925.1 uncultured Nevskia sp. | reverse complement strand
CAGCGGTGGAGCCGCCGCCGGCGCTGAGCCTGCCGCCGCTGCCGGAGCCGGAGCTTCCGGCGGAGGTGCCGCCCGAGCCGCTGCCGCCGATCGAGCTCGCGCCGGCCGGGTGGCAGCTGCCCGCCGCGCCGGCACCCGAAGCCGTTGCGCCCGAACCCTTTGCGCCCGAGGCCGCGCCGGAGCCGCCGGTGTTCGCACCGGCTCCGCCGCCAGCCGCCGAAGAAGAGCCGCTGCCGCTGATCGAAGTGGCCGAGTTGCAGCCGGCGCTGCTGCCCGAGCCAGTGCCGCCGCCGCTGCAACCGCCGCCGGAACTGCCGGCGCTGCAATTGCCGGCGCTGGAATCGCCGCCGCCGCAAGCCGTCCCGCCGGCTCCCGCCGCCACGCTGCCGGCCGCCGCCGAGGCGCCGCGCACGCTCGACGACGAGATCACCGACATTTTCTCGGCCGAGGCGAGCGAGTTGCTGGAGCAGCTCGACGCCGGCTTCGAGAGCTGGCAGAACGGCGACGACACCGAACCGGTGCGCGATGTGCAGCGCGCCCTGCACACCCTCAAGGGTGGCGCCCGCATGGCCGGCCTCGACGCCATGGGCGATGCGGTGCACGAGATGGAAGGGCGCGTCAACGCGCTGGTTGCCGCCGGCGAGTTTCCCGATGCGGCGGCCTTCACGCGGATGCGCGCCGATCTGGACCGCCTGCAGGCGATGCACGACCAGATCCGCCGCGGCCAGGCCGAGCTGCTGGTCAGCCCGGTGGTGGCGGAGGCGGTGACGCAGGATGCGCAGGCGGTGGTGCCGCCGCCGCCGCTTGCGGTGGCGGCCGGGCAGTGGGCGCCGGAGCTGTTCTGGCGGCCGGAGGAGGATCTGGGCGGCTTCGCCATGACGCGCACGGAAACCGCGCGCGTGCCGGTGGAAGCGCTGGACAGCATGCTCAACGAGGCCGGCGAGATTTCGATCTACCGCTCGCGCCTGGAAGAGCGCAACACCAACATGCGCCTGCAGCTGGCGGAGATGACGCAGACCATCGCGCGCGTGCGCGAACAGCTGCGCATGCTCGACATCGAGACCGAGGCGCAGATCGCGGCGCGCGGCCGCGGCTTCAGCGGCGGCGGCGCGGACCAGTACAGCCAGGATTTCGATCCGCTGGAAATGGACCGCTACTCGCGCATGCAGGAGCTGTCGCGCACCCTAGCCGAGTCGATCAGCGACTTGTCCTCGCTGCAGTCGACCATGGACGAGGCGGTGAGCGAGTCGGACACGCTGTTGCTGCAGCAGAGCCGCATCACCACCGAGGTGCAGCAGGGCCTGATGGGCACGCTGATGGTGCCCTTCTCGCGCCAGGTGCAGCGCCTGCTGCGCGTGGTGCGGCAGACCGCGCAGGAGAACGGCCGCCAGGCCGAGGCCCATTTCCAGGGCGTCGAGGCCGAGCTGGACCGCCACGTGCTGGAGCGCATCACCGCGCCGCTGGAGCACCTGCTGCGCAACGCCGTGGTGCACGGCATCGAGGACCCTGCCGAGCGCGCGCTGGCCGGCAAGCCGGTGGTCGGCACCATCAACCTGCGCCTGTCGCGCGAGGGCGCGCAGCTGCTGGTCGAGCTGTCGGACGACGGCCGCGGCCTGGACTTCGCGGCGATACGCCACAAGGCGATCGAGCGCGGCCTGATGGTGGACGGGGCGCAGCTGTCGGACGACGACCTGGCGCGCTTCATTTTCGAGCCGGGCTTTTCCACCGCCAAGCGACTGACCCAGGACGCCGGCCGCGGCATCGGCATGGACGTGGTGGCGAGCGAGGTCAAGCAGCTCGCCGGCACCCTGGAGCTGCGCTCCGAGGTGGGCAAGGGCACGCGCTTCCTGCTGCGCCTGCCGCTGACCTTGGCGGTGTCGCAGGCGCTGCTGGTCGGCATCGGCCCGGACAGCTACGCCATTCCGCTGCCCAGCATCGAGGGCATCGCGCGCGTGCCGCGCGCCGAACTGAGCGACTACGTGCGCGAGGACGGCCCGCTGTTCGCCTACGGCGGCCGCGGCTACCGTGTGCGCCACCTGGGCGACTACGTCGGCGTGGCCCATGCGCCGGACCCGGACGCGCGCACCTACACCGCCATCCTGGTGCGCCTGGGCGAAGGCCTGGGCGCGGCCGAGCGCCGCGTCGCGCTGATCGTCGACACGCTTTACGGCAACCGCGAAATCGTCTCCAAGGCGGTCGGCCCGCAGGTCAGCAGCGTGCCCGGCGTGGCCGGCGCCACCATCCTGGCCGACGGCCGCGTGGTGCTGATCCTCGACGTCGCGGCGCTGGTGGCCGAGCGCTCGCGCCGCGCGCTGCTGGCCGAGGCCGCCGGCCGTGTCGGCGCCGCCGCCGCGGAAGAGGAGGAGGTGCGCGAGACGGTCATGGTGGTGGACGATTCCGTCACCATGCGCCGCGTCGCCGAGCGCCTGCTCAGCCGCAACGGCTACCGCGTGGTCACCGCCAAGGACGGCCTCGACGCCATCGCCATGCTGCAGAGCGAGACGCCGGACACCGTGCTGCTCGATATCGAGATGCCGCGCGCCGACGGCTTTGAAGTGGCCGCCTTCATCCGCAACAACCCGCGCCTGGCCCGCGTGCCGATCATCATGATCACCTCGCGCTCCGGCGAGAAGCACCGCGAGCGCGCCCGCGTGCTGGGCGTGGACCGCTACCTGATCAAGCCGTACCAGGAAGATCAGCTGCTGGCGGAAGTCAAAGACGTGCGCAAGCGCAATTGAGGGCTGAATGAGCGGAGCACCCCAGCAGCTGTATGCCGTGCTTGTCGCCCTGCAGAGCGACACCTTGCTGCTGCCCAACCTGGCGGTGGCGGAAGTGGTGTCGCTGGAGGGCCTGCGGCCGCTGTCCGGCTCGCCGCCGTGGTTCGCCGGGCTGCTGCCGTGGCAGGGGCGCGAGCTGCCGATCGCGCGCTTCGAGCTGCTCAACAACGGCGCCGCCGAGCCGCCGAGCCGGCGCACCCGCATCGCGGTGATCAACTCGGTCAGTACGCGGCTGTCGGCGGGGCGCTACGGCATCCTCGCCGAAGGCTATCCCCACCTGGTGACACTGAACCGCGCCGCCTTGCGCGCTGCGGAGGCGCGGCCGCAGGACAGCGAGCTGGTGCTGTCGCGGGTGCGGGTGGCGAGTCAGGAGGCCTTGATTCCGGATCTGGAGAGGATCGAGGCGGAGATGGCGGCGGTGCTTTCTGCGGTGCCGGCCTGAACCTTTGGGCTTGGCGCGCCGCGCGTTAGCGCGGATTGAGTGAGCGGCCGTGGAAACCGCGGTTCCGCCTAAGGGCGGGTTACTTCTTTTCTACAGCGAAA
>CAYVKA010000184.1:0-3330 GCA_964451925.1 uncultured Nevskia sp. | reverse complement strand
CTGGCGCCTCCCGCACCGCCGCCGCAAGCTGCACCGCCGCCAGTGGTACCGCCGCCGGCCGCGCCTCCGCCGGCCGCGCCACCGCCTGCGACGACGCTAGAAATGTCGGCAGCCCCCGCGTCCGCACCGCCGCCGATTGCTGCGGCGCCGTCCGCGCCGGAGGCATCGCCGGTCGCCGAGGCCGCGCCGCAGCCGAACGAAATCGCATCGCCGCCGCCGCTAGCCGTCACCGAGGACTCCGCCGCGCAGGCGGCCGGCCGCGACAGCCTGCAGCTGGCCGCCGCCGCACTGTTCGGCGCACCGCATATCGTCAGGCTGGCGCCGCCCGCGCCGCCACCGCCCGTTCCGGCCGAAGCGCTGGCACAGGCGGCGCCGCGGCCGGTCGCGCTGATGACGGAGCCGGCGCCGCTGCTGGTGGCGTCGCAGACGTATGCGCCACGGCCGCGGCTGTTCGGCAACAACGGCGGCCACGCGGTCCTCGGCAGCCTGTCGGCCAGCACCGTGGTGCGCTGAGCGCCCTTTTCGAGCAACCAGGAGAACGCTGCCATGGATGGAAGCGCACAACCCAACACGGTGAAGGGCATCGCGGGCATGGCCCTGCAGGTCGTCGCCGGACTGCACCTCGGCGCCAGCCGGCCGCTGACGCCGTCCGATCTGGTGATGATCGGCAGCGGCGACGACTGCGACGTGATCCTGTCCGACGCCGGCGTGGCGCGGCACCATTGCCTGCTGATGCGCCAGGGCCGCCGCTGGTCGCTGCGCGCCGTCGATGCCGCGCTGAGCGTCGCCGGCCAGAGTCATGCGCCGGGCGAGACGCTGCAGCTTGGGCCCGGCGTGCCGGTCGGTCTCGGCGGCGCCGCGTTCGTGGTGGACACCACGGCCGCCGTGGCGGAAGCGGCCGCGGACCATGCCGTGGCGCCGCCGCCGCGCCAGCTGTGGCGCCGCCACCGCTGGAGCCTCGCCCTGTCGCTGGGCCTGGCCGCCGCACTGGGCCTGGCCACTTCGGCGCTGGGCCTGCACACCGTCAATGGCGGCGCCGTGCCCGGCGCCGACGAACTGGCTTCGCGCGCTGTATCGCGCCTGGGCCTGGATGAAGTGACGCCGGTGCGCAACGACGCCGGCCAGATCGAGCTGCGCGGCGTGGTGCCGGATGCCCAAAGCGCGGCGCGGCTGCGCGATGACCTGCAGAAGCGCCATATCGCCGCCGCCGTCGTTGTGCGCTCCGGTGCCGAGGTGTCGCACGACGTGGAGGAAGTGCTGCGCCTGTCGGGCATCGTCGCCGAGGCGCAGTACAGCGGCGACGGCACCGTCACCGTGCGCGGCCACCTCGGCGAGCAGCGTGCGCTGGGCGAGGCGGTTGAGTCGCGCGCCATGCACGAGATCCAGGGGCTGCGCCGGGTGGTGGCCTACAACCAGGACCATCCGGGGCAGGCGCTGAGCAGCAGCGTGCCCGACGGCAAGCGCATCGTCTCGGCCGTGGCCGCGCAGGACCCGTACATCATCACCGCCGACGGCTCGCACTACTACGTCGGCGCCCAGCTGCCGCAGGGCGGGCGCCTCAGCGGCGTCGAGCCCGGCACCGTGCTGGTCGAGCGCGAGGGCCGCATCGACCGCCTCAGGCTGCCGGGCGCGCGCCTGGGCGGCTAGGGAACCTCTGAACAAGTGCCTGCCCTGCCGTTGCCCCCCTTGCGCCAGGCAAGGCGCGAGCGACGAGGTGTACTGGAAGTACACCACGCTCCTCGCGCCTTGCCCTGCGCGAAAAGGCAAGCCGCGGCAGGGCAGGGACTTGTTCAGAGGTTCCCTAGGTTTCACCGCTGCAATGTTGTCGTTGTCCCACTACAAGGAGGTAGCACCATGAGTTCCATCGACGCCGTTCTTCGCACCGCCATCCCGCAGACCAGCACCGGCACCCAGGCCGGCAGCGGCACTTCGTCCGGGCTGACCTCGCTGGCGCTGAGCGCCAACAGCGCGGTCAACAACACCAGCCCCAGCGCCGACGACAGCAACTCCTGGTTCGCCGCCATGGCCAAGGCCTGGGGCCAGGCCCTCGACCAGCAGGCGCAGAGCATCACGCAGCTGTCCGACCAGGTCAGCAACGGCGGCCAGGACCAGCCGTCGCAGATCACCCAGCTCACCGCCGCCTCGCTGCGCTTCTCGTTCCTGTCGAGCAACGCCTCGACCGCCACCACCAGCATTGGCGAAGCGCTGCAAACCCTCGGCCGCAAGCAGTAAGGCGCCATGGACTCGATCACCGCGGTGGCATTCGAGCTGGCCGCGCCCGTCGCCAGGCAGCATGCGGCGGGCCCGGCCGAGGGCGGCGGCGCCCCGGCCGTGTTCGACGTGGCGCATTTCAACGCCGCCTACGCGGCGGCGTCGCAGGCGCAGCCGGCGCAGGCACCGGCGCATGTCTCGTCGAGCGAGCAGAACGGCTTCCGTTCGGTCATGGCCACGCTGCAGAACCTCAACGGCCACGCCGAGACCATGCAGGCCGATGCGCTCAGGCTGGAAGGGCGGCAGAGCGAGCTGAAGCCGGGCGAGATGCTGCTGATGACGATGAAGGCGCACGAGTTCCTGTTCCACTGCGAACTCACCTCCAACGTCGCCAACCGCACCTCGGAAGGCGTGCAGCAGCTGTTCCGGGAACAGAGCTGAGCATGCGCCGGCGCAGCCGACTGGCCGTGGCGGCGGGCGTGCTGCTGCTCGCCGCCTGCGGCCGCACGCCGCTGTACTCCGAACTGAGCGAGGCCCAGGCCAACGAAGTGCAGGCGGCTCTGCTGGCGGCGCACATCGACGCCGGCAAGACCGCGCTGCCCAAGGGCAAGGGCTGGTCGGTGAGCGTCGCCGACGGCGACATCCCGCAGGCCATGGCGGTGTTGCAGTCGCGCGGCCTGCCGCGCCAGCCGCAACACACGCTGGAGCAGGTGTTCCCCAAGGAGGGCTTCGTCTCCTCGCCGCTGGAGGAGCGGGCGCGCTACATCTACGCGCTGTCGCAGGAAGTGCAGCAGACGTTGTTGCAGCTCGACGGCGTGGTCGATGCCCGCGTGCACATCGCGCTGCCCGAGCAGAACGTGCTGGAGGACAAGCCGCCGTCCGCTTCCGCCTCGGTGGTGGTGATCGAGACGCCGGGCGCCAACCTCGAAGCGCGCGAAACCGACATCAAGGCCATCGTCGTCGACGGCATCGAAGGCCTCAGCGACATCAACCGCGTCACCGTCAAGTTCTTCACCCGCAAGGCGGCCGCATTGCCGGACGGCGCCAGCGTCGCCGCCGGCCCGCTGCGCAGCGGCGCCGGCCTGGGCCTGCCGCTGGCGGTGGGCGGCGGCGCCGCGC
>CAYVKA010000183.1:0-3385 GCA_964451925.1 uncultured Nevskia sp. | reverse complement strand
TCAGATTCCCACCAATACAGCCGGATGAACAACCTATCGAACCTTCACACCTAGTACCGTGACCCACAAGTTTGGAAACAAGTCTCGGGCTGCGTTTGACCGCTGGCGGCGCCGGCGCTCCTCACCATGGCGCACAC
Organism: uncultured Nevskia sp.; assembly: GCA_964451925.1. Classification (GTDB taxonomy): domain Bacteria; phylum Pseudomonadota; class Gammaproteobacteria; order Nevskiales; family Nevskiaceae; genus Nevskia. The sequence continues at coordinate 3,248 of CAYVKA010000183.1, read as the reverse complement.
CATGCCTCGTCGCGCCGGCTTGCCAGTGGCCAAACGCGACTCCGATCTTTTGTTCCCAAATTGGTGGGTCACGGTACTAGCGGCTCTTGTCCTTGAAGAAGGCCCAGGCTTCCTCGACGCTTTCGAAGTCGCTGTTCTGCGCGCCGACCAGCTGGTGATACAGCCAGCCGTAGTGATAGACCAGGCTGGGCTCGACGTGGCCGCCGTTCTGGATGGTGATGGCCTCCACCTGCGGGCCGCTGTCGGGACCGTAGACCAGCTTGCTGGCGCGGGTGTTGTCCGCGGACGACAGGTGCGGGAAGCTGTAGCTCAGCGGCGGCACATTGCCCAGGCCGTCGGCGCGCAACCAGAAATTGCGCGTGGCGTCCGCGCCGGTCACCGTGCCGGTCTTGTAGCCGCGCAGGCCGACCTTGCCGCCGAGATAAGGCACGATCGGGTCGTCGGTGCCGTTGATCATCAGCACCGACAGTTTCGGCGGCGTCTCGCCGCAGGCGGTCTGCGACGCCATGGTGGACGACACCGCGGCGATGGCGGCCGGCGTCGGGTGCATCTCCAGCGCCAGGCGGTAGGCCATCATGCCGCCGTTGGACATGCCCATGACGTAGACGCGGCGCGGGTCGGCGCGGCCGGACTGGACCAGGCTGCCGACCACGCGCTCGGCGAAGCCGACGTCGTCGCTGCCCGGGTCTTCCGTGGCGTCGAGCCGGCAGTCATGCCAGCCGGTGTGGTTGTCACTGCCCTTGAGCCCCTGCAGCGCCGCCACCAGCAGCCGCTCGCGGTCGGCGATGCGCATCCAGGCCGACAGCGGCGAAGGCGTCTTGTCCTGGCCCAGCGCGTTGGCCGCGGTGCCGATATGGCCGTGCAGCACCAGCACCAGCGGACGCGGCCCGCTCACCGGGCCGTCGGGGGAAGCCAGCAGGTACTGGCGCGAGCCGTCGGGCGTGGCGATGGCGGCCTGCTGCAGCACCGCGGCGCCGGCCGGGGCGGACAGCGCCAGCAGGCTCAGGGCGGCATGGCACAGCGGACGGATCAAGGCATGACGGCTCATGGCGGGCTTCCCGGGCGGCAGGTGGCTATTGCGCGGCATGGCGGCTGACTGCCGGCTGAACGAAGCCGATTCTACGCAGGCCGCCGCGCGGCGGCGCAGGGGGAGCGGGTCTGGCGCCATTGGTCGGGCCTGGCACCGCTTCTGCACCACGCGGCCGCCGCTGTTGCACCGTGCCCCCGCACAATGGCGCCAGGCCGTTACCGGAGTCCGCGATGGGCATGAAGATCAGGCAAGTGCTGCTGTATGTGCTGGCGTCCGCCGCGCTGCTCGCCACCGGCATCATGGCCGACGAGCCGCCCGGCGACCGCTCCGGGCAGTGCCGTATGGCCGCAAATCCGCATCTGCTGTGCGAGCGTCCGGGTACGCCGCCGTAGGCCCCCGCGCCGGCTAGCATGGTGTCTCCCACGATGCGGAGCGCCCGATGCGGCATGAACAGACCCTGGCGGCGATGGCCGAATTCCCGCAGCGGCTGTGCGACTTCTTCGAGGCCGTGCCGCCGCGGCTGTGGCGGTGGGCGCCGCCGTCCTGGGATGGAGTGCCGAGCGAATCGCTGACCGCGCTGGAACAGGTCTGCCATGTGCGCGATATCGAGATCGAGGGCTACCAGCGGCGCTTCCGCCGCCTACTCGACGAGGAGCAGCCGCTGCTGCCCTCCATCGACGGCTACGCCCTGGTGCGCGAACGGGACTACGCCGCGGCCGATCCCGCCGAAGCGCTGCGGCGGTTCGGCGAGGCGCGCGCCGCCACGCTGCGGCTGCTGCGCGGCTTGGATGAGGCGCAGCTGCGGCGCCAGGGCAGTCTCGAAGGCTACGGCGAAGTCACGCTCGGCGGCCTGGTGCACTACCTGTGCAGCCATGACCAGCAGCACCTTGCCGGCCTGCAGTGGCTGCTGGGGAAGATGCAGCGGGTCTAAGGCCTGTTAACACGGCTGCGCTTCGTGCACAGACCCGCGCTCAGGCCGCGGCCGTCGCCAGCGCAGCGGCCGGCGCCGCCGCCGCCTCCATTCTCAACAGGCGGATGCGGCCCTGGTGATCCTCGGCCAGCGCGGTGCAGGAATCGACCCAGTCGCCGCAGTTGTAGTAGGTGATGCCCTGGCCGAGATCGCGGATCTCGGCGTGATGGGTATGGCCGCAGACTACGCCCTGCAAGCCGCCTCTCTCACAGCGGCCTTGCAGCCGTACGTCGGCGCCGCTGCACAACTGCACCGCGTTCTTCACCAGGGTTTTCAAGGGGCCGGCGAAATGCCGCGCCGGGCGGCCGAAGCTGGCGCGCATGCGGTTGAGTCCGGCGTCGGCGGCCAGCAGGCCGCTGTACAGCAGGTCCCCGGTGCGGGCCAGGCGCGGCAGGCGGTTGATCAGGCTGTCGTAGGCGTCGCCGTGCAGCACCAGCAGGCGCCGGCCGTCGGCGGTGATATGGATCGCTTCGCTGGCCAGGCTGATCCGTCCCAGCGGCAGCAGGCTGGTGACGAACTGGCGCATGAATTCGTCATGGTTGCCGCTGAGATAGCACACGCGTGTGCGCTGCCGCGTCTTGGCGATGATGGTGCGCAGCACGTGGCTGTGCTCGGGCGGCCAGTAGAAGCGCGTGCGCAGTTTCCAGCCGTCGAAGATGTCACCGACCAGGTACAGCTGCTCGCTGTCGGTGCGGCGCAGGAACTCGTCGAGGCGCCGCGCCTGGCAACCGCGTGAACCGAGGTGCACGTCGGAAATCCACAGCGTCCGGTACAGCGTGGGGTTGGGCTGCCGCATGGTCCTGCTCCCTGAGGCCCGGCTGGAGCCGAGCGTAAGCTGGCAGGTCGTGCAGTGGCTTCGCCGCGCGCCTGCATCCGTACAGATTCTGACGCAGATGCGGCGCGAAGGTTCAGATGAATTTCCGGAAGTTCGCGCCAACCGGAAACCGGCCCGGCACGCACCCCGCCGCGACAGCGGGATGCGTGCCGCGGCGGCTACTGCAGGAACTGCTCCACGCCGCCGTGGCGCGAGCAGCTGCCCGAATGGGTCTTCGAGTGCGAGTAGGTGCCGTCCTTGCACTTGGCGGTGGCCCCGGCCGGATCGGTATTGGCGGCGGTGGCCGGCGCGGTCTTGGCCGGCGCGGCGGCGCGAGTCGCCGCAGCGGCCGGCTTGGCGGGAGCGGCCGGCTTAGCCGGAGCAGCCGCCGCGGCCGGAGCCGCTGCGGCAGGGGCGGCGGCAGGGGCAGCGGC
>CAYVKA010000182.1:0-3607 GCA_964451925.1 uncultured Nevskia sp. | reverse complement strand
GACCCTTAGCCTTGGGCAAATCCGCGATGCAGTTCAATTTTGGTACCCCCAGCCAGCTCGACTGCTGAGCGTCCGAATCGCCGTATCGTCCTCCGTTTTTGGCTATGGACGCCGGATCGGAACCGGGATGGTCCGCACGCCCCCGCCGCCCTTGCCGGCGGCCCCGGGTGCCGCCGGCACAATAGCGCAGGATGACGGTGCGGGGCCGCCGTGCCTGGCCGCGATCGGATCATGGTCGCGGAGTGTTTCGGGCCAAATCTATTGGATAAAATACCGCGTATGTCCACCTCCCCCCTCTTCCGCGAGGCCGCCCAGAACGCGCAAAGGCCGACGCCTTACGGCCGCATCCTCTTGATCCAGCCGCCGTCCTTTGCCATCCTCACCGCTATGTCGGTGGCCTTCGGCGCCGCCATCGCCTTGTTCTTCGCCTTCGGCAGCTACACCCGTCACAGCACCGTCAACGGCCAGCTGCTGCCCGACGCCGGCCTGATCAAGCTGTATGCGCCGCGCCAGGGCGTGGTGCTGGAGCGCCATGTCCAGGAAAACCAGCAGGTTGCGCCCGGCGACGTGCTGTTCGTGATCTCCGGCGAGCATCCGCTCGGCGCCGAGGGCAACGGCCTCGGCAGCGAGCTGGGCGCGGCCCGCGCCGCCGGCGAGCGCACCTTGCTGGTGTCCAAGGTGGCGGAGCTGCGTCGCCAGCTCGACCTGCTCGACCAGCAGATGGAAACGCAGAAGAACCGTGTGGCGTTGAGCCAGGAGGCGGTCAACACCTATCGCGACCTGCTGGAGAAGCGCTACGTCTCGGCCGAGCAGCTGCAGCAGAAGCGCGAGGATCTGCTCGACCAGCAGGCGCGCATGCAGGGGCTGCAGCGCGAGCGCGTGGCGCTGACCCACGAGCTCGGCGCGCAGTACATGGTGGTCACCGCCACCCAGGCCGGCACCGCCACCGCCGTCACCGCCGACGTCGGCCAGACGGTGGACAGCCAGAAGCCGCTGCTGAGCATCGTGCCTGCCGGCTCGGCGCTGCACGCCGAGCTGCTGGCGCCGAGCCGCTCGGTCGGCTTCATCCGCGCCGGCGACCGCGTGTTGCTGCGCTACCAGGCCTATCCCTATCAAAAGTTCGGCCACTACAGCGGCATCGTGTCGTCGGTGTCGGACGCGGCGGTGGCGCCTGCCGAGCTGGCCGCCTACGGCCAGAACCAGCAGAACGGCGAGCCGCTGTACCAGATCCGCGTCAAGCTCGATGCGCAGTCGGTGCAGGCCTACGGCCGGCAGCAGCCGCTGCGCTCCGGCATGACGGTGGAGGCCGACGTGCTGCAGGAGCGCCGGCGCCTGTACGAGTGGGTGCTCGACCCGCTGTTCAGCTTGTCCGGGCGGGTCTGAGGCCATGCTGGAGAGACTGTCGTTCGGCTTCGGCCGCAAGCTGCCGCTGATCCTGCAGACGGAAGCAACCGAGTGCGGCCTGGCCTGCATCGGCATGATCGCCGGCTACCACGGCCACCATACCGACCTGCCGAGCCTGCGGCGCCGCTTCTCGGTGTCGCTGAAGGGCACCACCCTGGCGGCGATGATGGAGATGGCCGACAGCCTGGCGCTGGCCACGCGCCCGGTGAAGCTGGATCTGGAAGATGTGCCGCAGCTGCGCATGCCCTGCATCCTGCACTGGAATTTCAACCACTTCGTGGTGCTGCAAAAGGCCAGCTCGCGCGGCGTGACGGTGTTCGACCCGGCCATGGGCATCCGCCGCCTGTCGATGGAAGAGCTGTCGGCCGCGTTCACCGGCGTGGCGCTGGAGCTGTGGCCGGGCCCGAGCTTCGCCCGCGCCAGGCGTCCGCCGCCGGTGGCGCTGCGCGAGCTGATGGGCGATGTCTCCGGTTTGTACCGCTCCTTCGGCCAGACCCTGCTGCTGGCGCTGGCGCTGGAGGTGTTCTTCATCGCCAGCCCGTTCCTGCTGCAATGGGTGGCCGACGACGTGCTGGTGTCGGCCGACCGTAGCCTGCTCGACCTGCTGGCACTGGGCTTCGGCCTGATGTTGCTGATGCAGCAGTTCGTCGCCCTGGTGCGCGGCTGGGTGCTGATGTACCTGAGCACCACCCTGAGCCTGCAATGGAACGCCAACGCCTTCACCCACCTGCTGCACCTGCCGGCGCAGTACTTCGAGAAGCGCCACCTCGGCGACGTGGTATCGCGCTTCGGCTCCATCGACACCATCCAGAAGACCCTCACCACCTCGTTCCTGGAGGCGATCCTTGACGGCCTGATGTCGGCGGCGACCTTGCTGCTGATGCTGCTGTACAGCCCGCAGCTGTGCCTGGTGGTGCTGGCGGCGATGCTGCTGTACGGCCTCAGCCGCTGGCTCTGGTACCAGCCGCTGCGCGGCGCCACCGAGGAGCAGATCGTCCACGCCGCCAAGCAGCAGAGCCACTTCCTCGAGTCGGTGCGCGGCATCCGCGCGGTCAAGCTGTTCCAGCGCCAGGACGAGCGCCGCGCCGGCTGGCTCAGCCTGATGGTGGAGCAGGTCAACGCCGGCCTGCGCACGCGCAAGTTCGCGCTGCTGTACCAGACCCTCAACGGCCTGCTGTTCGGCGCCGAGCACATCCTGGTGATCTGGCTCGGCGCCAAGCTGGTGATGGCGCAGGGTTTCACCATCGGCATGCTGCTGGCCTTCATCGCCTACAAGGCGCAGTTCGACGGCCGCGTCAGCTCGCTGATCGACAAGCTGATCGAGCTGCGCATGCTGCGGCTGCAGGGCGAGCGGCTGGCCGACATCCTGCTCAGCCCGGTGGAATCCTCGCGCGGGCTCTCTCCCGGCCACGAGCGCGAAGCGGAGCTGGAGCCCTCCATCGAAGTGCGCGAGCTGCGCCTGCGCTACGCGCCGCAGGAGCCGCTGGTGCTGGACGGCGTGTCGCTGCACATCACCGCCGGGGAGTGCGTCGCCATCATCGGCCCGTCCGGCAGCGGCAAGACCTCGCTGGTCAACGTGCTGCTCGGCCTGCTGCCGCCGTCCGGCGGCGAGGTGCTGATCGGCGGCCGCAGCCTGGAACGGGTCGGGCTGGGCCCGCTGCGCCGCATCATCGGCTCGGTGCTGCAGGACGACGTGCTGTTCGCCGGCTCCATCGCCGACAACATCAGCTTCTTCGACCAGGCCCCGGACCGCGACTGGATCGAGCAGTGTGCCCGCGTCGCGGCTATCGACGACGACATCCAGGCCATGCCGATGGGCTACAACACCATGATCGGCGACATGGGCGCGGCCCTGTCCGGCGGCCAGAAGCAGCGCGTGCTGCTGGCGCGCGCCCTGTACAAGCGGCCGAAGATCCTGGTGCTGGACGAGGCCACCAGCCACCTCGACGTGGCCCGCGAGCACCAGGTCAGCGAGGCGATCCGCGCCTTGAAGGTGACACGCATCATCGTCGCCCACCGGCCGGAGACCATCGCCTCGGCCGACCGCGTCATCGCCCTGGCCAACGGCAAGATCGTCGCCCGCAGCGTGGCGCCCGCGCTGGAGCGCGCGAGCGGCAGCGAGGCCATCGCCCCGCTCGGCGGCGCGGCTTCATGAGCCGCGGCGCGCCGGGCCGGCGCTGGCTGCGCCGCGCCGCCGCCCTGG
>CAYVKA010000181.1:0-3720 GCA_964451925.1 uncultured Nevskia sp. | reverse complement strand
AGACAGGCCAGGGATGGCCTGTCTAAATACCCCGCCGCGAGTGAGAAGCGCAGGGAACCGAATCATCGCGCAGCGATGATTCGGCGCAGACATCGGGGCGGCGTTTCTTGGTTACTTCTTTCCGCTGTAGGAAAGAAGTAACCCGCCCTTAGGCGGAACCGCGGTTTCCATGGCCGCTCATCTGATCCGCGCTAACGCGCGGCGCGCCAGGGATGGTCCGGTAACGTGCAGAGGTGAGACGAAAAACGCCCCTCACTCCCACACCACCTTGCTCCCCGCCTTCTTCCAGCTGTCCGCCTGCGGCAGATAACGCTCCTCGATCACATTGCGCTTGATCTTCATCGTCGGCGTCAGGAACCCGTTCTCCATGGTCCACTGTTCCTTGACGATCACGGCGTAATCCAGCTTCTCGTGATCCTCCAGCGTGGCGTTGACCTGGTCGATCAGGCTGCTGAACTCCTGGGTCAGCGCGTCGCGGCTGACCGCGCCCTCGCGCAGTTCCTTCTGCGCGTCCGGCGAGGGCATCAGCAGCACGAAGGGCTGCGGCTGGGTCGGGCCGGTGACGCAGCTGACTTCGATCTTGGGATGGTTGAGCTTGTTCTCGATCGGCACCGGGGCGATGTACTTGCCCTTGCTGGTCTTGAACAGTTCCTTGACGCGGCCGGTGATGCGCAGGCGGCCCTGGGCGTCGATCTCGCCGCGGTCGCCGGTCCTGAAGTAGCCGTCCGGCGTGACGTCCTCGGTGGTCCTTTCCGGCATCTTGTAGTACCCCAGCATCTGGCTCGGGCTCTTCACTTCCAGTTCGCCGTTGTCGGCGATGCGGCACAGCGTGCCCGGCGTGGCGTGGCCGACGTAGCCGACGCGCACCTCGCCCGGCCGGCTGGCGTGCGAGTTGCCGAAGTTCTCGCTCATGCCGTAGACCTCGAGCAGCTCCAGGCCCAGCGTGCGGTACCAGTCGATGATCTCCGGCGGCAGCGGCGCGGCGCCGGTGAGGGCGAAGCGCACATGGTCCAGCCCCATCTCCTGCAGGATCTTCTTCTTGACGATACGCGACAAGATCGGCAGCGAGAACAGCAGGCGCTGCTTGCGCGGCGGCAGCTTGTCGTTGATCGCCAGGTAGAACTTGGTCCACAGCCGCGGCACCGAGAAGAACAGCGTCGGCCGCGCCCGTTTCAGGTCCTGCTGGAACGTCTCCAGCTTGTCGGCGAAGTACAGGCGGAAGCCGAAATACAGGGACAGGCATTCCACCGCCGCGCGTTCCGCCACATGGGCCAGCGGCAGGTAGGACAGCATGCGATCGTCCGGCGTGATCTCCCACATCTGCTTGATGCCGTGCAGGCCGGCGGTCATGGAGCGGAAGCTGTGCATCACGCCCTTGGGCCTGCCGGTGCTGCCCGAGGTATAGACGATGGTGGCCAGGGCGTCGACATCGCGGTGTACTACATTCTTCAGCGGCTGGTGCTGCTTGATCAGGTCGTCCCACTGCGGGATGTCCCGCAGCGGCGACAGCGGCATGCCGATCATCGGCACGTCCTTGGGCAGGCCGTGCCGCAGGTCGTTCCAGGTGTCGGTGCCGCCGTCCATCTTGCCGAGGAACAGCAGCCGGGCCTCGCTGTGCTCCATGATGTACTGCGCCGTCTCGGCGTTGAGCGTGGGGTACAGCGGCACGGTGACATGGCCGGCCATCCAGATGGCGAGGTCAGCCATGATCCAGTGCGCGCTGTTCTTGCCGAGCAGGCCGATGGTGCTGCCGGCCGGCAGGTTCAGGCTTTGCAGATAGGCCGCCATGCGCCGCGCCTGGTCCGCCACTTCGCGCCAGGTGTAGTCCACCACCCTACCGCCCGGATAGGGCTGGGTCAGGTAGACCGCGTCCGGCGTATAGCGCTCCCAGTGCTCGATGCAATTGAGCAGATCGGTCTTGTCCGGGGTGGCGCTCATCATCTCCTCCAGTGTGTCTCTATTGTTTTAGGCGCACGCCCGCAGGCCTGCGCCACAGCATAAGCTGATCCGGGTGAAGGTGGCGCGGACCTGGACCGAAAAAATAGGCTTACCTCTCCCTTCGGAGAAAGGTCGCGCCGAAGGCGCTGCTGAGGGATGCCGGATCATCGGAGCGCATACTCCGCGGATACCGCCTCACCCCTCTCCCAAGGGGAGAGGGGTGAGGCGCTCATCAATCCCTGCGGTACATCGTCACCACGCAGGCGCCACCCAGCCCGAGGTTGTGCTGCAGCGCGATGCGCGCGCCCTCCACCTGGCGCTGCTCGGCGGTGCCGCGCAGCTGCCACACCAGCTCGGTGCACTGCGCCAGGCCGGTGGCGCCGAGCGGGTGGCCCTTGGACAGCAGGCCGCCGGAGGGGTTGGTGACATACTTGCCGCCGTAAGTATTGTCGCCGTCCCAGATGAACTTCTCCGCCCCGCCCTCGGGGCACAGCCCCAGGCCTTCATAGGTCAGCAGCTCGTTGGCGGTGAAGCAGTCGTGCAACTCGACCACGTCAACGTCCTCAGGGCCGATGCCGGATCTCTCGTAGACCTGCCTGGCAGCCTGCACCGTCATGTCGTAGCCCACCATCTTGATCAGGCTGGGCGGCGAGAAGCTGCTGGCGTAGTCGGTGGTCATGGCCTGGGCGGCGATGTACACCGGGTTGAAGATCTTGTGCTTGCGGGCGAAAGCCTCGGAGCAGACGATGGCGGCGCCGGCGCCGCAGGTCGGCGGGCAGCACTGGAAACGGGTCAGCGGGTCGAACACCTCGTCCGAGGCCATGATCTCGGCCAGGCTCAGCTTCTGGTTGAACAGGGCATAGGGATTGCGGCTGGCGTGGTCGCGCGCCTTCTCCGAAATCTTGCCGAAGGTTTCCTTCTTGGTGCCGTGCTGCCAGCGGTACTCGCGCCCGGCGCCGCCGAACATCTGCGCCGCCGGCGGCGCGTTGCTGATGCCCTGCGCGTCGACCATCACCTGGGCGTGGCGCCCCATCGGCGGCTCGCGGTCGTTGAACTTGTTGCCCAGCGCGCCCTTCTCCATCTTTTCGAAGCCCAGCGCCAGCACGCACTCGGCGGCGCCGCTCTCCACCGCCTGCCGCGCCAGCCACAACGCGGTGGAGCCGGTGGAGCAGTTGTTGTTGACGTTGACCACCGGGATGCCGGTCAGGCCCAGCTCGTACACCGCGCGCTGGCCGCAGGTGCTGTCGCCGTAGACGTAGCCGACGTAGGCTTGCTCCACCTGGTCGTAGGGGATGCCGGCGTCGGCCAGGGCCTTCTGCCCGGCTTCGCGCGCCATCTCGTAATACTCGGCGCTGGCGCCGGGCTTGGCGAACTTGGTCATGCCCACGCCGATCACATTCACTCGGTTCTTCATCTCGCGCTCCTCGTCATTTCGATTCGGTCAGATCAGCTTGCTGAACACGGACAGCCCGTGCGCCAGGCGCACATCGCCGTCGACGCGCAGCTTGCCGCGCTGATACAGGTCACGCACCTCGGCCTTGCCGCCGGCCAGCGCCGCCAGGTCCTCGTCAGCGATGCCGAACACCGCCGCGGCCTGGTCGCTGCCGCCCTGCTCCACCCTGGGCGCCGCGCCGCTCAGATCGACCACCCAGCTCGCCTCCGGCGCGCTGATCTTGAACAGCAGCACCTGCCCGGCCAGGCCGTTGAGCGCCTCCTTGCCGCCCGACTTGAAGCGCTCGGCCAACGCGGCGAACACCGCTGCGCTGCGCGCCGCCCTGGGCG
>CAYVKA010000180.1:0-3745 GCA_964451925.1 uncultured Nevskia sp. | reverse complement strand
AGCAGGCCCCGGCGGCGCCCGCGGATGCCGCGCCGGCCCCGGCAGACGCAGCCCCGGCTCCGGCTCCGGCGCCCGCGCCGCAGTGACGGTATAGCCCCTTGCCCGGCGCTGTCGGCCGGGCCAGGTGAAAGGGCGGCCTCGGGGCCGCCCTTTTACGTGGTGCGACGGCTTTTTGCGCAGCAGGAGGTAGCCCGATGTCCACACCCGATCCGCTGCCGCGCCGCAGCGGGGCGCACAAGCTCGATCTCTTCGTCGGCGCCTGCGCGCTGCTGATATCGGTGGTGTCGCTGTTCGTGGCCTACCGCTCCAACCAGGTGCAGGAGCGCATGCTGGCGGCCAGCGTCTGGCCCTACCTGGCGTGGGACACCAGCAACTACCGCGAAGACCTGCAGCAGGAGGAGGTGTCGCTGGAGATCCGCAATCTCGGCGTCGGTCCGGCGCGGATCGAATCGCTGCAGCTGAACTACAAGGGGCAGCCGGTCGGCGATTTCAGGCAGCTGGTCAGGAGCTGCTGCAAGGCCGAGGTGGAGCACCTCGGCCGCTGGAGTTCGCGCACCAGCACCATCAACCCGATCGTCATTCCGGCGCACGACTCGATCAAGTTCTTCGCCATCATCAAGAACGCGGACAACGCCGCGCTGTGGGAAGCCTTCAACCGCGAGCGCTTCAACGTCGAAGGCCGGGTCTGCTACTGCTCGGTGCTGGACAGCTGCTGGCTGCTGCGCTCGGGCAACCCGGTGCCGGAGAGCGTGTCGCGCTGCCCGGCGCCGGCCGCGCCGGAATATCACTGAAGCCAGGCCCCGGGCCCCGATCCGGGCCCCGAGCGGACGGCTGGCTCAGCTGAAGGCCTGGATGCCGGTCTGCGCCCGGCCGAGGATCAGGGCGTGCACGTCATGGGTGCCCTCGTAGGTGTTGACCACCTCCAGGTTGACCACGTGGCGGATCACGCCGTATTCGTCGGAGATGCCGTTGCCGCCGAGCATGTCGCGCGCGGTGCGCGCGATGTCCAGCGCCTTGCCGCAGGAATTGCGCTTCATGATCGAGGTGATTTCCACCGCGGCGCTGCCGGCGTCCTTCATCCGGCCCAGCCGCAGGCAGCCCTGCAGGCCCAGGGTGATCTCGGTCTGCATGTCGGCCAGCTTCTTCTGCACCAGCTGGTTGGCCGCCAGCGGCCGGCCGAACTGCTTGCGGTCCAGCGTGTACTGCCGCGCGCTGTGCCAGCAGAATTCGGCCGCGCCGAGCGCGCCCCAGGAGATGCCGTAGCGCGCCGCGTCGAGGCAGGTGAAGGGGCCTTTCAGGCCGTGCACGCCGGGCAGCAGGTTGTCCTCGGGCACGAACACCTGGTCCATGACGATGCCGCCGGTGACCGAGGTGCGCAGGCCGACCTTGCCGTGGATCGGCGGCGTGCTCAGGCCCGGCATGCCCCGCTCCAGGATGAAGCCGCGGATCACCTCGTCGTCGGTCTTGGCCCACACCACGAACACGTCGGCGAGGGGGCTGTTGGTGATCCAGGTCTTGGCGCCGGACAGCCGGTAGCCGCCTTCGGCGCTGCGCGCCCGGGTCACCATCGAGCCCGGGTCGGAGCCGTGGTCCGGCTCGGTCAGGCCGAAGCAGCCGATCCACTCGCCGCGCGCCAGCGGCGGCAGGAACTTGCGCCGTTGCGCCTCGCTGCCGAAACGGTGGATCGGCACCATCACCAGCGAGGACTGCACGCTCATCATCGAGCGGAAGCCCGAATCGATGCGCTCGATTTCGCGCGCGATCAGGCCGTAGCTGACGTAGTTCAGGCCGGCGCCGCCGTATTCCTGTGGAATGGTGGCGCCGAGCAGGCCCAGCCCGCCCATCTCGCGGAAGATCGCCGGATCGGTGCGCTCATGGCGGAAGGCCTCCAGCACGCGCGGCGCCAGCCGGTCGCGCGCGTAGGCGGCGGCGCTGTCGCGCGCCATGCGCTCCTCGGCTTCCAGCTGCGTTTCCAGCAGCAAGGGGTCGGCCCATTGAAATTGCGCTTTCGCCGCCATGTCGGACTCCGTCATGAAAACAACGTATTTTGCTGGTTTACCGAACTTTACGACCCGGCAACGCTTTTCAACCGCCTGCGGGCGTCCAATGTTGGCGTACTTTCACGCTCCCTCCCAGGTAACTTTCCATGCGCAAACTGATTTTTCTCCCGGCCGTGCTGCTGGCCGCCGCCATGCTTTCCACCGCGGTCAGCGCCCAGGCGCCGGACGCCGGGCCGGGCTGGCACCATCATCCGCACGGGGAGCTGATGCACGCGCTGAAGGAGCTGAACCTGAGCGACGAGCAGAAAGCCAGCGTCAAGCAACTGTTCAAGCAGACCCATGAGCAGCTCAAGCCGCAGATGCAGGCGCTGATGAGCGACCGCGAGGCGCTGATCGCGGCCACCCCCGGCACCGCCGCCTACCAGACCGCCGCCACCAACCTGGCGCAGGCCGCCTCGACCGCCGCCAGCGCGCGGGTGCAGAGCGAAACCGCTCTGGTCACCCAGGTCTACGGCCTGCTCACCGATGCGCAGAAAGCGCAGTGGGCCACGCTGCAGGCGCAGCACCAGGCCAAGATGGCCGAGTGGCAGGCCAAGCACGCCCAGGCGCAGCCCGCCGACTGAGCGGGACATGGGCCTTCTGTCCAAGCGACCCGGCATCCTGCCGGGACTGATGCAACAGGCAATAGACTCCGCCGGCTTCAAGCCGGCGGCGGTCTTTCAGGCGCATTGATTGCGCAGGAAGGCGACGGCGTCCGGCACCGAGGCGAACTGATGCTCGTCGTCCGCCGCCGGCCGCTCGACCAGCCAGGCCGACAGGCGCACGCCGGCGTCGCGGCGCTGCGCGCGGCCCAGCCGCACGCAGAACGGCGCGCCGTTGGGCACCAGCTCGATCAGCGCCTGCTCGAAATCGGCCAGCAGCGACATCGGCTTGTCGGCCCCGGTCACGATGTTCCTCAACTCTTCCGCGGTTCCCCGCGTCAACACGATCTTCTTCACGACTACGCTTCCTTGGCGTGCTGCGCGCACGCATGCGCCCCTGCTGCGGGTGCCCGGCGGGTGGAGAAGGTGGTTGGGTGCTGCTTGCGGTAACCGGTTTCTCGCTATCCCGTCTGGCGAACCTGACGGGAGGGGACCGGTCAGGTTTTAGGCGTTGATGCCGTGGACGCGATGAGCTCGCGCTTTGCCATTAATGACAATGGTCTGCGGCTGTTTGTTGCCAAACGACTGCGACATCGCCACCGCCGCGCCATAGCCACGCCATAGCCCACGCGCGCAGGCACGGCCGGCGCCGGGGCGCATGGCGGGTGCAGCGTTGATGTGGACCTGATTGGGCACGGTTCTACAACTCGGATGATGCGGACGATTCGATAGTAGCCGGGCGAGATGACGCTTTCAAGTACTGCGCGAGCTTCGCGCAGGCTGGCCCGCGCGCAAAAAATCGGCCGGTACGGCGTCGCACACTCCGGCCGCCACTAGTCCGCACGGACGATGTCGGCCCGGGGCGCGCAAGTACCAAATACCAATGACAAAAAACCCTCCGTTCCGAGAGGGATTCCGCGCGCTGGCCACACAGGGTGCCGCGCTGTGATGTCACTGGGAGGAGAGCCAACATGCAGGTCAGGAATGCGCCGGCGCTACTGTCGCTGGCAGGTGTGATGTCGATTGCCGTGGTGATGCCGGCGCGGGCGGCCGAGCCGGCGCCGCCGGACGCGGCACCGCAGCAGCTGGCGCAGGCCGAGCGCG
>CAYVKA010000179.1:0-3795 GCA_964451925.1 uncultured Nevskia sp. | reverse complement strand
CTGCCGCCCATCAGCCGCATCCCGGTGAACAACGTGTCGAACCTCAACAGCTAGGTGCTGCGCAAAAATAGCCGCCGTCGCAGCAACCCAATCCGTGTTAACAGACCCTAACCCCCGGACAGCGGCGCCATGCAGGCGTTCCAGGCATCGGCATGGGCTTGGGCGCGGGTCTGCGGGTGGGCGTAAACACCGGCGATGATCGATTTGGGCAGTTCGCCGGGGAAGCCGGCGAAATACTGCTCGACCTGTTCGATCGGCACACCGGCGTCGCTGGAGCCCTGGGCATTGGCCGCGATCATGCCGTTGAGCATGCAGAAGCTGGCCGGCCCGCTGCGTTCGCGCGGCACCTGCGACACGCCGGCGGCGCAATCGCCGAAGAAGCGCACCGCATAGTCCCAGACATTGCCGACCGCATCGTCGTAGACGCGATCGACGGTGGCCAGCGTCAGCTGCGCATTGGGCCGGTCGGCAAAGAATGCCTTGGCCTGGCTGACGGAGGCGCCCTTGTGCTTCATTTCGGCGATGATCATGGCGCTGTCGGTCAGCGCCGAGCAGCCGAACAGGCTGGCACGCTCGGCGGCGGAATATTGCGGGCTGGCCGCCGCCGCTGCGGCCGGCGCCGGCGCGGCGGTACTGGCGGCCGGCACGGCCGGTTGCGACGCGCAGGCGGCGGCCAGCCCGGCCAGAAGCGGCGCGGCGATGCGGAAAAGGGTCATCGGAGCCTCGTCTCGGACGGTGCGCCAGTGTAGCGCCGGCAAGCCGTGGCGACGCCTTGCGGCCCCTTTTTGGCGGCGGCTGCGATAAGCTCTCGCGCCGCCGCGAACCGCGGCCGGCGGGCGCTGTCCATGGCGGGCCGGCGACATTTCCCTTATGGTGCCGCCATGGCGCCGCAGGCACTACCAGAGGTCGATACAAGCGTTAGATGAATGCACGGATTCCCCCGGGCCGCAAGTCCGGAACCTCCCAGATCGGGCGCGGGCCGCAGGCGAGCTTCGGCCTGTCCGAGACCTTCGAATCGGTCAAGGACATCTTCGAGGAAAAGCGCTCGTTCACCCGCCGCGTGGTGGTGGCCGGGCTGGTGGTGCTGCTGCTGGGCGGGCTGCTGCTGGTGCGCCTGGCGCAGATCCAGCTGGTGCAGCACGACTACTACGTGACGCGCGCCGACGAGAACCGCATGCGGCTGATCCCGGTGCCGCCGGTGCGCGGCCTGATCTATGACCGCAACGGCGCGCTGCTGGCGCAGAACCAGCCGAGCTTCGTGCTGGCCATCACGCCGGAGAAGGTCAACGGCCTGGACAACACCCTGGCGCGGCTGGGCGAGGTGCTGCAACTGAGCGACCGCGACATCGCGCGCTTCAAGGACCGCATGCACAAGCTCAAGCGCTACAACGCGGTGCCGCTGCGCACGCACCTGTCGATGGAGGAGGTGGCGCGCTACGAAGTGCGCCGCTACGAATACGCCGGCGTGGACGTGGAAGCGCAGCTGGCGCGCGATTACCCGATGGCCGATATCACCGCGCACCTGATCGGCTATGTCGGCGGCATCTCCGACGCCGACTACGCCACGCTGCAAGAGGACAAGTACCAGGGCCTGTCGCAGATCGGCAAATCGGGCATCGAGCGCAGCCACGAGGACGAGCTGCGCGGCACGCCCGGCAACAAGGTGATCGAGGCCAATGCCGCCGGGCGCCGCCTGCGCGACCTGCCCGACCAGGGCAGCCTGCCGCTGTCCGGCGAGGATCTGTACCTGAGCATCGACGCCAAGCTGCAGAGCGTGGCCGAGCAGGCCTTCGGCGAGCTCGACGGCGCGGCGGTGGCCATCGACCCCAAGACCGGCGAAGTGCTGGCCCTGCTGAGCAAGCCGGGATTCGCGCCGGCGCCGTTCGTCGAAGGCATCGACAACGACACCTACCACGCCCTGCTCGACGATCCGGACCGGCCGCTGTACAACCGCGCCCTGCTCGGCACCTATCCCTCCGGCTCGACCATCAAGCCGTTCCTGGCCATCGGCGGCCTGCACTACGGCACCATCAACCCGGACAAGGCGGTGTTCGACCCGGGCTATTTCCAGCTGCCCGGTGTTTCGCGCAAATACCGCTGCGACAAGCGCACCGGCCACGGCTGGCTGGCGCTGGACCAGGCCATCGCCCAGTCCTGCGACGTCTACTTCTACCAGGCCGCGGTCAACCTGGGCATCGACCACATCGACCAGGTGCTGGCCGAATTCGGCTTCGGCAAGGCCACCGGCATCGACATCCCCAACGAGAAGGCCGGCATCCTGCCCACGCGCGAATGGAAGCGCCGCGTGCGGCACGACAGCTGGTACCTGGGCGAGACGGTCAACATGGGCGTCGGCCAGGGCTATTTCACGGTGACGCCGGTGGAGCTGGCGCAGGCCACCGCGCGCCTGGCCATGCACGGCGCCGGCTTCAAGCCGCACCTGGTGCACGCGGTCAAGGACCCGGCCAGCGGCAACACCCGGGAAGTGCGGCCGGAGCCTTTGCCGCCGGTCAAGGACATCGAGGACGGCGTCTACGCCCGGGTGATCAAGGGCATGTCGATGGTGACGCAGAGCCCGACCGGCACTGCTTACAACGTGTTCAAGGACGCGCCCTACACCTCGGCCGGCAAGACCGGCACGGCGCAGGTGGCGGGCCTGCGCCAGGACGAGACCTATGCGCCGAAGCTGGATACGGTGGCCAAGAAACTGCGCGATCACGCCCTGTTCATCGCCTTCGCTCCGGTGGAAGACCCGCAGATCGTGGTCGCGGTGGTGGCCGAGCACGCCGGCTGGGGCGCCACCTCGGCGGCGCCGGTGGCGCGGCAGATGATCGACCAGTACCTGCTGGGCAAGGTGCTGTACCACCCGCCGCAGGCCAAGGTGCCGGTAACGCCGCAGGACAGCGTGCCGGCGGATACCGACGACCAGGACAACGCCGACGCCGCCGGCATGCAGCTGCCGACGCAGGACGCCACGCCGGTGCCGCAGAACTAGCCCGGGTTCAAACGCGCCGACCGCGCCGACCGCGCCGACCGCGCCGACCGCGCCGACCGCGCCGACCGCGCCGGGCGGACCGGCCGGCGCCGGCAACGGTTGTGCGTGGAGCGGCCGGTGGAAGGGCTGCTTCAACAGGGTTTGTCGAGCGTCATGCCGGAGCCTCGGGCTCGTGGCGGCGCCAGATTTTTCGCGCGCCGCGCAGCATCAGCACGGTCAGTAGAATCGCCAGCGCCGCGGCCAGCACGGGCTTGAGCAGGGCCAAGACGATCATCGCCCCGGCGCCGAGGTCTTCGAGCAGGCTGAGGACGGGATTGGCGAGGCCGCCGGTGAGGGCGGTGGAGGCGCCGCGCGCCGTTGCCGAGGCGGCGTGCACGCCCAACGCGTTGAGCGCCCCCAGCGCCATCAACCCGTACAGATCGGCCGGGTCCTGGGTTTGGACCACGCCGCCGACCAGGACCGCCGCCGCCATCGGCTTGAGGACGGTCTGCAGCGCGTGGAAGGCATGATCGAGCAGCGGCACCTTGTCCCCCAGCACCTCCACCAGCGCCACCGCACACAGCGCCAGCGTCACGGTGTCGGAGCCGAGCCAGGCGAAGGACCGCGGCGGATGCAGCAGGCCCAGGTGCACCGCCACCGACACCACCGCCAGGGTCAGGATGCCGCGCAGGCCGGCGCTGGTGCTGAGGGCATAGGCCAGGGCGTATTGCGTGGCGGCGTCCATCCGACGGGCTCCGGGACAGGGCCCTAGTTGTTGAGGTTCGACACGTTGTTCACCGGGATGCGGCTGATGGGCGGCA
>CAYVKA010000178.1:0-3848 GCA_964451925.1 uncultured Nevskia sp. | reverse complement strand
CGCCTGCTGACGCCGGCCCTGCTGATGCCGCTGCTGACCCTGCTCGGCGTCACTCTGCTGGCGCACGCGCAGCTCGGCGGCCTGGCGCTGCTCGACCCGCGCAATCCGACGCTGGCGGCGCTGGGCCTGGCCAGCCTCGCCGCCCTGCTCGCCGGCTGGGCCCTCACCGGCGGCACGCCGCTGCTGGCGGTGAGCGAATCGCGCCGCCTGTTCGGCGCCGCCGGCTGCGCCCTGGTGCTGCCGCAGATGCTGGCCATGCTCGGCGGCGTGTTCCTCGCCGCGCACACCGGCGAAGCGGTGCAGCGCCTCGCCGTCGCCGCCATCGCGCCGGAGCAGCGCCTGCTGCCGGTGCTGATCTACGGCCTCGGCATGGCCCTGTTCACCATGGTCATGGGCAACGGCTTCGCCGCCTTCCCGGTGATGAGCGCCGGCATCGCCCTGCCGTTCCTGATCCAGGGGCAGCAAGCGGACCCGGCGCCGCTGCTGGCCATCGGCATGTACTGCGGCTACTGCGGCACCCTGCTGACGCCGATGGGCGCCAACTTCAACATGGTGCCCGCCGCCCTGCTCGACCTGCGCGACCGCTACCAGGTGATCAGGGTGCAGGCGCCCACCGCGCTGTGCCTGCTCGCCGTCAACATCGCACTGATGTACTTCCTCGCCTTCCGCTGAGCACGGACACGCCGCCATGCCCCTGACCCAGGCACAAGCCGAACACTACGCCCGCCTGCCGCTGGCCAACCTGACGCGGGAGTATCCCAACCACCTGATGCACCTGCTCGGCGGCCCGCAGGACGTGCGTTCGCCGCGCCAGCTGCACCCCATCTTCTACGGCTGCTACGACTGGCACTCCGCCGTGCACGGCTGGTGGCTGCTGGCGCATTGCGCCGCGCGCTTTCCGCAGCTGAGGCACGCGGCGCAGATCCACGCGCTGTTCGCGCAGCACTTCAACGAAGAGCACGGCCGGCAGGAAGCCGACTATTTCCTCCACCCCGGCCGCGCGCCCTACGAGCGCCCCTACGGCTGGGCCTGGCTGCTGCGCCTCGCCGCCGAGCTGCAGCAGTGGCCGACGCCGCAAGCCGCCGGCTGGCGCGCGGCGTTGCAGCCGCTGGTCGCCACCCTGCGCCAGCGCCTGATCGACTTCCTGCCGCGCCAGACCTACCCGATCCGCACCGGCACGCACTACAACACCGCGTTCGCGCTGCTGCTGGCGCTGGACTACGCGCGCGTGACGCGCGACGACGCGCTGCACGCTGCCGTGGCCGAAGCCGCGCAGCGCTACTACGGCGCGGATGCCGGCTACCCCAGCCACTACGAGCCGGGCGGCGATGACTTCCTCTCCGGCGCGCTGACCGAGGCGGCGCTGATGTCCGCGCTGCTGCCGCAGGACGCGTTCAGCGCCTGGCTCGCCGGCTTCCTGCCGGACCTGGCCGGCGCCGGCCACGCGGCGCTGCTCGCCCCGGTGATCGTGGCCGACCGCAGCGACCCCAAGACCGTGCACCTCGACGGCCTGCACCTGAGCCGCGCCTGGTGCCTGCGCCTGGTCTGCCGCGCCTTGCCCACCACCCACCCGGCACGGCCGCGCCTGCTCGCCGGCGCCGCCGCGCTGGCCGCCGCCAGCCTGCCGCACGTCGACAGCGGCGACTACGGCGGCGAGCACTGGCTGGCGACCTTCGCGGTGCTCGCGCTGGATGCCGGCTGAGGCCTACACGCCGCCGGATGCCCGGCCAGAGATACTTTATATTTCAGCCTGTTACAGTACTTCTCCCAACCGGCTGCAAAGGGTGCATATGGGCGGTGTGATGTCCAAAGCCGCGAAGCTGGGCAGGCTGGCACGCGCCTCCGTGCCGGTGGCCTACGTGCAGCTCGGGCTGAGCCTGGCGGAAGAAGCCGGCCTGCCGCGCGAAGCGCTGCTGCGCGGCCTGGGCATCGACCCCGCCGCGCTGGAGCGACCCGACGGCCGCCTCGGGCTGGGCCAATGCGCGCGGCTGTTCGGCCGCGTCTGGCGCAAGACCGGCAACGCCGCGCTGGGCTACGAGTTCGGCCTGCGCTGCAACCTCGCCTCGCACGGCAGCCTGGCCTACGGCGTGGTCAGCCAGGCCAGCTTCGGCGAGGCGCTGGACTTCGGCCTCAAGTACGGCGCGCTGCGCAACCCGATCCTGCGCCTGGCGCTGCGCACCGAAGGCGACGAGGCGGTGGTGGAAGCGCGCGAGGCATTGCCGCTGGGGCCGGCGCGGCAGTACGCGGTCGACGCGGTGCTGATCGCCATGGCGCGCATGGGACGGCAGATCAGCGGCGCCTTCAAGCCGCAGATGCGCCTGCACTTCCGCTGCGCCGAGCCGCCGCACTATGCCCGCTTCCGCCACCGCCTGCCGCCGGTGCGCTTCAACGCCGGCGCCGACCAGCTGCGCTTTCCGGCGGAGTACCTGCGGCGGCCGATGCACACCGGCAATCCCTCCACCGCGCAGGACCTGGCGCGCCAGTGCCAGCGCGAGATGTCGCTGGTCAGCGCGGTGGTGGACACCGCCGAGCGCGTGCGCGCGCTGCTGGCGCAGGCCGATGGCGCCTATCCCCAGGTGGAGGCGGTGGCGCGGCAGCTGCACGTGTCGCAACGCACGCTCAAGCGCCGGCTGCAGGACGAGGGCTGGAGCTTCCTGCAGCTGCTGGAGGAGGCGCGCCGGCGCGACAGCCTGCGGCTGCTGGCCGACCCGGCCTTCAGCGTCGGCGAGGTGGCGCAGCGCATGGGCTACGCCGACCCCGCCAGCTTCACCCGCGCCTTCCGCAAGTGGGCCGGAGCCACGCCCAGCGCCTGGCGCGAGCGCCTCCTGGACACCGCCCCCGGCTGAGGCGCGCCGCCCAGCCTGGCCCAAACTGCCAGACAATCTGGCACCGCCGGGCCTCACGCCGCCGGCCCCCGATCACCCACACTCGGGCCAGGGCCAGCGCAACAGCAGGGGGAGGAGCGGCGATGAGCAACAAGCAGTGGTGGAAGCTGGCGGCGGGCATCGCCGCCGTGGCGCTGTCGGGAACCTGCCGGGCGGCGGTCACCGCCGAGGAGGCCAGCCATCTGGGCCGCGAGCTGACGCCGGTGGGCGCGGTGGCCGCGGGCAACGCCGACGGCACCGTGCCGGCCTGGAGCAGCACGCGCGACCTCGCCTCGCAGGCCGGCGGCGCGGCGGGAACCCAGGCCTACGACCAGTATTTCGACGTGGCGATCAAGCTGGCCACGCCGCAGACGCTGGAGATTCTGCGCCAGGAGTTCGAGAAGCTGCGCAGCAAGAACCCGGCCGACTTCGACGCCCTGCTCAAGTACCTGGACAACTTCAAGCTGTCCGACTACGACGCCATCTCCCGGCAGATCGACGTCATCATCGGCAAGCTGCCCCACCAGACGCTCGGCCAGTACGTCGCCGCCAGCCCCGACCACAACGAGGCCACGCTGCTGGCGCAGCTGCCCAAGGAACTGGCCGGCCAGGACATCCAGGACTTCGCGCGCAAGCAGCGCGCCGAGATCGGCGGCGGCGGCAGGTTCGAAAAGCCGCAGTTCATCATCACCCGCGACAACCTGGCGCAGTACGCGGCGCACCTGAGCGAGGGGCAGAAGGCGATGTTCGCCAAGTACCCCGACTACCGGATGATCGTCTATCCCACGGTGCGCGCCACTTTCTTTCCCGACGCGGTCAACCAGGCGACGATCAGGAACGCCACCAGCGCCACCCTCAAGGGCACCGACGACGTGGAGGGCGCGGTGCTCGGCTTCCCCTTCCCCATTCCCAAGAGCGGCGCCGAGGTGATCTGGAACCACAAGATGCGCTACCGCGGCTCCGCCGTGCGGCGCTACAACAACC
>CAYVKA010000177.1:0-3879 GCA_964451925.1 uncultured Nevskia sp. | reverse complement strand
CCGCCCATCAGCCGCATCCCGGTGAACAACGTGTCGAACCTCAACAGCTAGGGAAGCTCAGCGCTGGCCGCCGGCGAGGTCCGCGACCATGCCCGGCGCGCCGTGCTGCAGCGCCTCGCGCAGGGCCGCCGGCAGCGGCTGCTTGGTCAGCGTATGCGAATCGACGTGGACGTAGACCGTCTCGGCGCTGGCGAACACCCGCTCCTCGCCGGCGATGCGGAATTCGGTGCGCAGCGTGAACGAAGTGTTGCCCAGCTGCAGCACGCGCGGTGACAGTTCGATCACCTGGTCGTAGCGCGCCGACGCCTTCCACTCGAACGTCTGCCGCACCAGCTGGAAATCGAGCGCGCCGTCGGCCAGCGCCTGGCCGTAGCCGAGGGCGCGCAGCCATTCGGTGAAGCCGACGTCGACGAAATCGCCGTAGCGCGCGTTGAACACCACTTTCTGCGCATCGCATTCGGCGTAGCGCACGCGCAGGTAGCAGCGGAACGGCGGCTCGCTCATGGCTCGCCCGCCGGCACCGCGGCGGGCGGCGCGACGGACGCGGCCGGCGCAGCATCGCGGCGCGTGCTGCGCCAGGCCAGCACCACGGCGGCGGCGACCAGCACCGGATCGACCGGCTTGCGGTAGCGCGCTTCCATCACGCCCTGCTGCTGCACCATCAGGTAGACAAACATGCCGACCCCGCACAGCGGCAGCAGCCATTCGCGGCCGTGGAAGCGGCCGCGCAGCATGGCGGCCGCCAGCACCACCACCAGCGGCAGCCAGATCCAGCGCGTCCACACGGTCAACCAGCAGACTACCGAACCCAGGTCATTGTCAGGCCAGGACTGGCCGAACGCCAGGTACAGGAAATTCTCCCAGTATCCTCGCAAGGTGGAGAACGTACGATCTTGCTCGACGCGCTTCTTCTCGGCGATCCAGTCGGCACGGCCGCGGCGCAGGTCGACGGTGATCGAAGCCACGCCGCCGCGGTCGGTGAGCCAGTCCGAGAGGGGATAGAAAGTCGGGTTGTAGAAGCTGGGCGAGCCGAACTCATAACGGCCTTTGGGTCCGAGGTCGATGGCGATGATCTTGTTGCCGCTGGCCTGATACACCTGCGGCAGGTAGGGGTTGCCGAAGGGGGCGAACCAGCCGAGGTTGATGCGCCCGTGCACACCGGCGGGGATGGCGATGATCAGCAGCATGGCCACGCCGATCAGCGCCTTGGGCAGCCGCTGCGGCTGCGGCAGCCACAGGCTCAGCAGGCACAGCAGCGCCATCGGCAGCGCCACGGTGCGGCTGAAGCCGGCCAGCAGCCACAGCGCGCAGGCCAGCGCGAAAGCGCCGACGCTGCGCCGGCGATGGGCGCGGAAGGTGGCCCAGAAGGCGAAGCCGGTGAGGCTCAGCAACGGAGTCTCGTTCATGAAGTAGGCGTAGGCGCCGAGGAAGCCTGGCACCAGCGCCATCAGCAGCGCGCCGCCCAAGGCCCAGACTTTCGGCAGCAACTCCTTGAAGGCGCGGTACCAGCCGTAAGGCATGGCGGCGCAGAGGAAGCCGGTGCCGGTGGGAATCACAACCGCGGCATTGCCCTTGATCTGGATCAGCAGGAACAACCACACCTGGTATACGATCGGATCGCCGCTGCCCATGAACGGGGGATCGAGCAGGTGCATGCCATTTTCCCAGTGGCGTTGCGGGTCCGAATAAAGGTGGCTCAGCGGCGAGTTGTAGAACGGGTACAGCAGGCGCACGAGCAGCGCCCCGCCGAACAGCCAATGCAGGATCCGCTCGAGGCGCAGGTCAGCGGGCACTTTCAGTGCCGGGTGCGCTTCGTCGGTGACGCGAACGGATGAGGATATCTGCTGCATAAGGCCCATAGGATTGCTGATCAGTGTCGCTGGTGCCAGTGTGAGGGCATGCCCTCAAGGATGGCGACTCGCCGCTCGCACGGCGGGCGGCGATTCAGGAAAGACAAAAAAACGGCAGCCAAGATAAAACACCACGGTGTACAGCGGCATGCCGCCCAGATGCGCTAGATAGCGGTTGCAGCCGGAGCGGATCAACAGCAGTACCACGCCGAGGTTGAGCAGGTAGGACAGCAGGAACACCAGCAGGAAGCGCAGCAGCGCCGGCAGCGGCTGCGCGTCGTGGGCGAAGGTCCAGCGGCGGTTGAGCAGGAAGCTGCAGGCCAGGCCGACGCCGTAGCCGCTGACGTTGGCCGGAACGTCGCCGAAACCGGCCTGCGACTTGAGCACGAAGATCACGCCCAGGCACAGCAGCGTGTTGATCACGCCGACGCCGGCGAATTTCAGCACGCTGTATGGCAGCAGCCGGCGCCAGACGCCGGCCGTGTTCATGATCGCGTCTCCCGGTACGGAACCAGCGGCGCCGCGGACAAGCCCACGGTATGCTCGATGAAATAGCGCGGACGCGCCTTGATCTCGCGGTACAGCTTGCCGAGGTAGGCGCCGACCACGCCCAGGCACAGGATCTGGATGCCGCCGAGGAAGTACAGCGGCAGCACGGTGGAGGCCCAGCCCGGCACGGCGCGGTCGGTGAACAGGCTGACCCACAGCACCCAGGCGGAGATGGCGACGGTGCCGAGGAACACCAGGAAGCCCAGCACCGAGATCACCTGCAGCGGCACCGTTGAGAAGGAGGTCACCGCCTCCAGCGCCAGCCGCAGCATCTTGCCCAGCGGATATTTCGACTCGCCGGCGTAGCGCGCCTTGCGGTCGTACTCGACGCAGACACTGCGGAAGCCGATCAGCGGCACGATGCCGCGCAGGTACAGGTTGACCTCGCGGTACTGGCGCAGCGCCTCGATGGCGCGGCGGCTCATCAGTCGGAAGTCGGCATGGTTGTAGACCAGCTCCACCTCGAACAGCGCCAGCAGGCGGTAGAACAGCTGCGCCGTGCCGCGCTTGAACAGCGTGTCGCTGGAACGGTCGGCGCGCACGCCGTAGACGATGTCGCAACCGGCCCGGCACTCCTCGATCATGCGGCCGATAGCCTCGATATCGTCCTGCAGGTCGGCGTCGATGGTGACCACGGCGTCGCCGTCGACCGACATCAGGCCCGCCAGCACCGCGTTCTGGTGGCCACAGTTGCGCGACAGGCGGATGCCGGCGACGCGCTGGCGCGCCTGCGCCTCCTGCTCGATCAGCGCCCAGGTGCGATCGCGGCTGCCGTCATCGACGAAGGTGACGCGGCTGTCGCCGGAGATGCGGCCCTGCGCCACCAGCCGGCCGAGCAGCGCGTCGAACTGCCGCGCCGCTTCCGGCAGCACCGCCTCCTCGTTGTAGCAGGGGACGACGATCTGGAGCTTCATGTCAGGAATTCCGGCGCAATGCGGGGCGGCACGGGGTGCGGACGGGGTGGGCTAGCATAACGTTCAGCGCCCCATGACAAAGCGCGGTTCCAGCCAGTCGGCGTGGTCGTAGCTGTTGTCGCCGAGCGGGTCGACCACCAGCTGCAGCGTGGCGCGGCCGGCGATGTCCAGGTCCAGAGGGCGCGGCGCCTCGCCGCTGTTGATCGGGCCGCTGTCCCACAGTTGCTGGCGGTCGGCGTAGACCTGGAACGACAGCCGCCCGCCGGCGGTTTCGTCGTCGAGGCCGGCCGAGGCGGTGAAGCGCTGCGCGCCCGAGGGCACCGGCAGCTGGATGATGGAAGGGGCGTGCGTGCCGAAGCCGCCGGACCAGGCGCGGCCGCCGGAGCGCAGCGGCCGGCCTTCGACCGACTGGTCGATGTGCAGGCTGCCCCAGCCCTGGCTATTGCTGCGCCCCGGGACGCGGGTCGCGTCCACCCCGGCGGCGCTCGGCGCCGCGGGCAGCGGCGGCGGCGCGGCACGCAGGGCGAGCAGCGCCAGCAGCAGCACCAGCGCCGCGCAGCCCGCGG
>CAYVKA010000176.1:0-3950 GCA_964451925.1 uncultured Nevskia sp. | reverse complement strand
GCATAGCGCTGCGCCAGCACCGCGCAGACCATCAGCTGCATCTGGTGGAACAGCATCAGCGGCAGCACGATCACGCCCACGGCGTGGCCGGCGAACAGCACCTTGGCCATCGGCACGCCGTTGGCCAGGCTTTTCTTCGAGCCGCAGAACACGGTGGTGATCTCGTCGGCGCGGTTGAAACCCTGCAGGCGCGCGGCGTAGCGGGTGGCGAGCAGCACCGCCGCCAGCAGCACCGCGTTGACCAGCAGCAGTCCGGCCAGCGAGCGCGGCGGCACCTGGTGCCACAGGCCCTGCAGCACCGCGGCGCTGAACGCCACGTACACCACCAGCAGGATCGAGCCCTGGTCGACGAAGCGCAGCAGGCCCTTGTTGCGGTC
Source organism: uncultured Nevskia sp. (assembly GCA_964451925.1). GTDB lineage: Bacteria > Pseudomonadota > Gammaproteobacteria > Nevskiales > Nevskiaceae > Nevskia. The sequence continues at coordinate 3,573 of CAYVKA010000176.1, read as the reverse complement.
GACCCAGCCGCCGATCCAGCCGCGCGCCACCTGGCCGGCGATGAACGGCAGCAGCAGCTGCACGATGATCTTGCCGATGGCGTGCAGCGTGTCGCTGCCGCCGGCGGGCGTCTGCGCGCCCATCAGCACGCCGACCAGCACTGGCGTCAGGAAGATGCCGATGAAGCTGGAGGCGGAGGCGCTGCAGATCGCCGCCGGCACGTTGCCGCGGGCGATGGAAGTGAAGGCGATGGCCGACTGCACCGTGGCCGGCAGCGCGCAGACATAGAGCACGCCCAGGTACAGCTCCGGCGTCACCAGCGGCGACAGCAGCGGCTTCAGCGCCAGGCCGAGCAGCGGGAACAGCAGGAAGGTGGAGGCCACCACGGTCAGATGCAGGCGCCAGTGGCTGGCGCCGGCGACGATGGCCTGGCGCGACAGCTTGGCGCCGTGCAGGAAGAACAGCACCGCGATGGCCAGCACCGTGGCGTTCTCGAACAGCGCGGCGGCGGCGCCGCGCGCCGGCAGCAGCGTGGCGGCGGTCACGGTGGCCACCAGGGCCAGCGTGAAGTTGTCGATGCCGATGTCCTGGCGTGTCATCGCGAATCCTGCGTCGTACCTGGCGAGGCGGGTATTTTCGGGCCGGTTTTATTTAGAATACAAATTGATTTATCAAATGACTTGATAAAATATCGGCATGAATATCTCGCTGCGCCAGCTCAAGGTGTTCCAGGCGGTGGCGCGCACGCGCAACTTCAGCCGTGCCGGCGGCCACATCGGCCTGACCCAGCCGGCGGTGAGCCGCTGCATCCGCGACCTGGAAAGCGAGCTGGGCCTGCGCCTGCTCGACCGCACTACGCGCGAAGTCGAACTGACCGAGGCCGGGCTCAAGCTGTCCGGCGCGCTGGACCGCGTGCTGGACGAGCTGGAGGGCGTGCTGCTGGAGACGCGCAGCACCGGCGAGCAGCACCGCGGCAAGGTGCGCGTGGCCAGCGCGCCGACGCTGTCCGCCGGGCTGATGCCCGAGTACATCTCCGCCACCGCGCGCCAGTACCCCGGCATCAACCTGGTGGTGCGCGACCAGAGCCAGAAGCAGGTGCTGGACAGCGTGCGCGGCGGCGAAGTCGATTTCGGCCTGGCGATCGAGCCGCAGCAGGCCGACGAGCTGCACGTGCACCGCGTCATGGACGACTGGTTCTGCCTGGTGTGCCGCGCCGACCACGCGCTGGCACGGCGCGCGCAGGTTCCGTGGAGCGCGCTCAACGGCGAGAAGCTGGTGCTGCTGGACTACTCCTCCGGCAGCCGCCCGCTGATCGACCGCGCGCTGGCGGCCAAGCGCCTGCGCGTCGAGGTGGTGCAGGAGGTGGGCCACCTGAGCACCGCCTTCCGCATGGTCGAGGTCGGCATCGGCCTCAGCGTGGTGCCGGCGCTGTTCCTGCCGTTTGCCGAGTCCGGCCTGGTGGCGCGGCCGCTGCAGCCGCGCGTGCAGCGCGGCATCGTGCTGCTGCGGCGGCGCAACCGCTCGCTGTCGCCGGCGGCGGAAGCGGTGTGGCGGCTGATCGGCGCGCTCGCCGCCGCGCGGCGCGCCTGAGCGGCGGCCTCAGAAGCGCGCGCCCTTGCGGTGGCCGCCGCCGCCGAGGCCGGTGACCAGCCCGACCACGCCGGAGACGAACTCCACCAGCAGCAGCAGGATGCCGGCCAGGGCGAAGCCGGAGTAGATCGCGGTGCTGTCCAGCGGCACGGCGAAGCTGTAGCCGGCGTAGGTCTCGCGGATCAGGTCGCGGTCGCCGTGGCCGATCAGGTACAGCACCTGGCGCGGCAGGCTGGTCTGCATCGCCGTGCGCTGGTCGCTGAAGTGCAGGAAGCGCAGGTACATCGCCTCGATCGGCGCCGCCTCGTCGCGGAACACCATGTCGGTGCTCTCCTTGTGGCGGCGGATCAGCGCTTCCATCGAGCCGTTGAAGTCGCGCTCGGCGATCTCGCGGTAGCCCTTCAGGTCGGCCTGCACCTCCTGGTAGTGCGCGTCCAGGCGCTTGTCGAACTGATCGACGAAGGTGGGGATCTGGATGCCCAGCAGCAAGGCCACGCAGGCGATGAAAATCAGCAGGTAGCGGTACAGGAAAGACATATCGGCGGGCCGGATTCTGGCGATCGGGTAGGTGTCGCAGCCTGAGCGGGGCGCAGCCCGGGGATAATAGCCAATGCCCATGCGCGGCATAGCAAAATTTTGCTTGTGCCGCGGCCGGCTTTGCCATTAAATGATAATCATTATCATTTAATAACGAGACCCGCCATGAGCGCCATCCCCGCCGGCAGCTTCCGCCCCACACCCGCCCGCGGCGGCGCGGCGCCGCTGCGCCGCCTGATGGGGCCGGGCCTGCTGGTGGCGGTGGGCTACATCGACCCCGGCAATTGGGCCACCGATATCGCCGGAGGTTCCGCCTACCGCTACGGCCTGATCGGCGTGGTGATCGGCGCCGGCCTGCTCGGCCTGCTGTTCCAGACGCTGGCGGCGCGGCTGGCGGTGGCCACCGGTGAAGACCTGGCCCGGCTCAGCGCGCGCCACCTGCCGGCGCCGCTGGCGCGCGCCGCCTGGCTGGCGGGCGAGCTGGCCATCGTCGCCACCGCGCTGGCCGAGCTGGTCGGCGGCGCCATCGCGCTGCAGCTGCTGTTCGGCCTGCCGTTCGGCGCCGGCCTGGCCTTGAGCGCGCTGGCCACGCTGGGCGTGATGCTGCTGTTCAGCCGGCGCCCGCAGGCGCATGAAAACCTGGTCAACCTGCTGCTCGCGGTGGTCGGCCTGAGCTTCCTGGCGCTGCTGCTGCGCTCGCGCCCGGACTTTGGCCTGGCCTGGCATGACCTTGCCCACGGCGGCGGCCTGCTGCGCCAGCGTGACGCGCTGCTGCTGGCGCTGGGCATCGTCGGCGCCACGGTGATGCCGCACAACCTCTACCTGCACTCCGGCCTGGTGGCGGAGCGGGTGCGCGGCCTGGCGCCGCGGCTGCGCGCGCGGGCCATGCGCCTGGCGACGCGCGACACGGCGCTGGCGCTGGGCCTGGCGATGCTGGTCAACATGGCGATCCTGGCGCTGGCGGCGGCCTCGCTCGGCGGCCAGGGCCCGGCCGTGTCCAGCCTGGCCGGCGCGCAGCAGGCGTTGCGCCTGGGCCTCGGCGGCGGCGCGGCGCTGATCTTCGGCATCGCCTTGTACGCCGCCGGACAGAGCTCGGCCATCACCGGCGTGCTCGCCGGCCGCCTGCTCAGCCGCGGCTTCCGCGGCCGTGAAAGCCCGGCCTGGATGCGCGGCATCGCCACGCGCCTGGGCGCGGTGATCCTGGCCTGCCTGTTCCTGGGGGCCGGCGGTGGCGCCTCGCCGGACCGCCTGCTGGTGCTGAGCCAGGTGATCCTCAGCCTGGCGCTGCCGTTCGCGCTGCTGCCGCTGGTGCTGCTGGTGTCGCGCCCGGCGCTGATGGGCCGCTTCCGGCTGCCGGCCGCGGCGCGCGCCGGCGCCATGGCCCTCACCGTGGCGGTGGCCTTGCTGGATCTGGTGCTGCTGCCGCTGCAGTTCGCCGGCTGAGACCGGCGGCGAAGGCGCGGCCG
>CAYVKA010000175.1:0-4260 GCA_964451925.1 uncultured Nevskia sp. | reverse complement strand
GCGCGCCGGCGGCGGGGCCGGCGCGCGAGATCGTGGCCGGCGAGCTGGGCATCGACAGCGCGGCGCGCAGCGCCACGCTGCGCGGCCAGCCGCTGCCGCTGACGCCGGTGGAGTTCGACCTGCTGCTGGCCCTGGCGCGCTATCGCGGCAACGCGCGTTCGCGCGAGCAGCTGCTGGAGCAGGTGCGCGACCGCGAGTTCGAAGCCTTCGACCGCTCCATCGACGTGCATATCGCCAGCCTGCGCCGCAAGCTGGCCGACGACCCGCGCACGCCGCGCTACATCCGCACCGTGCGCACCGTGGGCTACATGCTGGTCGACGACGGCGCGCCGCCGTGAGCGCCGCCGCATGAGGCGCCGCTGAGCATGCGCGGTTCGCTCTACGCCAAGCTGCTGCTGTGGCTGGCGCTCAACCTGCTGCTGATCGCCGCGCTGTTCGTGGCGTTTCCGGGGCGCGCCGGCATGGGCTGGAACATGCTGCTGTCCGAGCCGGTGCGCGACCGCCTGCTGACCATCGGCGAGCGCATCGGCCGCGACCTGTCGCTGACGCCGGAGGCGGGCTGGGAGCAGGTGCTGGCCAGTTACGGCGCGGAGTACGGTGTGCGCTTCTCCATTGATCGCGGCGCCGCGCTGCGCTTCGAGCGCGGGCAGTACCAGCTGCAGGGTGCGTCGCCGGGACGCGCCCCGCCGGATGGCGGGCCGGACGGCAAGCCGCCTGAGCCTCCTCCCGGCGGCTTCGCGGCGCAGCCGCCGCCCGGGCCGCCGCCGGACGACGGTGGCGGGCCCGGCCATGCGCCGCCGCCGTTCACCGAGCGCCGCTTGCGCGGCGGCATGATCGACATCGGCCGTGCGCACGGCCAGGACGGCTATGAGCTGCGGCTGCCGGCGCGGATCGAGCGCAGCGGCCAGCCGACGCGGCCGGTGATGCTGCGCGTCGGCGCGGCCAGCCTGCGCCAGTTGCTGCGCTTTCTGGGCGTCACCGAGTGGCTGCTGTTCGCGCTGCTGGTGATCGTGCTGTCGGCGCTGCTGTGGTGGCCGTTCATCTGGGGCATCACCCGCACCGTGGTGCGCGTCACCGACGCCACCCGCGCCATTGCCGCCGGCCGCTTCGAGACGCGTGTCGCCACGCGCCGCCGCGACGAGCTGGGGCGGCTGGCCGCTTCGGTCAATCGCATGGCCGAGCGGCTGCAGAACTATGTCAACGGCCAGAAGCAGTTCCTGGCCGACGTGGCGCACGAGGTGACTTCGCCGCTGGCGCGCATGCAGATGGGCCTGGGCATCCTCGACGGCCGGCTCGACGAGCGCGCCCAGCGCACGCTGCAGGACGTGCAGGAGGAGGCCTCGCAGATGTCGCGCCTGCTCAACGAGCTGTTGCTGTTCTCACGTTCCGGCATCGAGGCCGAGCGCGAGCCGGCGACGGCGGTGGAGCTGGAACCGCTGCTGCTGCAGGTGCTGCAGCGCGAGGACCCGCAGCAGCGCGTGCGCCATGACCCGGCCGGCGGCCTGCGGGTGATGGCGCGTCCGGCGCTGCTGGAGCGCGCCGTGGCCAACCTGGTGCGCAATGCGCTGCGCTATGCCGGCGCGGCGGCGGTGGAGCTGGACACGGCGCGCGGCAGCGACGGCGTGCACATCTTCGTCCGCGACCGCGGTCCCGGCGTGCCGGAATCGGCGCTGCCGCGTCTGGGCGAGCCGTTCTTCCGGCCCGAGCTGTCGCGCGACCGCGACAGCGGCGGCAGCGGCCTGGGCCTGGCCATCGTGCTGCGCTGCATCGCCGCCTGCGGCGGCAGCGTGGCGCTGCGCAACCGCGGCGGCGGCGGTTTCGAGGCGGAGATCAGGCTCCAGGCCGCCTGAGCCGGGCCGGCGTGCGGAGGGCTGCCTAGGAAGCGCGCAGCCGCCGCGTGCGGAACGTGCCCCAGCTGCTGTGCGCCACGGTGCCGAGGAAGGCCATCAGCCCGCCCTCGTTGGGCCTGGGTTCGCCGCCGCTGGCGATGCGCTTGAGCTGGCGCGCGTACCAGGCCACTTCCATCAGCGCCATGCGGTCCACCGCCTTGATGCCGGTGGTGATCGGCCGCACGGTGCAGCGGCTGTCGGCGCCGCGCAGCAGCGCGGCGGGCGCGTCCGGGTCCATCGCCAGCAGGCGGCCCAGGCCGACCAGGTCGAGCGCGCCCGAGCGCAGCGCGGCGTTCATGCCGGCGCAGCTGCGGAAACCGCCGGTCACCATCAGCGGCGTCGATACCGTGGCGCGCACCTTCTCGGCGAATTCCAGGAAGTAGGCCTCGCGCGCCACGGTGGAGGCGGCCTTGGCGTCCTGGGTGGTACCGGTCATGGCCGGCGACTCGTAGGTGCCGCCGGAAATCTCCACCAGGTCGATGCCGGCTTCGGCCAGCGCGCGGATCGTCGCCATCGACTCCTCCTCGGTGAAGCCGCCGCGCTGGAAGTCGGCCGAGTTGAGCTTGATGCCCACCGCGAAGCCGGCGCCGACCTGGCGCCGGATCTCGGCGTAGACCGCGAGCACGAAGCGGCGGCGCTTGTCCGCGCTGCCGCCCCAGTCATCCTGGCGCTGGTTGTGGTGCGGCGACAGGAACTGGCTCACCAGGTAGCCGTGCGCGCCGTGGATCTGCACGCCGTTGAAGCCGGCCTTTTTGGCGATGGCGGCGGCGCGGCCGAAGCGGGCGATGATGTCCTCGATCTGCGCCACGCTCAGTTCGCGCGGGGTGTCGAAGAACGCCGCCATGTCCTTGCGGAAAGGGATTGCCGAGGGCGCGTAGTTGACCTGGTTCAAGCCCTTGGGCGACTGCTTGCCCGGATGGTTCAGCTGCATCCAGATCTGGCCGCCGCCGGCGGTGACCGACTGCGCCCACTGCTGCAGCAGCGCCAGGTCGGACTCGTCCTCCAGGGCCACGTTGCCGGGTTCGCCCAGCGCGCGGCGGTCGATCATGACATTGCCGGTGATCAGCAGGCCAATGCCGGATTGCGCCCAGCGGCCGTACAGCCGCGGCAGTTGCGCGGTGACGTGGTTGTCGTAGGAGCCGAGGGCTTCGCTCATCGCCGACTTGGCGATGCGGTTGCGCAGCGTGCTGCCGTTGGGCAGGCGCAGCGGCTGCGCCAGCAGGTTGTCTTGTACGGAGGCGGCGTCGGCCATGGGGCACCGGATGTGTTGCGAATGGTGCGGCACACCTTATTGCTGAGTTCGATAGTTGTCAAACTGACGAATTGTGGCAAACTCTCACCATGACCCCACCGGCTGACCGCGCTTGACCCCCCTGCCTTCCGATGCGGAGCTGTCCGAACTGGCGCTGGCCTTCAAGGCCTTGTCCAATCCCAACCGGCTGGCCATGTACCTGGAGTTGCTGCGGCACCGCGAGCGCAGCGTCAAGACCTGCGCGCTGCGCGACCTGATGGCGCTGCTCGATATCGGCGCGCCGACGCTGTCGCACCACACCAAGGAGCTGGTCGGCGCCGGCCTGATCGAGGTGGAGCGCGAGGGCAAGTTCATGCGCTGCCGCCTGCGCGAGCCGTCGCGCGCGCGCCTGGCGCGGTTCTTCACCGTGAAAGGCGAGCGCTGACCGCGCCGCCGCAGTCGCGGCGCAGCTGATACCGCAACGTAAACCTTGTGTAAATCCAGGCGCCACCGGGCGCCGCGTGCCGTAGCGTGGCGGCCTTGGATCGAGACCTGAGGCAGCCATGCACCCGAACAAACCGTCGTATGCCCTGCTGTTGGCCGGTGCTGTCGGCCTGAGCGCCTGGGCCGCCGCTGCCGCAGCGGCAGAGCGGCCCGGTGACAGCCGCCCGCCGCCGCCGGACTTGCTGATGCCGGAGCCGGGCGGGCCGGAGGCGGCGATGCCGCCCGGCCCGGGTGCCGTGGTCAGGCAGCCCGGACCGGCGCTGGCCGACCCGCCGCACGAGGTGATGCAGACGCTCGGCGAAATCGAGCGCCTGTACCGCGAGCAGGGTCGCGTGCGCGACGTGGTGGCGCTGTACCAGGACGTGCTGAGCCGCACCCACGATCCCTTGCTGCGGCACTTCGCCTACGAGGCCATCGCCCGTGCGCAGCTGCAGCCGGCGGAGGCCGACAAGGCGATCGGCACCCTCAAGCAGAGCCTGGACGAGAGCCTGCAGCGGCTGGAGCAACTGCCGCCACCCCCGGAGCCGCACGGTAAAGGATTGTAAATACAGGCTTATGCACCTTAGGGCCTGTTAACACGGATTGGGTCGCTGCGACGGAGGTCATTTTTGCGCAGCGCCTAGCTGGACAGGACGC
>CAYVKA010000174.1:0-4286 GCA_964451925.1 uncultured Nevskia sp. | reverse complement strand
TGACGCGATTTTGAGCAGCAACGCAGCGATCCAATGATTGTCAACAGACCCTAGGGCCTGTTAACACGGATTGGATCGCTGCGTTGCCGCTCAGCTGCCGCTCAATCGCAGTGGTGCGCCTTCAGCCAGCGTTCGTGCTCGCGCAGCCGGGCGTTCCAGGTGGCGGCCTCGCGCGGCTCGGCGGTGGCTTCGCTGCGGCTCCTGGCCTGGTCGCGCCAGGCCTGGTGCGCGGCGCACCAGCCGGGGTTGGGCGCGTCGGCGCGCGGTGTCGGCGCGATGGCGACGCCGCCCAGCGGCGCGTCGGGCTCGTCGCAGGGATGGTCCTGGAACACGCGGCTGCCGTCGGAGCGGTGACAGGTCCACGCCGGCGTCGCGCCCGCGCACAAGGGCAGCGCCAGTGCCAGCAGCAACAGTCGCATCGCGGCTCCCCGGTGGATTCGATCGCGGCCACGGCGCCGCCGACGCGGCAGCTTGCCATGACGCGGCGGCGGGCGGCACGCGGCGCCGCGCCGCAGTGGGCGCTGCGTCACAGTCGGCCGCCGCGGCCCGCCGGGCGCCGGGTTGGACCAGTCCGCCGCTCCGCCGCAGCCGGGCTGGAACGCGGCGCGGCCAGGGTTTATGGTGGCGCGAACCCCTGGGACCCTCGCCGATGCGGACCGCCCGCGCATGACCCGCGAAATCGCCAACGCCTTCGTGCTGACCTACGCCGCGCTGTTCCCCATCGTCAATCCGATCGGCGGCGCGCCGATCTTCCTCAGCATGACCTACACCTGTGCGCCGTCTCTGCAGCACACGCTGGCCTGGCGCGTCGGCGTGGCCAGCTTCGCGCTGCTCACCGGTGCGCTGCTGCTCGGCTCGCACCTGCTCGACCTGCTCGGGTTGAGCCTGCCGGCGGTGCGCATCGGCGGCGGGCTGGTGGTGGCGGCGATGGGCTGGCGGCTGCTGAACGCGCAGGCCAACCCGGTGGAGCTGCATCCGGACGATCGCGCGTCGAGCGACGATCGCAGTGAGCTGCAGCGGGTGTTCTACCCGCTGACCATGCCGCTGACGGTGGGCCCCGGCTCGATCGCCACCGCCATCGCGCTGGGCAGCACGCGCCCGCTCGGCCCGCACCTGGACCGCGACGTGCTGTTCCAGGAGCTGGGGGCGCTGGCCGGGCTGCTCGGCATCAGCGCCTCGGTCTACCTGTGCTACCGCTACGCCAGCCAGATGACGCGCCTGCTCGGCGCCTCGGGCGTGAGCATCATGACGCGGCTGTCCGCCTTCCTGCTGTTCTGCATCGGCATCCAGATCATCTGGAACGGGCTGGATACGCTGATCCCCGGTCTCGCCGGCCGGCCCTGAAGGCGCGCGATCAGGATTGCAGCTCGCGCACGATGGCGCGCTTGAACGGCGCCAGGTGCCCGCCCAGGCCGAGCATCACGTCGCGCGCCAGCCGTGCCGGGGCGGCGTCGCTGGAGTAGAGCCGGGCGATGGCGTTGGTGGCCTGGTACAGCGGCCAGGTGCGGCGGCGGTGCAGGCGCTCGTAGTGCGCCAGCACGCGTGGCGATCCGATATCGCCGCCGGCGCGCAGCGCGCGGGCGATGGCACCGCTGAGCAGCGCCTGGCCGGACAGGCCGAAGTTGAAGCCGTGCGCCGTCACCGGGTGCATGCCCGCGGCGGCGTCGCCGATCAGCGCGAAGCGCCGGCCGACGAAGCGCTCCGCGTACACCGCCACCAGCGGGTAGCGGTGCACCGCCGAGCACAGGTGCAGCTCCCCCAGGCGGCCGTCGAGCCAGCGGTTGAGGCGCGCTTCGAGCGGGCCGTTGCCGAGCGCGGCCAGGTGCTGCGCCTGCGCGCCGGAGACGGTGACGATGATCGACGAGCGCTGGCCGCTCAGGGGCAGGGTGGCGATGGTGCGGCCGTAGTCGAACCATTCCATGGCGCAGCCCTGGTGCGGCTTGTCGTGGCTGGCGCGGAACACCAGCATGGTCTTGCCGAAGTCGTGCAGGCGGGCGGCGATGCCCATGGCCTGGCGCGTTTCGGAATGGCGGCTGTCCGCGGCCACCAGCAGCGGCGCCGCCAGCCAGCCGTCGGCGTCGGTGCGGATGCTGATGCGCGGCGCCTCGGTGTGGCGGTCGAGCACGCGGCGCCCGAACAGCAGCGTGATGCGCGGCTCGCGCGCGGCGCGGCGGTACAGTTCGCGGCGGATGCAGTGATTGGCCACCAGATAGCCCAGCGGATCGGACTGGGCGGCGCCGGCCTGGAAATCGACGAAGCGCGCCGAGCGGCCGTTGTAGACCCGGGCGGCGCGCAGCGGCGAGACTTCCTGCTCGCTCCAGCCGCCGCTGACGCCGAGCGCGCGCAGCATCTGCATCGAGCGGTGGGTCAGCGCGATCTCGCGGCCGTCGTCGCCCGGATCGGCGACGGCGGTCTGCTCCTGGCGGTCGATCACCGTGCTGCGCAGGCCCAGTTCGGCCAGCGACAGCGCCAAGCTCAAACCGGCCGGGCCGGCGCCGATCACCAGCACATCGCAATGGTTGCCGGTCGGCAGTGCGGAATCGGACATTGGGGACTCCATTGATCGCGTTGCGGGGCCGCGGCGCCGGGCCTCCATCGCCGCACCTTAGCCGGCGCCCGCCGCGGGCAAATTGATCCGCGTCATTGCGGCCGGGCCGGCGGCACGACGCAAAAAAGCGCTGCCGCCGCGGATCGCGCGGCGGCAGCGCTGGCCTGAAGTTTCGGCCGGCTCAGCCCTTGGCCCATTCCGCCGCCGCGGCCCGGGCGAAGTCGCGGTAGCCGCGCGGCGCGCGGCCCAGCAGCGCGGCGAAGCGCTCGATCTCGGCCGGCGTGGCGACCGCGCCGTCGGACTGGTAGCGGCCCACCATCAGGCGCAGGTCATAGGCCAGCCAGCCCGGCGAGAACGCCTTGAGCCTTTGCTCCAGCAGGTCCAGGTCGTCGCCGCCGTAGCGGACCGGCCGGCCCAGCGCCTCGCTCCAGATGGCGGCCACCGTATCGGCGCTGACCACGTCAGTGCCGACCAGCGCGTAGGTCTCGCGCGGCTGCGGCGTTGCGGAGCGCTCGCGGCGCAGCAGTTCGCGCGCGGCGGCTTCGCCGATGTCGCGGATGTCGACCATGGACAGGCCCCTGGAGCCGATCGGCATGCCGTACACGCCGTGCTTGAGCAGCGCGTCCTTCTGCCGCAGGTCGTTCTGGATGAAGTAGGCCGGGCGCAGCACCGTGGCCGGCAGCGCGTACTGTTCGATCATGCGCTCCGCCGTGTGCTTGCCGGCGAAGTGCGGCACGTTGGCGTATTCCTCCGCCTTGAACACCGACAGGTAGACGATGCCCTTGACCCCGGCTTCGCGCGCCAGGTTGAGCGCCTGCAGCGCCTGGGTCAGCTCGTCGGCGGCGTTGGACGCCAGCAGGAACAGCGTGCTGACGCCGGCCAGCGCCCGGCGCATGGCATCGACGTCGGACAGGTCGCCCTGGACCGCGGTGACGCCGGCGGCGAAGCGCGCCTTCTCCGGCGAGCGCGTCAGCGCGCGGATTTCAACGCCCTGGCCTTGCAGGTGCTGCAGGACCTGGGAACCGATGACGCCGGTGCTTCCGGTAACGAGAATCGACATGGCCAATCTCCTTCTGCTTTAAGTTCTGCTGCTGTGGGGAACCGCGACAGGGCCCACGATAGGCGTTCCAAATCAGTTGAATAAGTAGGAAAATATGGACATGTCGTCCCAAAAATGGAACAGCTTATGGACCTGGAGATGCTCGCCGACTTCAACCGGGTGGCCGCCCACGGCGGCTTCGGCCGCGCCAGCCGCGCCCTCGGGCGGCCCAAGGCGACGCTGTCGCGCCGCGTCGCCGAGCTGGAGCAGAGCCTGGGTGTGCGGCTGATCGAGCGCGGCGGCCACACCCTGCGCCTGACCGAGGAAGGCCGCGCCCTGCACCAGCGCACCGCCGGGCTGATGGCCGAGCTGGCCGAAGCGGGCGAGGCGGTGGCCGCGCGCGGGCCGACGCCGCGCGGCCGCCTGCGGGTCAGCGCGCCGATCGTCTTCGCGCAGGTGGCGCTGGCGCGCATCGGCGCCCGCTTCGCGCTCAGCTATCCGCAGGTGGAGCTGGAAATCGTCGCCGAGGATCGCCTGGTCGACCCGGTGGAAGAAGGTTACGACCTGGTGATCCGCATCAACCCCGCGCCGGATGGCCGCCTGGCGGGGCGGCGCATCGCCGGCGACCGGCGGCTGGTGGTGGCGGCGCCGGGCCTGGCGCCGCCACCCGCCGCCGCTTCCGGCGTGGCGCAGCCGGTG
>CAYVKA010000173.1:3404-4508 GCA_964451925.1 uncultured Nevskia sp. | reverse complement strand
CGCGAAGTGACCTTGCTGCCGCGGCACAGGGACTGGCTCGCCGCGCAACCCGGCGGCCCGTCGGTGACACTGCGCAAGCTGGTGGAAGAGGCCCGCCGCGGCGGCGGCGCCACGCAGAAGCTGCGTGCGGCGCAGGAGCGCGCCTACCACTTCATGTCCGCCATGGCCGGCAACCTGCCCGGCTTCGAGGAAGCCACGCGCGCCTTGTTCGCCAACGACCGCCCGCGCTTCACACAGGAAACATCGGCCTGGCCGCCGGACGTGCGCGCCTACGCAACCCGGCTGGCCTTCGGCCCCGCGGTGGAAGGCTGATGCGCCGTCGGGAATTCAGCGAAGCATTCCGTCCGCACCGGTTGCCCCACTGATAGAGGGAGTCTCCGAGCAATTCGTCACCCCCGCGTCGGCGCCGCGTACGCGGGGGGCCAGTTTTGATTTCCGGCCTTGGCAAAACCGGATGGTTCGGCCCATCCCTGGGCCGAAGCCTGCCGGCCTCGCTTGGCTCGCTCCAATACGTTCCAGACGCATTGGTCCCGCCACGCGGGAAGGACGATGATTCAATTGATCAGAGTTTCCATAGCGCGTCGTGCCCGCGAGCGATACGCGGAGCACAGCGCAGTGCATCGAGGAAAAGAGTCCATGACCACCATCCCCTCAGCCCGCCACATCGAGCCGACCGCGGCATCCGCCCGCGCCTTCCTGCAGCGCGCCGGCACCGGTGAAGTGGTGATGCTCAACCTGCTGCGCCTGCGCGCAGTCGCCGACTACTCCGCCAACCCCGAACTGGCGCCGGCCACACCGATCAGCGGCGCGCAGGCTTACGAGCGCTATATCGCCCACACCCTGCCCCACCTGCGCGCCAGCGGCGGCGAGGTACTGTTCTACGGCGAGGGCGGCCCGTTCCTGATCGGCCCCGAGCACGAGCACTGGAACCGCGTGATGCTGGTGCGCCAGAGCAGCGCCCGCGCCTTCATGGCCTTCGCCACCGACCCCGCCTGCCTCGCCGGCCTCGGCCACCGCACCGCCGCACTGGAAGACTCCCGCCTCCTTCCCCTGCTGCAACTGCCACGCACCGGTTGAGAGAAGCGTGCAGGGTGGGCAGGTTTC
>CAYVKA010000173.1:0-3304 GCA_964451925.1 uncultured Nevskia sp. | reverse complement strand
ATCTGCCCACGCCGACAACGGTCAATCCGCGTGGGCAGATGAAGCCTGCCCACCCACGCTAGGCGCATGCTTCGATCAAGTTAATTTCAGCCCTTTTTCGCGCACTAAATTTTTGATCTCTTCAAACTCTGACGCTGATCTAATTGACCTCATCGGAAGGAATACTACGTCAGCTCTCCTTGAACCAAGAAACAACACGCCATGGGGACCGGCCCTGACATGACTTATGGTGCTCCATGGATGATCAAACCGCTTCTGAGGAGTTACCAAAGCAATATTCTCACGTGAGACTTCGAGTCGACGAGCATCACCACCTTTTAACATTACCTTCGTGATCGCTCGGGCTACCAGTGCAGTAAAGCCGGTTGTCCAGGCAATCGTAAAAACAAATGCAAAGAACAGACCGGCGGCAATCTGCTCCAAGAGGGGCAACCCCCTTATATCTTTCCAATCAATCGCAAGTATCAGCAACGGCATCCCAATGCAAATGAAGGCGCTCGTAGCAACTTGTATTGGGGTATGCCAAATAAGCTTGCGCGCAAGGTAATACGAATCTGCGAAGGTTGGCTGGATCAGAAAGATCATTGCAATTGCCCTCCGGGTTTCAAGTAGATCGTGGGCAGGCTTCATCTGCCCACGCCGACAACGGTCAATCCGCGTGGGCAGATGAAGCCTGCCCACCCTCGCTCACTGCCTATCAATTGTCCTGACGTGACACTTTAATCAACGAAAGTACTAATTCTTCCTTCCCGTGTTCGTTCGCAACCCTTCCGTCGGCAGCCACGTAGCTTCGATAATCGGCTGCATGTACAGCTGCGAAGGTGGTTGAATCCATCATTGGTTCGGCGTCTGAAAATCCGATGGTGATCGCTTTCTCATCAGATAGCGCAAGAGCCGCCACCGACTGGCCATTTTCCAGATAGGCCAAAGCAGGCCCCCCAGAGGTTCCTAACTGTCTTCCAAACAGTGCGAGACCTCCATCAGCTGTTCGCAATGTTCGCTTGATGTCAATGCCGACGAACGGAAGCTTTGTTCTGGATTCCACATGCAGATTCTCATCCATTCTGACAAGCATGCGTCCTTCCGAGCGGTCCGACACCAATTCAATGTGGCTTTCCGGCCTGGCGGGCGTGACCAAGCTATATGGCTCTTCAAACGACGCTCGCGCCAGCAATTTCCCGTCCTGCGCAACTCTCAGGAGTACGGTTTTGAATATGCGATCACCCGCGATGACCAGACTCCCATCGGCCATGACCACCGGCCAAGCGAAGCTGTCAATATTGTCCTTTTTGGAGGGATAGTTATTCCTCCATTCGATCTTTCCGTCCCGGTCAAGCTTTAGAATCGTAATGAAGGTCTTGAATTGGATTGGAGGATCAGAACTGGAGAAGTCGTAGCTCAGCCCAACTACTGCAAATCCAGTTCCCCAATGCACGACTCTTTGCAGCAGCAGAAAAATATTCTCCGTTGGGGGCGCCATCGACAATCGCTGAAGCGAAATCTCGCTTCCGTCCTTTGCGAGTCTGAGCAGCAAGGAGTTATGTTCTCTTTGATGATCTGCACCTGCAGCATGCCTGTATCCAGGGGCTGTATCTTCAGAGCCGCACAACAGGACGCCTCCGTTAGCCGTTGCGCTGGCGCCGTAGAATTCAACGCTCTTGCTTGGATCGGACGATGCTTGGTGCAGCCACAATCGATGGCCCTCCGAATCGACCATGATTACCGGCTGATCCGGCCCACCCCCTACAAAGAATCCCCCCTTCTCTCCTCTGACAAGGAATTGGGGGTTGGGCGGCAAATCTTGCTCAACCCTGAGCTGACGAAGCACTTTCAAGCCACCGGGTCCGGGAGAGGCGGCTCGAAGAGCCAGGAATGTCGCACTCGCGATCAAGCAAGCCGCACAAGCCACCACGAGACCGGTTCTAGACGAACGTCCAGCCTTCACGCCGATTCTCCCGTCATTTCTTGAGCGCCTTGGCCCCCGCCCGAAGCCGGATCGCCGGGCGGCAATGCTCCAAGGCGGGCTGCCGCCCTTATCCCACCGGCCTCTGCATATTGACCCACTCCTGAACGCTCGGCCGCTGCCATTGCGCCCGGGCGAATTCGCTCAGCCTTTCGGGCACGGCATCGCCGGCGAGGATCAGGCGGTTGAGCATCAGGGCGAGGTCGGTGTCGACGATGGACCAGCGCTCGAACAGGGTCTCGCGGCCGGCCGGCAGCAGCTCCGCGGCGGCGCCGAGCAGCTTGCGCGCGGCCGACTGGGCGGCGGCGGACAGCGGCGGCACCGGACGCCGCAGGAACACCACCTCGGTCGACCGCTCCTCGCGGATCGGCATCAGGTCGCTCCGCAGCCACGCCTGCACTTCCCGCGCCTTGGCCCTGGCGCGGACCTCCGCCGGGTACAGCGCCGGCCCCGGATAGCGTTCGTCGAGGTACTCGCAGATCGCTGAGGATTCCGACAGGTTGAAGCCGTCGTCGCTGATCGAGGGCACGCGCAGGGTCTTGGATACCGCCGCGTACGCATCCGACAGCTGCTCCGAGCGCTTCAGGTCGACCAGGGCCAGCTCGAACGGGATGCCTTTTTCGCGCAGCGCCACAAACACCGACATGGCGTACGGCGACAGGTAGCTCGAATCCACGTAGAGTTTCACAGTGTCCCCTTGCGGCGGCTTTGGATCGGATCGGACGCGCCCGCGGCCATATTAAGCCAGCGGCTGCGGCCCGGCACATCGGGCGGCGGATTTTTGCGCGGCGCCCGCCCGCATTCGGCGCCCGCTATCAAGCTCATTAACAAACTCAATTTGACCGGCCGGCGTCGATCCTCCAGATTGGCCGCGTCATCGCAGCCCAACACACCAGCAACACACAACAAGGAGACCTCCATGTCTGCCGAAGCAAAGTGCCCGTTCGCGGGCGACCCGCGCAAACACACCGTGGCCGGCGCCTCCGCCAACAGCGCCTGGTGGCCCAACCAGCTCAACCTGAAGATCCTGCACCAGCACTCGCCCGGCTCCAGCCCGATGGGCGGGTCGTTCAACTATGCCGAGGCGTTCAACAGCCTGGACCTGAATGCGCTGAAGCAGGATCTGCGCGTGCTGATGACCGACTCGCAGGAGTGGTGGCCGGCGGACTTCGGCCACTACGGCCCGCTGTTCATCCGCATGGCCTGGCACAGCGCCGGCACCTACCGCACCGGCGACGGCCGCGGCGGCGCGGGCACCGGCAACCAGCGCTTCGCCCCGCTCAACAGCTGGCCGGACAACGTCAATCTCGACAAGGCGCGCCGCCTGCTGTGGCCGATCAA
>CAYVKA010000172.1:0-4585 GCA_964451925.1 uncultured Nevskia sp. | reverse complement strand
CAGGTGATCCTGTTCGACGAGGTCGAGAAGGCGCATCCCGACGTCTTCAACGTGCTGCTGCAGGTGCTGGACGACGGCCGCCTGACCGACGGCCAGGGCCGCACGGTGGACTTCCGCAACACCGTGGTGGTGATGACCTCCAACCTCGGCTCGCAGCTGATCCAGGACCTGATGGGCAAGGATTCGGCCAAGTCGGACTACGCCGCCATCAAGGAAGCGGTGATGGAAGTGGTGCGGCAGCATTTCCGCCCCGAGTTCATCAACCGCATCGACGAATCGGTGGTGTTCCACCCGCTGGGCGCGGCGCAGATCCGCGCCATCACCGAGATCCAGACCGTGGGCCTGCGCAAGCGCCTGGGCGAGCGCGGCATCGGCCTGGAGATCAGCGAGGCGGCCCTGAGCAAGCTGGCGGAAGCGGGCTACGACCCGGTCTACGGCGCGCGTCCGCTGAAGCGCGCCATCCAGACCCTGGTGGAAAACCCGCTGGCGCGCGACCTGCTCGATGGCCGCTTCGCCTCCGGCGACACGGTGAAGATCGGCGTCAAGAACGGCGCTATCGGCTTCGAGCGGGCAGCCTGAGAGTCGAAAGACCCTTTACCAGCGCGGCCCGGCGCTCAGCTAAGGGCCTCATCCCCGCCCAAGGCGGGGGGGATGAGGCCGGTGCCGCTGAGGCCGTTCAGGGGCTCGCTGAGGCCGCCGCCATCTCCGCCAGCCCCGCCTTGCGGCTCACCGAACCGCGATAGCCGAGCTCACGCCGAGCCTTGGCATCATTCACCGTCACCTCCTCGCCGGTGAGAATCACCGCGGTGCGCGACACCGGCGGGCGCCCGCCGAGCGGCAGGATGCGCCAGGCCAGTTCGCAACAGGCCGCGAGCGCATAGACCAGGCCGCGCGGCACCGTCCGCTCGCCGGGCTGCACGCCCTGGGTTTTCGCCATGGCGCTGATGAAGCCGCGGAACTCCACCGGCGCGCCGTCGCTGAGAAAATAAATCTCCCCCGGCTTGCCGCGCTCGGCCGCCAGCAGCGCGCCCTCGCAGACATTGCGCACATGGCAGGTGGAGGTGGCGTAGCGGCCGCCGCCGATCCAGGCGAACTGCCCCTTGCGCATCACCTCCAGAATCTTCGGCAGCACTGCGGTATCGCCCTTGCCCCAGATGAAGCGCGGGCGCACCACCACCACCTCCAGGCCGTCGCCATTGCCGGCCAGCGCCACCGCCTCGGCTTCGGCCTTGGTCGACGGGTACAGGCCGACCGGCCGCGCCGCGCGCGGCCGCGTCTCGTCGGCATTGCGGATCGGCGTGCCATCAGCCAGCACCGCCTCGGTGCTGATGTGCACCAGGCGCCGCACGCCGGCGGCGCGCGCCGCGGCGATCACGTTGGCGGTGCCTTCCACATTGACGCGCCGGAACTCGGCCGGGTCGCCCCAGTCCTCCACCTTGGCGGCGCAGTGGAACACCACGTCGGCGCCACGCATGCCGGCGCTCATCGCCGCAACATCGACCAGGTCGCCGGCCAATGGCTCGGCGCCGAGCGCGCGCACCGTCTGCATCGCCGCCAGCGATCGGGCCAGCGCCACCACCGAGTCGCCCCGCGCGAGCAGGGCGGCCAGCAGGTTGCGGCCGACGAATCCGGAACCTCCGGTGACAAAGGCTTTCATGAGCGTCCTTGCTGGCCTGTCGCGGCTATCCGCGCAAGGTTAACGCGCCGCAGCCGCGGCTGAAAAGCGGCGGTCGTGGCGCAGCGGCTTAGCGGCGGCTGCGGAAGAACTCGCGCAGCAGCGCGCCGCACTCCGCTTCGAGCACCCCTCCGGTCCACTGCACCACGTGATTCAGGCGCGGCCGGGCGATGACGTCGTAAACCGAATCCACCGCTCCCGCCTTGGGATCGCGCGCTCCGAACACCAGGCGCGACACCCGTGCATGGACGATGGCGCCGGCGCACATCACGCAGGGCTCCAGCGTGACGTAGAGCGTGGTGCCGGTGAGGCGGTAATTACCGACACGCATGGCCGCGTCACGCATGGCCAGCATTTCGGCGTGGGCGCTCGGGTCGTGCAACGCGATCGGCTGGTTGCGGCCTTCGCCAACGATGGTGCCATCCCGGACCAGCACCGCACCCACCGGCACCTCGCCCTCGGCGGCCGCCTGCCGGGCCAGGTCCAGCGCAAGGCGCATCCACATCGCGTCGGCCGGCTCAGCCCCCTCGTCCTGGCCCGGAAGCCCCGGCGTCGGACCGGACTCGCTGGTCGTCATGTTTCTCGGCATCTTTCGTCGCGCAAATGGCTCGCCAGCATAACCAAGGCCGGGCGCATGCGATATCACCCGCAATTGAACAAATGTTTAACCAACCCCACCCCAATGGCAACCGCAGGCCCCGCGCCCCCTCCTCCGCAAGCCCGGTTGACCCATGCCGCGCGGCTCAACGGCCAGCCGCGGACGCGCGCATGCGGGCCGGAGAAAGCGGCGTTTGCGAGCACCCCGCGCCTCATCCCCCGGAATGAACAACGGGGTTTTGCGCCGTGCCGGCATTTGCAACCGTACGGTACCGCATGCAAGCAGTGGGGGGGCGGGCAAGGTGCAATTCGCAAATTCGTACCAAATAGTACCATTACATGAAGAATCGGCAAATCACCTTTGTAAATCAAGGGAAATAGCGTGCCAATGCGCCTGGAACACCCTGCCGCCGCCACGCATTTCCCTCATGCGTTCGGATGAGGTTGCCGTGCGGGAAGGGGCATAGCGTGCCCGCCATATCAAGGAATCGATACCGGACTTCGGCAAATCGACCCCAGGGGGAGTGTCCAATGGCAACAGCGACGCAGGGAAGCGGCAAGTCTCACTCTGATTCCGTGGACGGCGGCACCGTCACCAGCCTGTCACGACGCAGCTTTCTCGACGGCGCCGGCAGAATCGCCGCGGCCGGCGCGCTCGGCGGCTGGCTGCCGATCTTCCGCATCGGCGCCGCCGAGGCGGCCTGCTCCACGCCGGCGGGATTTCCTTCCGGCATCACGCTGTACCAGCAGGCCTATATCAACTGGGCACGCGACATCGCGGTGAACCCGATGTGGACCTGCGCGCCGGCCACTCCGTCCGACGTGGTCACGGTGTGCAACTGGGCGCGCACCCAGGGCTACAAGGTGCGGCCGCTTGGGGCGATGCACAACTGGTCGCCGCTGACCGTGCCGGCGGGCGCCAGCTGTCCCAACATCATCCTGGTCGACACCAAGCAGCATCTCACCGCGGTGTCGGTCAACACCTCCACCACGCCGAACACCGTCACCGCCCAGACCGGCGTGCTGATGGAGAGCCTGCTCACCACGCTGGAGAGCTATACCCTGGGCGTCAACGCCTGCCCCGCCCCCGGCGATCTCACGCTCGGCGGCGCGCTGGCCATCGACGGCCACGGCACCTGCATCCCCAAGACCGGCGAAACCCTGGTGTCCGGCAACACCTACGGCTCGCTCAGCAACCTGATCCGCTCACTCACCGCCGTGGTGTGGGACACCGCCAGCAGCCAATACGTGCTGCGCACGTTCCAGCGCACCGACGCGGGCTGCGCGGCGCTGCTGGCCCACATCGGCCGCGCCTTCGTCACCGAAGTCACACTGCAGGTCGGCACCAACCAGCGGCTGCGCTGCCAGAGCTGGTTCGACAAGACCGCCGCCGAGCTGTTCGCACCGGCCGGCTCCTCCGGTAATACCTTCAGCAGTTATCTGGACAGCGCCGGGCGCGTCGAGACCATCTGGTTCCCGTTCACGCCCAAGCCCTGGCTCAAGGTGTGGAGCGTGTCGCCATCGCAGCCCTGGACCTCCAGCGTGGTCAACCAGCCCTACAACTACTCGTTCACCGACGATATTTCCCAGTCAATCGTCGACTCGCAGGCGCAGGCGGTGCTCAACGACCCGACGACCACGCCGAGTTTCGGCCTGAACCAGTACAACGTGGTCGCCGCCGGATTGGTGTTGACCGGCACCTGGGACCTCTGGGGCTGGTCGAAGAACACCCTGCTGTACATCAAGCCGACCACGCTGCGCGTCACCGCCAACGGCTACGCCGTGATCACCAGCCGCGCCAATGTGCAGCGCGCCATCAACGACTTCTACGTCATGTACTCGGCCAAGCTGGCGGCCTACCAGGCGGCGGGCCAGTACCCGATGAACGGGCCGGTGGAAATCCGCGTCACCGGCCTCGACCAGCCCAGCGACGTGGTCGGCATCAGCGGTGCGCCCTCGCCGCAGCTGTCCGCCCTGCGGCCGCGGCCGGATCACCCGGAATGGAATGTGGCGGTGTGGTTCGACATCCTCACCATTCCCGGCACGCTGTACGCCGGCCAGTTCTACAGCGAAGTCGAGCAGTGGATGTACGCCAACTACGCCAGCTATGGCGCGGTGCGGGTCGAGTGGTCCAAGGGCTGGGCCTACACCACGTCCGGCGCCTGGACCAACAGCAGCGCGATCGGCAGCACCATCCCCA
The DNA here is from genome assembly GCA_964451925.1 of uncultured Nevskia sp. Classification (GTDB taxonomy): domain Bacteria; phylum Pseudomonadota; class Gammaproteobacteria; order Nevskiales; family Nevskiaceae; genus Nevskia. The sequence continues at coordinate 113 of CAYVKA010000172.1, read as the reverse complement.
ACAGCCTGCGCACCGGCCAGGCCGCCGGCGACAACTGGGACACGGCGGCGGCGACGCTGGACCAGTTCGATCCGGCGCGACTGTTCACCTCGCCACTGCTGGACACGCTGCTG
>CAYVKA010000171.1:0-4695 GCA_964451925.1 uncultured Nevskia sp. | reverse complement strand
TATAAAAGGCGGGGAGCAGCAACGCAGCGATCCAATGATTGTCAACAGACCCTAAACCAGGTGCCCGATCGCCAGCCCCAGCACCAGTCCGGCGACAAATGCCCAGCCGGCCCAGACGTAGCGCCTTTTGTAGCGGGTCTTGCCCAGATTGTTGTCGTAATACGTCATCATGGCCGCAACCCCGCCAATCCTGCTCCGAACAGCATAGCCCATGCCGGGTCGGGTGCTTGTGATGCAGCGCGCCAAAACTCACTAAACTGGGCCGTGCATCTCCCGGCCGCCATCCTGTTTGAAGCAGCTTCCATGCCGCTCTCCATGCTGTGCGCTTCGTTGCCGCGAGGGGCAGCGCCGTCCTGGCGCGGTCGCCTGCGGTTCATTTTCCTGCGGGGAATCCCTTGAAGCTGGACACCTGGTTGACCTTCTTTGTCGCGGCCTGGCTGATCTGCCTCTCGCCCGGACCCGGTGCCCTGTCCAGTGTGACTGCGGGCATGCGCTGGGGGTTCCGCCGCGCGCTGTGGAACACGCTGGGGCTGGAGCTGGGCTCGATGATCCTGATCGGCAGCGTCGCCACCGGCCTGGGCGCGGTGCTGTCCGCCTCGGTGCCGGCGTTCAATGCCATCAAATGGCTCGGCGCGGCCTACCTGGTGTACCTGGGGGTGCAGCAGTGGCGCGCGCCGCTGCGGCCGCCGCCGGCTGTTGCCGAGCCCGGGCGGGCCGAAGCGCCGGCCGCGGCACGGGCGATTTTCCTGCGCGGCCTGCTGATCAACGTGAGCAACCCCAAGGCCATCCTGTTCACGCTGGCGGTGACGCCGCAGTTCGTCGACCCCGCCTTGCCGCAGGGGCCGCAATACCTGACCATCATGGCCACGCTGCTGCTCACCGATCTGGTGTCGATGTCGGTCTACGCCGCGCTGGGCGCCCGCGCGCTGCGTACCCTGCGCGAGCCGAATGTGATCCGCTGGACCAACCGCGGCTTCGGCAGCCTGTTTATCGGCGCGGGCGCGGCGCTGGCCGCGTTTCGCCGTTAGTACCGTGACCCACCAGTTTGGAAACAAGTCTCGGGCCGCGTTTGACCGCTGGCGGCGCCGGCGCTCCTCACCATGGCGCACACCATGCCTCGTCGCGCCGGCTTGCCAGCGGCCAAACGCGACTCCGATCTTTTGTTCCCATACTGGTGGGTCACGGTACTAGGCCCGCGCGATGGCCCGTTACCGCAACCGCTATCCGCATGCCAGCCATGGCCTCGGCCCGGCGCTCAAATGGATCCGCGAGTTCCGCCGGCAGCCGTGGCAGCCGGTCGAATTTCCGCTGGCGCAGAACGATCCGGCGTGGCTGCGCGCCAACCGCAGCCAGGACAGCCTGACCTGGGTCGGGCATTCCACTTTCCTGCTGCAGCTGGCCGGTCTCAACCTGCTTACCGATCCGCACTTCGGCGGCCGCGCCTCGCCGCTGTCGTTCGCCGGGCCGCAGCGGCTGACGCCGCCCGGGCTGGAGCTGGCCGGGCTGCCGACGATCGACCTGGTGCTGGTGTCGCACAATCACTACGACCATCTCGACGAGGGCAGCGTGCGGCACATCGCGCGCGCCCACCCGCAGGCCCGGTTCGTGGTGCCGCTGGGGCTGGCCGCCTGGTTCCGCGCCCGCGGCATCGGGCAGGTCACCGAGCTGGATTGGTGGCAGGAGGCGCAGCTGGGCGAGGTGCGCGTCACCGCGGTGCCGGTGCAGCATTTTTCCGGGCGCGGCCTGCACGACCGCGACGCCACGTTGTGGTGCGGCTTTGTCGCCGAACTGGGCGGGCGCCGCCTGTTTTTCGCCGGCGACACCGGTTACTCGCCCGATTTCGCCGATATCGCGGCGCGCTTCCCGCAGATGGACCTGTCGCTGCTGCCGATCGGCGCCTACGATCCGCGCTGGTTCATGGGGCCGGTGCACGTCGACCCGGCCGAAGCGGTGCGCATCCACCAGGACCTGCGCAGCCGCCTGTCGGTGGCGATGCACTGGGGCACCTTCCGCCTCACCGCCGAGCCGCTGGACGAACCGCCGCAGCTGCTGGCGCGGGCGCTGGCGGCGGCCGGCATTGCGCCGGAGCGCTTCCTGGTGTTGCGCCACGGCGAAACGCGGCTGCTCGATCTGCACGCCGCAACCGCGCTGCCGCCGCCGGCGATGTGACTGCTGAATCAGTCCAGCGTAAGGCCCAGGAACACGCCGAAGTCCGGTGAGGCGAACAGGTTGGCCTTTTCCTGGAAGCCGAGGCTGAGCGCCGTGTTCCGCGCAATGCGGTAGCTGGTGCTGACGGTCAGCGGCGCGGCGATGTGGTCCAGGGCCGCCAGCTCGCTGTCCTTGTACGGCGCGGCGTGGAAGTAGACCTGCACCTTGGCGTCCCAGCGCGGCGTGAAGCGCAGGCCCAGGCCGGCGGCGCCGAACGGCATGCCGGTCTTCTGTAGCTGCGGCAGGATGTCGCCCTTGCCGTTGTAGCTGTAGCCGAGCGAGCCGTACAGGGTCAGCCAGTGGAAGAAGCCGCCCAGCGGCAGGCCGCCGTCGAGCCACAGCGCGCCGCCCGCGGCGCCGCTGCCCGAGAGGTGGCTGGCGTCGCCGGTGGGCAGCTTGAGCATGGCGCGCGCCGCCAGGTGGTCGGCCAGCAGGTAGCCGGTGCCCAGGCGCAGGTCGCCGAAAGTGACGCTGCCCTGGCTGACGTTGAGCAGCAGCTGGTTGTTGCGCGTGTACTGGTAGAGGTAGCGGTTCTTCGGCGCGTCCTCGCGGCCGCCGTTGGGCAGGCCCCAGGTCCGGTGCCAGCCCTGGATGATGGAGTCGAGGATGCCGCCGCCCTGCGACAGCACCGGCACGAACAGCCCGGCCTCCCAGCGGTCGGTGATGCCGTAGTGCACGTCGTAGGACAGCTGCGTCGCCTCGCCGTCGATGACGATGCTCTCGTTGGCGTTGTCGCGCGCCGCGTACTCGTTGGTGTCGTTGACGTAGAAGCGCTGCTGCAGGCCGCCGGCGGGCAGCACGTCGGGCCGGCCCAGCGTGGGCAGGGCGAAGCCGCGCGCCAGCGCGCCCATTTCCACCGGCGGCGGGTCGTCGGCGAGGACCAGCGGGCTGACCAGCAAGGCAAGTAGTGCGAGTCGACGCATGAGGGCTCCCTGGGGCTGTTGTTGTGCGGCGGCCGGCTGGGCTCAGGCGCCGTCGAGTTTGATGTGCTCTTTGACCGGCAGGCGCACGGTGAGGTCCATCTCGTGGAATCCCCGCACGCCGCGCGCCCGATCTTCGAAAAAGAACTTGAGGCCGTGATAGACGGTGGGGAAGGCGATCTCCTCCCAGGGGATCTCGTCCTCGCGCATCAGGCGGGTCTCGGAGCTTTCCGCGGTGGGGCCGTGGTGCAGATCCTTCAGGCGGCCGCGGTGCAGGACGTAGACCTGGCTGACATAAGGCACGCTGATCATGGCGAACAGGTCGTCGATCTCCACCGTGGCCTGCGACTCCTCCAGCGTCTCCCGCGCCGCGCCCTGGGCACTGGTCTCGCCCAGTTCGAGGAAGCCGGCGGGGAAGGTCCAGAAGCCGAGCCGCGGTTCGATCGCGCGGCGGCACATCAGCACGCGGCCGTCGGCGGCTTCCGGCACGCAGCCGGCGATGATGCGCGGGTTATGGTAATGAATCGTTCCACAGTGGTCGCAGACATGCCGCGGCAGGTGGTCACCTGGCGGAATCCTGAATTCGACCGGATGACCGCAGGCGCTGCAGAACTTCATCAGGTGTGCAGGGGACATGGGGCGGGTTGCGGTCTGGAATTACGGCAGGCGAAGCGTAGCAGAGTCATTCGATAAAGGCTGGATTTGGCCGGGAAAATCGGACATTATCGCGGCAGAATAAAGCTGGAGCGCAGGCAGTCGCGCGATCCGGCTCCGTACCACCTGGGCAGGGGGAGTCATGAAAAGAGTCTTGGCGTTGGTGCTGCTTGCGTCCACCGCGACGGTGCACGCGCAGGGTTTGATGAAAAGCGTCGGCGGCGGCTCGTCCAGCGACAGCAACGGTTCGCAGTCGTCCGGCGAGTCGTTCGACGACGACCGCAAGTACAACTTCTACTTCGGCGCCGACCTGCAGAACAGCAAGCTGTCGGTGTCCGACTCCAACGGTTTCGGCGGCCTCAACACCAGCGACTACGACAGCAAGTTCTGGGACGTGCGCGCCGGCTACCGCCTGTTCAAAGTGATCGGCGTGGAGCTGCACTACGGCCTGCCCGACCAGGACGCCAACGAACCGGGCCGTTACAAGAAGCGCAACTACTACGGCGTTTTCGCGGTGCCCACCGCCAACGTGTTCGACCTGTTCGAGATCGGCTTCCCGCTCGGTTACACCAACTCCGGCATCACCGTCGACGGCCAGAACAGCGCCGGCACCAACACCACGGTGCAGAAGCACCTCAACAGCATCGCCTACGGCGCCAACCTGGAAGTGCCGGTGCGCGTGATCTGGCGCGCGCTGCCGGACATCCGCCTCACCGGCGGCGGCATGGTCTACTACCAGCGCAGCGACGCGCGCGAGTACGGCTTCCATTTCGGCCTGCGCTACGACTTCGGTTTCGGTTCCACCGCGGACAGCAGCCCGGCTCCGGCGGCGGCCTCCGACAGCGCGCCGGCCGCGCCCGCGGACCAGGCGCCGGCCGCGGCCGAGCAGGCCCCGGCGGCGCCCGCGGATGCC
>CAYVKA010000170.1:0-4771 GCA_964451925.1 uncultured Nevskia sp. | reverse complement strand
TGGCGGCGGGCCTGTGCCTGATGGCGCGGGCCGGATTTGCGTGACGCGGCCCGCCGGCCCGGCCGGGCGGGCGCCAGGCGCGGGGCGGGCGGACCAGCCGGGTGGCGGCGGCCGTCCGCCGTCGTGAGGCGGCCGTCCGCCAATCTTGATGCAGGTCAATGTCCGCCCGCGGCGCCGGGGCCAAACTACGCTGCGGCCTGCAAGCGCCGCATGCGGTTCGGCCCCAACTGGCGTTAAAGGAGAAGGCGCGCCATGCGTGTCGTGGAATGCTGCAACAAATCGGTCCTGGTGGCGCAGCGCCAAACCTCGGCCCGCGAGGCGGCGCGGATGATGCGCGACCTGCACGTCGGCTCGGTGGTGGTGGTCGACCCCTGCGGCGACAGCGTGGCGCCGGTGGGCATGATCACCGACCGCGACCTGGTGATCGAGATCCTGGCCAAGGGCGCCGCGCCGGAGCAGGTCATGCTCGGCGACATCATGAGCAGCCATGTCGTCACTGCCGACTGCGACGACGACCTGCTGGTCACGCTGGACCGCATGCGCGAAAGCGGCGTGCGGCGCGTCCCGGTGGTGAACGACGACGGCACGCTCGCCGGCATCCTGTGCCTGGACGACGTGCTCGAATTCCTCGCCGGCGCCCTCGGCCGCGTGCCGCAGCTGGTGCGCAACCAGCAGTACATCGAATCGCACCGCCTGATCTAGCCCTGGCCGTCTCGTGGCGACGTTTGCGTCGCAAGGGTCGCCGTTCACCCGGTAGTGGCGGTTTTGTTTGGTTCGGCGCGCTGTGCCTGGAGTAATCTGCCGCAAACGGCAGAAACCCGCGCCCTTCAAGCCGGCAGGACTGGACGTGGCGAATGTGGCGAGTCTGCCAATGCAGTTCGCGCGCTTTAACGCTATCGCGTTGCGCGAATATGCCTTCACTTGCAGCTCACGAGCATCAATTTTGGCTACGATGCAAACGGCAACCGCAACACCCAGACGGTGACCCCGGCGATCGCTCAGGCGGCAACTACCAGCTATACCATTGACACGGCCAGCAACCGCTTGACCCTGATTAATAGTGCAAGTAGCGTTGTCACGCTCGCATTTGATGCCAACGGCAGCGCTACACAGGATGCCAGCGGGAGCTATAGCTACGATGCGGCTGGGCGTCTGGTCGGTCTGACCAGTTCCTACAGCATGTCCGCGCCGGCCAGCTATGCCTACGACGGGCTGAGGCAACGAGTGCAGAAGTCAGTGGGCAGCACAACCACGCTATATGCCTATGACGAGGCCCGCCATCTGATCGGGGAATACGATGGAACCGGGTTGTCGATCAATGAGACGGTGTGGCTGGGCAGCCTGCCAGTTGCGGCTTTGCAGGCGTCAGGCACCTACTACATCCACACCGATCACCTGAACGCTCCGTGGCAAATTGATGACGTCGCCAAGCAAGTAGTCTGGACTTGGGATACAACAGCTTTTGGGACGAACTTGCCGAATCAGGACCCCAATAGCACCGGACACCAATTCGTCTATAACCTCAGGTTCCCGGGACAGTATTACGATGCGGAATCGGGAATCTTTTACAACTTGAATCGGGACTATGACCCGGCAACCGGGCGGTATATCGAGAGTGATCCCTTAGGGTTGGCGGGTGATAGTTTCTCGACTTATGCCTATGTCGGGGGGAATCCGATGAGCTTTGTCGATCCGACCGGATTATTTCACGTTGTCACCCCCAACATCTGCGCCGGTCAACCGACATTCGCCGCCGCAAGCGCCTGTCTGCAAGGGCCGGCGAACCAGAGACTTCAGCAAAGAACTCAGGACCTTCAGGCCCTCGGGGATCAGCTGCAGAGTGCTATCGGCAAGTCGAAGGACTGCGATTGCAAGAAGAAACTCCAGCAACTGTACGACAACTGGACTGTGAGGCCGACAATCCAGGATGCACCTGGAAACTACAACGCATTGACCTCACTGGACATGACGAATCGCATCGTAACCGGTGGCGACACGACCTTTTACAACGGTGCTTGGGGCTCCTCAAACCAATCACTCGGTCTGCTCAATGCGTTCCTGCACGAATATGGACACATGACGCCCGACGTATCGTCCATTCCAGGGCTTGGCCTTTACGACCAGAACGAAATAGCGGCTCAGAAAGAACAGAAGTTCCTAGTTCAGGCTGTGTTGAACGGGAGTTCTCTATGCCCCTAGTGCGTGCGATTGTGACCTTTCTGTGCCTTTTGGCCGTGGGCTCGGCTCAGGCGAACGACTGGGTCTACTGGGACCCCTATAGATCCCCTTCAGAGGTTATAAGAATTAGCGACAGCCCCAAGACCTACGCTCATTACGATTTGGTGGAACCCTGGCAGCCGTGTGGGAAGGAGTCTGCTGCAATTGATTATCGGACCTGCTTCATCGCGCGCTCGTTCTGGTTCGGAGTGCCGAAGACGATGAAGGTTGGGGACGAGTGGAAGATCAATGGATCGACGTTTCGGGTCGAAATGTCGCAGTCCCTCAACTTGCTCGGGCAGCCGCTGGGGCACAGTTATGTTATTCAGGACATAACTCTTGGCATGCACTACCTCTACTCGAACGAACGGGGGCTGATCGGGATGTACCAACTCATTAACGATGGTCGTGCTGGCATTCTGATGATCAAGGGGCGCTGTGGATTTGGTGCTAATCCGGCTTGCTACGATGGGAACTAGCAGCTACGACCAACTCAAGTGCAACTAGGACACGCGACGCCAAACATCTATGCCTATGTCTGCGGGCCTTAAACTACGACCGGGCTTGCCAACATATATGCCTACGTAAGGGGAAATCCGCTTACATTCGTAGATCCTACGATCCAAGCGGATTTTCTCTACCCGGCAGGGCCGGAAGCATAATGGGGATGGACATCCCTGGAGCTGTTCAGCAGTCGGAAGTCAACGACGTTCTCAACGGTTCAGGCGTCAACTGCCCATGCCAAAAATAGTCGCTCTGCTAACTTCCATCCTCTGCTTTTGCTGGAGTGTCTCCGCGTGCAATGGAAAGCTGCCGGAAGATCCTTGGCTGCTTTCTCGGGAGCAGGGTCAAGTGCGCCAACTACTTTGGACTGAAGTGCCGCCCGAGAACATTCAGTCGATCCCAGTTCAGTGTGAAGCGCAAGCAGAGCAGTTACTTTCTAACGTTCTGGTTGTTCACATAACATCAGCACCCAGTGGCGTCGATTGTGCTGGCCTGCAGCCAACGAACAACACCGAGCCAGGGTGGTATATCGTGCGTGTCGTGCGCTTTTCGCCAAAATCTGGACTTACAGTACTTACATCCGACCGCGCTTTAGTCGCGACGAAAACTGACGGTATCGGAAAACGTCCTATAGCTCTGCATTCAAGCGTAGCTGTTAGATTGGAGTGGGAACCCAAGCGGGCGTTCGTAGAAGCAACTTTGGCCGAATGAGTATGCCTATGTCTGCGGGCCTTAAACTACGACCGGGCTTGCCAACATATATGCCTATGTTTTTGGCAACCCTGTCAGCTTCACTGATCCACTACTAGGGCTCGGTCCCAACGGTTTTTGGGGAAGTCCAGGGATGCAAAGCGCGTGTCGTGCGGGAGTTACTGCGCTAGGTGTGGCGTGCGGCGCAGTCGGCGGTGCACTTGGCGGTTGCGTGCTAGAAGGAGCAGCTGGTGCAGGAGCTGGAACTCTTGTGGCGCCTGGTGTAGGGACTGCGGGTGGAGCGATCGGTGGATGCGGCTCGGGGGGGGGCTACACCGGCGGCGTTGCTGGTGCCGCCGCTGGTGCGGCTGCGGGAGCTAGCGCTGCGAAGTCTATGTGCAGCGCCACGAACGACAACGATTTTTGCCATGAGCGCTGGGAAACGGAGGATGCAGCCTGCTCAAAATGGTCAAATATTGGCGGTCGTTGGGTTGCAGCTTGTCGTGCGCGTGCCTCTGATCGCCGTAGTCTGTGTATTTCAAATGGGGGGCATGCCGCACCCTGACGAGCCGCCTGAATGGAATCCGTTTGTAGACTACCCACGGTGATTTTTTATGCCAGAAGAAAACGTGGAAATACGAAAGCGATTTGACGATTCAGGACGCTTAAGCGAAGAAGCCGAATATTTGAATGGCCAGCTACATGGCTCGAAACGGCTTTGGTCGGCTTCAGGAGTTCTGCTCGCAGAAGCTGAATATCGAGCCGGGGAATTGGAAGGCCGGTGTCGCCTTTGGCACGAAAACGGACAGCTTTCAATTGACAGCACATACCTAAAGAATGCGTTACATGGCCTCTATCGGAGCTATTGGCCGAACGGGAATCAAAAAGAAGTGGGTGAATACAAAAACGGACAACGTGTCGGTGTTTACGAGTGGTTTGATGGAAATGGCAGTCTAGTCAGCTCGAAAAGTTTCCCCTGACATATATGCCTATGGCCCTACCGGAGCGCGTACATCAGTGGGTCGATCTGTTCGAGGCGGTTGGCGGGCGGGAATGGGCGGCCGCACAGCCAATCGCTCTGGCCATGTTGCAGACACCTCCGGAAGATCAGGATGCGCTCGACTTCCTGGAGCAGGAATTGCTGATCGCTGATCTGAAGCAGGGAGGGAGCGCAGCCGCGCGCAGGCGGTTTGCGCAGCTGGGGACGATCAATGCCGACAACCTGTCGTTACGGTACTTGCGGGCACTGAGCACGCAGTAGGCGTTCGTGTACCGCGGCTTTCCCAAAATTGCCGATAGGGGGCTCCTAGGGAACCTCTGAACAAGTCCCTGCCCTGCCGTTGCCCCCCATTTTGCGCCA
>CAYVKA010000169.1:0-4943 GCA_964451925.1 uncultured Nevskia sp. | reverse complement strand
CGCGTCGCCGGCGACCGCTTCGCGCTGGCGCTGCCGCTGCGGGGCGCCGACGGCGACGCCGCGGCGCAGCTGCTGCAGCGCGTGTTGCAGCAGCTGGAAGAACCGCTGCAGCTGGGCGCCGAAACCGTGCACCCGGCGGCGCGCCTGGGCTACGCGCTGTTTCCCGAGGACGGCGACAGTGCCGGCGCGCTGCTGTGCAACGCCGAGGCGGCGATGAAGGCCGCCAAGGCCACGGCCGAGCGTCTGCGCCGCTACACGCTGCAGATGAGCCAGGCCGGCGCCAGCCGCACGCGCCTGGAACAGCTGTTGCGCCACGCGCTGGCCCAGGGCCAGCTGCAGCTGCGCTACCAGCCGATCGTCGACTTGCGCAGCGGCGCCGTGGCCGGCGCCGAAGCCCTGCTGCGCTGGCACAGCGGCGAGCTCGGCTGGGTCTCCCCGGCGCAGTTCGTGCCGGTGCTCGAAGACACCGGCATGATCCTCGAAGTCGGCCAGTGGGTGGTGCGCCAGGCGCTGGAGGACGCGCGGCGCTGGCGCGCCCTGGCCCCGGCGGTGCCGGCAGTGCCGCCGGTGGCGGTGAACGTCGCCGCGGCGCAGCTGCGCACGCCCGGGCTGGTCGAGCTGCTCGGCCAAGCCGCCGCCGGCCAGCCCGGCGCGCTGACGGTGGAAATCACCGAGTCGACGCTGATCGGCGACGCCGAGGACACCATCGCCATGCTGCACCGCATCCGCGCGCTGGGCATCACCATCGCCATCGACGATTTCGGTACCGGCTATTCCTCGCTGGCCTACCTGTCGCGCCTGCCGGTGTCGTCGATCAAGATCGACCGCTCCTTCATCGTCGCCCTCGACCACGGCGGCGAAGCCCTGGTGGCGTCGATCATCGGGCTGGCGCGCACGCTGTCGCTGAGCGTCACCGCCGAAGGCGTCGAAACGGCGAGCCAGCTGGAGTGCCTGCGCCGGCTCGGCTGCGACCGCATCCAGGGCTTCCTGTTCAGCCGCGCGCTGGACAGCGCCGCCTTCGGCCGCCTGCTGTGCGGCGGCGCGCCGCTGCAGCCGGCGCGGAGCATGGCGCTGTGAACGCCGCAGTGAACGGCGCAGTGAACGGCGGCGGGGGCAGCGGCCACGGCAGCCCCTGCCACAGCCGCCCGCCCACCCACCACTCCGGCGCCGCGCCGCAGGGAGCCGCCGCATGAACCGCATCCTGTTTGTCGACGACGAGCCCGGCATCCTGCAGGGCCTGCGCGATGCGCTGCGCAAGCAGCGCTCACGCTGGGAGATGGTCTTCGTCTCCAGCGGCGCCGAAGCGCTGCAGGCGCTGGAGCAGGCGCCGTTCGACCTGGTGATCACCGACATGCGCATGCCGCAGATGGACGGCGCCGAGCTGCTGCAGCAGGTCAAGGCGCGCTACCCGGCCACGGCGCGCATCGTGCTCTCCGGCCAGGCCGACCAGTCGGCGATCATGCGCGCGCTGCCGGTGGCGCACCAGTTCCTGAGCAAGCCCTGCGACACGCGCCAGCTGCAGTCGGTGATCGAGCGCACCTGCGGCGTCTACTCGATGCTGCGCACCGGCCCGGCGCGCGAGGTGATCGGCGCGCTCGACCGGCTGCCCTCGCCGCCGCGCACCTACACCGCGCTGCGCCAGGCCATCGACGACCCGCTGTGCAGCATCGACCAGGTGGTGGCCATCATCGAGCGCGACCCGGCCATGTGCGTGAAAGTGCTGCAGCTGGTCAACTCCGCCTACTTCGGCCTGTCGCGCAGCATGAGCTCGATCCGCCAGGCCGTCTCCTACCTCGGCCTGGAGCTGCTCAAGGCGCTGGCGCTGAGCGTGCACATCTTCTCCAGCGCCGAGGCGGCGCGGCTGTGCGGCCTGGACCTGGAGCAGCTGCAGCGCCACTCGGTGCGCATGGCGCGGCTGATGCGCCGCTTCTTCCGCGACCCCAAGCGCGCCGACGAGGCCTTCACCACCGGCCTGGTGCACGACGTCGGCGAGATCGCGCTGGCGCTGAGCTTCGGCGAGCGCTACCGCGCGCTGCGGCAGCAGGCGCGCGACAGCGGCCCGCGCCTCAACCAGGCCGAGGCCGCGCAGTTCGGCGTCACCCACGCCGAAGTCGGCGCCTACCTGCTGGGCATGTGGGGCCTGCCGTTCGCGGTGGTCGAGGCGGTGGCCTACCACCACCGGCCCGACGCCTGCCAGAGCGGGCCGGCCGACGCCTGGCTGCTGGCCGGGCTGCACGTGGCGGACGCGCTGTGCGGCGCCGACTGCAGCGGCAGCATGACGGCCGAGGCCGCCATCAACCTGGAATTCATCGAGCGCGCCGGCTGCACCGGCGAGCTGCCGCGCTGGCGCCAATGCGCACTGGAGCAATCGCAGGAGGAGGAATCCTGATGCCGCAAGCCACCCCCCACCCGCCCGGCGCCGCGCCGGGCGCCGCCGCCGCCGCCCCCGTCGCCCCCGCCGCCCCCGCCGCCATGGAAGGCGGGCGCGTGCGCGTGCTGTGCGTCGACGACGAGCCGCAGGTGCTGGCCGGCCTGGCGCTGCACCTGCGCCGGCGCTACGAGCTGCTCGCCGCCACCAGCGGCGCCGGCGCGCTGGAAGCGCTGAAGCGCGATCCCGGCATCGCCGTGGTGGTGTCGGACATGCGCATGCCCGGCATGGACGGCGCCGCCTTTCTGCGCCAGGCGCGCGAGGTGGCGCCGGAGACGGTGCGCATGGTGCTGTCCGGCCAGGCCGACCTCAACGCCGCCATCGCCGCCGTCAACGACGGCCAGATCTTCCGTTTCCTGACCAAGCCCTGCCCGCCGCAGACGCTGCTGGCGGCGGTGGAGGCGGCGGTGGAGCAGCACCGCCTGCTCACCGCCGAGCACGTGCTGCTGCAGCAGACCCTGCACGGCAGCCTGGCGGTGCTGAGCGACGTGCTGGCGCTGACCAACCCGCTGGCCTTCGGCCGCGCCTGCCGCACGCGCCAGCTGGTCGGCGAGCTGGCCAGACGACTCGGCCTGGCGCAAGCGCGGCAGATCGAGATCGCCGGCATGTTCTCGCAGCTCGGCGCCATCACCTTGTCGCCGGAGACGGTGGAGAAGGTCTACTACGCGCTGCCGCTGGAGGAGGAGGAGCAGCGCCAGGTGGCGCGCGGCGCCAAGGTGGTGGAGCAGCTGCTGGCCAACATTCCGCGGCTGGAGCTGATCCGCGAGATCCTCGCCGGCTACTTCGATCCGCACCATGCCGGCGGCGCGCCGCTGCTCAGCGCCGAGGCCGAGCTGGCCACGCTGGGCGCGCAGCTGTTGCGCGCCGCGGTGGAGTTCGACGTGCTGGAGGCGCAGGGCCAGGGGCCGCAGCAGGCGCTGGAAACCCTGCGCGCGCGCAGCCCCGGCCTGCTGCCGCGCGTGCTCGACGCGCTCGACGAGGCGCGCGGCCACGCCAGCGCCGGCCGCGACATCCGCAGCATCCCGCTGGCGGCGCTGCAGACCGGCATGGTGTTCGCCGAGGACGTCAAGCTGAGCAGCGGCGTGCTGTTCGTGGCGCGCGGCCTGGAAGTCACCCCCGGCCTGATCGAGCGCGTCCGCGCGCTGCGCCCCGGCGCCTGCAAGTCGCACGTGCGCGTGGTGGTGCACGCCGAGCCGGATGGCACCACGCCGGCCTGAGCCACACGCCGGCCGGCGCGCCGCCGGTTGACGAGCGGCGCGCCGCGCAATCTGGTAAAAGACCGCCCGGAGCGGCGCCGCGCGGCCGCGCGGCGCGACCGAAATCACCGGAGAGCGGAGCAATGTGGGCTGGCGTGGCGTTCGCCCTGGCGGCGGGCACGATGTGGGGGCTGGTGTTCGTGGCGCCGCTGCTGCTGCCCGAGTACCCCGCCGTACTACTGTCCTGCGGCCGTTACCTGGCCTTCGGCCTGGTGGCGCTGCCGATGGGCTGGTTCGACCGCGCCGAGATCAGGCGCCTGCGCCGCGCCGACTGGATCGAGGCGCTGAAGCTCGCCGCCATCGGCAACCTGCTCTACTACCTGTGCCTGGCCAGCGCCATCCAGCGCGCCGGCGCGCCGCTGCCGACCATGATCATCGGCACCCTGCCGGTGGTCATCGCCATCGCCGCCAACCTGCGCGACCACCGCCGCGACGGCCGCCTGCCGTGGAAGCGCCTGCTGCCCTCGCTCGCCGCCATCGGCGCCGGCCTGGCCTGCGTCAACCAGGCCGAGCTGTCCACCCTTGCCGCGCAGTCCGGCGCCCCGGCGCGCTACGCCTCCGGCGCGCTGCTGGCCTGCGGCGCGGTGGCCTGCTGGACCTGGTATCCGCTGCGCAACGCAGACTGGCTGCGCCACCATCCCGACCGCAAGCCCCGCGCCTGGGCCACCGCGCAAGGCCTGGCCATCCTGCCGCTGGCCCTGACCGGCTATGCCGCGCTGTGGGGCTGGAACGCCGCCGCCGGCAGCGCGCTGCCGATGCCCTTCGGCCCGCGGCCGCTGGCCTTCACCGGCCTGATGGCCACCATCGGCCTGAGCGCCTCCTGGCTCGGCTCGCTGTGCTGGAACGAAGCCAGCCAGCGCCTGCCCACCGCGCTCGCCGGCCAGCTGATCGTGTTCGAAACGCTGGCCGCGCTGACCTACGCCTTCCTGCTGCGCGGCCACTGGCCGCCGCACCTGACGCTGCTCGGCATCGCGCTGCTGCTCGCCGGCGTGCTGTGGGCGGTGCGCATCAAGCCGGTGAAGAGCGCCGTCGCCGCAGCCGAGCCGGCGCTGGCGCAAGGACCGTAGTAGAAGTTCGTTGAATCAATAGAAGCCCGTTCGTGGCGAGTGCCGCGCGCAGCGCGGCACTCAGGGCGCCTCGCCCCTGGGCACCGCCCTATCGCGGACCCGGCGCATCCCCCCGCGCGCGGCGCCGCCTGCGCCGCAGCGCCGCGCCCTCGAGGAGCTGCAGTATTCCGCCGCGGTTCGCGCCGCCGCCGC
>CAYVKA010000168.1:0-4949 GCA_964451925.1 uncultured Nevskia sp. | reverse complement strand
GACGCCGTCTCCCACGCCGCCATGCCCTCGTGCCAGGCCATGTCACCGGGCAGGATCTGCCCGGCGGCCGCCATCGCCCCGATCTGGTCCCTGCTGTACGGACCAAGCTGCTGACCGTCCCTGCCGATGAAAATCGCCTGCGCCATGCCCTGCTCCAATACGGCCACGGCCACCGCCGCAGCGCGTCGCACGCCTGCGCGGTGCACCCTGGAATCCCTGGTGAAAATCCTGTTGCGGTACGGCCCGCCAGGAGGCGGGCCGGAGCCGCACCAGCTTAACCGCTCGATGCCGGGCGCGTCGCGCTTGCCGGTCCGCCGCTACCGGCCGTCCCCCGCCGGCGCACCGTGCCGGTGCGACAGCCGTAACATCCGGACCTGATCGTATGTGCCACAATCGAGACGGCCATACCTTGAAGCGGCGGGAGCGGCAGGATGCCTGCGACAACCAATACGCCTGAGCGTGATGCCGGCGCGGAACTCACCGTCCGCTACGCCTTGCTGGACCGCACGCACTGGCACTTCCAGAACGCGGAGTTGAACGTCGACGGCGGCCGCACCCTCGCCTCCTATCCCTCGGCCAACGAAGCGGCGCGCCTGCTCGGCAGCGAGCTGCGCCCGGCGCTGGCGCGGCTCAAGGCGGTGCTCGACCGGCTGCGCATGCAGTTCCCCGATGCGCTGACCGCGGAGGCGCGGCTGCAGCGCATGAGCCTGAGCTACCTGGTGCGCCATTACGTGGTGCTGGACGAAACCGGCACCATCGTCTGCCAGTGGAGCAATCCGGCGCTGACCGCAACCGTGGCGGCACCGAGGGACGCGGGCAAGACGGCCGCCGGCTGATGCTGCGACGTCATCCTGCGGGCTGACGTGGTCGTCAGCCGCAAGGACATAAAAAAAGGGGAGCCGAGGCTCCCCTTTTCCCTGCGGCAACAGACTTCAGCCGATGGTCTTCTTCAGACCAGCCGAGGACTTGAAGCGCACGTTCTTCTTCGCCGGGATCTTGATCGCGGCTCCGGTCGCCGGGTTGCGGCCCTTGCGCGCGGGACGCTTCTTCACTTCGAAGATGCCGAACTGGGACAGCGCCACCTTGTTGCCCTTCTTCAGGGCCTTGGTCACATCGTCCAGCAGGTCCACCACCAGCGCATCGACGCGGGACTTCGGCAGGTCATGCTTCTTGGCCAGGACTTCGACGAGGTCCTTGCGGGTCAGCGTATCGCTCATTGTGCTCCTTCTCTTGTTCCGAAACTCTGCATTGTGAATTTTGCTGCGCGCGTAGAGTAGCAGGACTGATGCAAAAACCCCATTCCTGCTGAGGTTTCTCGCCTGCGCGCACTCACGATCATGCTACGGCGCGAATTGCAAGCGAAGCAAGCGCATTTTGCGTCTATGGATATGCGCAACGGCGCGGCGGAAAAACGGCGCGGCGCAACCAGCCAGTACGCTGCCGGCGATGCGCAAAAATAGCCGCCGCCGCAGCGACCCAGTCCGTGTTGACAGGCCCTATTCGTGCGACGCGGCGCGATCGGCCTGCTGCGGCGCCGTGTCCGGCTGCCGCTGCATGCGCACTCTCCACGCCTGGGTCCAGCCGCCGTCCTTGCTCCTGAACTCGTTGACCGCCTCGTAGGCGTCGTCGCCGCTGCGCTGCCAGCGGCTGCGGTAAACCTGCTCGCGGCCGTTGTCGACGTAGCGCGCCGGCGGAAAGCTCAGGCCGTCCGCCGCGGCTTCCACGCCGCCCTTGCTGGTGCCGCCCTGGCTCTCGATGTACAGGTACTGGATGCGCCGGGCATCGGCGTCCCAGTAGTAAGTGGTCTCGCCCAGGTAGTCCGGATGTCCGGGCCCGCGCACCACGTGGCGGTCGCGCAGGAAATGCCCGTCGTAGAGCCACTCGAAGCAGTGCTCGTCGGTCTGCGCCTGGCCGGGGAAGCTGCCTTTCCAGCAATGGCCGGCAAGAAAGGCCAGCGGCTGCAACGGGTCCGGCGCGGCATCGGCCAGGGCCAGCGGCGGCAGCAGCAGGCAGAGTGCGATCAGTGCGCGCATGGAACACCTCGACGCCGGGCCCGGGAGCGGGCACGGAGCAGCATAGCCAAGGCCGGCGCAAAAGCCAGCCGCGGGTGCCGGGGTCTGTTGACCCCAGGCCTTGCACCGGAATTTCACCGGCGCTGCACGGAACTGCCGCGGGCGGTTGTTATCTTGAGTCTGCCAGTCCATCCACAGGGAGTCTCATCATGAAGCACATTTCCGCAATTGCCGCCGCCGTGCTGTCGCTCACCGCCTCCGCCGCCTGGGCCACGCCCTGCGACGGCGTGAAGGAGCAGATCGACGCCAGGATCAAGGCCAAGGGCGTCAAGGCCTACAGCCTGGAGGTGGTCGCCGCCGCCGAGGTCAAGGAACAGAAAGTGGTCGGCAGCTGCGACGGCGGCGCCAAAAAGATCGTCTACAAGCGCAACTGAGAGCGCGCCGCGGGGGCCGGCCGCCAGGCCGATCGGGCCGATCGGGCCGGCCCCGCTGCGCAAACGCCGGATCGGCGACAATAGCGCCATGCAGATCGGCCCCTACCGCATCGAACCGGCGCTGGCGCTGGCCCCAATGGCCGGCGTCACCGACCGCCCGTTCCGCGTGCTGTGCAAGCGCCTGGGCGCGGGCCTGGCCGCGTCGGAGATGACCATCGACGACCCGCGCTTCTGGAACACGCCGAAGTCGCGCACGCGCATGGAGCATCGCGGCGAGCCGGGCCTGATCGCGGTGCAGATCGCCGGCGCCGATCCGCAGCGCCTGGCCGACGCGGCACGCCACAACGTGGCGCACGGCGCGCAGATCGTCGACATCAACATGGGCTGCCCGGCGAAGAAGGTGTGCAACGCCGAGTCCGGATCGGCGCTGATGCGCGACGAGGCGCTGGTGGAACGGATCTGCCGCGCCGTAGTGCAAGCGGTGCCGGTGCCGGTGACGCTGAAGATCCGCACCGGCTGGGCGCGCGATCATCGCAACGGCGCAACGGTGGCGCGCATCGCGCAGGACTGCGGCATCGCCGCGCTGGCGGTGCACGGCCGCACGCGCGAGGACTTGTATGCCGGCGAGGCCGAGTACGACACCATCGCCGCGATCAAGCAGGCGGTGCGCATCCCGCTATGGGCCAATGGCGACATCGACACGCCGCAGAAGGCGCGCGCGGTGCTGCACCACACCGGCGTGGACGGCCTGATGATCGGCCGCGCCGCACAGGGCCGGCCGTGGATCTTCCGCGAGATCGCGCACTTCCTGGCCACCGCCGAGCAGCTGGCGGAGCCCACGCCGCGCGAGGTGGGCGGCCTGCTGCTGGAGCACCTGGACGCGCTGTACGCGCTGTATGGCGAGGCGGCCGGGCTGCGCGTGGCGCGCAAGCACATCCAGTGGTATTGCCGCAGCCACGCCGGCAGCGAGGCGTTCTGGCAGTCGGTCAACCGCGTCGACAGCGCGGCGCTGCAGCGGCGCCTGGTCGGCGGCTTCTTCGGCCTGGACGAAGCAGCGCTGGCGCAGGCCGCCTGAGCGGCGCGCAGGTCCGCGTTTCAATCCCGGCGCTGCACGCGGAACAGCACCTCCAGCTCCAGCTCCGACAGGAAGCGCCGCGACAGGCGCACGCCCAGCCAGATGCCGGCGCCGATGCAGGCGAACAGGCTGCCGTAGAGGGCGATCTGCGGCAGCAGCGCGCGCTGCCACTGCGCCATCGGCGGCAGCGCCGTCAGCAGCTGGCCGAGCCAGCGGTACAGCGGCATCCACAGCACCGCGCCGGCGCAGCCGCAGACGATGCACAGCAGCCAGGCCAGGGCCAGCCGGCCCGGCCGGATCAGCGGCGCCTCGTTGTTCATGGGGGCGAATCTGGTTTTCGGTTCCAGCCGCCAGTATGGCGCAGAAACAAAAAAGGGGCCGCGACGCGGCCCCTTCAAGTTGCTTCACTCCCAGCTTCGCGAGCGCTCGCCGCCGGCTCCGGCGCGGCGAGCCTCCGTGACCCAGCCGGCCTCAGGCTCCGGAAGAGGAGCCGGACGACGACGACGAACCGGACGACGAGCTCGAAGAACCGGACGTCACCAGCGTGCCGCCGGGGCAGAACTCATAGGCGTTCATGGCATCGCCGACATCGGCCGTGAGCACGCCCGGCGTCAGCGACAGCGTGGCGCGGTCGTAGGGCTTGGTGACTTCAATGCCGATCCAGGTCGGCGGCACGGTGCTGCCGCCGATGATGCCGAGCAGGCTCAGGTCCGACTGGCTCAGCGAGTGGGTCTCCTGCTGCACGTTGTTGAGATAGGTGGTGACTGCCACCGTGTTGAGCAGGGACAGATCCACCGTGCCGTTGGGAAAGCTAATGCCGAACACCGCGAACTGGCCTACCGGCACCGTGGTGCCGCTGGGCATCAACACCGACAGATCCACCGAGTCGAGCAGGCCGCCGAGCAGGCCCAAGGTCAGCGTGTAGCTGGCGTAGGTGCTGAGGTTGCCGTCGATGACGTTGTTCGGGTTGACCACGCTGTTGAGCAGCGTGGTCGCGGTGGTGCCGCCGAGGGTGTTGAGCAGCGTCGTCAACGGACCGCCGACCAGGCCGTTGGTGCCGACCGCGGTGGTGGCGTTGCCGTAGGCCGAGGCGGACTGGGTGCAGACGAAATGCCCGCTGACCGGGTTGCCGCCCTGGGTGATGCTGGTCGGCCCGGTGCCGTTGTTCGGCGGGCCGCCGCTGCTGCTGCCGGTGATGGCGCCGCCGCTGCTGCTGCCCACTCCGCTGCCTTCGCCGTTGGAGGTGCACGCGGACATCAGCAGGCCGGCCAACAGCGCCGTGCCCGCCGCCGCAAGATTACGTTTCCCTGACATGTTCATTTCTCCGTCTTATGACTTGAAGCCAATCCGGCAATCCCTTGCCGGCGCATTAGTTGAGGATGTGCAGCTCGACACGGCGGTTGTACTCGCGGCCCTCGTCGGTCTTGT
>CAYVKA010000167.1:0-5266 GCA_964451925.1 uncultured Nevskia sp. | reverse complement strand
CGCCGGGCAGGGCCGCGGGGGCCGCGCCGCCGCTTTCCGCGGCGTGCTGCCGCAGCGTCCAGCGCACCCATTCGCTGTTGCCGCTGAGCAGGTCGCGGTGATAACTGTCGATCACGCGCGGGGCTTTCATCAGGTTCAGCCCGAGCAGGTTGGCCGAGCTCAGGCCGCTGTCGGCGAGATCCAGCTGCACCAGCGGCGCGGCGTCGCAAGCCGAGGACGAGGCGGTGGCGCCGCTGACGCGCAGGTCGCCGGCGGTCATCAGGCATTGCGATTCGGCGCTGCGGCTCTGCTGCAGGAACTGCGGGCCGGAGCCGAAGCTGGCCAGCAGGTGCGGCTGCCACTCCTGATCGGCGGTCCCGCCGAAGCCGGCGCGCAGCGTCAGCCCGGCGCGGAACTCCTGCTGTGCCTGGGCCGCGGCGGCGTAGCCGCACAGGCAGAGCAGGAGGGCGGTGGCCAGTTTGTGCATCACAAGGACTCGTGCGCGCCCGCGGCGCGCGGCAGCAGAACAAGGTTGAAGAACAAAGTCGAACCACAAGGTCCGAACAACTAAGGCCCGAACAACTAAGGCCCGAACAACTAAGGCCTGAACAACAAGGTTGAACGAAACCACGCAAGTGGTATGCCATGAATCATCGCTGGCGCGTCCGCCGCGGCGGCCGAACGGCGCGATTGCGCCGAGGGCCGGCTTGCCGCCACCGCGCCGCCGGCGCAATGGCGCCGCCTGCGGACCCGCGCCACGCGCGATCCACACGGAGCTGACGAATACTATGGAGCCGCCACCGGTTATCGGCGATGATTGATCCGTCTGACGGAAGCCGAGCCGGGCTGCCGCCGCTTTCTGATTGACTGCCACGATGCACTTCTCAAGATTCCTGATTCCCGCCAGCCTCGCCTGCTGCGGCGTCGCGCACGCGCTGTCCATCGAGGGCGAGACGCAGCTGCACGCGGCGGTCGGCCAACCGCTGTCGGTGTCGGTGCCGATCACGCTCGCCGGCGACGAGGTGTCGCGCATCTACTACCGCCTGACCCCGGCTTCCGGCCTGGCCGATGCCGAGGAGCGCGCCGCCGCCTCGGTGCACGCCGCCTACGATCCCGCCGCGCCGGCGATCGTGCTCAGCACCAGCGCGCGTGTCACGGTGCCGGCGATGCGCCTGCACCTGGAGGTCGGCGCCGGCCCGGTGGTGGTGAGCCGCGACCTGACCGTGCTGTTCGACATTCCCGACCTGAACAAGTCCGCCCCGGTGGAGTCGCCGGTGCCGGTGGTCGGCGCGGTGGTGAGCAAGCCCGCCGATGCGGCGCGCACGGCGCCGCCGACCGAGGCCGCCGCCGCTCTGCCCGAAGGCGCGCAGGCCATCACCATCGGCAAGGAGGAGCAGCAGAAAACCGCCATCGCCTTCGGCGACGCCGCCGCGCGCAGCGGCGCGCTGGCCGCCGCCGCGCCGTCGGCGGTGCAGACGGTGATCGCGCCGCCGCCCAAGTACTACAACAACTACCTGGTGAAGAAGGGCGATACGCTGGCCGGCATCGCCGAGCACTTCGCCCGCGCCGGCGCCGGCAGCGTCGAGGCGGTGATGCTGGCGGTGTACGAGGCCAACATCGGCGATTTCCCGGCCGGCGATCCGCAGCATCCCGTCGCTGGCCGCCTGCTCGGCATCCCCGACGCCGCCTCGATCCGCAGCGAGCCGCAGTACCGCATCAACGAGTTCAAGGATTACCTGCGCCGGCCGCTGGGCGAGTGGCAGGTGCCGGTGACGCTGCTGCGCCGGCCGGCCGAGGCGGTGCAGGAAGCGCCGCGCCCGACGCCGGCCTGGCGCCAGCCGCGCAACCTGATCGGCGTGGCGGCGCTGCTGCTGGTGCTGTGGGGCCTGCGCAAGCTGTTCGCCGGCGGTCAGCACAAGCGCGCCATGGCGGCGCGGCGCGCCATGGCCAGCGGCGGCGCGCCGTCGGTGCAGCCCAACGTGCTGGCGGCCGGCCCCGCCGCGGCGCCGGCGCGCGAGTCGCGCCGCGAGCTGGTGACGGCGCCGCCGCCGGCGGAAGCCGAGCAGGGCGAGATCGCGCGCCTGCGCGAGCTGCTGACGCAGCAGCCCGGACGCGCCGACATCCGCCTGCGCCTGGCGCAGCGTCTGTTCGAGGCGCGCCGCGCCGCCGGCTTCGCCGAGGTGGCGCTGCCGCTGGAGCCGGTGCTCAGCCCGGAAGCCTGGGAACGCGTGCGCGCCATGGGCCACGAGCTGCTGCCCTCGGATTTCCGCTTCCAGCCGCAGGCCGGCATCGCGCCGGCGCCGGAGCTGGTGTCGCTGCTCGAACAGCGGGCCGCGGCGCGGCAGGCATCACCGGCCGACACCGGCACCATCGACTTCGATTTCCACGGCGAGATGGCGCGCGTCGACAAGGCGCGCAGCGACGTTTTCGGCAACGGCGGCGAGCGCGCCGCCTGAGCACGGCGCCTGAGCGCGATGCTACAGCTGTTCGGGTTTTACGGCCGCGGCGGCAACTGCGGCATCTGCCGCGTATAGACATCGCTGCCGAACGCGGACTGCGCCGGCAGCGCCGCGTAACCCAGGTAGGGCAGGCCGAACGCATCCTCGACGCTGCGCAGCAGCGAGTAGTGGTTGTAGGCGTGCGTCGACACCGTGCCCGGCGCGATGAACGGCGACAGCAGCACCGCGCCGACGCGGCCGCCGCCGGGGCCGGTGATGCCGGGCAGGAGCGCGTTGGGCCCGGCCTGTTCGCCGCAGCAGGCGCTGGCGTCGCTGAGCGGGCCGTTGGATTCGTCGAAGGTCACGATCAGCAGCCCGTCGCGCTGGAACGCCGGCGAGGCCAGGATCCGCGGCACCCATAGACGCAGGAAGGCGTCGGCGGAGACCAGCCCGCCGGGCTCGCCGTCGACGCAGGGCGAGTCGTGGCCGTCGTGGCACAGGCCCGGCGTGATCAGCGCGAAGTTCGGCGTGCGCGACGTGTCCGCCAGATCGGCGTCGAGCTGCTGCAGGTTGACCACGTGCTGCTGGCAGCGCGCCGCGTCGTCGATCACGCGGTGGAAGTAGGCAAAGGGATTGTGCTTGGTGGCGTACTGGTCGCCGCGCTCGGCATGCCGCGTCGGGTCCGTGCCGCCCAGCCGCGGGCGGCCGCAGCTGGCGGCTTCGCGCTGCGCGTCGTTGCCCATGTCCTCCATGTAGCCGCGCCAGCTCAGGCCGGCCTGCTCCAGCTGGTCCGGCAGGCTGCGCACCGAGGCCGGGTAGACGCAGCCGCGGCCCGGCAGCTGCCCGTCGCCGTCGGCCGGGCCGCTGGCCTGGAACTCCACGTACTGGTGGCAGTCCGACTGGGTGTCGCTGTTGGGCCCCTGGCCGCTGACCAGCGCGATGTAGTTGCCCTGGCTGTTGTGCGCCACGCCGTAGTAGTTGCTCAGCTGCGCGCCTTGTGCCGGCAGCGTCCGCGCCAGGTAGCCGGCGGGCGAGTCGGCGCCGAAGGAATTTTCGAAGTCCTCGTTTTCCAGCACCAGCACGAACACGTGGCCGATGCGCGCCGCCGCCGGCGCCGGCTGGGCCGACGCGTCGCCGGCGGAGTCGCGGTACACCGTGCCGTGGCAGGCGGCCAGCATCAGGCCCGGCAGCGCGGCGCAGGCGAGGGACAGCAGGCGGAGCCGGAGTAGCTGCATGGGCGTCGGGGCGGGGAGGGCGTGGCCCAGTTTAGGGTCTGGCGCGGCTTGCCGGCCATGGGCGGCCGCATGAAACCGGGCACAATGCAGCCTTGTGCCCGGGGGAGCCCCATGTCCATCCAGCAGCGCGCCGGTCTGGCCTTCGTTTTCCTGTGGTTCTTCGGCGGCGGCATCGGGCATTTCGTCGCCACCTCGTTTTTCGTCGGCATCGTGCCGCCGTATATCCCGTGGCCGCTGGCGGCGGTGTATGTCAGCGGCGTGTTCGAGCTGCTGGGCGCGCTCGGCCTGATCCCGGCGGCGACGCGGCCTTGGGCGGGCAGGGGCCTGCTGCTGCTGATCCTGTGCGTGTCGCCGGCCAATATCCACATGTGGCTGCACCCACAGCTGTTCCCGCAGTTCCCGCCGGCGCTGCTCGGCGCGCGCCTGGTGATCCAGGTGCTGCTGATGCTGCTGGTGTGGTGGAGCACACGGCCGCGGTCGGCCGGGTTGCCGGTGCCGGCGATGTCCTGAGCGCTACTTGCGCAGGCCCAGCGTGCTGGTGGTGCCGGAGCGGCCGATGTCCTCCACCGGCGGCGCGGTGCCGAGCAGGCGGTCGGCGCTGCCCATCGACACGCCCCACCAGTAGTTCTCGTTGCGGAAGTGATGGTAGCGGTGCTCGCGCACGCGCCGCCGGTAATGGGCGAGGTCCGGGCACCAGGGGATGTGCGCCAGGTAGTGCACCCACTCGTAGTGCAGGCCGAGCAGCAGGTAGCTCGCTTCCGCGCTCAGCACCAGCTCCTTCCACGGCCACAGCGCCCACAGCAGCAGCGCCACCGCCGGCAGTGTCAGCACGTGCACGTGCAGCGGGATCAGCACCCAGCGCAGGTTCCACGGGTCGGCGTGATGGCGGCGGTGCGTCAGCGGCAGGTAGAAGTCGATGGTGCGGCCGAACAGCCGCCGCGGCCGGTAGTGCAGCAGGCAGACGTGGATCAGCCACTCGTTGAGCGGGAACAGCAGCAGCACCAGCAGCGCCGCGGCGGCGTCCTTCCAGCCCAGCGGCGCCAGGCTCAGGCGCCACAGCGCGAGGCCGAGCACGAAGGCGCTGATCAGCAGCGGGCTGGGCTGGCGCCAGAACAGCCGCAGCGCCGCGCCGCGCTCGCGCGGCAGCGTGTCCGGCGGGCGCATCGGGTTGCGCCGCGCGGTTTCCGCCGCCGCGATCATCATCCGGTCGTCGTCGCTGCGGCTCATCACGCGGCTCCTTGCGCCTGCGGCTGCATCAGAGGCTGCCCGCGCGCTGCAGCGCGCGGCGGCCGATCTCGACATGGCGCCGCCCGGCGTCGCGCGCGGCCTCGGCGTCACCCGCCGCCACCGCGCGAGCGATCCGTCCCAGGCCGGCCTGGTCGCGGAACTCCGCTTCCATCACCGAAGTCATCAGGCTCCACACCTGGCGGTAGGTGCGCTGCATCGAGTTGAAGGCCAGGCGGAAGGCGATGTTGTCGCTGGCCACTACCAGCGCGTGCCAGAATTCGAGGCACAGCGCCTGCAGCGCGGCAACATCGTCGGCCTGCGCGCGCATCTGCCGCAGCAGCCCGGCCAGGCGCGCGGCCAGCTCCGCGCCGCCGCGCCCGGCGGCCG
>CAYVKA010000166.1:0-5329 GCA_964451925.1 uncultured Nevskia sp. | reverse complement strand
AGGACTTGCATGGAATCACCATGCCGCGTCCTGTCCGACTAAGCGCTGCGCAAAAATAGCCACCTTCGCAGCGACCCAATCCGTGTTAACAGGCCCTAAGGGCCTGGCGCGGAAGCTGCATCCGCAGCCTGGGTCAGCGCTGGCGCCGCCGGCGCTGACCACTTCTTCCATCCACCCTTGCGACTGAGGAACAGGCATGCCCTGGTTTGTCCGCGGCGATATCGACGGCTTCTTCGGCCTGGCTCTGGACAATCTGGTGCAGCTGCTGGTGCTCACTTCGCTGTGCCTGGGCGTGCTGGGTTTTCCGCCGGAGCTGGTGTTCGGTCGGGTGCTGCCCGGGGCGGCGGTGTCGCTGCTGATCGGCAACCTGTTCTACGCCTGGCAGGCGCGACAGCTGGCGCTGCGCGAGCAGCGCAGCGATGTCTGCGCCCTGCCCTACGGCATCAACACGGTGTCCCTGTTCGCCTACGTGTTCCTGGTGATGCTGCCGGCGAAGCTGGCGGCGCAGACGGCGGGCGATGCCGATCCGGCGCGCAGCGCCTGGCACGCCGGGCTGGCGGCCTGCTTCGGCGCCGGCGTGATCGAGCTGCTCGGCAGCCTGGTGGCGGAGCGCATCCGCAGATCTACGCCGCGCGCGGCGCTGCTGTCGACGCTGGCCGGCATCGCCATGACCTTCATCGCGCTGGGCTTCCTGTTGCGCACTTACGCGCAGCCGGTGATCGGCCTGGGCACGCTGGCCATCATCCTGCTGGTCTACTTCGGCCGCGTACGCTTCCGCGGCGGCCTGCCGGGCGGCCTGGTGGCGGTGGCGCTGGGTACGGCGTTCGCCTGGGGCACGGGCCTGGCGCCATCCGGCTCGCCGGGCGGCGCCGCGCTGCATCCGCCAGTGCCGGTTGTGGGCGAGCTGTTGCAGGCGCTGCGCGGGCCGTATTGGCTGACCTATCTGTCTGTGATCCTGCCGATGGGGCTGTTCAACGTGATCGGCTCGCTGCAGAACATCGAGTCGGCGCAGGCCGCCGGCGACAGCTATTCCACGCGCAGCTCGCTGGCGGTGAACGGCATCGGCTGCGTCGGCGCCGCGCTGTTCGGCTCATGCTTCCCCACCACGCTGTACATTGGCCATCCCGGCTGGAAGGCAATGGGCGCGCGCGCCGGCTACTCGATCTACAACGGCGTGTTCATGAGCCTGATCTGCTTCACCGGCACGCTGTCGTTGATCGCCTGGGCGGTGCCGATCGAGGCCGGCATGGCCATCGTGCTGTGGATCGGCATCGTCATCGCCGCGCAGGCCTTCCAGGCGGTGCCGCGCGCGCATGCGCCGGCGGTGGTGATGGGCCTGCTGCCCGGCCTGGCCGGCTGGAGCGCCTTCATGGCCAAAGCCGGGCTGCACGCCGCCGGCGCCGGCATTCCCGGCGGCACGCCGTTCTCGGTGGAGCTGATCCAATCCTTCGGCCGCTCGGACATCTGGATCGACGGCGCGCTGCGCCTGGAGCAGGGCTTCATCCTCAGCGCCATGATCCTGTCGGCGCTGACGGTGGCGGTGATCGAGCGGCAATTCCTGCGCGCCGCCTTGTGGTGTGCCGTCGCGGCGGCGCTGTCGGCGCTGGGCCTGCTGCATTCCTACCAGTGGACCCCGGCCGACACGGTGCTGCGCCTGACGCCGGCTTGGCCCTGGGCCATCGCCTATCTGGTGATGGGCGCCTGCTTCGCGCTGGCGCGCTGGGTGACGGTGCCGGTGGAGGAGGCGCCGCAGCAGGAACGGCACTAGGCTACGGGCAACACCCGGCGAAACCACAACAACAGCGCGGGCATGCCCAGTAGTTCGAGCAGCGTCAGGCCGAGCACCGGCGGCGGCGGCATGCCGTGCAGTGCGATCGAGAGCAGGCGCGCGACGCCGCCCAGGGCGACGAAACCTGCAACCAGAGCCAGTACCGCAGCGTATCGGCGCAGGTCGGCTGCGCACAGGAAGATCAGCGCGCCATAACCGATGAAGGTGGTGCCGTAGAAGCGGTTCTGGCTGTCCAGTACCGGGTCGGCCAGCACCTGCGCCGGCAGCCGCGCACCGAGCAATGTGTCCGCGTGTAGGCCGATCAGCAGGTGCAGCAGGCCGACGGCGACGGCCACCGCGGCCAGCAGCCGCAGGACCAGGATGAATGCGCGCATCTTCGCCTCCACCGGGGCGCTTGCCGATGCGGCCCCGTCTAGATAGATCGCTCTAATTAGAGCTTAGCTATACTGTTTTCCATGCGCAAGCACGAGGCTAATCCAATGTGCGGCACCCGCGAACGCCTGCTCGACGCCGGCGGCACCTATTTCCGCCGCCAGGGCTACAGCGGCACCGGTGTGAAGCAGATCGTGGAAGCGGCGCAAGCGCCGTTCGCCTCGCTTTACCACTTCTTCCCGGGCGGCAAGGAGCAGCTTGGCGCCGAGGTGATCCGCCGTTCCGGCGCCATCTACCTGCAGCTGGTCGATGCCTTTTTCGCATCGGCGCCGGACCTGGTCGGCGCGGTGCGCAACGCCTTTGCCGGCGCTGCCGAAACGCTGCGCCAGACCGACTATGCCGACGCCTGCCCCATTGCCACCATCGCGCTGGAAGTGGCCAGCAGCAGCGAGCCGCTGCGCCAGGCCACGGCCGAGGTGTTCGACAGCTGGATCGAGGGCCTGGCGCAGCGCTTCCGCGAGGCCGGCGTGCCTGGTCGCAAGTCGCGCGAGCTGGCGGTGTTCCTGCTCTCGGCGCTGGAAGGCGCCTTCGTGCTCTGCCGCGCGCAGCGCAGCACCGAGCCGTTGCGCATCGCCGGCGCCGGTGTGGCGGCGGCAGTCGGCGCAGCCTTGCCTGCGCGCCGGCGGCGGCGAGCGCAAAGCCCATCGCGGAGGTAATATTCCTCAGGCGGCAAGGGGTTCTTCCTGCGCCGGCGATGAGAGGACGACATGATTAGCAAAGATCTGCAGGCCTCGCTGGAGCGCTTGCGCGGCGAGCTCAAGCGCCTGGAGTCGGGTGACGCGCTGGCCCGGCAGCATGTGGAGCAGCTGATCGAAGAAATCGAGGGCCATGTCGGCGGCGCGGGCGGCGAGCAGCAGCGCAATACCCTGGTCTCCAACATCTCCGACACCGTGCGCCGCTTTGAAGTGGAGCACCCGGCACTGACGGCCTATCTGGGCGAGATCGCGGCCGCACTGAGCTGATCGCCGCCGTTCACGGCGGCGCGCCTGCCGTGCGGCGGCTGGGTGGCTGCGAAGCATTTTTCTGTCCACCGCACAGGCGCCCGGCTGGCGTTGCCGGGAGCATCGGGGTCGCCGCTCAGTTCAGATACGGCGACCACGCCGGCTCGCGCACGTCCTCGTCGGCGTGCAGCTGACGCAGGTAGCCGCCGAGCGCGCGCACCTTGAGCTGGCCACGGCGGTCGTCTTCGGCGGCATAGATCAGCTGGGCGCTGTTCGGCGCGAAGCTCGGTTTTTCGTCGCGCGGGCCGCCGCTGACGAATTCGAATGCGCCGCTGTCCAGGTGGATCAGGCCGATGCGCGAGTCACGCCCTTCGTCCACCACCACCGCCAGGCTTTTGCCGTCCGGTGAAAAGCAGGGGTTGGAGGTCTGCTTGCCGTAGGCCGGCAGCTGCCTGGGCGTGCCGCTGTCGACATCCATGACATAGACGCGCGCCACGCCGCCGCGGTCGGAGGTGAAGGCGATGCGCTTGCCATCGGGCGACCAGCTGACTTCAGTGTCGATGCCGGCCTCGCTGGTGACGCGGCGGCGCGCGCCGCTGGCGACATCGATGAAGTAGATATCCGGGTTGCGGCCGAAGGACAGGGTCAGTGCCAGCGTCTTGCCGTCGGGCGACCAGGCCGGCGAGCCGTTGATGCCTTTCTCGCTGATCAGGCGCGTGGCTTTGCCGCTATCCAGATCCTGCACGTACACGGCGGAGCGCCCGCCCTCGTAGCCGCCGTAGGCGAGGCGCCGGCCATCCGGCGACCAGGCCGGCGACATCAGCGGGTCGTGCGACTGGGCGATGATTTTTTCGTTTTCGCCGTCGGCGTTGCTGACGGCCAGCTTGTAGCTGGAGGCGCGCCCGGCCTGGTGCACCGTGACGTAGGCAATGGCGCTGGCCGCGACGCCGCGCACGCCGGTGAGCTGCTGCAGGATCGTGTCGGAGGACTGATGCGCGGCCAGCGTCACGCCGGATTGCGGAACCGGCAGGTTGCCGAGGTAAATGATCTTCTGCTGGCGCACGTCGGCCACGCGCAGGTGCAGGATGTCCGTCGCGCCGCCCACGGCCTGCAGACCGGGAGCACTGTCCGCCGGCCCCTGCAGGATGACGTAGTCCACACCGAGCGCCTTCCACGCCTCGTAATGCAGCGCCTGGGTCCAACCCGGCTGCTCAGGGAAGGATTGCGTGTCGAGCGCCACCAGCGCCGCGCCGCGCAGCAGGTCGTGTTCGGTCACGCCGCGCGCCGCGGCCAGCGGCGAGTCGGCCTTGCCGACGGCGACAACGGCGATGCAGTGGGCGTCCGTGGCCGAGGGGCAATGCGCCACCGGGGCAGCGGCGCTCGGAGCGGCGGCGGTCACCGCCGGCAGCGGGGCCTGCGCCTGACAGGCGCTCAAGGCGAGCAGCAGGGTGGAACCGTGGAGTGCGCGACGCATCGGGGTTCTCCATGAAATGACGAGCCAGGCGGCGATCAAGCGGGTGAGCCGCGCCGGAACCGCTTCCTGCGGTTGAAGCGCTGAAAATAGACCGCCCCACGGCACCGCGAGTTCTGCGCGGTGGAAAGCCGTAGAAAACAGCGGCGCAACAACGAAAAAACCCCCCGACTTGCGTCGGGGGGTTGTTCCGTGTTTAGAGCCTGGCAGTGTCCTACTCTCGCATAGTCATCGCTACACTACCATCGGCGCTGAGTCGTTTCACTTCGGTGTTCGGGATGGGAACCGGTGGGGCCAACTCGCTATGGCCGCCAGGCAAACTGGCTGGAATGTCGGCTGCCTTGCGGCAATCGCCATTCCGAATTGGGTTGTAGTCAAACAAAGTGAAGCACAATTCTCAATGCCTCAGTTACTTAACAGCTGAAAAATGCTTGAGCGTTATATGGTCAAGCCACACGAGCAATTAGTACGCGTTAGCTCCATGCATCGCTGCACTTCCACACCGCGCCTATCAACCTTGTGGTCTACAAGGGCTCTTAAGGCAGATTAATCTGCGCGAGATCTCATCTTGAGGTGGGCTTCCCGCTTAGATGCTTTCAGCGGTTATCCCGTCCGTACTTAGCTACCCGGCAATGCCACTGGCGTGACAACCGGAACACCAGAGGGTCGTCCACTCCGGTCCTCTCGTACTAGGAG
>CAYVKA010000165.1:0-5362 GCA_964451925.1 uncultured Nevskia sp. | reverse complement strand
CCTACTCCCTGCTCAAGAAAGTGATGATCACTGCCGGTCAGGCGCAGTTCGCGCGTATCTCGCTGTCGGTCAACCACCGCAGCACACGGGCGGCCGCGCAATGAGCGTGCAAGCCATCCGTTGGGAAAGCTGGGCCCTGGCCGAGGAGGCCGACCGCCGCTTCCGCCGCATCGTGCTGATGGTCGCCACGCCGGCGCTGATCCTGGCGATCCTGCTGTCCATCTTCCAGATGCAGACCAAGAAGGCCGAAACCGGCACCTACAACGGCGCGCGTTACGCCGAGCTGGTGGCCGAGCAGCCCGGCGAAGTGGCGCCGCCGGAGCAGCCCAAGCCGGCGCCGAAGAACGAGCCGGAAAAGCCGCAGCAGGCGGCGCCGCCCAAACCGGTGCAGAAGCCCACGCCGCAACCGGTGCCGCAGCCCTCGGCGCGCGAACTGGCGCAGAAGACCCAGGAAATGAAGGTCATCCAGGATCAGCTGAAGGACCTGCGCGACCAGAACCTGAATACGCTGAGCGATCAGCCGCTGGTGTCCAACGTGATCAGCTCCAAGGGCGGCGTCGGCGGGTCCGGCGCTTCGGCCGAAGCCATCGCCGCCTCTGCCGCCGCCAACAGCGGCAACGGCATCGGCGGCGTCGGCAGCGTCACCAGCACACAGAGCGGCACCGGCCTAGGCTCGCGCCGGACCGGCACCGTGCACAGCTCGCTCGGCTTCGGCCGTGACGTGAGCAAGGCCGGCGCCAACGGCAAGGTCGACAACGGCCGCAGCATCCAGGAAGTGCAGGAAATCTTCGATCGCAACAAGGCTGGCTTCAATTCGATCTACAACCGCGCCGCCCGCGAGAATCCCAGCATCAGCGCGGGGCAGATCGTGGTGCACCTGGTGATCGCGCCGGACGGCTCGGTCAGCCAGTGCACGGTGATTTCCAGCAGCTTCAACGATCCGGATTTCGAGCAGAAGGTCGTGCAGCGCATCAAGCTGCTGAATTTCGGTTCGAAGAGCGTGCCGCCGTTCGACGTGGCGCATTATCCGATCAACTTCCAGCCGATGTAACGCTGCGGATCGAGGCCATGGGCTTCCTCAGCGGCAAGAAGGTGCTGATCACCGGCATCGCCAGCGAGCGCTCCATTGCCACCGGCATCACCGAGGCGATGCACCGCGAAGGCGCCGAGCTGGCGTTCACCTACCAGGGTGAGAAGCTCAAGCCGCGCGTCGAGGACGCCGCTCACCAGCACGGTTCGGACATCGTGCTGCCGCTGGACGTGACGCGCGACGCCGAGATCGACGCGGTGTTCGACACGCTGCGGCAGAAATGGGGCGGCGTCGACGTGGTGGTGCATTCGATCGGCTTCGCGCCGCGCGAGCTGCTCGCCGGCGGTTACCTGGAAACGGTGACCCGCGAGGGCTACGCCATCGCCCACGACATCTCGGCCTACAGCTTCGCCGCGCTGGGCAAGGCCGCGCGCCCGCTGATGCAGGGCCGCCAGGCGGCGCTGCTCACCCTCACCTACATCGGCAGCGAGCGCTACGTGCCGATGTACAACGTGATGGGCGCGGCCAAGGCCAGCCTGGAAGCCAATGTGCGCTACATGGCCGGCGAGCTGGGGCCCGAGGGCATCCGCGTCAACGGCATCTCCGCCGGCCCGATCAAGACGCTGGCCGGCGCCGGCATCAAGGGTTTCCGCAGCATGCTGTCACACGCCGAAAAGGGCTCCGCGCTGCGCCGCAACGTCACCATTGAGGAAGTCGGCAACACCGCCGCGTTCCTCTGTTCCGACCTCGCTTCCGGCATCACCGGCGAGATCATCTATGTCGACGCCGGCTTCCGTTTCATGGGTTTCACGCTGGAGAGCATCAGCGACAAGGGCTGAACGGGAAAGTCCTGGGGAACGGAGATTGGATGCGCGCGTCTTACCCCGCCAGCCATATCCGTCACCGCACCGTACAAAGCAAAAAGCCCGGCATGTACCGGGCTTTTTGTCGCAACAACCAGCTTCTGGATCAGCCGCCCGCGTCGGCGTCGCTGGTGGCCGGCGTCGCCTTGATCTTGACCTTGACCTGCTGCTCCACTGCGTCACGGTAGGCCGAGAACTCGGTGCCGGCGCGCGCATTGCGCAATTGCGTCTCGGTGCCGTGGATGGCGTTGGCGTCGGTGGATTGCGGCGCGGGGTTGTTGACCGCCGACAGCGCGACCACCGCGATACTGCCGCCGTCCAGATCGGCTTCGCCATAGGCCAGCTTGCCCGCGGCCGGGCGCGCCATCTTGAACAAGGCGGCCAGCAGGGGTGCCGGCAGATCCTTGTTGTCGCGCTGCACGGCGCCCGGACTCACGGCGGCCAGCCCGGCGGCCTTGGTCGCGGCCTCGAAGGTCTGGCCGTCATTGAGGCTCTTCAACAGCGCCGCCGCCGCCGCCTTGACCTGGGCCTGAACGGCCTCGTCCTTCAGCTCGGCGCGGATCTTGTCGGCCACTTCCGCCAGCTGCTGCTGGCGCGGCGCCTCGTACTCGGCCTTGCGCACCACCACCAGGTGCTGCGGATCGAGCGCGATCGGCTTGCTGTTGTTGTCGTCCTTGATCACTTCCGAGGAGAACGCCGCGGCGATCACGGCCGGATTGGCGGTGATATCACCGCCACCCTGGCGGGTGAACCAGTCAGTGGTCTTGACCTGCAGGTTGAGCGCCTTGGCCACCGGCTCCAGCGAAGCGGAGTTCTCGAAGCTCATCTGGTCGAGCTTGGTGGAAGCGTCGTTGAAGCGCACCGCCGCGTCCTGCTTCTCGTACAGTTCGAGCAGCTGCTTCTGCACGGCGGGATCGTCGAACGGCGTGGTCTGCGCCGGCTGCAAATCGACCAGCTTGATCAGGTGCCAGCCGAACTCGGTCTGCACCGGCTCGCTGACCTCGCCCGGCTTGGCCAGGGCGAACAGCGCGGATTCGAACTTCGGCACCATCATGCCGTGCTTGACCAGTCCCAGGTCGCCGCCCTTGCTCTTCGAGCCGGGATCGTCGGAATTGGCCTTGGCCAGCTCGGCGAAGTCGGCGCCGGCCTTGATCTTGGCGTACAGGTCCTCGGCCTTCTTCCTGGCCGCATCCTTGTCGGCGCCGAAGGCGATCAGGATGTGGCTGGCGCGACGCTGTTCCGGGGTCGAGAACAGGCTGGCCTTGTGGGCATCGTAAACCGACTTCAGCACCTCGGCGGTCGGCGCGCCCGGCTTGGGCATCTGCTCCAGCGCCAGTTCGACGTAGGCCAGCTTGACCCGTTCCGGCGCCTTGTAGCTGTCCTTCTTCTGCTCGTAGCGCTGCTTGACCTGATCGTCGCTGACGCTGGCCGTGGCCTGGTACTTGGCCGGGTCAAGCTTGACGTAGCTGAACACACGCTGCTGATGCTGCAGGTTCCAGTCCGCCTCGCCCTCGCGCGGCGTGATGAAAGCGCTGTCCAGCACCGCGCCCCGCAGCTGCTCGATCGGCAGCTGCTGGCGTACGCGCGCCTCGAACTGCTCCGGCGTCTGTCCGACGCTCTTCAACGTGCTGATGTAGCGGTCACGCGAGAAATGGCCGTTGTCCTGGAAATAAGGCATCACTTCCAGGTACTCGCGCACGCCGGCATCGTCGATGCGGTAACCGGTGCTATGCGTGTACTGCTGCAGCACCAGGTCCTGGACCAGACCCTTGAGCACGTTGTCGCGCAGCTGCGCCTGCTGCAGCTCGTCGGCGCGGAAGTTCTCGCCCAGGCGCTGCTGCAGGTCCTGGTAGGCCCGCTGGTAGGCGCTGCGGAACTGCGACTGGGTGATCTTGACGCCGCCGACCTCGGCCACGGTGGGATCGGCGCCGCCGCCGCTTTGCAGCGACTGGATGCCGAAAAAAGCGAAGGGAATGATCAGGACGCCAACGATGCCCCAGAGAATCGGGCCAGTCATGCGGTCGCGAATGGTCTGCAGCATGGGTTTTTATCGGTCCGGAAACGAGAAAGGCGCCCCTTCGAGCGCCTTTCTCTAATTAATGTGGCGGAGCGGACGGGGCTCGAACCCGCGACCCTCGGCGTGACAGGCCGATACTCTAACCGACTGAGCTACCGCTCCGCATTAATTCCAACTGTGCAGCAAAACCTGGTGGGTGCTGACGGGCTCGAACCGCCGACCCCCGCCTTGTAAGGGCGATGCTCTACCGACTGAGCTAAGCACCCGGCGGGATGTCACGCCCGCGAAGGTCGGCTATTTTACAGCGTCCTTCAGCGCCTTACCAGCCTTGAAGGACGGATTTTTGCTGGCGGCGATTTTCAGGGGGGCGCCGGTCTTCGGATTGCGGCCGGTACGGGCCTTGCGCTTGCGGATGTCGAAGGTGCCGAACCCGACCAGCGAAACCTTCTCGTTCTTCTTCAGCGCCTTGGTGACGACTTCCACGAAGGCATCGACCGCGCGCGTGGCGTCGGCCTTGGACAGGTCCGCCTTGTCGGCGACCGAATTGATCAGCTCGGCTTTGTTCATTTAGGTGAGTCCCCTCGTGTGTGATGGCTTCTTGCCAGAAGTTTCGGAAATGCTTGGGTCGCCCCCGCCCAACTCTCCGAGCGGCGCGCAAGCGCCTGCTGCTGGAAAGTCTTTCGCCACGGCAACGGATGCTGTCTTATACCAAGCGTTTGCAGCGAGCGTCAATCAAGTATTTGCGCTGGTGCGACAGGCGTTTTCGACAATTTCTGCTGCGTGATTTGCAGGCGCTGCGCGATGCCATTGCGGCATCGCGCAGCGGGTCACGATCAGTGCGGCCGCAGCGCCTCGCCGGAGGGAGTCGATGGATTGGTGCCGCCTTCCACATTGGCCTTGGGCTCGGGCACGCGCTCCAGCGCCAGGCGCAGCACATCCTCGATCCAGCGCACCGGCTCGATGTCGAGCTTGGCCTTGATGTTGTCCGGAATCTCAGCCAGATCCTTGAGATTTTCCTGCGGGATGATGGCGGTACGGATGCCGCCGCGCAGCGCCGCCAGCAGCTTCTCCTTGAGGCCGCCGATCGGCAGCACCTCGCCGCGCAAGGTGATTTCGCCGGTCATGGCGACGTCGGCGCGCACCGGGATGCCGGTCAGCGACGAGACGATGGCCACGCACATGGCGACGCCGGCCGAGGGACCGTCCTTGGGCGTGGCGCCTTCCGGCACGTGCACGTGAATGTCGTGCTTCTGATAGAACTCCGGATCGATGCCCAGGCTCTTCACCCGTGAGCGCACCACGGTGAGCGCGGCCTGGATCGACTCCTGCATGACGTTGCCGAGGCTGCCGGTCTGCGTCAGCTTGCCCTTGCCGGGCGACAGCGCGGCCTCGATCGACAGCAACTCGCCGCCGACCTCGGTCCAGGCCAGGCCCGTGACCTGGCCGATCTGG
>CAYVKA010000164.1:0-5504 GCA_964451925.1 uncultured Nevskia sp. | reverse complement strand
CGGCGAAGGCCGGCGCGGCGGGGCGGGGCGCCGGCGCCGCGGCGCCGGCCGGCTGCCAGTTGCGGATCTCGCTGGGCAGGTCCTGCAGCTCCACCAGGCCGCCTTCGCAGATCGCCAGCGCGGTGCGGATGACATTGCGCAGCTCGCGGATGTTGCCCGGCCAGGGATAGGCCAGCAGCTGCTGGAACGCCGCCACTTCCACCGCCACCGGGCGCCCGCCGCGCGTCTCGCTGGCAATGATGTCGCGCACCAGCTTCTCCTTGTCGCTGCGCTGCGCCAGCGAGGGCAGTTCCAGCGTGATGCCGTTGAGACGGTAGTAGAGATCCTCGCGGAAGGTGCCGCGGTCGATCATGTCGCGCAGGTCGCGGTGCGAGGCCGAGACCACGCGCAGGTCCACCTTGATCGGCGTCTCGCTGCCCAGCGGCACCACCTCGCGCTCCTCCAGCACGCGCAGCAGGCGCGTCTGCAGCAGCAGCGGCATGTCGCCGATCTCGTCGAGGAACAGCGTGCCGCTGCTGGACTGCAGGATGCGGCCGCGCATGCCTTCCTTGCGCGCCCCGGTGAAGGCGCCGGACTTGTAGCCGAACAGCTCGCTCTCGATCAGGCTTTCCGGTATCGCGGCGCAGTTCACCGCCACGAAGGGCTGCGCGGCGCGGTCGCTGGCCAGGTGCATGGCCTTGGCGAACATTTCCTTGCCGGCGCCGGTGGGGCCGCGGATCAGCACCGACACGTCGCTGCGCGCCACGCGGCAGGCGCTGCGCACGTTGCGCAGCATCTGCGGGTCGGTGCCGGCCAGGCGTTCCAGGTCCATCACCTCGCCGCCGGTGGCGGCGCCGGGCGCCACCTGCACCACCACGCGCTCGGCGCGCGGCGCGGCCGTTTCCACGCGCGCTGCGGCGGCGTGGTGGCGTCCCACCTGCATCAGGCTGGCGAAGTAGCGGCGGCCGTGGCGCACGTCGCGGATCTGCCAGATGGCGTCGCGCAGCGTGGTGCCGGCCTCGGCCAGCTCGCGCACGCCGGTGTCGAAGATCTCGAACACCGAGCGGCCGATCAGCTCGCGCCGCTCGCCGGCGCCGAGCAGCTTGCAGGCGGTGACGTCGGCGGCGATCACCGTGCCATCCTCGCCCAGCGCCAGCGCGCCGTCGTGCAGCAGGTTGACCAGCTCGGGCCGGTGGTGGAAGCGCAGCACCGGCCGGTGCTGGTGGCGGCGCAGGAACAGGCACTTCTCGATCATGTGCGCCGACAGGTTGACCAGCGCCTTGGTGTGCATCTGGCTGGCGCGGGTGTCGCGCGCGTCGACGCTGGAGGCGTCGAGCACCGCCACCACCTGGCCGCTGGTGTCGCGGATCGGCGCGCCGGAGCAGGTCAGGCCGATATGGCGGGCGCGGAAGTGGTCGGCGCGGTAGATGGTCACCGGGCGGCCCTCGCTGATGCACGTGCCGATGCCGTTGGTGCCCTCGCGCTGCTCGCTCCAGTCGGCGCCGATGACCAGGCCGGCGCTGCGGAACATCTGCTTCAGCGCCGGGTCCACCTTCTCGCACAGGATGATGCCGGTGGCGTCGGTCAGCAGTAGCGCGTAGCCGGAGCCGGCGATCTGCTCGTACAGCGAGTCCATCTCCTCGCGGGCGATCTCCACCAGCTCCTCGTGCTGCGCCTGCCGGTCCTTGAGGCGGTTGTTGTCCACCACCGTGGGCGAATACAGCCGCGACGGGTCGAGGTGGAATTGATTGACGCATCGGCTCCACGAGGATTGCACCGGCGAGGCCGCCATCGGCCCGGCATCGACCGCGTTGCCGTGCACCGCGCGCAACACGTCCTCGGCGTGTTTCACCACCAGCGAGTCAGCCATTCTTCTCCTCCTGCTTTGATCGAAGCCTCGCTCTGTGGCGGGATCGGATGTCCCCATGACTCATGATGATTCATGGGATGCGCGCTGTAAGCAGCAACTGTGCCATAACACCGGGTGACAGGTGTCACGGGATTGGAACAGCGCCCGCGCCGCCGCGCCTTGATCTAAGTCAATCCGCGTCAAGGAAAGTCGCTGGAAACCGCGGCTGGATGCCCGCAAAAGCAAGCAGTTAGCCGCTGCGCACGGCACACGGCGACGGTCGCCGGCCGTGTTGCGCCGCAGCATAGCCGACGTGGCGCGCTCCTTGCTCTTGAGCCGCGCACGATGGGCCGCAGCGGCCCGTCCGGTGTTGCGCCGCCCTTGCTCTGCAGGCGCAGTGGCGCGACGATTCATTCATCGACCGTGTTGGCGGTCAACGGAGGAGCTACAAAATGGACGGAAATGATGGTGGGTTGACGTCGCTCAGCGCGTCGGTACGGCAGTTCCTGAGCCAGCCGAAGAAGGCTCTGATCAATGGCAAGTGGCTGGAAGCCCGCAACGGCAAGACTTTCGAAGTGTTGAATCCCGCCACCGGCGAGCGCATCGCCCGCGTGGCCGAGTGCGAGAAGGAGGATGTGGACCAGGCGGTACGCGCCGCGCGCAACGCGTTCGACGCCGGCCCCTGGCGCAGCATGTCGCCGTCGCAGCGCGGCCGCATCCTGTGGCGCATCGGCGACCTGATCGAGCGCGACCTCGAGGACCTGGCGCAGCTGGAATCGCTCGACAACGGCAAGCCGATCGTGGTGGCGCGCGCCGCCGACGTGACGCTGGCCGCCGACCTGTTCCGCTACATGGCTGGCTGGGCCACCAAGATCGAAGGCGAAACCATTTCGCTGTCGGTGCCGTATACGCCCGGCGCCGAGTATCACGCCTACACCCGCAAGGAGCCGATCGGCGTGGTCGGCCAGATCATCCCGTGGAACTTCCCGCTGCTGATGGCGGCGTGGAAGGTCGGTCCGGCGCTGGCCACCGGCTGCACCGTGGTGCTCAAGCTGGCCGAGGAAACGCCGCTGTCCGGCCTCAAGCTGGCGGAGCTGTGCCAGGAAGCGGGCCTGCCCGACGGCGTGCTCAATGTCGTCACCGGCTTCGGTGAAAGCTGCGGCGCGCCGCTGGCGGCGCATCCGCTGGTCGACAAGGTGGCCTTCACCGGCTCCACCGAAGTGGGCAAGCTGATCGTCAAGGCCGCCGCGCACGACCTCAAGAAGCTGACCCTGGAACTGGGCGGCAAATCGCCCAACATCGTGCTCAACGACGCCGACCTGGACATCGCCATCCCCGGCGCCGCCAGCGCCACCTTCTTCAACCAGGGCCAGGTGTGCTGCGCCGGCTCGCGCCTGTTCGTGCAGGAGAAGGTATTCGACAAGGTGGTGGAAGGCGTGGCCAAGATCGGCCGCGAGATGAAGATCGGCCCCGGCCTCGATCCCACCACGCAGATGGGGCCGCTGGTGTCGCAGACGCAACTCGAACGCGTCTCCGGCTACCTGCGCTCCGGTGCGGAGGAAGGCGCCGAGGCGCTGTGCGGCGGCAAGCGCAGCGGCGACCGCGGCTACTTCGTCGAGCCGACCGTGCTGGTCAAGACGCACGAGAAGATGCGCGTCTACCAGGAGGAGATCTTCGGGCCGGTCATCACCGCCATCCCGTTCAAGGAAGTGGACGACGACCTCATCCGCCGCGCCAACGACACCATCTACGGCCTGGCGGCCGGCGTGTTCAGCAAGGACCTGGGCAACGCCCACCGCGTGGCCTCGCGCCTGCGCGCCGGTACCGTCTGGGTCAACTGCTTCAACATCTTCGACGCCGCGCTGCCTTTCGGCGGCTACAAGCAGTCGGGCTGGGGACGCGAGATGGGACACGAGGTGCTGAAGAACTACCTGGAGACCAAGGCGGTCTGCGTCAGCCTGTAGCTTTCATCACCAGCGGCATCCTGGCGGCGGGGATCTTCCCCGCCGCTTTTTTTTGTGCGGCGCAACCTGCGTGGTCCCGCGCGGCACCGAAGTGACAGCGTGGAGACAGGCTGTAACGCGGTTGCAATGACCTGTCATGCGCGATCGCGCAACAGTGCCGGCGCAATGCCGGCCGATGCGCTGAATCATCAATAAATACGGGCTGATCCGGCCATCGCGCGCTGCTGACGGCGATGGCATGTCCCTTGCTCCCCGGTCGGCGCGCGCGCGGCAATGGAGGATTGCGGCGACGCGTGCGGTACCGCTTTCAGCGGACCGCTCACATTCCTCAATTCGGGAGAAGAACCGATGATCAAGCTGAGCAAGACCATTCCGATCGCAGCGGCCGCGGCCCTGCTCGGGGCCACGGGTGCCGCGCAGGCCCTCGACTTCCAGACCGCGGATCAGCAGTGGATGTTCTCGGTCGACGGCAACGTCAATGTCCACTACATCTATTCCAGCTGCGAGGGCGCCGACAAGACCAAGCCGGTCGCCGGCGGCCTGGCCTGCACCGGCACCAAGAGCGGCAGCAGCGTCTCCAACGTCGGCAACGGCCTGCTGCCGGCGGCGCTGACCTTCGCCGTCGCCACCCGCCAGGAAGGCCTCGACATTGCCGCCCATTTCGGCTTGTACCCCGGCATCGCCACCAACGACGGCGGCAGCCCCAACAACCAGCTCGGCACGTCCAACGGCTCGTCCAACATCGCCCTGGGCACCACCGGCCTGGACATCCGCCAGGTCTACATGACCTTCGGCAACAAGGACATCGGCACCTTCCTGCTCGGCCGCAACTTCGGCCTGTTCGGCTTCGACGCCATCATCAACGACATGACCATCCCCGGCGTCGGCGTCGCCGGCAGCATGTCCGGCGTGTCGCCGGCCAACACCTCGCTCGGCTCCATCGGCCTGGGCTACATCTACACCGACACCCTGGCGCAGATGGACTACACCACGCCGGACTACTTCGGCCTCAAGGGCACGCTCGGCATCTTCGACCCGATCAACTCGGCCACCAACACCGACACCACCGCGCCGAAGAAGACGCCCGGCTTCCACGGCAAGCTGGCCTACACCCACCCCTTCGACAGCGCCACCAAGCTGTATGTGTCCACTGCCTTCATCGACCAGAAGCAGAACTACATCAGCGCCGCCAGCGGCAATCCCTACGGCTACAACGGTTTCGGCGCCGACCTGTTCGCCATGCTCGACTGGAACAACTGGGAAGGCTTCGGCTACTACTACCACGGCAGCGGCCTGGGCACGACCGGCCTGTTCGTGCTGTCCGACGACGGCAAGGGCGACAAGCGCTCGTCCAGCGGCTACCTGGCGCAGCTCAGCTATAAGATCAACAAGGTCAAGCTCGGCGTGAACTACGGCGCCAGCCACCTGAGCGAGGCTCCCGGCGAGTCCACCCCGAGCCTGGTCAAGTCCAACAGCAAGGTCACCGGCGGCGTCTACTACTCGCTGACCAAGAACCTGATGCTGCTTTCCGAAATCAGCGACGTGCGCGCCAAGGCCCACGACGGCGACAGCAACACCAGCCTCAATTTCAACGTCGGCGCCTTCCTGGCCTTCTGAAGCCTTCTCCCTGTGTGGTGTTGAGCCGGACTAGGGCCTATTAACACGGATTGGATCGCTGCGTTGCTGCCCCCCGTTTCTATAACAGCGGGCGC
>CAYVKA010000163.1:0-5507 GCA_964451925.1 uncultured Nevskia sp. | reverse complement strand
CGCCTGGCCCTGAGCCACGCCGCGCAATGCCACCTCGAAGCCCGGCCCCTGGCGCCGCGCGGTACAGCCGCGCGGATCGTCGAAATACTCGACACCGCTCCAGCAGCCCATCTGCAGCACGCGCGCCAGATTGGCGTCGGCGCCGTTGACCACCAGCAGACCCTTCGAAGGCACGGTGCGCACGAGATGATGGAACTGCCGCTCGATGGCCGCGAGGTCGTCGAAGATGTCCGCGTGGTCGAACTCGAGGTTGTTCAGGATCGCGGTGCGCGGCCGGTAGTGCACGAACTTGCTGCGCTTGTCGAAGAACGCGGTGTCGTATTCGTCCGCCTCGATGACGAAATGGCGGCCTTTGCCGAGCTGGGCCGACACGCCGAAATTCAGCGGCACGCCGCCCACCAGGAATCCCGGCTCCAGCCCGGCATGGTGCAGCAGCCAGGCCAGCAGGCTGGTGGTGGTGGTCTTGCCGTGGGTGCCGGCCACCGCCAGCACGTGGCGGCCCTGCAGCACGTTTTCCGCCAGCCACTGCGGTCCGGAGATGTAGGGCAGGCCGGCGTTGAGCACGTATTCGATCGCGGGGTTGCCGCGGGTGATGACGTTGCCCACCACCACCACATCCGGCGCCGGCTGCAGGTGCGCCGGGTCGTAGCCCGGCAGCACGGTGATGCCCAGCGCCTCCAGCTGCGTCGACATCGGCGGCCAGGCGTTGGCATCGGAGCCGGTGACCTGGTGCCCCGTCTCGCGCGCCAGCGCGGCGATGCCGGCCATGAAAGTGCCGCAGATGCCGAGGATGTGCAGGCGCATGCTGGTGCTCTGGGTGGGCGTGGGGCGGTTAATGCAGCAACAGGGCGCTGAAGATGTCCTTGCTGCTCATCACCGTCAGCAGGCACAGCAGTGCGATGAAGATGCCGCCGCTGACACGGGTGTTGGCGGCGCGGCGGTAGATGAAGGCACTGACCGCGAACTGCCAGACCGGCAGCAGCACCATCATCAGCGAGAACAGCAGCGTCCAGGCCGGCACCGCCGTCATCGCCGTCGGGTCGTTCACCAGTTCCGGATGGGCCAGCAGCTTGGCGCGCAGATCCTGCGCCACCGGCAGGAACGGCAACAGCTGCATGATCGGGTAGACCATCAGCAGCCCGAGCACCGAGCTGGTGGCGAGCAGGGCGTTGAAAGTCTGCTGGAAGCGGTTGTCGAGCTGGCGCGTGCGCAGCACCACGCGGGTGCACAGCCCCATCGCGGCCACGCTGATCACGCCCAGCACCACGTCGGACCACAGCGGCGGTGTCGTGGTCAGCACCTTGGTCAGCACCGCCACCTGCCCCGCCACCGAGGCCAGGGCCGCGTTGACCAGCACGCCGAAGGCGATACAGGCCAGGCTCAGGCGCCTGCCCGGGTCGAAAGGGAAGTCCTCGGGACCAGCGCGGAAGGCGAGGATGCGGAAACTGGTCCAGAACGCTTGCGGCAACATGGGAACTTGGTTCGGCGGCAGGATTGCTATTCTAGCGTTTCGATCCACCGTGCCGGCGCGCGCGTCCGGCGCGGCCGCGGCCCGCCCCAAAACAGTGAAAACCACCGTGACGAGTCAAACCACCCCGCTGCTGGCCGATCCCGACGCGCTGGCCAGCGCCTGCCAGCGCTGGCACAAGGCGCCGTGGCTGGCGCTGGACACCGAATTCCTGCGCGAGGACACCTACTACCCCAAGCTGTGTCTGATCCAGGTCGGCGACGGCCGCGACAACGTCTGCATCGACGCGCTGGCCCTGGCGGGAGAGCCGCTGCGCCCGCTGCTCGACAGCCTGCTCGACGGCGCCACCGCCAAGGTGTTCCACGCCGCTTCGCAGGACCTGGAAATCTTCGTGCAGCTGCAGGGCGGCACGCCGCAGCCGCTGTTCGACACCCAGGTGGCGGCCGCGCTGCTCGGCTACGGCGACCAGCTGGGCTACGCCGCGCTGGTGGAA
This sequence comes from uncultured Nevskia sp., assembly GCA_964451925.1. GTDB lineage: Bacteria > Pseudomonadota > Gammaproteobacteria > Nevskiales > Nevskiaceae > Nevskia. The sequence continues at coordinate 3,546 of CAYVKA010000163.1, read as the reverse complement.
AAGCTGCTCGGCGTGAAGCTGGACAAAAGCCTGACCCGCACCGACTGGTCGCGACGGCCGCTGAGCGCCGCCGAACTGGCCTACGCCGCCGACGATGTGCGCTACCTCGGCGAGATCTACCCGCGCCTGCGCGACCAGCTGGCGGCGCGCGGCCGCCTGGCCTGGCTGGAAGAGGACTGCCTGCGGCTGGCCGACCCGGCGCGCTACCGCAATCCGCCGCAATCCGCCTGGCGTCGGCTCAAGGGCCTGGCGCGCCTGGCGCCTCCGGCGCAGCGCGCCGCGGCGGCCCTGGCCGCCTGGCGCGAGCAGGTGGCGCAGGAGCGCAACCGCCCGCGCAAGTGGATCCTCGACGACGATCCGCTCTACCGCCTGGCCGAGCGGCGGCCCGGCGACCGCGCCCAGCTGGAGGCCTTGCAGCTGCTGCCGCCGAAGACGCTGGAGCGCCACGCCGCCGCGCTGCTGGAGGTGATCGCCCGTGCCGCCGGCGACAGCGCGCCGCTGGCGCTGGAGGAGGCGCCGTTGGACGAAGCCCAGAAAGGCCGGCTGAAACAGCTGCTGGAACGCTTGCGCGCGCTGGGCGAGGCGCTGGCCGTGCCGCCCTCGCTGCTGGCGCCGCGCGGCGACGTGGAAACCCTGCTGCGCCACGGCGCCGAGGCCGAAATGCCGCTGCTGCGCGGCTGGCGGCGCGAGGTTGCGGGCGAAGATCTACTGCGGATGCTGTGAGACGAAGCGGCGATCGGGAAGAGAAGTAGGGAAAACCCCCTTTCTACAATTCCCGATTCCCTATTCCCGATTCCCGTCTTTTTTCAGGCCAGCACGCTCAGAATGCGCTGGAAAATCTCGTCGACCGTGCCCACGCCCTGCACCGTGGCGAGCTTGCCCTGCGCCTGGTAGTAGTCGAGCAGCGGGTGGGTTTCGGCGTTGTAGACCTCGATGCGGTGGCGGATCACGTCCGGCTGGTCGTCGTGCCGCCCTTCCTTGACCGCGCGCTCGTGCAAGCGGCTGATGATTTCCTCGTCGTCGACCGCCAGGTGCACCGCCTTGTCGATCGGGTGCTGGTGATGGCCCTCGAGCAGCTTGTCCAGCACCTGCGCCTGCGCGGTGTTGCGCGGAAAACCATCCAGAATGAAGCCGGGCTTGGCATCGTCCTGCTCCAGGCGCTCCTCGACGATGCCAATGACGATCTCGTTCGCCACCAGTTTGCCGGCGTCCATGGCCGCCTTGGCCCGCTTGCCCAGGTCGGTGCCCGCAGCCACCGCGGCGCGCAGCGCGTCACCCGTGGAAATCTTCGGGATTCCGTAGTGCACGACTAGCCTTTCGCCCTGCGTGCCTTTGCCGGAGCCGGGCGCGCCCAGCAGAACAATTCTCATAAATGGTGCAGCCTCAGTTTTTTTGGACCCAGCGTGGAGAAATTCTCAGCGGAACAACCGGGCGGGAGCCGGCGCTCGCATTCCTGAAGCCAGTATTTACGCATAACGGTACCCGGTCGCCGCGCACCCCGTCAACGCGCGTCGGCGGGGCCGATCCGGGGGGCTGCGGGGAAGCTTGGCTATAATCAGGCGCCTGATCCGCAATCCGGGTGCAACCGCCGCCGCACAGGGAATCCGCCGCGATGCCACGCAACGCCTTCTACGCCCAGTCCGGCGGCGTCACCGCCGTCATCAATGCGTCCGCGGCGGGCCTGATCGAGACCGCGCGCAAGTACGACGACAGGATCGGCAAGGTCTATGCCGGCCGCAACGGCATCATCGGCGCGCTGACCGAGGACCTGATCGACACTTCGCAGGAATCCCCCGCCGCCATCGCGGCGTTGCGCCACACCCCGTCCGGCGCCTTCGGCTCCTGCCGCTACAAACTGAAGGGCTTCGACCGGAACCAGGCCGAGTACGAACGGCTGATCGACGTGTTCAAGGCCCACGACATCGGCTATTTCTTCTACAACGGCGGCGGCGACTCCGCCGACACCTGCCTTAAGGTGAGCCAGCTCGGCGCCAGGCTGGGCTACCCGATCCAGGCCATCCACGTGCCCAAGACCGTGGACAACGACCTGCCGGTCACCGACACCTGCCCCGGCTTCGGCTCGGTGGCCAAATACGTGGCCGTGTCGATCCGCGAGGCCGGCTACGACGTCGCCTCGATGGCCAAGACCTCGACCAAGGTGTTCGTGATGGAGGTGATGGGCCGCCACGCCGGCTGGATCGCCGCCGCCGGCGGCCTCGCCGCCGAGAAGGAAGGCGACGCGCCGCAGATCATCCTGTTCCCCGAGATCGCGTTCGACGAGGCCGCGTTCCTGGCCCGGGTCGACGAGTCGGTGAAGCAGCACGGCTTTTGCGCGGTGGTCGCCAGCGAAGGCCTGCACCTGCCGGACGGCCGCTTCATGTCCGAGGCCGGCGGCACCGACGCCTTTGGCCATGCCCAGCTGGGCGGCCTGGCGCCGATGCTGGCGGCGCTGGTCAAGGAGCGGCTGAAGTACAAATATCACTGGGCGGTGTCCGACTACCTGCAGCGCGCCGCGCGCCATATCGCCTCCAGCACCGATGTCGAACAGGCCTATGCCGTGGGCAAGGCGGCGGTGGAGCTGGCGATCGCCGGCAAGTCCGGCGTGATGGCGACCATCGTGCGCCAGTCGTCCGAGCCGTATCAGTGGTCGGTGGGCGAGGCGCCGCTGGAGCAGGTGGCCAATGTCGAAAAGAAGATGCCGCGCGAATTCATCAGCGCCGACGGCTTCCACATCACCGACGCCTGCCGCGCCTACCTGTCGCCGCTGATCCAGGGCGAGGACTATCCCCCCTATCGCAACGGCCTGCCGCAGTATGTGCAGCTGCGCAACGTGCCGGTGCCGAAGAAGCTGAAGACCGTCTTCGAAGTGAAATAGCGTTCCGCCGCGGATTGGCGCTATGATCGTCCCATCACCGTCCGGGGCGCGACTCACCCAATAAGAAAACGGCGCAGGCATTGCGCCGGCCAGCAATCGCGCCACGCGGGAGCAGCAACAATTCGTTCGTCACTCTTTGAGGGGGAGGTACCTCAATGCTAGTCGAGTACGGTTTGTGGATCGCTCTGGGCTGCGCACTGGCGGCCGTGGCCTACGGCATCTTCTCGGTGCAGTGGATCCTGGCCAAGCCCAGCGGTAATGACCGAATGCGCGAGATCGCCGCGGCGGTGCAGGAAGGCGCCATGGCCTACCTCAACCGCCAGTACACCACCATCGGCATTGTCGGCGCCATCCTGTTCGTGGTCCTGGGCCTGTCGCTGCACTGGTACACGGCGTTCGGCTTCCTCATCGGCGCGGTGCTGTCCGGCGCCACCGGCTACATCGGCATGAACATCTCGGTGCGTGCCAACGTGCGCACCGCCGAGGCGGCGCGCCAGGGCATCGGCGCGGCGCTGGACGTGGCGTTCCGCGGCGGCTCCATCACCGGCATGCTGGTGGTGGGCCTGGGCCTGATCGGCGTGGCCGGCTACTACGCGCTGGTGGCGCGTATGGCCGACCAGACCACGGCGCTGCACGCGCTCGTCGGCCTGGCCTTCGGCGGCTCGCTGATC
>CAYVKA010000162.1:0-5984 GCA_964451925.1 uncultured Nevskia sp. | reverse complement strand
CCGGCGCGCTCGGCGGCGGCTTCTTCGGCGGCGCCGGCGGCAGCGGCTACACCCAGGGCCAGGCCGGCGGCGGCGGCGCCTCGCCCGGCAGCGGCCAGGCCGGCAACAACGGCCAGAACAAGCAGTCCGTGAACTACGGCTTCGGCGGCGGCGGCAGCGGCGCCAGCCAGATCCAGGGCAGCACCCTGGGCAGCGGGCTGGCGGGCGGCGCCGGCGGTTCGCCCGGCGGCGGTGGCGGCGGCGGCATCGGCACCGGCAATGCCGCGGCGGGCAGCGGCGCCGGCGGCAGCGGCGGGGACGGGGAGATCCGCATTTTCAGTTTCGATTGAAGCGCCATCGGCTTACACACCAGCCCGCCTCCGGCGGGCTTTTCATTTTCGGCAGGCACTCAGTATCGAGGGAGGTTTCATGCGGCTCATCACACTTCACGAATTCCTGATGGGAAGGGATCAGGCCTACGCGGCGGATTTCACCGCCGAGGTGGCGGCCAATGCGCAGCGCACCGTCGAGCGCGTCAACGCGTTGCTGCAGGCCGGCGGCTTCGACGGCCATGTCAATTCCGGCTGGCGCCCGCCGGCGGTGAACGGCGCCACCAAGGGCGCGGCGCCGCACTCGCGGCACATGCTCGGCCTGGCCTGCGACCTGCTCGACCCCGGCGGGCTGATCGACCGCTGGTGCCTGGAGCATCCCGACGCGCTGGAGCGCATCGGCTTGTGGCAGGAGTCGCCCGGCTCCACCCCGGGCTGGTGCCATGTGCAGATCGTGCCGCCGGCCAGCGGCCATCGCGTATTCATTCCCTGAATTCGAGGACAGCCATCATGCAATGGAAAGACGTGGAAAGCGCGCTGCCCGGCGGCCTCAAGCTGATCGGCGCTGCGCTCGGCGCCACCGGTGTCGGCGCGCCGGTGGGCGCGGCGGTGGCCGGCATCGGCGCGCTGGTCGGTCATGCCCTGGGCGTGGACGGCGGCAGCCCGGACGCGGTGCTGCAGGCGGTGCAGACCGATCCCGCCGCGGCCGAAAAGCTGCTGGAAGTGCAGGCCAACACCAAGGTGCAGCTGCAGCAGATCGTGGCGCAGCAGGCGGTGGCGCTGGCGCAGGACAGCACCCGGCGCGGCCAGCAGAGCATCGACGACCGCATCTCCGCCCGCGCCATGGCGGTGCAGAATCACGACGTGTGGACGCCGCGCATCATCGCGGCGCTGGTCATTGCCGGCGCATTTGCGGGTGAAGGCTTCGCCCTCACCCACGTCATCCCCGCCGGCAGCGAGGTGCTGGCCGGGCGCGTGCTCGGCACGCTGGATTCGGCGCTGCTGGCGGTGCTGTATTACTACTTCGGCGGCTCCGCCGGCAGCGACCGCAAGACCGAGCTGCTCGCCGGCGGCCAGATGAGCGCCGCGCCGGCCCGGGAGGGCGCATGAAGGACTCGCCCTCCACCTGGCTGACCATGGGCGTGGTCACGCTGCTGGGCGGCGCCGCCGCCTACATGCGGGATCTCCTGGCGGGCGAACGGTTCGCCTGGTGGCGGCTGTGCGCCAAGCTCACCATCTCCGCCTTCGCCGGCGTGGTGGTGTTCACGCTGCTGCGCGAGTGCGGCCTCAGCCCGGAGCTGGCCAGCGCCGGCGCCGGCATCGCCGGGCATGCCGGCACCAGCATCATCGCCGTGCTGGAGCGGGTGCTGATCGCGGCGCTGGAGGTGGCGGCGAAGCGGGCGCCCTGAATGTTGCGTTCAGCGCGCCCGCCCGGCAGGTCTTCAATTGCGGCCGCGGCCGCTCAGGCGCCCACCGCCTGCAGCGCCGCGTTGAAGGTCTTGCTCGGCCGCATCACGGCGTCGAGCCGGGCCGGGTCGGCCATGTAGTAGCCGCCGATTTCCGCCGGCTGGCCCTGCACCGCGGTCAGCTCGGCCAGGATGGTCGGCTCGCTCTCGCTCAGGGTCTTGGCCAGCGTGGCGAACCTGGACGCCAGCGCCGGGTCTTCGGTCTGCGCCGCCAGCTCCTGCGCCCAGTACAGCGTGAGGTAGAACTGGCTGCCGCGGTTGTCGAGCTGGCCGGTCTTGGGCGAGGGGTTCTTGTTGTTCTCCAGCAGCTTGCCGGTGGCGGCGTCGAGGGTTCTGGCGAGGATCTTGGCCTTGGCGTTGCCGCTCTTCAGCCCCAGGTCCTCCAGGCTCACCGCCAGGGCCATGAACTCGCCCAGCGAGTCCCAGCGCAGGTGATTCTCCTCCACCAGCTGCTTGACGTGCTTCGGCGCCGAGCCGCCGGCGCCGGTCTCGTACATGCCGCCGCCGGCCATCAGCGGCACGATCGACAGCATCTTGGCGCTGGTGCCCAGCTCCATGATCGGGAACAGGTCGGTGAGGTAGTCGCGCAGGATGTTGCCGGTGGCGGAGATGGTGTCGAGGCCGCGGATCACCCGTTCCAGCGAGTACCGCATGGCGCGCACCTGCGACATGATCTGGATGTCGAGGCCGCTGGTGTCGTGATCCTTCAGGTAGGTCTCCACCTTCTTGATCAGCTCCATCTCGTGCGGGCGGTAGGGGTCGAGCCAGAACACCACCGGCATGCCGGAGTTGCGGCAGCGGCTCACCGCCAGCCTGACCCAGTCGCGGATCGGCGCGTCCTTGACCTGGCACATGCGCCAGATGTCGCCGGCCTCCACCTTCTCCGGCATCAGCACCTCGCCGCTGTCGAGGTCGACGATGCGCGCTTCCCCGTCTTCGGGGATCTCGAAGGTCTTGTCGTGCGAGCCGTACTCCTCCGCTTTCTGCGCCATCAGGCCGACGTTCGGCACCGTGCCCATGGTCACCGGGTCGAAATTGCCGTTGGTCTTGCAGAAATTGATGATCTCCTGGTAGATGCGGGCGAAGGTGCTCTCCGGGATCACCGCCTTGGTGTCCTTGGGGCGGCCGTCGGCGCCGTACATCTTGCCGCCGAGGCGGATCATCGCCGGCATCGAGGCGTCGACGATGATGTCGTTGGGCGCGTGCAGGTTGGAGATGCCCTTGGCCGAGTCGACCATCGCCAGCTCCGGGCGGTGCTCGTGGCAGGCGTGCAGGTCGCGGATGATCTCCTCGCGCTTGGACGAGGGCAGCGACTCGATCTTCTCGTACAGGTTGACCATGCCGTTGTTGACGTTGACCCCCAGCTCGTCGAACAGCTTGCCGTGCTTGGCAAAGGCTTCCTTGTAGAAGATGCGCACGGCGTGGCCGAAGACGATCGGGTGCGACACTTTCATCATGGTCGCCTTGACGTGCAGCGAGAACATCACGCCGGTCTTGCGCGCGTCCTCCATCTGCTCCTCGTAGAAGGCGCACAGCGCCTTCTTGCTCATGAACATGCTGTCGATGATCTCGCCGTCCAGCAGCGCCACCTTGGGCTTGAGCACGATGGTCTGGCCGCTTCGGGTCAGCAGCTCCATCCTGACGTTGCGCGCGCGGTCCAGCGTCATCGACTTCTCGCCGTGGTAGAAGTCGCCGTGCTTCATGTGCGCGACGTGGGTGCGCGAAGCCATGCTCCACTCGCCCATGCTGTGCGGATGCTTGCGGGCGTAGTCCTTCACCGCCTTGGGCGCGCGGCGGTCGGAGTTGCCCTCGCGCAGCACCGGGTTGACGGCGCTGCCCAGGCACTTGGAGTAGCGCTTGCGGATGGTCTTTTCCTGCTCGGTCTTGGGGTCTTCCGGGTAGTCCGGAACCTTGTAGCCCTTGGACTGCAGCTCGCGGATGGCGCTGACCAGCTGCGGCACCGAGGCGCTGATGTTGGGCAGCTTGATGATGTTGGTGTCGGGCTGCAGCGTCAGCCGGCCGAGCGCAGCCAGGTTGTCGGGGACGCGCTGCGCCTCGGTCAGAAAGTCGGGGAACTCGCCGAGGATGCGCGCCGCCACCGAGATGTCGCTGGTGGCGATGTTGATGCCGGCCGGGCCGGCGAAGGCGCGCATCACCGGCAGGAAGGCGTAGGTGGCGAGCAGCGGCGCTTCGTCGGTCAGCGTGTAGATGATGGTCTGCTGGGTGCTCATCGATCGGTCTCCTCGACCCGGCAGGCCCCGCGCCGCTCATGCCGCCATCGCCGGATCTGGCCGGTGGGGCGCATTCCCGAAACGGGGCTGCGATAGTGCGCGCGAACGCGCTCCGAGTTATTTGTGCGCCGCAGCAGCCGGCGCTCTCGACGACCGCCGCGGCAATGGATTGGTCCGGCTACTGTAATTCAAACCCGGCGGGCGAGCACAAGCCCCTGTTTGTGGCCCGGCTGCCGGCACGTGCGCGGAGCCTGATGGTGCAGCGCGGGGGCAGGGCGCGGCGCTGGTGTCTCGATACGCCGCGCTGCGCGCGGCACTCGACACGAACGGGACTGGGTGCGGGTGCGAGGCGCGGGGGGCGACTGTGGGCCGGTGCAGCTGAGCGCCGCTACCGGGCGGCACGGCGTGATGCCGCGTGATGACGGCGGCTGTCGTCCGCTGCTGTCCGGCGCCGCGCGCTACTGCTCGGCGCCGCCGCTGGATGCCAGGCGGTTGTCGTTGCCGGCGGGGCTGTCGTTGTGCGCCACGCTGTCGCTGCGCACGGCGTTGCCGTTGACCGAGATTTCCACCTGGTCGCCGGCGAGGAACAGGCCGTGGGGCAGGCCGAAGTCGGAGCGCTTGATGGTGGCCTGGGCGGTGAAGGCGCAGTTGCGTTCGTTGCCGTCGTCGCCGCCGGCGCAGCTGATGTGGGCGATGCGGAAGGTGACGGGGCGGGTCACGCCGTGCAGCGTCAGGTCGCCGTTGGCGACGCCGCCGTCGGCCTGGTCGAAGTCGACGCGGGTGGAGCGGTAGCTCATTTCCGGGTAGCGGCCGGTGTCGAGCCAGTCGGCGGAGCGCAGGCGCGCGTTCCAGCCGTTGCCCACGCCGTCGAGGGAGTCGGTGAGGATGGTGACGGCGATGCGGCTGTCGGCGCCGCGGCGGTCGATCACCAGGTCGCCGGCGAAGCGGCGGAAGGCGGCGTCGATCCAGGGGATGCCGAAGCGGTGCACGGCGAAGGACACGCGCGTGCGCGCCGCGTCCAGGTGATAGGTGTCCGCGGCGCGGGCGTCGAGCGCCAGCAGCGACAGCCAGAGAAAACACGCACGCTTCATCAATCCGCCTCTCGCATCGAGCTGCACCATAGCGGCGATGCCACGGCTGCGTGCGGCGCGTGCGCCGAATGGCGGCCGGCGGCGGACGGCCGCGCGCAGGCGCTCCGGGGCCGGGGAAGCAGCGGCAGGCTTTGGCGGATGAGCGGCGCCGCGCGCTACACTCGGGCGCATCGGGCAAGGGCTGGAGGCGGGCATTTGACGGGGCTGGCGGGCAGGATCGGGATCGCGGGTTTGCTGCTGTGGGCGGGGGCGGCGTTCGCCGGCGGCGTGGCGGATCATCCGCTGCGGCCGGTGCTGGAGAAGCGTTACGCCGAGCTGCGCGGGGCGATGACCGAGCGCGACGCCAAGGCCATCGCGGCGCTGCTGGCGCCGGATTTCGCCAGCGAGGAGGTCAACGGCAAGACGCAGGACGGCGACGCCATGGTGCGCGACGCCGCCGCGCGCGCGCCGGACCCGAACCGCGCCAGCGAGACCACGCTGCTGTCGATCCGCCAGGTGGGCGACCTGGCCATCGTCAGCCAGCGCTATCACATGACCACGCTGCGCCTGTCGCCGCTGGGGCTGCGCCAGGCGGTGGACCTGGTGGCGCTGTCCACCGACACCTGGATCAAGCTGAACGGCGTGTGGCTGCTGCAGCGCACGGTGACCGAAGAGCTGCGCTATGGCATTGACGGGCAGGAAGTGCTGCACCAGGAGCACGAGCCGACGCTGTGAGGCGTGCGGGCCGGCGGCGCGGTGCGCGGCGGAAGAAATCATGTCGCGGAGCAGGTGGCGGTTGCGGCTTCGTCGCGGGGTTCAAAGGGGCTGCGGCTTGCCCGCTTGCGCCGGCGTGAACACTAGGGTCTGTTGACAATCATTGGGTCGCTGCGACGGAGGTCATTTTTGCGC
>CAYVKA010000161.1:0-6013 GCA_964451925.1 uncultured Nevskia sp. | reverse complement strand
CAACGCACCCTCGTCCGGTTCAATGAAGCAGTTGATAGCCCAGGCTGCCATCCCGTAAGGAACCCGTCCGATGCAGGCCACAGGACTGGAGCAGCACGAATACCTTGCGGTGCACGGCGAGTACCCATCCCAAGCGTCCAACTATGTTGCAGTGCAAAAGTCTACGGGCACGAGATAACCCAGAAAGACTGGGTATTGGCGTGATGCTCCTGAGCGTCAGAACTCTACAGCGTTATTTGCAGCTGACAATTATGCTTGACGGTTGTTACAACTTCTCGAGAACAGCCTGCATCTCCAGCGTCGATCGAACCATCCCGTACGAAACGTACCGAGCATTTTATTTTCAGTCAGAGTGCGGCGAGCGTTCTTGACATTCGACGCCAGTGATCAGACGAATCTCTTTCTGCTCGAAACCGACTGAGCAACACCTGGGAGTCACGGTATCCGAATCGATTGCCCCCATAAAGCCTCGATCTCTGGCATGTCATGTCATAATTTACGAACAATCGACGAGGACACGCTTGAACCGTATCGGGTTGTTCCGCATCTTTATAAGGTTGTGGAGTGAAACAATTTCACGCGAGGGGCGGATGCTCTGGAGATGCCGCGCTCCTCGGGTTCCGCTGCGTTCCAGCAACTCGAAGCCTGGGTCGGCGCGCGCGGAGTTGGAGATTGTCTTCGGCTCGTCCGACCGCGGTGAACCTGATCGATCGTTAGTCCCGCGTGTTGACCGATAGCGGCGCCCGGGCCAGCGGCCGGGCGTCCTGCTCCAGCGTCCAGCTCCACGAAGGCCTTGCGCGCCCCATGGAACCGGAGCTCATAAGTGAGCGCTGGTGCTTATCGATCTCGATCAGCTGCCGCTTCATTCTCGTTTCCTTTTGTGGATAACCATTCATCGATCACTTCGACAGGTAGGTCGTTCGAGGGAGGCTATCGAGATTCGCGTCACCATGACGGACAAGTACCATAGGGTTGTATTTACCACTCGTTCGTAAAATATCTGTAATGAAATTAACTCAGCATTCCGCCCTCGCTTGATCAGCGGGTACCCAGTGCTCGCACACGTTGGCACAGATCTGGTGCCAATGCCGAAATGATTGACTGTCATGACACGCGTTGTTCCCGCCGTCTCTTCGACAGAGTCACTTAGCCACCATAAACGAACGGATTTAATGGCGTGTTTTGTCAAGTGCGCTACGGCGCAAACCATACAGGACTGCATTTGCTCATGGGCTCAAGAAACTAATGGACGGCCATAACTCAGGTAAGCCGACTGATCTAACGCGACGCAGAGTTCTGGCGGGCCTTGCTGCATCTGCCGGGGCAGTCGGCATGGGCGGATGTAGCAATCAAGCTAATTCCAGCGCGGTGTCTGCCCTGGCTAAAGCAGTTGCGAAGAGTGCTGCTGCGCCACCAGCTCTCCCTGAGCCAAGCTCGTGCGGCATCGACCACATCGTCGTGGTCATGATGGAAAACCGCTCTTTCGACCACTTTCTGGGCTGGGTTCCGGGCGCGAATGGCCGACAAGCGGGACAGACGTTTCACGACGCCAATGGCAATCCGCAACAGACTCATCGCCTTGTGCCAGACTGGCAGGGCTGTGGTCTGGCAGACCCGCCGCATGGTTACTATGACGGTCGCATTGATGTTAATGGCGGCAAAATGGATGGTTTCCTACATGCCGAATCGACAGGCGATACGTTCCCCGTCGGCTATTACACAGCCGATGACCTGCCTTTCTACGCTGGCTGCGCCCAGAAATGGACCATTTGCGATAGTTATCACAGCGGCATCCTGGCCTCGACCCAGCCGAACCGCATGTACATCCACTGCGGCCAGACCGACCGAACCACCACAGGTAGCGGACTCCCGGCGACCTCGACCCTCCCCACCATCTGGGATGCGGCCAGCGCAGCCGGCGTCAAAGCAGGCTACTACTTCAACAATTTGCCCTATACCGCGATCTGGGATGCCAAATATCTAGGCATCACCAAATTGTATTCGCAATTCGCTATTGATGCGGCCGCCGGAAACCTGCCTAGCATCAGTTATGTCGATCCCTTCTTCTATGAATCGGGCCTCGACGATCTATGCAATGACGACCATCCCTTCGCCGACGTTCGTAACGGCCAAGCCTTCCTAAACGGAATCTATGACACCTTGCGCAGCGCGCCGACCTGGGGCAAAACCCTAATGGTTGTGTGTTACGACGAATGGGGCGGTTTTTTCGATCACGTAGTGCCGCCGTATATGCCGGTATCGGGTGTCGAACGCAACGTAGTTGGCAATGATGGCCAGTTGGGTATTCGCGTGCCTTGCATCCTGATTGGCCCACGCGCCAAACAGGGCCATGTGGACAGCACTTTGTTCGAACCTAACTCCATCCTCAAATTCATGGAATGGCGCTGGAACCTGACGCCGCTGGGCGTGCGTTCGGCGGTGACCAATAACATCGCCTACGCGCTGGACTTCAGCGATTCGCCGCGCACTGACGCGCCGGCATTCAGCGTGCCCGCCAATGTTCTCAACAGTGAGATCTGCGCGTTTGTATCTTCGTCCAGCAATTCCAGTAGCGGCGCTGGAGGGGCTTCTTCGTCGAGCGGTAGCTCCACAAGTAACGCAGCGGTGGCCAGAAACTCAGCCTCCTCCAGGCTACTTACCCCCAGCATGGCGGAGCACGCGCACGAAGTGCAAATGCTGCAGCAGAAGGCACGGTTGGCAGGATTCCGTTGGTGAGTTGAGAGGCACATTCGAATCGGGCCAGCAGCAAAGCAACTTCTGCTGGTGTTTTGCACGCCTTTGCAGCAGGGTCAATGGGAAGAGAAATGTCGCAAAGTGGAATGTTTTTGCAGTGGAGGCGTTTAGGACTTCTGTTGCCGGCTGTGGTGGCCGTGCTCTTTGCGCAATTGGCAGGCGCAGAGTCGGGGTCGGAGGCCGTCCTATATTCATTTGGCCGCAGTGCGACGGATGGCTACATTCCAAGCTCCGCGCTGGTGCAGGGCGGCGACGGAAGTTTCTACGGAACCACCTCCTATGGCGGGGCCAACGGCGGCGGCACAGTGTTCAAGATCACACCGTCGGGCGCGGAGACGGTGCTGTATTCGTTCGCCGCTTCCAGCAGTAGCGACGCAATTAGAATGAGGCCAGCCGCGGCGCTCATTCTGGGCAATGACGGCAATTTTTATGGCACCACCACCAGCGGCGGCGCCAACAGCAAGGGCGCGGCATTCAGGATCACGCCGTCTGGCGTTGAGACGACACTGTATTCGTTCGGTGCCTCCAGCACCGATGGTAGCGAACCGAGCGCCGCCTTGGTGCAAAGTAGCGATGGCAATTTCTACGGTACCACGACCAGCGGCGGAGAAAATGGCGCCGGCACAGTGTTCAGTATTACCCCCTCGGGTGTGGAGACGGTTCTGTACTCCTTCGGGGGGTTTCCCGCTGATGGGCTCTATCCCAATGCGCCTTTGATACAGGCCAGTGATGGCAATTTCTACGGTACCACCACAAGTGGTGGCGCTGACGGCCAAGGCACGGTATTCAAGATCACGCCAGCGGGTATGGGAGAGATTCTGCTGTATTCGTTCGGAACCTCCAACGCCGATGGTACTGTGCCAACAGGGCTACTCCAGGGTGCCGACGGCAATTTCTACGGTACGACCATCAGCGGTGGCGAAGGCGGAGGTGGCGCGGTGTTCAAAATCACGCCGAAGGGCGAGGAATCGATCCTCTATTCCTTCGGCAGCCTATCGCCGGATGGCATCACCCCCAATGCACTAATTCAGGGCGGCGACGGCAATTTCTACGGTACGACCCGGCAAAGCACCGGCACTGCGCTCGGCACGGTATTCCAGATCACGCCTGAGGGATTGGAGACGATCCTTTATTCGTTTATCGGTTCCGATATGGACGGGAGCGGGCCGTTGTCAGGTCTGATCGAGGGCTCTGATGGCAATCTCTATGGAACAACCGCTTACGGGGGATCGAACTACCACGCCGGTTTCACAGGGACCGTTTTCGAGATCGGCTTGGGGCCCCCAAATAGCGGCTCAAGCGGAGGTTCGAGTTCCGGCAGCGGTTCATCATCTGGCAACGGCTCGTCCTCCAGTGGCAGTGGCACCTCTTCCTCTGGCGGATCCAGCTCAAGCGGTAGCTCTTCTTCCTCATCTGGAAGTGGCTCCAGCGGGAGTACGTCATCAAGTAGTTCTAGCAGCGGTTCCGGGAGTGGTTCATCGTCCGGCGGCACGGGGGGGTCTTCCAGCGGTTCGTCCTCCGGTGGCGCCTCTTCCTCCGGCAGCAGCGGATCCAGTTCAAGTAGCGGCTCGTTGTCCTCAAGCAGCAGCTCCAGCGGAAGCTCTGGAGCTTCGGGCAACTCGTCCTCATCCGGAAGTAGCTCCGGCGGGAGTACATCATCAAGTAGCAGTTCTAGCAGTGGTGCCGGTAGTGGCTCATCGTCGGGCGGCACCGGGGGGGCTTCATCAAGTGGAAATTCCTCGTCCAGCTCGAGCTCCGGTGGAGGTATTGCTGAAACCGGGTCTTCTTCATCGGGGGGCGGTGCATCCAGCATCGACGTTCTGCTGGCGATGGGGTTGGCTTTAATCGGACGGAAGGGACGAAAGCGAGGCGCACAGAGTTTAGCCGCGTGGAGACGAAGATCGGAAAAATAGTCTTGGTGAACAGACTGACCGTGCGCCGATCACGGAAGCGGTGCGCCATCACTGGATTTTGTTTGTGCTCGAAGGAGCGGTGCTCGTCGCGCTCGGCTTACTGGGGTTCGTCGTGCCAATGGTGGTCAGCTTGGCTGTTTCGGCATTTGTCGGATGGCTCTTGCTGATCAGTGGCGCTATAGGGTTGTTCACCACGATTGGATCCCGGAAAGTGCCGGGATCGCTATGGTCGTTCGTGTTGGCCGTCGTCGGGATGGCTGCATCGCCCGAGAAATTCCGCCAGTTGGCATAACCGATCTTGTAGAACCTCGCGCGGGGCGATCCCTGAGCCTGCCCCGCCGTGCGCTTGGTGCCGGAGATGCTTCCGGCACCTCTTTTATCCCGAAAAAAAGCGAATTGGCTCATTTGCCGGTCCCGGTGCCGCCGTTCAGCACGATGTTCTCCGCCTTCTCGGCGAATTCCGTCGTGGCAAAGGCCATGATCTGGCGTCGGTCCACCTTGGACTGCTCGAAGTCGAAACCAGCCAGGTCGCGGTGGATGAGAAAGCGCGCCACATGCATCTGGTAGCGACCGAGGGTGGCCCGGTCGGTGCTCTCGGCTTTGAGCAGATACTCGATCAGCCTGTACGCTGATACGGACCACCGAGAAATGACAGCCGCGTCAGGAAGACGCCGCTAGTCGGCCAAACCATACCGTTTAGTTTTTTATTTGTGCAGCGCACAAGATAACTTGCAATATTAAACAAGCGTTTATTGCGTTGCGTACGCAGTGCCTAGAGGGGAATTATTTAGCGCTGTTGGGCTGAAACAGGGGGTTGCTGCAGCCCAAGTCTCAGGGGATTTCAAAAGTGGGTATTCGGTCAGACAGTACCACCATATCAGAGAGTGTCGGGAACTCGCTTCCCAAGGCTATCGCTCCCACCCCCTCTCTCCGCCCGGTAGTGGCTGGCCTGAGAGCATTTCGTTCGGATGATCTGCCAACCCAAACCGGCAAAGTAGCACGCTCCAGTTCGACACCAGACCGGCAGTAGATGGCCTGTGGCCGGTGCAATCGAAATACAACGCAATCCGCGCTCGGATGAAAGGTAGCGCATGACATAAGTCAATAGCGAAGCCATGCAAAGCATTTTTAGTATTCAAAATCACCGGGGATTTTCCAGGGGCGGCTTATGGGACGTTATGAATTTACTCCGCTGTTCATATTGGCTGGAGTTCTTGCTAGTACAACAGTATCGGCGCAAGACACTCCGCTATCACCCTCTTCTCAGTCAGCAGAACTCGGCGATTCTCTCGCCGGCATCCGCGACGTGGACTATGTCAGCGTGCTGGGCAACTACATCAAGGCTG
>CAYVKA010000160.1:0-6014 GCA_964451925.1 uncultured Nevskia sp. | reverse complement strand
GGGCAAGTTCCTGCCCTACAAGACCTACTGAAACGCAGCCCGGGCTACTCGGAGAAGTATTGCCACTGCGCCTGCGTGGCGTCGATGTTGTGCGTGGTGGTGCCGTCGAGCGTGGTGGTGGGCGTCACCTCGGCCCCCGGCCAGGTATGGCCGCCGTTCTGGATCTCATACAGGATCGCGCTGCAGCCGGGCACCTGGTGCCGGATCACCGTGGTGCCGTCGTTCACCACCTGCGGCAGCGTGGTGGCGGTTTCGCTGCCGGAGCAGCCCTCGTGCCCTTCCCACTGGCTCATGGTGGTTTCAGCCGGTTGCAGCGCGCCCAGGCCGTTGTACGGCACCTCGAAATCATTGGTGCCGGCGAAGATCAGGCGCTTTGCCGGCGCCGCGCTGCCGCAGCTGGTCACGCTGAGCTGGGCCGCTGCGACCATGCCGAATCCCACCAGCATCTGCGGCTTGGTGCAGGCAAACAGATCGGCCTCGAAACCGCCCTCGGAATAGCCGGTCATCGAAACCCTGGCGCCGTCGATTGGCATGTGGTCAACCGCGTCGTTGATGACGTCGGTGAGGAAGTCGATATCGGTCTGCTGGTTGCCGGCCCCGCTCACCGGCACGCCGTTTTTCCAGCTCACGCCCTGGTGCTCCGGAAACGCCAGCACCTCGCCCTGGCTGGCGTGCTGCCCGGCCTGGATCAGATTGGCCATGAAGGTCGGGTTGCCGCCCAGATAGTCGAGCACGATCATCAGTGGCACCGGCGAGGTCGGCGCCGGATCGGGGATCACATACAGCACCGAGCGCTGATCGACGGTGCGCACGAATGCCTTCGAGCCGCTCGGCAGTGTGAGGAACACCGGGGCCGCGGTCCCGGAAAAGCTGCGCGCCCCGCTGGCGGCCGGATCGCCGCCCGAAGGATCGGAGGAACTACCGCACCCGCTCAAGGCCAGCATCAGCACCGCGACAGACAGCGCGGCCGACAAACTCGGATTCATATTCAAAGGTTTCCTGCACCTGACACCCCCTGGACGCCTGTGCTCCGGCGCCTCGACGATTTGAGGTAGCAAGAATCAAACCCGCAGTCCCCCGACCGTGCGCCATCATACCCTGAGGACACAGCACGGCGGCACCGCGGACGCTGAGCGTGGCAGAGCCGGGGATTGGCTGGACTCTCTAATATCCCTCGCCTGGCGCCTCCACCATGCCCAGCGCCAGCCAGGCGCGCGGCACGCCGCGCTCGTGGTCGAGCAGCCAGCGCTTGCGCGGCAGGCCGCCGCCGTAGCCGGTGAGCTGGCCGTTGCTGCCCACCACGCGATGGCAGGGCACGATGATGGAGATCGGGTTGCGGCCGTTCGCCAGCCCCACCGCACGCGAGGCATTCGGCTGCCCGAGACGGCGCGCCAGCTCGCCGTAGCTGACGGTTTCACCGAAAGGGATGTTCAGCAGCTCGTTCCAGACGCGTTCCTGGAATTCGGTGCCCTGCAGGCGGATCGGCAACTCGAAAGTCTTCAACTCGTCGGCGAAGTAAGCGCGCAGCTGTGCCCGCGCACGGCGCAGCCGGGCATCGTCGCGGCGCCAATGCGGCTGCATACCCTCCCAGTGCGCCTGCTGCTGCATGTACAGCCCGGTCAGACTGTCGCCGTCGGACAGCAGCAGCAATTCACCGACCGGACTGGGGATGGTGCTGAAGTATCGGGTTGCCGTCATCGTTCCTTCATGCTCCTGATTGCCTTCCATGCCGCCGCGGCGCAGCGGGCACGTCACATGCAAACCGCTCAACCGCCACCGTGCCCCAGCCACAGATGCAGCACCGCGTAGGCACGCCAGGGCCGCCAGGCCTCGGCTGCTGCCAGCGTGTCACGCGGCTTCGACACGCCCAGCGCGCGGTAGATTCCCAGGTCGGCGGCGGGAAAGGCGTCCGGATCGCGCAGCGCGCGCATCGCCACGTATTGCGCGGTCCAGTCACCGATCCCGGGCAGCTCCTTCAACGCCGCCGCGGTTTGCACCGGGTCCACACCCGGTTCCAGCCGGATGGTGCCGTCGCTGACCGCGCGCGCCAGACTGCGCACGGTCAGCGCGCGGCTGCGCGGCAAGCCAAGCGCCGCCACCTGCTCCAGCGTGGCGTCTGCGATCAGCGCGGCGCGCGGCCCGGTGTGCAGCAGACCGGGGAACGGCGTCTGCAATGCTTCACCGTAGCTGCGCGCGAAACGTCCGAACACCGTGGTTGCCGCCTTGACACTGACCTGCTGACCCAGCACCGCGCGCAGCGCCAGCTCGAAGCCGTCGAAGGCACCCGGCACGCGAAGACCGGGGCGGCGCCGCAGCAAGGCACCCAGACGGGAATCGCTGCTTAGATGCTCGGCGATGGCCTGCGGGTTTGCGTCCAGGTCGAACAGGCGCCGCAGGCGCGCCAGCAGCGGCGTCAGCACCGGCAGCAGCGTCGTTGCCACGTCCACGCGCAGCACCGCCTCACCCGGCAGCGGCGCCGCGGCGATCCAGCCGGCGCAGGCGCCGATCCGCACCGCGCGCAGGTAGCGCTCGCCATCGGCGCACTCCACGCCGGCGGCGCCGCGGCCGACCAGGAAGCCGAGCAGCGCCGGCCAGTCCAGCGGCGGCCGATAGGCCAGGCGCAGCGTCACCACGTCGGCGCCGCTGGTTGCCGGCTGCTTGCGGCGCAAGGCGCTGGGGCTGAGCCGGTAACGGCTGCGGAACAGGTGGTTGAAGCGGCGCAGGCTGGAAAAGCCGCTGGCGAATGCGACATCGGCGATCTTGATCTGCGTTTCGGTGAGCAGCTGCTTGGCCAGCAGCAGACGGCGGGTTTGCGCCAGTTCCACCGGCGCCACGCCGTACTCGCGTTCGATCGAGCGCCGCAGCTGCCGGCTGCTCAGGCCCATCTCCCCGGCCAGTGCCTCGAAGCCGGCTTCATTCAAGGCGCCGGCTTCGATGCGCGCCACTGCGGCCGCGGCGACGCGTCCGACCACATCCATCGGCGCTTTGCCGGGCGCCAGCTCCGGACGGCAACGCAGGCAGGGACGGAAACCCTCGCGCTCCGCACTCGCGGCGTTGCCGAAAAAGCGGCAGTTGTCGCGGCGCGGCACGCGGGTCGGGCAGATCGGGCGGCAGTAGATGCCGGTGCTGGTCACACCGACGTAGAACTGTCCGTCAAAGCGTGAATCACGGGCATTGAGGCTGCGGTAGCACAGGTCGGCGTCGAGATGCATGGGCGCAGTCTATGCCCGCGGCGGGCGCCGGTCTCGCCGTTTTCGGACAGGGGCCGGGCGAATCCGGCCAAGGCGAAGCGCGGCTTCCCCAGTCATGTCGACGCCGCGAAATCCCGCCTCCGCGCAGGCTCGGATATCCCGCCCCTGCGCCGCGCAAGGCCGCTATGCGACGGTGTTGAGCAAACGCACCCGCAGGCGCCGCAGCTGGTCGGCGTCAAGCTCGTCGCCGAGCAGCACGCGGCTGCACCGCCCACCCTGCTTGAGACGGAAGTTGAGGACAATGACCCAGGACTGCACCACGCTGCCTGGCAGCAGCTCCGCATCCTGGCGTCCGCCCCGCCCGCTTTCGACCGTCCAGCCACCCTCGGCGTGCCACAGCAGGCGGGTCAGGGCGCGCGGGCCGTAGCCGAACGCCGGATGGCGGCGCAGGCTGATCCAGGACACCATGAACAGCGCGGCCATGCCCAGGCCGGCCCACTTCGGCAGACCGGACAGCAGCAGCAGCGCGACGGCCGCCATGTGCAGCAACGACAGCCAGACCACCGCACGCACCGACGGGCGCGGGCTCAGGTCAAGGCTGCTGCTGAAGGCGGAGGACGACATCGGCGAGAGCGGCGGGCGGCTGCGAATGGCCGAGCAGCCAGGACCAGATGTCCGGGTCTTCCTGCTCCAGCAATTGCAGGAACGCGGCCTGCTGCGCGGCGGGCGCCTGATCGAACTGGCGGTTCAAATACCCCTCGAGCAGCATGTCCAGCTCGCGCATGCCGCGCCGGCAGCGCCAGCGGATGCGGCCGCGGTCGAAAGCCGCTGGGGTGGACGAAGGTTCGCTCATGGAAGAGGATGCGGCGGCACCGGAGCGGTGCCGCCGCGAGCGTCAGGGGCTCTCAGCCGCGGCGCTCGACCAGCATCTTCTTGGTCTCGGCAATCGCCTTGGCCGGGTTCAGGCCCTTCGGGCAGGTGCGCGAGCAGTTGAGGATGGTGTGGCAGCGGTACAGCTTGAACGGATCTTCCAGCTGGTCCAGGCGCTCGCCGGTGGCCTCGTCGCGCGAATCGACCAGCCAGCGGTAGGCGGCCATCAGGATCGCCGGGCCCAGATAGCGGTCGCCGTTCCACCAGTAGCTCGGGCAGCTGGTCGAGCAGCAGGCGCAAAGGATGCACTCGTACAGGCCGTCGAGTTTGGCGCGGTCCTCTTCCGACTGCAGGCGCTCGCGCGTCGGCGGCGGGGTGTCGGTCTTCAGCCAGGGCTCGATCGAAGCGTACTGCGCGTAGAAATGCGTCAGGTCCGGCACCAGGTCCTTGACCACCGGCATGTGCGGCAGCGGGTAGATCTTGACGTCGCCCTTGACGTCGTCGCAGGCGTGCAGGCAGGCCAGCGTGTTGGTGCCGTCGATGTTCATGGCGCAGGAGCCGCAGATGCCCTCGCGGCAGGAGCGACGGAAGGTCAGCGTGCTGTCGATCTCGTTCTTGATCTTGATCAGCGCGTCCAGAACCATCGGCCCGCAGGCGTCCATGTCGACTTCATAGGTGTCGACGCGCGGATTGGCCTGGGTATCCGGATCGTAGCGGTCGATCTTGAACGCGCGCACGTTCTTTGCGCCGGCCGGCGCCTTGAAGGTGTTGCCGGCGGATTTGCCGATCTTGGAATTCTTGGGCAGGGTGAGCTGGGCCATGTCTCTTACTCCGGGAATCAGGAATAGGGAATCGGGAATGGTCGGGAATCGTTTATCGGGAGATCGGGCGCATGGCTTCTACGATTCTCGATTCCCTATTCCCGATTCTCGCTTCAGTACGTTCTCTTCTTCGGCTCGACGTATTTCATTTCATCGTCCAGCGTCCAGGTATGGACCGGGCGATAGCCGATCTTCACGTCCGTCTCGCCGGTGCGCCAGGCGATGGTGTGCTTCATCCATTCGTCGTCGTGGCGGTCCGGGAAATCCTCGTGCGCATGGGCACCGCGCGATTCCTTGCGGTTCTGCGCCGAGGACATGGTGATCAGCGCCTGGCCCAGCAGGTTGTCCAGTTCCAGCGTCTCCATCAGGTCGGAGTTCCACACCAGGGAGGAGTCGCTGACCTTGATCTCACGGAACGACTCGACATCCTTCTTCAGCTTGACCACGCCCTCGTCCAGCGACTTGCTGGTGCGGAACACGGCGGCATGGTTCTGCATGGTCTTCTGCATGTCCAGGCGCACCTTGGCGGTGGTCAGGCTGCCGCCCTTGGCGTGGCGCAGCTTGTCGAAGCGGTCCAGCGCCTTTTCCTCGGACTCCGCGGAAATGACCTTGTGACGGCCGCCCGGCTTGAGCACCTCGGCGCAGCGGTGCGCCGCGGCGCGGCCGAACACCACCAGGTCGAGCAGCGAGTTGGAGCCGAGGCGGTTGGCGCCGTGCACCGAAACGCAGGCCGCTTCGCCCACCGCCATCAGGCCGGGGATCTGCGTGTCGGTCTTGCCGTCGGTGCAGGTGACGACTTCGCCGTGGAAATTGCAGGGAATGCCGCCCATGTTGTAGTGCACCGTCGGCAGCACCGGAATCGGCTCCTTGGTGACGTCGACGCCGGCAAAGATCTTGGCCGTCTCGGAGATGCCGGGCAGGCGCTTGTGCAGCACTTCCGGGCCAAGGTGCTCCAGATGCAGGTGCACGTGATCGGCATTCGGGCCTACACCGCGGCCTTCGCGGATCTCGATGGTGCTGGCGCGGCTGACCACGTCGCGCGAGGCCAGGTCCTTGGCGTTGGGCGCGTAGCGCTCCATGTAGCGCTCACCCTTGGAGTTGGTGAGGTAGCCGCCCTCGCCGCGCGCGCCTT
>CAYVKA010000159.1:0-6122 GCA_964451925.1 uncultured Nevskia sp. | reverse complement strand
ATGGCCTGACGATGAAGCCCACCTCGTCCGAGAAGCGCAGGGTACCCACCAATCGCGCAGCGATTGGTGGGCGCAGACTCCGGCGCTTCTTTGGTTACTTTCTTGTCGCTGTTGACAAGAAAGTAACCCGCCCTTAGGCGGAACCGCGTTTTCCACGGCTGCTCGGCTGATCCGCGCTCACGCGCGGCGTGCCAAACGGGGCGCATGCGGGGTGCATGGCCCTTGGTGCGGATCGATACGAAAAGCGCCCCCACATCGCAGGGAGAGAAGCGACAAACCCTAGCCGCTCCGCGCGGCCCCCGGCGTCACACCCTTCCACCGCTTGAACGCATGGCTGAACGCCGCTGCATCCGAATAGCCCAGGCGCTCCGCCACTTCCGCCAGCTTCATGCGGGCGGTGCCGATCAGTTCCTCGGCCAGGGTCATCAGCACCTCGTCGCGCAGCGCGCGGAAGCTGGTGCCCTGGTCCGCCAGGTGCCGGCGCAGGGTGCGCGAGGTCATGCACAACTCCTCGGCGACCACTTCCATGTCGGCGGCCTGGGCCGGCCGGCGCAGGATGATGTCGCGCACCTTGGCTGAGATGCCGGAGCGGGCGCGGCGGCGCGCCAGCAGTTTCTGGCATTCGATCTCGCACATGCGCGCGGTGGCTTCGTTGGCCTGCGGCAGCGGCTGCACCGAGACCTTGCGGTCGAGCACGAACAGGGTTTCCTGGGCGCCGAACTCGGGCATCCTGCCGAACAGTTCCTGGAAGCGCGCGGCGTAGGCGGGCCGGGGAAACTCGAAATACATGCGCAGCGGCGGCGCCGGCCGGGGATCGATCAGGCGCTGCACACGCAGGATCGCGGCGCTGTCGCGCTCGATCAGGAACTGGCGCACTTCGGCCGGCACCATGCTGTAGTCCAGGTGCAGGTAGGACTCGTCGCCCCGCTCCTCGAATTTCAGCTCGCCGAAGATGGCGCTGAGGTCGAGGTAGCGCAGTCCCAGCAGCAGGGCTTCGCGCAGGCTGCGGCTGCTGAACAGGGCATAGCCCCAGATGCCGAAATCGGTGAGGTGGTAGCGCAGGCCCACTTCCAGCGCCAGCGCCGGTACCTGCGGCAGCGCTTCGACCACGTTGCGGATCACCCGCATCTCCTGCTCGGGTGCAATCTCCGCTTCGCTGTTGGCGACGTCGGCCGGGTTGATGCCGGTGCCCTCCAGGCAGGCCGCCAGCGTCGCGCCGTGCGACTGCGCCACCTCGACCAGATGGCGGGCGCCTGCGATACCGTGAGGGATGCTCCAGTCCGGCATGGGAGGATAGTGAACAGTGACTGTCCGAAATTATCAATAAATTGTCCCGGCCTGTCATCCAGTCCCGCGGCCCGCTTCACTAAGCTGCTGCACTGCAACGAGATTAGTTATGACCGAATCCAGACCTTCCAGCGTTGCCCTCGCGCCGGCCCCATGGGACCTGGCGGGACAGGGTTATGTGTTCGCCATCCGCCTGCCGCAGGAGGTGCTGGACCAGGGCAGCTTCCTGCCCGCAGGCTGCCCGCGTCTCGGCCGCGGCCGCCTGGCCTACGCCATGTTTGTCGACTACTCGGCGGGCAATGTCGGGCCTTATCACGAGCTGCTGTACATCCCGGGCGCGCTGCGCATCGGCCAGCGCCGCAACCTGTCGATCTCGCGCATCTTCGTTTCCACCTGGGCTTCAGTGGTCAACGGCGAGATCAACTGGGGCATTCCCAAGGACCGCTGCGATTTCAGTGTGCAATACGGCGCCGACGGCATCGACCGCGTGGCGCTCACCGCCCGCGACGGCACGCCTTTCGCCGAGCTGGAATTGCAGGCCCGCGGGCCGCGTCTGCCGGCGCCGGGGCACTGGGTGCCGCGCGCCCTGCGCACGCTGTCGCAGCTGCGCGAGGGGCGGGTGTACTCGTATGCGCCGGAGGCGCGCGGGCATTTCCGCTTCGCCAAGGTGCGCAGCTGGCGTTTCGACGCGCGCTATTTCCCCGACCTGGCGCGCGGCGAAGTGGTGGCGGCGGTGAAGGTCACCGACTTCCGCATGATTTTCCCGCTGGCGCAGATCGAGCCGCTGAGCGCGTGAGCACCGTACCGAGCTTCGACTACGTCATCGTCGGCGGCGGCTCCGCCGGCTGCGTGCTGGCCAACCGGCTCAGCGCCGACGGGCAGTACACCGTGTGCCTGCTGGAAGCGGGGCCGCGCGACTGGAACCCGTTCATCCGCATGCCCGCCGGCCTGATCCCGCTGATGCGCGGCTGGTGCAACTGGAAGTACTGGAGCGAGCCGCAGCGGCACATGGGCGGGCGGCGCTTCTATCAGCCGCGCGGCAAGACGCTGGGCGGCTCCAGCAGCATCAACGCCCAGGTCTACATCCGCGGCCATGCCTCGGACTTCGACCGCTGGGCCAGCAACGGCTGCAGCGGCTGGTCCTTCGAGGAAGTGCTGCCGTACTTCCGCCGCTCGGAGAACTACGAGCCGCCGTGCGAGCCCTGTGACCAGCGCTTCCACGGCAAGGGCGGGCCGCTCAACATCGCCGAGCGGCGCCACATCAACCCGCTCGGCCGCGCCTTCCTCGACGCCGCGCAGCAGGCCGGACTGCCGCACACCAGCGACTTCAACGGCGCGCAGCAGGAAGGCTATGGCGTGTTGCGCAGCTATCACCGCAACGGCGAGCGTTGCAGCAACGCCGCGGCCTACCTGCGGCCGGCCGAGCGGCGCTCCAATCTCACCGTCATTACCGGCGCGCACGCCACGCGCATCCTGCTGCAGGACGGGCGCGCGACGGGCGTGCAGTACCGCCGCCGCGGGCGTGACCGCGAGGTGCGCGCGGCGCGCGAAGTGATCCTCAGCGGCGGCGCCTTCAACTCGCCGCAGCTGTTGCTGTTGTCCGGCGTCGGTCCGCGCGAGGAGCTGGCGCGCCACGGCATCCCGTTGCGCCACGAGCTGCCCGGCGTCGGCCGCAACCTGCAGGATCACCTGGACCTGTACCTGGTGACGCGGGCGAAGACGCGTGTGGGGTTTTCCTTCCACCCCACCTCCTGGCCCCGGGCCTTGCTCGGCCTGCTGCAGTACGCCTTCTTCCGGCGCGGCTACCTGACCAGCAACCTGGTCGAGGCCGGCGCCTTTGTGCGCTCGCAGCCGGACGAGCCGATTCCCGATCTGCAGTGGCATTTCGGCGCGGTGGTGAACGCCTACCACGGCCTGCGCCTGGGGCCGGTGTTCCGCCATTACGGCTACTCCATCGCCATCAACGACAACCGGCCGCTGTCGCGCGGCCATGTCGGCCTGCACAGCGCCGATCCGCTGGCCCCGCCGCTGATCGATCCGAACTACGGCGCCGAGGAGCGTGAGATCGAGCGCCTGGTGCGCGGCATCCGTCTGGCGCGCAAGGTGCTGGCGCAGCCGGCCTTCGACCCGCACCGGGACGTGGAGATGGCGCCGGGGCCCGCGCTGCAGAGCGACGACGAACTGCGCCACTGGGTGCGGCACCATGCCGAATCGATCTACCATCCGGTCGGCACCTGCAAGATGGGCGTGGACCAGATGGCGGTCGTCGACCCGCGCCTGCGCGTGCACGGCCTGCAGGGACTGCGCGTGGTGGACGCTTCCGTCATGCCCAGCCTGATCGGTGGCAACACCAACGCCGCCGCCACCATGATCGGCGAGAAGGGGGCGGCGATGATACTGGAGGATGCGCTCGGGGCCGGCGCGACCGAGGCGG
This sequence comes from uncultured Nevskia sp., assembly GCA_964451925.1. Lineage (GTDB taxonomy): Bacteria > Pseudomonadota > Gammaproteobacteria > Nevskiales > Nevskiaceae > Nevskia. The sequence continues at coordinate 2,401 of CAYVKA010000159.1, read as the reverse complement.
CGCTGGCGGCCTGAACCGGCAATGGCCCGGGAGTCGTTGTCCCCGCGCGGGAACGACGACGCGTTCAATTTTCACGCGAGGAGAAAAAATGGATCTGGAGCTGGCCAGGAAGATGCTGGAAAGCGGCATCAAGTTCGTCGCCAATACCGGGCTGCGCGTGGTCGAGCTGCGCCGCGGCTACGTCAAGTGCCTGATGCCGTTCGCCGGCAACGGCAACCACATCGGCACCATGTATGCCGGCGCGCTGTTCACCGTGGCCGAGATTCCGGGCGGCGCGCTGTTCGTGTCCAGCTTCGACACGGCGCGCTTCTACCCGATCGTCAAGGAACTGGACCTGCGCTTCCTCAAGCCGGCCAAGGGCGATGTCACGGTGGAGTTCGCGCTCGACGATATCCACATCGCCTCGCTCTCGGCCGAAGCGGCGGAGAAGGGCAAGGCGGAGTTTATCCTCGAAGGGCAGCTGAAGACCGCGGACGGCACCGTGGTGGCGGAGAGCCGCGGTGTGTACCAGATCCGCTCCAACCAGCCGCCGCCGAAGAAGGCGTAGCCCGGCCGCGGCCGGCCCAAAGAAGAAGCCCGCCGTGGGGCGGGCTTCCGTTGCATCGGGCGGTGCTCAGCGGTCGTAACCGCGGTGCTCGCGCCACTCGTGTTCCTCGTGCCAGCGATGCTCTTCCCACTCGTGGCGGCGCCAGCCGTCACCGTCGTGGTAGCCGTAGAACACCCGCGGGCCGTAGTAGGGGGCGGGGCCGTAATACACCGGCGCCGGTGCGGCGTAGACCGGGGCGGGCGCGTAGTAGCCGCCATCGCCCAGGTTGAGGCCGATCGAGACGTCGGTGTGCGCCATTGCCGCGGTCGGAATCAGGGCCAGCAGGCCGGCGGCGGCAACGAATTTCAGCACCTTGCGTTTCATGACACGTACCTCCGATTTCAATGCCGGCCATGGGTTTGTGCCGACGGGGGCCAGATTAGGCGTGCGCGGTTGAACGGCGGCTGAACCGCTGCCGGCGGCTCGCGGCCGGCGCGGCCGGCCTGTGGGAAATAGTTACCGTTGGCGGCGCGGCGCCGCGATGGCCGGGCCCGGGTCAGTATGCTTGGTCGAGACATGGTGCGGCCCGGGACCGGGAGAACAGTTTCGTGATGATTTCCGCTGAAGTGGCGGCTGTGGCTGTCAGCCGGTTGTTTTCCGGGGTGGCGCCTCGTGGGCGCGGGCCGCTGGAAGTGCGCAACCTGTACCGGCTGTGGCAGGCCACCGGTCTGCGCCGCGAGGACCTGACCCGGGCGATCCAGCACCTGGTCGATCGCGGCAGCATGCGCGCCGAGCACGCCTCCGGGGCGTGCCAGTACTTCCTGGTGCGCAATCCGCTGTCTCCCTTCAGCAATCCGCCCGCGGCGTCCGCCGAGCGGCGGGCGATCGAAAGCGTCCTGGCGGCGGCCGCGGCCCGGGTGCAGCAGGGCGGGTCCGAGCCCCCTGCCGATCGCCGCGCGGGCCTGGCTCCGTCAAGCCGTGGCGGCGCGGAACGGCGCGGTGCGCAGCAGAATCGCCTGCTGGCCGCGCTGCCGGCGGGCGACCACGGCGAGCTGCTGCGGCACCTGGAGCTGGTCTCCCTGGAGCAGGGGCAGTTGCTGTGGCAGCGCGGCGACCGCCTGCGCTACGCCTTTTTCCCGGTCGACTGCATCGTCTCCGCGCTGCTGGAAATGAGCGACGGCGCATCCTGCGAAGCGGCCCTGATCGGCAACGAAGGGCTGATCGACGTGTCGGTGCTGCTGGGCGACGATACGGCGATGAAGAGCGGCCAGGTGCACAAGGCCGGATTCGCATTGCGCATCGCCGTCCCCGCGCTGCGGCAGATCTTCGATCGCAACGCCGCGGTGCGCTCCCTGCTGCTCAGCTACATCCGGGCGCTGCTCAACGAGGTTTCCCAGGGCGCGGCGTGCAACCGGCACCACCCGGTGGAGCAGCAGGTCAGCCGCCTGCTGCTGTCCAGCATCGATCGCATGCGCTCGATGCGGCTGCAGGTCACGCACGAGGCCATCGCCAACATGCTCGGGGTACGGCGCGAAGGCGTCACGCAGGCGCTGGGCCGGCTGAAGAGGGCGGGCGTAATCAGCTGCGAACGCGGCATGATCGAAGTGCACGACCGCAACCGCCTGCGGCAGGCCTCGTGCGAATGCTACGAAACGGTGCGCGACGAATACGAGCGCTTGCGCCCCCAGGCGGCCGTTCCGCCGCGCAACACCGCCGCGGCGGCGGGCGCGATCCGGCACTCCGGGCGGCAACACGCAACGGCCGGAGCCACGGGCGCGCAAACGGAATCACTCGACTAGGGCCTGTTAACACGGATTGGGTCGCTGCGACGGCGGCTATTTTTGCGCAGCGCTTAGTCGGACAGGGCGTGGCATG
>CAYVKA010000158.1:0-6173 GCA_964451925.1 uncultured Nevskia sp. | reverse complement strand
GGCGGGCGCCGCCGCCGCGGCCGGCGCGGCGGGCGCGCTGGACGCCTCCTGCAGCAACCGGGGATCGATCTTCTGCAGGAAGGCCAGCTTCTGCGAAGCCATGACGTTGCCGCTGACCTTCATCCTGCCGCCGAAATACAACTTGTTCGGATCGGCCTTGCCGGTGGACATGGCGACGAAGTCGGCATCGCTCAGTTCCAGTGTCACATCCGGCTTGTCGGCGTTGCCTTGCTTCACCACGCCGTCGCCGGCCTTCATGTCGAGAATCCAGGCGCTGTCCGGTTCCTTCAGCAGGAACTGGAATACCGTCTTGGTCTGGTCGCCCAGGCCCTTGGTCGCGGCCAGGTGCTTGCCGATGGCGGCAAAAATACCCGCCGCGCTCGGGCCGGAGGACGCAGCCTCCGCCGCCGCTGCCGCAGCGCCGCCCTTGCCACCCTGGGCCACGCGCTCGGCGCTGGCCTCGGCCAGCAGCCCGGGGTCCATCTTCTGCAGGAAGCCGAGCTTCTGCGAGGCCATGACGTTGCCGCTGACCTTCATCTTGCCGCCGAAATACAGCTTGTTCGGATCGGCCTTGCCGGTGGACATGGCGACGAAATCCTCGTCGCTCAGCTCCAGCGTCACATCGGGCTTGTCGGCCGCGCCCTGCCTCACCGCGCCGTCGCCGGATTTCAGGTCCAGGGTCCAGGCACTGTCCGGCGACTTGAGGTCGAACTGGAACACCGTCTTGGTCTGGTCGCCCAGGCCCCTGGTCGCGGCCAGGTGCTTGCCGATGGCGGCGAAGACGTCGGCCGACACCGGACCGGAAGCGGCTGCCGCCACGGCAGGCTGGGCCTTGACCTGGGCCTTGCGCTGCGGAATCTGCTCGTACAGTTCCACCGCGGCGCTCTTGATCACCACCTTGTCGCGTTCCTTGACCTTGGTCTCGAACACGATCCGGTTGTCGGAGTCCTTCCACATCCGCGTCACCAGCGTCTCGCCGGGGAACACGCTGTCGGCGAAACGCACCTTGATGCTCTTGAACTTGCGCGGATCGTTGCCGCAGAAAGCCTTGATCACATGGCGCGCGACATGGCCGTAGGTGCACAGGCCGTGCAGGATCGGCCGCTCGAAGCCGAAAGCCTTGGCGAAGGACGGATCGGCGTGCAGCGGGTTCCAGTCGCCGGACAGGCGGTACAGCAGGGCCTGGTTGAGATCGGTCTTCTCCTCGATCACCGCGTCCGGCTCGCGCTCCGGCGGCACGTTGCTCTCGCCGGAGGGGCCGCGCTCGCCGCCCCAGCCGCCGGCGCCGCGCACGAAGGTGGTGATCTCGTTGTAGGCGACCTCCTCGCCGGACTCGTCGCTGCTGCTCACACCCAGCGACACCACCGCGTGCGGCGCCTTGTCATAGGCACTCTTGAAGCGGAAGGTGTGCTTGAGTTTGCCCTTGGTCGGGAACGGGTACTTCACCTCGGTGTACTGTTCGCCGTGCAGCACACGGTCGAAGCCGTAGTTGAGGCCCGGCACCGGCGACTTGCCTTCCTTGGCCATGGCCAGCATGGCGTTCATCGCCGGCATCACGGCATAGGTCGGCAGCACGTGGAAGCCGTCGCTGCTCAGCTCGTAGACCAGCGACAGGTCGGTCCGGTCCAGCGGGTCGGCCGCCGCGCCCACGCCCAGGGCATACAGCGCCACGTCGTGCTCGCTGTGCGAGGATTCGACCGTGGTCTCGGCCTTGGAAGCCAGGTCGAGGTCGATGTACTGGTTGCCGCCCAGGCTCTTCGAATTCATGTTGGCCAGCACCGGCGCCATCGACTGGTTGATGTCGGCCGGATGCTCGGCATTGTTGAAATCGGTGATCTTGCCCCACTGCGCCGCCACCTCGTCCGGGCCGAAGGCGCGGCCGATCCTGAAGCTGTGGCCGCGCGTGCGCTCCCAGCGCAGCTTGGAGATGTAGCCGGCGCCGACCTCGAACAGGCCGCCGGTCTCCTTGCACTCCTCATGGCACAGCCAGCCCACCAGCGGCGAGACGAACTCCGGCTTGAGCGCGGCGATCAGCTCCGGCGGCAGCACCGTCTCGGTGAGGCGCGAACCGGCGATCGGCGCGATGGTGTTGCAATGCACGTTCTTGTTGCGGCCCTCGATGGCCAGGGTGTTGGACAGGCCGAGGATGCCGAGCTTGGCCGCCGAGTAATTGGCCTGGCCGAAATTGCCGTAGATGCCCGCCGCCGAGGTGGTCATGACGATGCGGCCGTAGCCCTTGTCGCGCATCACTGGCCAGGCGGCGTGGCTCACCGCGAAGGAGCCCTTCAGGTGCACGCGCTGGATCAGGTCCCAGTCCTCCGGCGTCATCTTCTGGAAGCTGCTGTCGCGCAGGATGCCGGCGTTGTTGATGACGATGTCGATGGTGCCGAAGGCGTCCAGCGCCGTCTGCACGATCTTGGCGCCGTCCTCGACCGAGTCGTAGTTGGCCACCGCTTCGCCGCCGAGCGCCTTGATCTCCTGCACCACCGCGTCCGCCGCCGCCGAGGACTTGCCGCCGCCGTGGATGCTGCCGCCGAGATCGTTCACCACCACCTTGGCGCCGCGCGCGCCGAACAGCAGCGCATGCTGCTTGCCCAGGCCGTTGCCGGCGCCGGTGACGATGACGACCTTTCCGTTGTAGCGGAGTTTGTCACTCATTTTTTCGTTCTCCGTGTTGATATGGGAATCAGGAATGGAGAGTCGGGGATGGAGAATCGGGAATCGTAAAACTGATCCGGCCAGGCTTCTGCTATTCCCGATTCCCCATTCCCGTCTCCCGGCTTCACAGCGTCCGCGCAATCAGCTCTTTCATGATCTCGTTGGTCCCACCATAGATCTTGCTGGCGCGCGAGTCGATATAGGCCCGCGCGATCGGATACTCCAGCATGTAGCCGTAGCCGCCGTGCAGCTGCACGCACTCGTCCACCACCTTGCACAGCAGGTCCGAGGCCCAGTACTTGGCCGCCGCGGCGGCGTCCGGCGCCAGCTTGTTCTTCAGCTGCAGCTCGATGCAGCGGTCGACGAAGACCTGGCCGATGCCGATCTCCGCCTTCATCTCCGCCAGCTTGAAGCGCGAGTTCTGGAACGAGGCCACCGGCTTGCCGAAGACCTTGCGGTTGCGGGTGTACTCCAGCGTCATGTCCAGCGCTGCCTGGGCGCCGGCGATGGACAGGATGGCGATGATCAGCCGCTCCCAGGCCAGCTCCTTCATCAGCATGATGAAGCCCATGCCCTCCTTCGGGCCGAGCAGGTTGGACTGCGGCACGCGCACATCCTTGAAGAACAGCTCGCAGGTGTCCTGCCCCTTCATGCCCACCTTTTTCAGCGGCCTGCCCTTGGTGAAGCCGGGCGTGCCCGCTTCCACCAGGATCAGCGAGATGTCCTTGGAGCCTTCGCCGCTGTCGCCGGTGCGCGCCACCACCACCACGATGTCGCTGAGATAACCGTTGGTGATGAAGATTTTCGAGCCGTTGATGACGTAGTCGTCGCCGTCCTTGACCGCCCGGGTCTTGATCGACTGCAAGTCCGAGCCGGTGCCCGGCTCGGTCATCGCCACCGCGCCGATGGCCTCGCCGCTGGCCATCTTCGGCAGCCAGTGCTTCTTCTGCGCCTCGTTGCCGAAGTTGTAGAGGTAGTTGGCGATGATGTCCGAATGCACCGAGAAGCCCACCCCCGAAGCGCCGGCATGGGTCTGCTCCTCCATCAGCACCGTGCTGTACAGGCGGTCCGCGCCCATGCCGCCATATTCCTCCGGAATGGTCAGGCACAGGAAACCCAGCTCGCCGGCCCGGTTCCAGATGGCGCGGTCGACATGCTGCTGCTCTTCCCACTTCTCATGGTGCGGCATCACTTCCTCGGCGAAGAAGCGGCGCAGGCTCTTGCGGAATTCCTCGTGCTCGGGACCGAACAGGGTTCTGGGGACCATCCACCACTCCTCTAGAAAGGTCTTTATGGGAATTTGTTGCTATGCAGCGTAATGAGGCCGCCGCCGCAGCAGAATGCGTGCGGGGGACAACCGCTTGTGAATTTCGGAAAGCCGGGAGGCGGGAATCGGGAATCGGGAATCGGGAAATGCAGGCCGGCCAGGCTTCTACCATTCCCGATTCCCCATTCCCCATTCCCGATTCCCGCCCCCCGGCCTCACAGCGTCTTCAGGTACTCGATCAGCGCCTTGCGTTCCTCGTCAGTCAGCACCGCGGTGAACGCATGCCCCTGGTTGCCCTGGCTGTAGAGCAAGGTGTTGTAGACCTTGCGGTTCTCGATCTGCTGGCTGGTGAAGGGCGGCGCGGTCTGGATCGGCAGGTTCCACAGGAACCAGAAATTCTTGTACAGATTGCCCAGCAGGCCCTGGTCGGGCGCCGGTCCGTCGGGGCTGGACAGGCTGCAGTCCACGCCCGGCGTGGTGCCCGCATCGCCGCAGTTCACCACCTCGTATTTCCAGCCCAGCCGGGTGCTGTCATAGGCGCGCTGCAGGTCGGTGTCGTAACCCATCACCACCGAAGCCGGCACGCCGGCGGGCAACGGCGTGGACAGGCGCTTCCAGATCGCCGGGCGGTCCTCGCTGGGCTTGAGCACGCCCCAGATGTCGGGCACTGAGCCGTTGTGCAGGTACGGCGCCGCCGCCCAGATGCCGTACAGCGGCGGCGCCAGCATGATCGAGGCGTTGCCGGCGGTGCCGAACTGGTCGCCCAGGCCGCAGTACAGGAACACGTTGTCGGCCACCGGACCCTGCGGCGCGCTGCCGTCGGCGTTGCGCAGGCTCTGGTTGGCCTGCGCATAGGCCGGATCGGTGCCGATCACATTCATCGGCAGCGTGCGCGCGGCAATGCCTTCCAGCGCCGGCGTATCCAGGTAGGCCGGGTCGTTGACGTAGCGCGGTGAATAGGCGCCGTGGCAGCTGGCGCAGGAGCCGTTGCCGCCGCTGGGCGCGGGCACCGGGTTGTTGAGACCGGCCGCCCACAGGTTCTTGCTGTGGAACAGCACTGCGCCCTGCTGCGCCAGCGGCGTGTTGATGCAGGCCGGGTGGTCGTTGGCTCCCGGCGTGCCGTCGGCATTGGAACAGTAACCATAGGGCCAGGCCGGCGACGGCAGCGATTGCGCCCAGGTCTGGAACGGCACATCGCTGCGGTCGACCCAGGCCACCGCGGCCTTGGCACCGCTTCCGCCCAGCAGGCTCTCGGTGACCGGGTAGTACGCCGCCATGTCGATGCGCGAAGCGTCAGTGGGCAGGATCGCGCCGTGGAATTTCTGCGGCCGGTTGGCCAGGTTCCACCAGGGCGGGCTCTTGATGGTGCCGATGGCGCCGCTGTGGATGATCTGCAGGAAGGCGAAGTTGCCCGGATTGCCGTTGCTGAACAGGATCAGGCCGAGCTGGAACTGGTCGATGGCGCCGGTGCCGCGGTTGCTGGCGATGTTGAGCAGGCCGCTGGTGGCGACGAAGGCCGGCGCGCCGGCGGCGGTGAAGTCGCGGAACGCCACCTCGAAGTCGCCGATGCTGCCGGCGCCGCCGAACTGCGGCCCCAGGCCCGGCCCGTCCGCCGCGCTGCCGAGCTGGCCGTTGTGGCAGAAGGCGCAGAACTTCACGCCGATGTTGCCGGTCCAGCTGCCGTCGGCGTTGCGCAGCTGGGTATACACCAACGGCAGTTGGCCGGAGCCGCCGTTGCTCTGGTTCGGGTCTTCGCCCGGCAGCGGATAGGGATTGCGCCCCGGCGCCATGGCCGATCCGTGGCGCTCGGCCACCAGCTGGTCGAACTGCGCCGGCCGCCCCGGCAGGCCCCATACCTTCCACAGATTGTTGTAGTTCGCCGCCGGGATGGAAAAAATCGTGCTGCTGGCGCTGCCGCTGAACATGGTGGCGGCGCCGACCTGGCCCTGGCCCTCGCCGATCAGCGCGCCCTGCGCCAGCTGCTGCCGGTACTGGCCGCAGGTGGCGGGTTGCGGCGTGGGGTTGTTGCAGCCCTTCCAGTAGGTGTTGAACACCACCGCCTTGTTCCGGTTGACGCCGGAGACCACCAGCGTGCGCGGATCGGCCGGCAGCACGGCACTGTCCGGCAGCGGACTGCCGTTGTTGGCGCAGTAGCTGTTCCACACATGGCCGGAGTGGCGGCTGCCCAGCAGAGGCTGCTGCTGCGCCACCGGGGTGCCGCCGGCGCCGGACAGCAGCGCGGCGCAGC
>CAYVKA010000157.1:0-6251 GCA_964451925.1 uncultured Nevskia sp. | reverse complement strand
GTTATAAAAGCGGGGAGCTGCAACGCAGCGATCCAATGATTGTCAACAGACCCTAGCGCGGCGGCGGCGTGTTCGGCGGCGGCACGCTGGCCGGCGGTGCGAAGCCGGGTACCTGGTTGCCCTTGGCGTACATGCACTGTTCGTAGGCGATGTTGTACTGGTATTGCAGGCCGTAGGCCGACTGGTAGCCATAGCTGTTGCCGACGGCACCGCCGGCCAGCGCGCCGGCACCGGCGCCGATGCCGGCGGCGGTGCCGCTGCCGCCGATCAGTGCGCCCGAGGCGGCACCCACCGCGGCGCCGGCGACGACGCCGGTGGCGGTGGCGCTGTTCACCGCGCCGCCTGCGGTCTTGCCGCCCACCTGCTGGTAAGCGAAGTTGCGGCACAGTTGGTCGTCAGCCTGGAACACCTCGAACGGCTTGTACGGCGACGGCATCACCGGCACCGTGGGCGAGCTGGGCACCTCGGCGCAGGCGGCCAGCAGGACGGCGCCGCCGGCCGCGACGATCAGGTTGCGCGGTCCCGCGCCCAACCCTGTGCGGCGGTTCTGGTTCATACGCACCTGTTCCTTGTGATCGGACGGGTTCATGGCGCCGGCGGTGGGCCCTGCACGGTCGGCGGCTGTGCCGGGTCCTGCGGCGCCGGCGGATAGGCGGGTGCCTGCGGCTCGGGCGCTTGCGGATAGGCCGGTTGCGGATAGCTCTGCTGCGGGTAGGCCGGTTGCGGATAAGCCGGCTGCTGGTCGGCCGGCGGCGCGGGCTGCGCCTGATCGGCCGGCGGCGCCTGCGGCGGCTGCGCGCCGGGGTCGGGCTGCGGGCCCTGCGCGGCGGCGGAGTTGCCGGCGGCCACCGGCTGCCACGGTACGCTGCACTGCGGCACCGTGGGGTAATAGCCGGCGGGATTGGCGCACCAGTACCAGGATTGCTGCGGCGCCGGGCCGGTCACGGCCGGCGGCGCCGGCAGCACGGTGACCGGCAGCGCATAGGGATCGGGATAGGGATAGACCGGCGCCGGGTACAGGTACCAGTTGCCGCCGACGATCCACCACCAGCCCGGCCGCCCGCCGTACCAGCCGTGATACCAGCGGCCGCCGCCCCAGCCGGGGCCGTAGAAGCGCGGCGCCGGGCCGTACCAGTAGCGGCCGCCGTAGTAGTAGTGCGGCGCGCCGTAGAAGCGGCCGCCGTGCGGACCATAGTAGTGCTGCGCCAGGGCGGCGGCGGGCACCGCGGCGGCCAGGGCCAGCGCGATGCGGCAGGGGAGGCTGAGGCGGAGTTTCATGCGTGGCGGAGATCCTTTGCGATGAGGCCTGCCTAACCGAGAATGATGTCGACGCGGCGGTTGCGCTGGCGGCCGGCGCTGGTGGCGTTGCTGTCGACCGGGTGCTCGTTGCCCTTGCCCACGGCGGTGACCCGCTGCGGGTCCACGCCGTGGGCGATCAGGTACTGCATCACCGCGTCGGCGCGGCGCTGCGACAGCGCGCGGTTGGCGGCGGCGCTGCCGGTGTTGTCGGTGTGGCCCTCGATGGCGATGCTGCGCCCGGGCTCCTTGTTGATCGAATCGAGCAGGCTGTCGAGCATGCTGGTGGCGGCCGGCTGCAGGTCGGCCTGGCCGGGCGCGAACAGCACGTCGCCGAGGCTGTAGGTGACCTTGCCGGAGGGCGCCTGTACCGGCGCCTGCGCGGGCTCCTGGCCAGCAGCCTGGCCAGGCGCCTCGGAGGGAGCCTGGGCCGCCGCCCTGGCTTCACCGCGGGCGGCCGGAACCGCCTGCCAGCCGGAGGGGCAGTCACGCACATACGGGTAGTAGGCGCGGGCGTCCGGGCAGTAGTACCAGTAGGCACCGGGCGCCTGCTGCAGCGTCACCGCCGGCGGCGCGTAGACCACGGCCGGCGGCGGGTAGTAGTAGTAAGGCGAGTAGTAGTAGGGGCGCGGATAGTAATACGGCGCGCCGTAATAGTACGGTGCGCCGAAGCCGACCCCCACACCCACCACCACGCGGCCGGCGGAAGCCAGCAGGGGCGTGGCCAGCAGGGCCAGGACGGCAACGGAAACGGTGCGGGAAATGCGGCGGGAACGCGGCGTTGGCAAGCCCATGGCACGATCACGAAATGGACTGCCTGCCAGCATCTGCCATGGACATGAACGCCGGCTGAACCGCGAGCCGGAAGTGCCGGTAAAGGCTGTATTTTTTACGAATCTTTACAAGCCGCCCGGCGGCGGCGCGAGCAGGGCCGGATGCCAGGCGGGATTGCCGCCGTCGTCGGCCGCGGCGGCGGCGAACACCTTGCTGGCGACATATTCGCCCAGGCGGCGGTAGCTCTCCCACTGCGCCTCGTCGAAGAACTGGTTGGCAGTGGGCTGCTGCGGGAAGGGCTTGTTCTTCAGCTGGTATTCGCGCACGTCGGCCGGCACGTCGGGCATCAGGCTCGGCTTGAGGTAGATCAGCAGCGACTGCCTCTGCGCCCCGGCATAGCGCACGCTGGCCAGCGCGGCGTGGGCCTGCGAATAACCCTGTGCATCCGGGCGCAGCTGCTCGGGGTGGCCGAAGCACGCGGCGATCGGCGGCGGCATGCCGAGCTCGGCGATCTGCTCGGCGGCGAGGAAGCGGATCTCGGCGCCGAAGTCCATGCGCGCCTTGCGCACCAGGTTGGCCAGGCCCTCGTAGCTGTAGTCGGGGTCTTCCTCGCCGTCGATGACCACCATCACCGGCAGGCGCCGGCGGATCAGCTCGTAGCCGCCCATGTTCTCGAACGAGCCGCCGTCCGACAGGTACCAGTGCGGTTCGTCCGGGCCGTGGAACGAGGCGGTCAGCTCGTTCATCAGGTAGGCCTGCACCGGGAACAGGAAATGGAACACGTGGTGGCCGAGCATGCGGCCGAGGGTGCGGTCGCTGTTGTGGAACGGCGGGATGGCGCCGGATTCCCACCAATAGCCCAGGCGCAGGTTGGCGAAGCCGGTGAGCACGCTCAGGGCGAAGGTGGTGTGATAGCCCATGCCGGTGCTGAAGGCGGCGCCGGAAATGGCCATCCAGCGGCCCAGCGTCAGGCGCTCCGGTTTCTTGTCCGCCCCGTCGGCGTTGTTGCCGAACATGCAGTAGCCGTCGCCCGGCGGCGGCAGCGGCCGGCTGGTGCCGTCGTCGGGCCCGTCGCCGGCCGGACGGCGGAACAGGGCATGGTGACGCGCCCCGGCGCTGAGACCGCAGGGTCCGGCCGCCATGCCGATGCCCTTGCGGTCGCGGAACACGGTCTTGCCGTGGGTGCTGGCGGTCTCGTTGGCGGTGACGTTGAGCAGGTGCAGCGGCGCGCCCTTGCGCAACACCGCGTCCGACCAGCAGTCCGAGCACAGCCCGTCGTCGCCCGGAATCGGATCGGTGATCGAGGACTTGCCCGGCTTGGCGCGCTCCGGGTTGGAAGCGCCGAGGTAGGCGCGGGTCAGGCGGTCGCAATACAAGGGATGCTGCGAGGAGCGGTTGAGGAACGGCCAGGCGCGGCCGAACAGGATGGAGAACAGGAACAGGCCGCCCAGCGTCAGCAGGCAGAAGTCGAGGTCGCCCTGCTCCTGGTGGCGGAAGTGGCGCGCCCGGCGTGCCGCGCCGGCGGTTGCCGCTGCCGGCCCGCTGCCGGATGTCTTGGCCGCCGTGTCGCCGGCAGCCGGCACCTGCTCCGGTTCCGCCGCGGCCTGCATCGCCACCGGCGTGGTGTATTTCCAGGCGATGCCCTGGGCGATGGCGTCGGCGCCGCTGAGTACCACCACGATCAGCAGCCAGGCGGCCAGTCCGGACAGCGCGGTGAAGGAGGCACCGGCGCCGAGCCTGGCGGTGACCCGCGTCAGGAAGCCGGTGACGCTGCCCAGGCGCGTGCCCAGCGCCAGCAGCGCCGCGAACAGGGCGCCGATGTTGAGCGGCCTGCTGGCGCCTTCGCGCCACATGACATAGAGCGTCTGGCCGAAGCTGTCCACCAGGCTCAGCAGCATCAGGCCCAGCCACACCGAGAACGCCATGGCCAGCAGCGAGGAGGCGGCGTTGCGCGCCCTTGCGTCGCGCTGGATGCGCAGGTTGTCGCGCGCCGGGTTGAACGGCAGCAGCGCCGTGACGAAATCGCAAGCGGCCTGCCACAGGCGGTGGCGCAGGCCGCGGCCGTTGCCGTTGACGGTGGCGTAGCGCACCAGGAACACCAGATAAAGCGCGAAGGTGATGGCGCAGACCAGCAGCGAGCCGCGCACCAGCCACTGCACGGTCTCGTCGCCGACGCCCAGGCACAGCAGCGTCAGGTGCACCGCGGCGACGCTGAAGAAGCCCCACAGCGGATGGATTTCGGCGCGCCACAGGTTGTCCAGGGTCCAGCGCAGCGTCTTGTCCACGCGCTGCGACAGGCGCCGCATGCGGCTCATGGCGGCGTCCTTGTGCATCGCCGGCTGCTCCGGCCCGCTGAGGTAGCCGATCAGCCAGTAGACCCAGCCCAGCGGCAGCACCGCGCAGAACCACCAGGGCAGCAGCGCGTTGACCCAGGGGCTCCAGTGGATCAGGTCGCCGCTGAGGCCGTCGAGCCAGTGCTGCGGCCGCAGCAGCAGCGCGCCAGCCGGCTGCAGCGCGCCGAAGTGCTGCTGCAGCAGCGGCAGTTGCAGGTCGAACAGCACGCGCAGGGTCTGCAGGCCCACCAGCAGCATCAGGAAGAAGGTGGCCAGCACCACTTGCAGCGCCATCCAGTTGCGCAGCACCACCACCGCGTCGAGCAGCAGGTCGCCGCCGGCCTTCGGCGCCAGGTAGCGGCTGTTCTCGCGCAGGAATTCCACCGGGTCGGGCTCATCCGGCGGCGGCGGCGGGCGGTCGCTGCGCAGGCGCGCCGCGACGTGCTCGACGCGGCCGATGTACTCGCGCGAAAACAGCCGCGTCAGGAACGAGCCGGCGTAGCCGCCGCCGGAGACCGTGGAGAGGTAGTCGAAGCTGCCCAGCAGGCCGCGCTGCGCCAGGGCCTGCAGCACGCCCACGGCGAAAGTCGCGCTGCGGATGCCGCCGCCGGACAGGGCCAGGCCGACCTGGTTGGCCGGCGCGCGCGGATTGACCGACGCGTCGCGGCGCAGCTTGATCAGCTCCAGCTCGGCCTGCTCCAGCGGCGCCGGATAGGTCTGGTCGAGCAGCGCGTCGCGCGGCTGCGGCGCGGTTGGATCGAGTTGCCCCTGGCCGCTCATGTTCTCCCCCTGCGGATGGTTTTGTCCCCGTCGGCGACCATAGGCCGATCCGGCCGCGGAAAGTGCGAACGGATCGGCAAAACGCGGCCCGGCTGAGAACCGGCTCACATCCGCCGCCGGCGGAACTGACTATTAATGCGGGCACAAACCACAGCAGGCAGCGGCTCGGGGGAGTCAGACCATGAAACATCTATTGGCTTTATCGCTGTGCGCCGCCGTGGCCGCCTGCAGCCTGCATCCGGTCAACGACAATGCGCGCGAGGTCAGCAACGACCGCTCGCTGATCACCGCCGCCGACCAGCGCGTGGTGCTGAAGATCCCGGCGCAGCGCGATCCCGGCACCGACCTGCTGCAACCCGACACCATCACCTGCGCCGAGCCCAGCCCGGACATGGCGCGGCTGGTGTCGCAGAGCAACAGCAGCAGCGCGCAGATCGGCGCGGCGCTGCCGATCGGCGTCTCCGCCTCGGCCGCCTATGGCTTCGCCAAGGGCCACGCCGAGGGCATGGCGCAGCTCACCGACCGCCTCGCCACCATCCAGATCCTGCGCGACGGCATGTACCGCGCCTGCGAGGCCTACGCCAACGGCGCCATCGACCGCACCGCCTACGCCCTGGTGCTGGCGCATTCGGAGCGCGTCATGTTCGGCTTGCTGATGGCCGAGCTGGTCTCCGGCCGGCAGCCGCAGCCGCTGAACACGATGAGCGCCCAGGCGCAGGTCGAGCAGGTGGAGATTCCGGCGGCACAGGCCGAGGCCAGCGCCGCCCGGCAGGACCAGCAGACCGCGGTGGGCAATCTGCTCAAGGCCGCTCCGGGCATCGCCGCCAGCGCGCCGCAGCTGCTCGGCCTGCTGACCAAGGGCACACTGAGCCAGACCGAGCAGGCCCTGCTCGGCGGCCTGGTGGGGCAGCTGCCGCCCAAGGCGCGCAAGCTGGTGGCACCGGTGCAGGCCGCCACCGACCGCGTCACCCAGAGCGGCAGCCGCCTGCAGCAGCTGATGCAGGTGCTGCCGCTGCTCGCCGGGCTCGGCGGCCCGGCCGCGCCGCTGCCGGCGGCGCCGGCGCCGGG
>CAYVKA010000156.1:0-6327 GCA_964451925.1 uncultured Nevskia sp. | reverse complement strand
CGCGGGAATGACGACCGATCCAATTGATTCCCTAAACCTTCTGCACCATCGCCACCACGATCTCCAGCACGATCAGCACGATGATCGCCAGCTCCATCATCTCGCCGCGCCGGCCGGCGGCCTCGTCGTAGAGCGCGGTGTAGGTGTCGCGCATGATGGCCAGCTTGCGGTCCACCGCGGCGCCAATCTTGGGCACGCGGAACTGCTCCAGCGCCGCGGCGTAGATGCGCGCCAGGTACACGTCCTCGGTCACCTGCAGCGCGTTGTCGGCCTTCTCGGTCAGCTCGGTCACTTCCGCCACCAGGGTGTAGAAGCGCCGCGCCAGGTCGGCGAAGCGGCGCGGCGCGTAGCGGTTGCGGGCGCGCTGCGCCTGCTCCACCAGGTCGTACATGCGCGGCAGCTCGTCGTCCAGCATCTCGTCGTAGTAGCGCTGCTCCAGCAGCTGGGCGTTGGCCACTTCCAGCACGTCGGCGACGTCGGAGTCGCCGCGCGGCTCGACGATGAAGGCGCGGTCCCAGGTCAACACCACCAGGTCGTCCTCGTAGTAGGAGAAGCGCTGCCGCAGCAGCTCGCGCCGCGCCCCTTCCGACAGCGGCCGCCGCTCGCCGGAAAGCAGCGGCACCAGGTCCAGGCGCTGCTCCAGCTCGGCGGTCTTCAGCGGCTCGCTCCACTGCTGCACAATGGCCAGCAGGTAGTCCTCCTGCACCCCGCTGGCATAGGGCCGGTCGAAGGCCGAAACCAGCGGCAGGCGCACCCGCTGCAGCAACCCTTCCCACACCGCCGTGTCGATCGACTGCGCCGCCGCGTTGCACAGGCGCGTGTACGAGGCCCAGTCGTGGTCGGTCACCGGGATGCGCAGGGCCAGCGCCACCACGCCGAAGTCGTACAGCCGCGCCGTGGCCGAGGCGCTGACGCCGATGCCCTCCATGTGCAGCGGCACGGCGTCCAGCGGCAGCAGCACCGGCGGCACGTCGAAGGCCACCGCCTTGGCCGGCGTGGCGCTGAGCTGGCTGCGGCTGCTGCCCCCGCCCTGGCGCTGCGCCCACAGCGCCTCGGCCAGCGCCAGGTCGATGGCGTAGGCGATGTCGAACAGGCGCAGCGCGACGATGGCGCCGCTTTTGACCTCCGGCGTCGAGCCGATCATGCGGCCCCCTCTTGACGGCTATTGCAGGGGCTGGTCATGGCCGGGCTCGTCGAGCATGCGGTGCAGCTGGCGCACGCAGTCGCCGCAAATGGTGGCGTTGCCGCCGCGGAACAGGCTCAGCAGCTGGTCCGGCGCCCTGCCGCAAAAGGAACAGACGAACTCCTGTTCCTGCGCCTGGTGATACGCCAGCGCCTCCTCCAGCGGCACGTCCAGCTTGACCCATCGGGATGACACTCCGCTGTAGAAGGTTTCGGCCCGCCGCTTCACATCGTCGACCGAGCGCGCCGGGTCCGCCGCGGGCGCGTTCCAGGCCTGCACGCCCAGGGCGTCCCAGTCCTCGCTGCAATGCACCAGCAGGAAACGGCCGTCGTCGAATTCGCGGCAGATCGCAAGGCGCGGCACCCGGCCGATGCGCTCCTGGTTGCAATAGAGATGCAGGCGCCCGGTGAACACCACCGCCTCGTCGATCACGGCGTATTCCAGCACCTGGGCGCCGGCCAGGACCGGAGGAGGAATCAGCAGGGGCGCCGGGGTGCTCATGCGCCCCAGTGTAGCGCGCCGCCGCCGTCCGCCGCAGGAGCGGATCGGCGGGCGGCGGAGCCACCTTGCGGGCATCGCTATTCGGGGTGGGCAGCGCGGGCCGCCTGTCGCAGAGTTCCCGGCGGTTGCCCTGCACGAAAACGCCGTGGCCTTGGCCGGACTGCTCCCGTCATTCACCTGGGGGCGCGGTGCCGCCGCGTCGACCGAGACGGACCGTGCCGTGACCGATGCCGCGATGGCCGGCAGCTGCTTTGCCACCAGCCGCCGCTGCCGCCGGCATCCTGCCCCCCCTAAAGTGGTTCCGTACAGTACCGATCTTCATCCCGCCGCCCACCGCCGCGGCCGGCGCCACGCTTCCTCGCGTACGCCTCCGACGCCGTTACCCGGCCGTCGAACCACAGCCGTGTGTAAATGACATCCATTCATTGCAACCAATCCACCGCGTTGGCGCATCCAACCGGCGTCCGTGAGTGATGGGGCTGCCGGCGGTCCGGGCGTGCGTCCACGCCCGGGCGATCGCGTGGCGCAGCGTGCGGCGCGCCGACTCGTATGGCGGGCTGCGTTTCCCGCTCGCGGACCCTGCTGCCCGTGGCCCAAGCCGCCGCGGCGCCGGCATGTGCCTACAACGGCTTGAGCCTGGGGTTCATCAGTCATGAGGAGCGGTGATATGAAGCAGCATGGTTGGCGGCATCTGGCGGCATCCTCCATTGCGGTCGCGGCGGCGGCCCTGTCTTTTTCCACTCAGGCCGGAACGCCTTCGTTCGCGGACGCGAAGGCGCTGGAAGGCGACCGGAACTTCTGCGTCGGGCAGGCCGACGGCACTTACGAGCACCCGGACTGCCGCATGTACTATTCCTGCAAGAAGAGCCTCGCCTCGCAGGTGGCCTGCCCCAGTGGCCAGGTCTACAACCCGGACAAGAACCCGGATGACAATCCGGCCTTGTCGTACTGCAGCACGCCCGACGAGGTGAAGCACGTGGATTGCAGCGGCATCAGCCTGGTCAAGTAAGGCCGCGCATGAAAAAGCCCCGCCGGCCTTACGGCCGGCGGGGCTGGTGCACGCAGACGCTCAGAACAGGTTGGGCAGCACCGCGGTGCCTTCCTTCTGCACCGCCTGCAGCTGCGTCGGGTCCAGGCCCAGGGCCTTGAGGATGGTCGGCGCAATCTGCGTGGTGGTGACCGGAGCGGTGATGTCGGTGTTCTTCAGCCCGGTCATCGACACCAGCAGCAGCACGTTGGTGTCGTCCACCGTGCCGCCGCCATGCTCGGCGATCTTCTTCGAGCTGCCCGAGTAGATCACGCCGGCATTGGGCTGGATCACCACGTTCGGCGCGCGCGCCGCGGCGACCGGGTCGCTGGAGGTGGGATCGCCGTAGATCGCCGCCAGCGCCGAGCCGGAGTTGATGCTGTTGGCGAAGATGGTGGCGGTGGGCAGCGTGTCGGCGAAGATCTTGCTCGCGTTGCCCTGCAGCTGCGCCACCACGTTGGCGGCGTTCGACTGCGTCTGCAGCCACAGCAGGCCGGTGTCGTCGGTCTGGAAGTGGCCCTTGGTCGAATAGACGCTGCCGCTGTTGGGGTTGGTGAAGCTCGAGGGCGAATCCACCGTGGGGTCGGCGACGGCGATGAAGCCGGAGGGGTCCTGCACGGTGGCGTTGCCGCTGCCGCCGCTTTCCATCGCCAGGGTGCTGCGGTCCGTCGGCGACTGGCCGTGCTTGGCGCTGACGATGATCAGCGTGGTGTCGAGCAGGCCCTTGGCCTTCAGCTCGGCCACCATCTTGCCGATCGAGGCGTCGGTGTGGGCGATGGCGCCGCTGAGCACGCTGTTGGGCGTGGCGCGGGCGTCGCTGTAGCCGCCCACCGGCAGCTTCTGCGTCACGCTGACGGTCTGGAAGTTCATGCCGAACACCTGCGGCACGCCGGGCGTGCCGGTTCCGTCGGACTTCTTGCCGTCGATCTGGTTGATGACCGCCTGCACCTTGACGTCGTCATAGGCCTCCACCGCCGGCACGCAGGTGGTGTAGTCGCTGACCTTCTTCACCGGCAGCGAATTGGTGCCGTCGCACTGCGCCTTCGTGGCCGCCAGGTTGACGCCGTTGACGGTGCCGCCGTTGGCGATCAGCGAGTTGATCTCCGGCGTGTAAAGGTCGGCGATGCCGCTGCCGGACGGGCCGTTGAGCAGGTCGTAGGCCGGGTGCTTGTCGGACCAGGCGGTCAGGCCGCCGGCGGCCTTGACCACTTCGAACAGGGTGTTGACCTTGACGAAGCTGTGCGGGTAAACCGGCGTGCAGTTGCCGGCGGAGTCCTTCTGCAGCGGCAGGTTGGCCGGGTTGATCACGCCGGCGCCGGTGCCGGTGCCGCTGAACAGCTTGCTGTCGTCGAAGTCGATGCTCTCGTCGTACACCGCCTCGATGCCGGTGGAGGTGCCGGCGCACTTGCTGCCGGGCGCATAGAGCGTGCGGTCGTAGCTGTCATCGTAGTACACGCCGGTGGTCTTGGGCGTGCCGCCGGTGACCATCGACAGCATGCCGGGGAAGGAATCCGAGGGCGTGGTGGTGCGGGCGTTGGCGTAGACCACGCCGGTGCCGACCAGCTGCGCCAGCGTCGACGTCGGGTTGGCGACGATCCAGTAGTTCAGGTCGGCCTGGTGGAAGCCGTCGATGCTGACCAGCAGCACGCGCTTGGCGCTCAGGCTGGCGGCGGTGGTGCCACTGCTGCCGCTGTTATTGTTGTTGTCGCTGCAGCCGGCGACGGCGCCGAGGGCCAGCGTGGAAAACGCCAGGCCGAGCGCAAGCCCGGATTTCTTCTGCATCATGTGTTTTGTGCTCCGTGGTTGGGTATAGCTCTTGTTTTCACAGGCGAGCCTAACCACGGCATATGACGCGCGGTTTACATTTATTTACATTGTGCTTTCAACGGCTTCCGCCGCGCGCCGGGCGTGGGCGGCGCGACGCAAGCGGGCACCCGACTGCAACAACAAAGCCCCTCCCCCGCGACGCGGAAGAGGGGCTGCGGTGCAGCGGCCCGGTCAGGCCGGCGCGGTCAGGCCGCCTGCGCCTGCATCTCCGCCGCCACCGCGTCGGCCAGCGACATGCTGCCGCGCGAGGCTTCCGGCGCGCTCTTCATGCCGGCCGGTACGTAGACGCCTTCGGACTGCTTCAGGTACTCGTCCTTCCTGGCGCGCGGGTTGTAGAACTGCTTGTACCACAGCCGCGCCTTGCGGAAGGCGCCGTCGCTGGGCAGGAACATGCCGTTGATGCAGGGCCGCTTGTTGGACCAGACCTCGAAGTCCTGCGAGAACGCGGCCAGCGCGGCAGCCTGGTACATGCGCGCCGCTTCGGTGTCCTGCACGGTGACCGGCTTGGCGCCGCTCGGCGACTTCACCATCAGCGCGTGCCACACCTGCACCGTGCCGTCCTCCACCGAGGTGTGCATGATCAGGATCACCGCGTCGTAGACGCCGGTCATGCGCGACAGCAGCACGCCGGGGCCGTGGTAGACGGTGTCGGTGATCAGGATCGGGCTCTTGCCGTCGGAGGTCACCAGGGTGCGGTGCGGGCCGCCCTGGCGCTGAATGGCGAGGTGACCGCGGAATTCGTTCTCGAAGAAATTGACAATGGAGCCGTGCACCGGCTGCAGGTGGGTGCAGTCGGCAATGTTGTCGACGATCTCCTGCTGGTGGCACTTGAGCTGGCCCAGGTGATCCCACTGGTGGCGCACCCAGCCGGCGTCATTCCACTCCTCCAGGTCCGGCGCATCCCATTCCGGCTCGCCGCCTTCCGGGTCGTGCCAGACGAACACCGCGCCGAGGCGCTCCACCACCGGCCAGGAGCGCACGCAGGCGGCCTTGGGGATCGGCAGCGCCGAAAACGGGATCTCGTTGCACTTGCCGTCGGCGCCGAAGCGCCAGCCGTGGTACGGGCAGCGGATCGAGTCGCCCTCGATCTGGCCGTCATGGGTGACGTAGGAGGTGGTGTTCCTGGCCAGGTGCGTGCCCATGTGCGGGCAGAAGGCGTCGAGCAGCACGATCTTGCCGCTCTTGCCGCGGTAGAGGGCGAAGTCCTGGCCGAAAAACTTCAGCGGCAGCGGCTTGTCCTTCACCTCCGCCGCGTCCGCAACCATGAACCAGCCGCGCGGATAGGTGAATTCACCCAATCCATAATCCTTGGTGCCAGCCATTTCTGGTCTCCTCCGGAGGCCATATTCGATATTGATGCCGGCATTCTTCCGCCAAAACCCACCCCCTCACATCGTCCACTCGGGTGAATGCACACCGGCCGCCGCCGCGGGCACGCCGCCGGCCGCGCCGCGGCGGTGCCCCGCGGCGTGGCGGAAAACCATCCAGAAACAACGCTTTCAGTGCAACGCTACGGGCAGGCGCGTGACCTGCTCGGCAACGCCGCCGTTCTTGCCGATCTTGGTGTTGAGGATGTCGATCAGCGCCGCGCGGCAGAAACCCACCAGGTCCGGGCCGCTCCTGGCCAGCTTGGGGTTGCCCAGCAGCGTCAGGCAGGACACTTCCATGCCGTCCAGCGTCGGCCGGTCGACCAGGTCCTGCATCATTCCCGCCAGCACCTGCAGGCGCATCAGCTCCACCGCATCGCTGCTGCTCACCGCGTTGCGCACCGGCGCCGGGTTGCGGGCGG
>CAYVKA010000155.1:0-6434 GCA_964451925.1 uncultured Nevskia sp. | reverse complement strand
CATCGCTACGCCGGCCAGGACTTGCATGGAATCACCATGCCGCGTCCTGTCCGGCGTAGCGATGCGCAAAAATAACCTCCGTCGCAGCAACCCAATGATTGTCAACAGACCCTAGGCGCCTCGCCGGCGCAAAAAAACCGCGCCGACCGGAGTCCCGGTGCGCCGCGCCCCGCGCCGCGCCCCCCGTGCAGCGAGGACCGGCGGGGCGCCGTGCCTGCCGCCCGGCCGCGCAAGCGCCGGGCACGCCCGCCGGCGTAGCATGCGGCTGCGGGCCGCGCACAACGACCGACCATGGCCCGCCGCAGGAGGCAAGATGAGCGGCCATATCTACAAGTCCCTGGAGCTGACCGGCTCCTCGCCCAAGAGCGTCGAGGATGCCGTCAGCCGCGCCATCGCGCGGGCGGCGCAGACGGTGCATGAGCTGAAGTGGTTCGAGGTCACCGACATCCGCGGCCAGATCGAGGGCGACAAGGTGGCGCACTGGCAGGTGACGATGAAGGTGGGCTTCACCCTCGAGGCCTGAGGCGGCGCCGCCGCGGCGCTGCTAGGATGGAGCGGCGGCAAGCGGAGGATGCGCCTGCGGACCCGGGGTCCGCCCGCGTATCGCGTCCTGTCGTTCGCCGCGCTGTCCCGTCCACCCTCGACCGCGAGCCGCGCATGCCTGCCAAGCCCTGGAGTTTCCTGCTGCTGTCCGCTGTTGCCGCCGTACTGGCGCCCGCCGCGGCGCAGGCGCAGACCGATGCCGCCGCGCTGCACGGGCAGATCGAGCACCTGGCCGACGCGGTGGAGCCGCAGGTGATCGCCCACCGCCGCTACCTGCACCAGCACCCGGAGCTGTCCAACCGCGAGTTCGAGACGCAGAAGTACCTGGTCAAGCAGCTCAAGGCCCTGGGCTACGAGGTGCAGTCCGGCGTCGCCCACACCGGCGTGGTGGCGGTGCTGCGCGGCGGCAGGCCGGGCCCGGTGGTGGCGCTGCGCTCGGACATGGACGCGCTGCCGGTGACCGAGGAGGTGGACCTGCCGTTCAAGTCCACCGTGCGCAGCAGCTACGACGGCAAGGACGTCGGCGTGATGCACGCCTGCGGCCACGACGCGCACATGGGCGTGCTGCTCGGCGTGGCGCAGATCTTCCGGCAGATGCAGCCGCAGCTGCCGGGCACGGTCAAGCTGATCTTCCAGCCGGCCGAGGAGGGCACGCCCAAGGGAGAGGAGGGCGGCGCCAAGCTGATGGTGCAGGAGGGCGTGCTCAGCAGCGAGCCCAGGCCCGAGGTGATCTTCGGCCTGCACGTGCTGACGCTGTTCGAGACCGGCCAGCTGGCCTATCGCGCCGGCGGCGCCATGGCCAGCGCCGACGACTTCACCCTGGTGGTGCACGGCAAGCAGTCGCACGGCGCCATGCCCTGGAACGGCATCGACCCGATCGTCATCGGCTCGCAGATCGTGCTCGGCCTGCAGACCATCACCAGCCGCCAGATGGACCTGACCAAGGCGCCGGTGGTGGTGACGGTGGGCAAGTTCGACGCCGGCGTGCGCAACAACATCATCCCCGACAGCGCCACCCTGAAAGGCACGCTGCGCGCGCTCGACGAGGGCATGCGCCAGCAGCTGCACGACGACGTGCGGCGCACCGCCGGCAACATCGCCGCCGCCTCCGGCGCCACCGTCGATCTCGACATCGGCCAGGAAAGCGCCTACCCGGTGACCTACAACGACCCGCAGCTGACCGCGCGCATGCTGCCCACGCTCAAGCGTGTCGGCGGCGACGGCCTGGTGCAGTCGCCGCCGATCATGGGGGCGGAGGACTTCTCCTTCTTCCAGCAGAAGATCCCGGGGCTGTACGTGTTCATCGGCGTGCGCAAGCCCGGCGCCTCGCAGGATGAATACGCCCCCAACCACTCGCCGCGCTTCCGGGTCGATGAGAGCGGCCTGAAGCTGGCGGTGCGCACGCTGGCCAACCTCACCGTGGACTACATGCTGGGAACGGGGCTGGGAACAACGGGGATGGGAACGGGCGCCGCCGCAAGCACGGGCGCGGCGGACGGGGCGGCTGTGGGCGGTTGAAGCGGCGCGCGGCCGCTGTGGCCCGCCACGGCTGCGGCGGGCTTGTTACAGCGGCAGCGTCTCGGCCGGCGCGGCGCAGGCGCCGCCGATCAGCCGGGCCAGCCGCGGCGGCACGCCGAGCTGTTGCAGCGTGTCCACGTCCAGCGTCGCCGCCGGGGCATGGCCGCGGCGCTGCTGCGCCGACTCGATGTCCTCGGCGCAGGTCTGGATCAGCGGCTTCAGCGGGTGCAACTCGCGCAGGCAGGCTTCGAGGCGCTGCATGTGCCGCCGGGCCAGCGCCGCCAGCGGCGTGTGCGCCGGCAGCTGTTCCAGCAGCATGCCCGGCGCCGCGGCCAGGTCGGCCGTGGTGGTCACCAGGTAGCGATGGTTATTGAGTTCGGTGGTGAACTGCGCGGTGCTCCCTGCACCGCGCAGCGCCCCTGTTTTCAGCAGCTGGCGCAAGCTGTCGCGCAGGCCCGACCGCAGCACAACCACCTCTGCCCATGTCGAACCGTCCGCGGATAGCGCCCTGCCGGTAGATCCCGAGCCTTGGGTCACGAGCCTGCCGCACGGCGAAAAGCCGCAGCATTCCAGTTCCTGCATTGTCTGCTGCATCTGTGTAGGTGCGAACCGCTGCATCGTCGAACCTGCTGTAAACGCTGTCGGCTTACCGTTTGGCGGCCACAGAATGCCACTGATCGGTCAGGCTGCGCAAAGGGAGAGCTGAATCACCGGTCATGTAGTGGTCACAAACGGCGGCCGCGGGTGGCGCGCGGGGCGCTTCAGGATTCCCCGGCGGCCGCGTCCTGCGGCGGATTGCGCGGCAGGCTTTCCCAGATCTGCGCGTGCAGCTGACCCAGGTTGCTGTAGTGGGTATACAGGTCCACCACCTCGGTGTTGGCCAGCTCGTAGGCGCCGCCCAGCGCCGGTGGCTGGCGGAAGCCGTAGCAGTGGCCCGGCGGCAGCTCCAGGCCGGCGGCGACGCAATCGTCCACCAGCGGGATCATCAGCCATTCGTTGGCGTTGTTGTCCTGGCGCAGCAGCGAGTCGAACTCCGCCTGGTCGCCGGCGATGCGCCGCAGCGTGCCGGCGCCGACGTCGAGCATGCACACGCTGCCGTCCTCCGGCAGCACCAGGAACAGATCGCCATAGCGGTTGACCAGCCACAGCGTGAAGCGCGGCGGCAGGATCCAGTTCCAGTCGGCGAGCAGCGCGGCCCAATCGCTGTCGCCGCGTTCCAGCAGGTAGTCGTTGATGTTCATCGGCGGGGCGTCGGTCGGCGGGGCATTTTACCGCGCCCGCGGCGCCGGCCGGTGCCTAGAACTCCACCACCTCGACCGCGCCGACGTACTTGCCGCCCAGCGATTGCGCGAACGACACCGCCTCCTCGACGCTGCCGTCGACATGGCTGGCGGTGAGCATGGCGTAGGCGGCGGCGTTGTCGTCGTTGCCCAGGCACAGCTCGTCGATGATGTCCTCGATGATGTCGCAGTCCTTGCCGACCACGCCCACGAACAGCACGCCGTCCCGCTTGAAGTCGGCGACCAGATCCTCCAGACCGGGGCGGTAGCCCCAACGCGAGCGCAGCACGATCTTCTTGGCGTATGGCACGTTCCGGTGCTTTTGTTGGAATTCCTGGCTTCGGAGCATGACCGTGAATTGCTGCAATTTTTTGATTGCCGGCGCATCCGCGGGTGTACGGCGCGGCGCGCCGTGGCGCGCACGCGCGCGGCGCCGGCGGCCTATACTCGGTGCGACGCTGAGGCGTCCGCCGCGGGCGCGCCGCGCCAGGCGCCACGATGAAGCTTTCCCGGCACGCTCCCATTGGCTCTATTCGTTCCCAAGACCGTGTTGCAGGCCGCTCAGGGCGGGGCCCAGACCAAGCGCTTCCGCGACTTCGTCATCGCCCACTTCGAGGGCGAGGGCGCCGTCGCCGTGCCCAATGCCGTGTGGCTGCCGGCCGCGGCCTGGGCCAACGCGCGCCAGCCTTCCGGCAACCGCATGCGCGACCGCGGCATGCTGCTGCAGCGGCTGGACGTGCTGGTGACGCGGCGCGGCACCACCATCGTCTCCACCACCGGCGGCATGATCCCGCTGGCGCGGCTGCGCAATTCGATGCGCTCCGAAGGCGTTGACCTGAAGGAATGGAATTTTCCGCCGGACGACGTGCTCGACAAGGCGCTCGACCCCGCCGCCGGCAAGGAAGAGGAGCAGCCGCCGGAGGACGCCGCCGCCGCGCCCGCCGGCCCCGGCACCTTCACCCGGCTCGACGCGCAGGCGGCGCGCAGCAGCGCCGGCTACGAGGTGCGCCTGGCCAACCCCTATACCGCGCGCTATGCCGAGGGCGCGCTGACGCTGGTGATCCACGGCGTGCCCGGCACCATCGGCGGCCGTCCGGGCTTCCGCGTCAAGCGCGACGCGCTGGCGCCGAGCGCGCCGCTGGCCGAGGCCGAGCAGGCGCGGGTGCTGTCCAACTTCAGGGCGGCGATGGAGTTCCTGGGCTTCGCGGTGACGCTGTAAGCACCTGCGGGTTGACCGCGTAGCGCGGCCGGCGCCCGGCCAGCGCGTCGATCAGGTTGTGCGCCGCGCACAGCTCCATCGCGCGGCGCGTCTCCCAGGTGGCCGAGCCGACATGCGGCAGCGCCAGCACGTTGCGCATGGCCAGCAGCGGCGAGTCCGCCGGCAGCGGCTCCTGCTCGAACACGTCCAGCCCGGCGCCGGCGATGCGGCCGTCGCGCAGCGCGGCGATCAGCGCCGCCTCGTCGACGATGGCGCCGCGGGCCGCGTTGACCAGGAACGCGCCGGGCTTCATCAGCGCCAGCTCGGCGGCACCGATCAGGTGGCGCGTCTGCGCCGTCAGCGGCGCCAGCAGGCAGACGAAATCGGACTGCCGCAGCAGCTCGGGCAGCTCGCGCCGCTGCGCGCCGGTGGCCTGCTCCGCCCCGGGCTTGGCCGAGCGCGCCGTGTACAGCACGCGCATGCCGAAGCCCAGCGCCGCGCGCCGCGCCAGCGCGCCGCCGATGCGTCCCATGCCGACGATACCCAGCGTCTTGCCGTGCACGTCCACGCCGTACTGGGCGGCATCCACCGGGCGCTGCCAGTGGCCATCCTTCAGCCACGCCGCCAGCTCGGCCACGCGGCGCGCCACGCCGAGCATCAGCAGGAAGGCGGTATCCGCGGTGGTCTCGGTCAGCACTTCCGGCGTATGGCACAGCAGGATGCCGCGCGCATCCAGCGCCGCAAGGTCGATGGCGTCGTAGCCCACCGACACCGTGGACACCGCCTGCAGCAGCGGCGCGCGGGCGATGAAGGCGGCGTCGATGCGCCCGTACATGCCCATCAGTCCCTGCGCCCGCGCCAGCGCAGCGGTGAATTCCGGCGTGGTCGCGGCTTCGAGCCCGTTGAACGCGGCCACCTCGAAATGTTCGTGCAGCAACTCCAGCACCTCGGGCTGCACCACCTTGTACAGCACGATGCGTTTCTTCATGGACGATCAGTGTTAGCAGGCCCTGGTCCGCGCATTGTGGCGGCCGCCGCGGCCTCATGCTACATGTTGCCCTTCCATTTCTGCGATCACGGGGCGACACGGTGGATCTGAAAGACAAGCTGGCGGTCATCACCGGCGGCGGCAAGGGCATCGGCCGCGCCATCGCGGCGGCCTTCGCGCAGCGCGGCGCCGACGTGGCGCTGCTCGACCTGGACGAGGCCGAGCTGATCCACAGCAAGGCGCTGTGCGAGTCGCACGGCGTCAGCGCCTACACCTACCTGTGCAACGTGGCGCGCGAGGAGCAGGTCATCGCCGCGCTCGACGCGGTGCTGCGCGACGCCGGGCGCCTCGACGTGCTGGTCAACAACGCCGGCATCACCCGCGACGCCCTGCTGCTGAAGATGAAGGACGGCGAGGTGGTGGCCAAGATGTCGCTGCAGCAGTGGCAGGCGGTGCTCGACGTCAACCTCACCGGCGTGTTCCTGTGCGGCCGCGAGGCGGCGGAGCGCATGGCGCGGCTCGGCCACGGCGGCGTCATCATCAACATCTCCAGCATCTCGCGCAGCGGCAACGCCGGGCAGAGCAACTACTCGGCGGCCAAGGCCGGCGTGGCGGCGATGACGGTGGTGTGGGCGCGCGAGCTGGCGCGCTACGCCATCCGCGCCGCCGCCATCGCCCCCGGCTTCGTGCGCACCGACATCCTGGCGACGATGAAGCCGGAGGTGCTGAAGAAGGTGGTGGCGCCGGTGCCGGCGGGGCGGCTGGGCGAAGCCGAGGAGATCGCGCAGGCGGCGCTGTTCATCGCCGAGAACGAGTACTTCAACGGCCGCGTGCTGGAAGTGGACGGCGGCCTGAGGCTCTGACGGCGAGGCGCCGCGGCGCCCCGGCGCAGCGCCGCGCGCCTTGC
>CAYVKA010000154.1:0-6463 GCA_964451925.1 uncultured Nevskia sp. | reverse complement strand
CCTCAGATTCCCACCAATACAGCCGGATGAACAACCTATCGAACCTTCACACCTAAGCGCCGACGGCCCGCTGGAGATGGTTCCGCTCGCCGCCCTGCGCCGGCAGTTCGAGGTCAACGTAATCGGCCAGGTGGCGGTAGTGCAGGCTTTCCTGCCGCTGTTGCGCGCTGCGGGCGGGCGTATCCTCAACGTGGGCGGCGCTGCCGGGCGCATGACTCTACCAATGTACGGCGCCCTCTCCGCTTCCAAGGCTGCGCTCGATTCCCTAAGCAGCGCCCTGCGCATGGAACTCAAGTACCAGGGCGTGATCGTCAGCTACATCGAGCCGGGCGCGGTGCGTACGGACTTCTTCGGCAAGTCGGCGCAAGCCACACGTGAGCAAGGTTATGCCGGCAACCCCCGGACCTTGGAGATCTACGCCAAAGCGATCGCGGCTTCCGCAAAAGGCCTCGCCGCATCACCGGCGAGCTCAGTCTCTGAAGTGGTCGATGCAATGGCAGAGGCGCTGACTGCTTCCCAGCCGGCGGCACGCTATGTAGTCGGCCGCCAGGCCCGTCTGGGGTTGAGGTTGTTGCCGAAGCTGCCCGTCGGCTTGCGAGACCGTCTACTGATGTCGTCGCTGGGGCTGAACAGCGAAGTCTTTAAACCTGGACTGCCGTTAAGCGGCTACAAACGCTCAAGTGGGGGCCTAGGCTGAGCCGTCCTGGCGCAATACAGCCCCCGTGGCTTGCCACGTTCCGCCCAAGTTTGCTCGACCGCTTATCTGGCCGCTCTGACTGGCGAACTTTGAAGCGTCGAGTGTTTCCTTCTGGTACGTTGAAGGCGCTCGCAGAATGCTTAGTAAACGGATGCTGGCCAGGGCTGCCGTCCGCTCCACGAACCTGACCAGATCAGGCCACACGCCGCCCCAACCTCTCGCCAACACGCGCCGCGACCATGCGGTACCGTGTGACCGTCAGGGCCGATGCACTGCCGGGCACACCGCCCGTGCCCTGCTAGGTGCGGCCGCGCTGCTTTGCGCCGGCGCGGCGCAAGCCATCACCGAAACCTTCAGCATCGGCGAGGAACATCTCAAGCTGGTGCTCAACAACACCTTCACCGCGGGCGGCGGAATCCGCATGCAGTCGCCCAGCACCAACCTGATCGGCAAGGGCGACCTCAACCGCGACGTCTGCGGCGTCCCCTACCAGGCCTGCCAGGGCGTGTTCAAGGACCAGGTGTTTCCCGCCCAACACCTGGTGGCCGCACCCGGCGCCTCCACCATGAACACCGACGCCGGCGACCTCGACTACGGCAAGTACCACTTCTTCCAGGGCGTGGCTAAGCAGACCTCGGACCTGACGCTTACCTATCACGACTTCGGCTTCTTCGGCCGGGCGCTGTTCTTCTACGACTTCGTCAACAACAGCTTCACCGAAACCCACCCCAACGAAGTGACGACGCAGAACCGCAACGACGCCGACGTTGGCATTAGTCCCCCGACGCCACTGCTGCTCCCCTACCCCGGCATCAAGGTGTTTGGGCCGGGCAAGCTGGTGCGCAGCAAGCGCGCTGACGGCGCCGTGTTGCAGCAGGTGGGCACGCACCTGCAGACGCTGGACAGCTACGTCTATGGCAAGCTGCCCCTGCCCTGGGACAGCGACAAAAAACTCAGCTTCAAACTCGGCCGGCAGACCGTGAACTGGGGCGAAAGCACCACCATCGTCATCAACAGTCTCAACCAGGCCAACCCGGTCAACGCCAACAACTTCAACCGTGTCGGCAACCAGGTGGAAGAAGATTTCGTTCCTATCAACATGCTCGACCTGAGCCTAGAGCCGCTGGACAACACCACGCTGGAGGGCTTTTACCAGCTCGAATGGAAGCCGGTAGAGATCGCCGCGCCCGGCAGCTATTTCTCCGACGTGAACTTCGGCACCAACAACGCCGGCAAGACCCTCAACACCAGCTTCGGTCAGAGTGCCAACGATCCGGACAACGTGGCCTCGTTGCAATACAACCCGCTGGCCCTTTTGACCAACACCACCACCACGGCGCAGCGCCTCGCGGACCGCAGCGCGCGCACTGTGGGACAGTACGGCGTCAAACTCGACTACTACGCTGACTCGCTCAACAACGGCACCGACCTGTCGCTGTACTTCATGCACTACCACTCGCGCCTGCCCTACGCCAGCTTCTATTCTGCCGACGGCAGCTGCGCCCGAAAGGGCGGCAAGCACGGCGTGAGCGCGCTGGGCGTGCCTGGCGCCGACATCGACGCCACCGACCTGGTGAGCTTCCTTCTAGCCTGCCCGGACTTGCCGATCCTGCACCAGCTCGGGAATCCGCAAAAGGCCACCAGCAGCATCCTGGCCCTGGACTCGGTCAAGCTCCTGCTGGAATATCCTGACGACATCGACCTGATGGGCTTCAGCTTCAACACCACCGTGGGCTCGTGGTCGATCCAGGGCGAAGTGGCCTATCGACCCAACGAACCACTGCAGGTAGACCAGCAGGACCTGTTCTTTGCCGCAATGGGCCCGAGCCTGAGCAGCTGCAGCAACCGCAGCCTCAACTGCGCCGGCACCGCGCTGGGCGGCGTGGGCTTCAACCAGAGCAATACGCTGACGCTGTACGGCCGCAGTGACTTCGTCAACGCCACCGGCCAGGTGCCGTTCAGCGACACCATCAACGTAATCGAAGGCGCGCTGCCCGGTGTGGCACGGTCCTTTCCAAACTTTGTCATCCCCTATCGCGGCGGCGTGATTGGCCAGAATCCGGCCAACAGCTACATTCGCGGCTACGAACGCTTCCAGGTGTTCCAATTCAACCTCGGCACCACCCGCGTGCTGGGCGCCAGCGACAATCCCTTCGGTGCCGACCAGGTCACCTTCGTCACCGAATGGGGGGGCACCTATGTACCTTTCCTGCCGGCGCTGGACCGGCTGCAACTGGAAGGCCCCAACACCAACTACGCCGCCAGCGCCGGCGCGGATGGCTCCGGCGCCAACGGCTCGCGTCAAGCCTGCTCCACCGCCGCCGACTGCTCCTACGGCGCCGACGGCCTGCGCTTCAACCCGCACCAGCAAGACCTATCTGCCTACCCGGACAGCTTCTCCATGGGCTACCGTCTGATCGGTATCTTCCGCTACGAAAACGTGCTGCCAAGCGTGGCCGTGCAGCCCACCGTTCTCTTTGCGCAGGACGTGCTGGGCGTGGCGCCCGGCCCGGGTGGCAATTTCGTCAAGGGTCGCAAGCAGATCAACTCACTGATCGAAATGCGTTATCAGCAGTCGCTGTCGTTCAATGTCGGTTACACGTGGTACTGGGGCGGCGGGGCCTACAACACCCAGTCGGACCGCGACTTTGCACAGTTTTTCCTGAAATATCAGTTCTAGCCGGACCTCGTTGTCACGCTACACCAGGTCCATTCAACACGCTGTTCGTTCATCACTCCTCTTACACCGGGCGCTTGATTGCAACTGCACCCTGCTGGTCTGCGGCCACCGATGCCTTTTGCCGCTATGGCTTTTGCTACAACGAAGCTGTACGACATCCTCATGAAGCTCCTATTGTAAGTGTCGAGCTTCAGGGTACGCTGGCCCTATCCGAAGGATTCGAGGTCAGGGCTTGCTGTCGATGGCCAGGTTAAATAGCGCGAGCTCGCGCTGGCGCTCGGCCATCTGCAAGCGGACGCGGACCGCCCATATCTGCTGCAGCCTGAAAGGGGCCTTCTGCCCTACGAGTTTGCCCTTGTTCCAGGGCACACGACGGGACTCTTGGCTGGTTGTGGTTCCCATTGAGAGACCTCCTGTTGGGGAAGAACAGGCAGTTTCCCATCGGCGTCACGCGCCGGAACACCAATTTCAGCTCGGGGCCCGAACGCTCGACGCTCAGCGCCAGATTCTCAATCGTCGTCGCCAAGCCGGTGCCGCCGCGGCAGCATGCGCTGGTCCAGGATGCGCGAAACCAGTATGCCGCCGACCTCCTGCCGGTAGAACACGACATGGCGGCCTTGCTCGAAGCGCTGCAGGCCCAGACGGATTTCATCACAGACGCGGCCAAGCCCAGGATGCTCGGCGAGTTGCAGGCAGCATGCCTCCAACTCGTCCAGATAACGGATCGCCTGGTCTCGGCCCCAGGTGCGCAGAGTGTAGTTGCCGATGACCAGCAGGTCGGCTTCGGCGCGCCGCGAGAAGCGGACGACTGCCACGACTCAGCGAGGGGGCACGGGCAGCTGGAGTTTCGCTCGGACCCGGTCAAATACGTCACCGTCCGCGCCGCCGCTGGCATCGCCTTCATCAATGGCCACGCGCAACGCCGCCAGCTTCTCCTCAAACTCCCGCTCGTCACGTTCCAGGCTGCGGAGGGCTGCGCGGATCACCTCGCTGGCGTTTTCGTAGCGTCCGTTCTCCACCTTTGACAACACGAAGCGGTCGAGCTCGTCGGTGAGATTCACATTGCGGGTTGGCATGGAGGCGCAGCTTGCTCAGGGTTTGGCGATACCGTAACACGATTAGCAAACATTGCCAATGTCTCTATTTTATTTGTAAATATAGATACTTATGAATGACCGATTTTGCCCACAAAGGACGATGAAGCGCTGCTTCTGCCGCATCGCCACTGCTAAGTCCCAGAAACTACCTCGCCAATGGGTGATGAAGCCTCCTTCGTCGCACTGATCACAGCGCCAGACGATTTCGTCGCTGGCGGCGATCTGCCCGAGTAGCTGCCACGGTCTTTTTTGTGTCACTTCGTTTTGGAGACATAACCAAGGAGGGCCCGCCATGGCCCTTGCAGCTGCACACTCGGGAAAGGAAATAGCGCTGGCTCACGCGCTGACGGCTGATCGGCCCTGACGCCACGGTTCTCAACGACAACGTCGCCACTAGGTCGCTGTTCATCGTAGAGCTCTTCCACAGCCTAGAAATCGCCCTCAGCACCTCGGCATCGCACCGGCGCATTCACGCCGGAAGAGGCCCGCGGCATGCGCTCCGGCCGCGGCATCAAGGAGCTGGCCTGGGCAATCGCACAGTCGCTCCACGCAACGGACTTCACGCCGGTGTCTATGGTACTGACGTACTACACCTCCGCGCCAACCGAACGCATCATCAGCCTGATGATGTATGACCCGCAGTTCGACGCAACCCGTGAGCATTACATCCGTCGCATGCTGGCCTACGGCGAGTTCGAGAACGGCGGCCTGGCGATGTTTTCCGACTTGAGGGCCTGGGTGGAGTCCGATCTTCTGGTGATCTCAACGCCGATGTGGTTTTCGGGATTCCTTCGGCGCTCAAGGCCTGGATCGATCTAGTCGTGCGGCCAGGCAGAACCTTTCGGTACACCGACGGCGGCGTTGTGGGCCTGGCGAAGAACAAGCGGGCCATACTGATCCTGGCTTCGGGCGGCGTATTCACCAGTGGACCGTGGCGCCCGTGGGATTTCGTCGAGCCTTATCTGCGCCAGATCTTGGGTTTCATCGGCATCGTCGACATGCAGACCGTTCGGATCGAGGGCATGAACATTCCCGATTTGGCCACTGCCGCCGTGCCGCTGGCGAACCCGGCTGTCGGGGAGTTGGCGCTGTAACGGCCGATCCAGCGGAGATGTCCGCTTCGGGGGCGCCAAGCGCGCTGATGACTGGTTCGCGACCCACTAAACAACCGATTCATTCCGTCCCGGGATCGATGCTATTCGAGCTCAACGGCTAGTACCCCCTCACGGGAATTGATACCATCGCCGCACTGATGTGTGGTCCCGAGGAGAGAGCCTTCAGGTCGGAATTCCGCCCCGAGGGCACATGGAGCCAAACCCTTTTCCCCAAATTCGCTGGAGCCAGCCATGCCCCGGGATATAACCAACGATCTGCCGCCGGCCATCGCCCGCCACCTCGATGCCTGCAACAGCCACGATATCGACGCCTGGATGGCGACTTTCGACTCGGATGCTTTAGTCAATGATGTCCAGCGGGAATTCGCTGGAGCCGAGGCGATTCGCGCTTTCGCTGCGAAGGAGATTTTCGGCGACAGCGTCACCTTCACGCCCTTGCGGGCCGTAGATCGCCACGGCGACATCACCATCCACGCACGCACCGACGGGACCTACGACAAAACCGGCCTGCCCGACCCGCTGATTCTGAGCCTCTACTTCAGCCTCCGGCACGAGCGGATTACCCAGTTGATCATCATCCACAACAAAACCCTGGCCTGAGCATGACCGAGCACTATCCGTAGCCCACATCTGCAAACGAGTTCACGAACAAGTGCGTGCTGGTCACCGGCGGCACGCGCGGCATCGGAGCGGCGGTCGTCCAGCGCTTCCAACTCGCCGGTGCCCGCGTCGCTGCCACCGCCCGTCGGTGTCGGGCCATTCCATGGACGGCGTCCTGTTCATTCGCGAGAGGTGCGAAAAAGCCCTCTCCGGGTTCCGGCACCGCATTTATGAGCATCATTCATAGGTGCAAGCGAATTGCCCTGCTTAATCC
>CAYVKA010000153.1:0-6549 GCA_964451925.1 uncultured Nevskia sp. | reverse complement strand
TGCGCAAAAATGACCTCCGTCGCAGCGACCCAATGATTGTCAACAGACCCTAGTGTGGTGTCTCCGAAGTCGGCTGAATCATTAGAAGCCCGTTCGTAGCGAGTGCCGCGCCCAGCGGGCACGCGGCTTCCCTGCCACGCCACGCGCCTCGCAGCCAGCACTGGAAGCTAGCGCGTGTACGCAAACAGGCCGTCATGCACCGGCCGCGCCCTGCACGAGACCTGTGCGGCGCTGAAGCCGGAGCAGTTGGAGACGATGCCCGGGTGGCTGCTGCGCGCGAACAGCGCCTCGAAGTAGGCGTGGTTGGGGTGGCCGCTGTCGCGCAGCACCGCCTGCACCGCCGGCGCTGCGGGATTGATCCACAGCGTCGCGTCGCCGCCGTTGCCCAGGGACACCGCGCCGTCGGCGTGCGCATAGGGGCTGAGGAAGTACAGCCCCATCAGCCACTGGTGCATGCCGGCGCTGTAGTCCTGGCCGTCGATGTTGACCAGGTGCGCCACCAGCGCGCCGCCGGCGTCGCGCTCGTAGCCGACACCGGTCTGCCCGCCGACCTCGTAGTTGTCCAGCGGCATGCCCTCTTCGGACAGCACTTCGTCGTAGACGAAACGCCCGCCGCGCAGCAGCAGCGGCCCGGCGCCGATGGCCGACACCGCCGGCTCGCCGTCGAGGTCCAGCTCGGCGACGTTGTCGCGGCTGGCGGAGGTGCGGCGCGCATCCAGGGCGTCGGCATAGAGCAGCAGCGCGCCGCGCTGCACCACTTCGCCCAGGCTGCCGCAGTTGTAGGACTGGAACGGCGTGCCGCGCCAGGACCTGGCGCGCTGCGCCGGCGCCAGGTAGACCAGCGAATCGCCCAGGTCGTCGGCGATCGGCAGCTGGCTGCCGCTGGCGCAGGCCGGCAGGCCGTCGGCGTTCATCGGGCACTGCGCCGCCGGCGGATGCTGCGTGTAGAAGCGCTGCAGATCCTGCGGCCAGGCGTAGCGCGCCAGGCAGATGTTGTCCTGCGGCGTGCCGTTGGCCCAGGCGTCGACGCGGTAGTCGTAGCCGCCGTTGACGCCGGCCAGGGCCTGTGCCGGCACCGTGCCGTCGCGCTGGCGCAGCAGGCGGTCCAGCGGCTGCACGTAGCGGCCCATCCAGGCGTAGTCCGGCTGCCGCGCGCTGCCCAGGTTGTAGTTCTGCAGCGCCACCGCCGGCTCCATGCGCACCGCGTCATAGCGCAGGTCGAGCTGGTTGATGGTGTAGACCGGGCTGGCATAGCCCACCGGCCGGCCCAGCGCGTCCTGGTAGTCGATGTTGAAACGGCAGCTGTAGCGGTGCCACACCGCCGCGTCCTTGCGTGCCGGCAGCAGCTGCACCGGGAAGGCCAGCGCGTGGCCGGAGCCGGC
The DNA here is from genome assembly GCA_964451925.1 of uncultured Nevskia sp. Taxonomy (GTDB): domain Bacteria; phylum Pseudomonadota; class Gammaproteobacteria; order Nevskiales; family Nevskiaceae; genus Nevskia. The sequence goes on along the minus strand of CAYVKA010000153.1, from coordinate 5,167 downwards.
CGGGTCGCCGACGTTCTCGACGCAGCTGAAGGCCACACGCTGCAGCACCGCGTCACGCCCGCGCTGGTTGAGCGCGGCGTAGTACGGGTGCAGCACGTGCTGGAATACCTGGCTGGCCGCCGTCATATAGTCCGAGCCGGGATACAGCGGCGCTTCCAGGGCCACCATGTCGACGTTCTTCACCAGCAGGTTGAGCGCCGTGCCGGACACGTCGTCCACCACTGGCGCCGCCAGGGCCGCCTGCGGTGCCGCCACGCACAAGACCGCGCCCCAAAAAGCCGTGCGGCGGCTGCGCCGCCATCCCTTCACCCGATTCATCGTATGGTTCCCTGTGCCGGCGGTGCCGTTCTGTGGCCACACCCTAGCGGCGCATTGTTAAGCGCCTGTAACAGCCGGTGGCACCCGGCCCCGGTAAACTTTTTCCCGTCACACTTCTGCCGCAATCGGCGTATAATGAGATTAATTCTCACTTGAGAACGCGAATCCTGTGCGCAAGCTGACCGACCTGCCGCGAGACACCGACGCCACCATCGGCGAAGTGGTGGCGCACGGCGCCGATGACGCCATCGCGGTGCGCCTGGCGGAGCTCGGCTTCGTGCAGGGCGAGCCGGTGCGGGTGGTGGCGCGCGGCCCGGTGGGCGGCGACCCGCTGCTGGTGCAGATCGGCTTCACCCGTTTCGCTCTGCGCTGCGCCGAGGCGGCGCGCGTGCTGGTGCAGGCCGCCGCATGACCGGCCCGGCCGCCTCGCTGCCGGCCGGCGCGCTCGGCGCGCCGCTGTCCATCGCCCTGGTCGGCAACCCCAACTGCGGCAAGACGGCCCTGTTCAACCGCCTCACCGGCAGCCGGCAGAAGGTCGCCAACTACGCCGGCGTCACGGTGGAGCGCAAGGAAGGCCGCTTCGTCGCGCCGAGCGGCCGCGCGGTGCGCGTGCTCGACCTGCCCGGCGCCTACAGCCTCAACGCCACCAGCGCCGACGAGGCCATCACTCGTGACGTGTGCCTCGGCCGCCACCCGGCCGAGCCGGTGCCGGACCTGCTGGTGTGCGTGGCCGACGCCACCAACCTGCGCCTGCACCTGCGCTTCGTGCTGGAGCTGATGCGCATCGGCCGGCCGATGCTGCTGGCGCTGAACATGAGCGACGCCGCGGCGCGCCGCGGCATCGTCATCGACCGCGCGCGGTTGTCGCGCGAGCTGGGCATCCCCATCGTTTCCACCGTGGCGGTGCAGCGCCATGGCGTGCGCGAGCTGATCGAGCGCATCGACGCCGCCCCGCCCGCGCCGCCGCCGGCGCCGCGTGACGGCAACCTGCATGCCGAGGTGCGGCGCCTGCTGGCCGAGTGCGTGACCATGCCGCGCCACACCGCCGCCATCGATGACGCGCTGGACCGCGTGGTGCTGCACCCGGTGTGGGGCCTGGCGATCCTGGCGCTGCTGATGTTCGTCATTTTCCAGGCGGTGTTCACCGGCGCGCGGCCGTTCATGGACGGCATCGACCACGCCATGCAGTGGCTCGGCGCCTGGCTCGGCGGCGCCCTGCCCGACGGCCCGCTGCGCAGCCTGGTGCAGGACGGCATCGTCGCCGGCGCCGGCACGGTGATCACCTTCCTGCCGCAGATCCTGCTGCTGTTCCTGTTCATCCTGGTGCTGGAGGAAAGCGGTTACCTGCCGCGCGCCGCCTTCCTGCTCGACCGCCTGATGGTCGGCGCCGGCCTCACCGGCCGCTCCTTCATCCCGCTGCTGTCGAGCTTCGCCTGCGCCATCCCCGGCATTATGGCCACGCGTACCATCCAGGACCGGCGCGACCGCCTCGCCACCATCCTGGTGGCGCCGCTGATGACCTGTTCGGCGCGCCTGCCAGTGTACACACTGCTGATCGCCGCCTTCATTCCGGACCGCCCGGTGTGGAACCTGCTCAGCCTGCAGGGCCTGGTGCTGTTCGGCCTGTATGCCGCCGGCATCGTCTCGGCGCTGACCGTGTCCTACGCCATGAAGCTGTGGCGCAACCGCCGCGGCCACGTGCAGGAGGAGCACGCGCTGCTGCTGGAGCTGCCCTCGTACCGCGTGCCGCACGCTTTCGACGTCGCCATCGGCCTGTGGGAGCGCTGCCGCATCTTCCTGCGCCGCGTCGGCACGGTGATCCTGTCGCTGACCGTGGTGCTGTGGTTCCTGTCCAGTTTCCCGGCGCCGCCGCCCGGCTTCAGCGGCCCGGCCATCGACTACAGCCTGGCCGGCCGCATCGGCCACGCCCTGCAGTACGTGTTCGCGCCGATCGGCTTCAACTGGCAGATCTGCGTCGCGCTGATCCCCGGCCTGGCCGCACGCGAAGTGGCGGTCAGCTCGCTGGCCACGGTGTATGCCCTGTCCGCCAACACCGAGCAGGCCGCCAGCCAGCTGCAGCCGATCATCGCCGCGCAGTGGCCGCTGGCCACCGCGCTGTCGCTGCTGGCCTGGTACGTGTTCGCGCCGCAGTGCCTGTCGACGCTGGCGGTGATCCGCCGCGAGACCAACTCGGTGAAAACCATGGCGCTGGCCGCCGGCTACCTGTTCGCGCTGGCCTACCTGGCCTCGCTGTTCACCTACCAGATCGCGCGGGCGCTGAGTTAGTACATGAGCCTGGCCCTGCAATATCTGGTCATCGCGCTGATCCTGCTGCCGAGCGCGGTCTATGCCGCCGGCGTGTTCGCGCCGCAGGCCAAGCGCCGCGCGCAGCGCGGCGTGGCGCTGTGGCTGCTCAAGGCGCAGCGCCCGCAGCGGCTGCGCCTGCTCGGCCTGCGCCTGCTGCCGCCGGAGCAGGCGCAGGGCTGCGGCGCCGGCTGCAGCGACTGCAACAACTGCGCGCCGCCCGCGCCACGCGCCGAGCAGCCGCTGCTCGACCTGCGCCCGCCGCCGCGCTGAACCGCGCGGCACAGCGCCGCCTGACTCCGCACCCCATTCCGACACCGTGAGCGAAGCCAAGGACCCGCTGCTGACCTTGCCGCTGCACCAGGCGCTGCTGGCGGCGCGCGACGCCGGCCTGGCCGCGCTCGATTGCTCGCTCGACCTGGGACGCAGCATCAGCCGCGTCGAACCCGCCGCCGGCGAATGGCGCTGCGACGGCCGCGCCTATCCCTATGCCGAGACGTGCAAGGAGCGCACGATCTATTACTGGGATGAGGACGCCTACCAGCCGGCGGCGCGCTACGGCAGCGCGCTGATCAAGCTGGTGCCGACCGAATGGGGACCGCCGACGTTCGAGATCGACGGCATCAAGATGCTGCCCACCGCGCAACTCTCGCCCTACGCCGACGCGCAACACAAGGTCGGCCTGATCGAGCCGCGCGGCAAGGCCGTGCTCGACACCTGCGGCGGCCTCGGCTACTTCGCCGCCTGCTGCCTCGCCGGCCAGGCGTTGCGCGTCGACTCCTATGAAAAGAACGCCGATGTGATCTGGCTGCGCAGCCTCAACCCCTGGTCGCCCGAGCCGGCCGGCCCGCTGACGCTGACGCACGGCGACATCACCGAGCGCATCACCACGCTGGCCGACGCCTCGGTGGACGCGGTGCTGCATGACCCGCCGCGCTTCGGCATTGCCGGCGAGCTGTACTCGCAGGGCTTCTACGACCAGCTGGCGCGGGTGCTGCGCCCCGGCGGGCGGCTGTTCCACTACACCGGCACCCCGAACAAGCTCACCAGCCGCCGCGACGTGCCCAACGAGGTGTCCACCCGCCTGCAGCGCGCCGGCTTCAGCACCGCGCTGAACGGCGACGGCGTGCTGGCGCAGAAAGCGCTGCGCCCGGCGCCGCGCCGCGCGCGGCCGCGCTGAAGTCCCTTCGCGCGCGGAGGCGGAAGGCCGGCGGCACGCCGCCGCCAGGGCATTGACGTGAATCAATGAGCGGGGCGGCCGCGCCGCCTAGGCTGGTGCGACCGCGGCGGACTCGCCCGCCGCACCGATCCCCCCTGCCGGGAGCCTGCCATGCCCGTATCCCTGATGACCAAGTCGGCGACCAGCGACCTGTTCGTCCCCGCCCGCCTCGGCGCCTGCCATCTCGCCAACCGCATCGTCATGGCGCCGCTGACGCGCAGCCGCGCCACCGCCGACGGCCTGGCGGTGCCGCTGATGGCGCAGTACTACGCGCAGCGCGCCTCCGCCGGCCTGATCATCGCCGAAGCCACCAACGTCTCGCCGCAGGGGCGCGGCTACGCCTATACGCCGGGCATCTACAACGAGCGCCAGGTGCAGTCCTGGCGCCCGGTGACCGCGGCGGTGCACCAGCAAGGCGGCCACATCTTCCTGCAGCTGTGGCACGTCGGCCGCATGTCGCATCCCTCGCTGCAGCCCGGCGGCGCGCTGCCGGTCGCGCCCTCGGCGATCAAGCCGCAGGGCTTCGCCTACACCGAGGACGGCTACCAGCCGCTGCCGATGCCGCGCGCGCTGGAGACCGCGGAGATCCCCGCCATCGTCGAGCAGTACCGCGCGGCCGCGGCCAATGCCATCGCCGCAGGCTTCGACGGCGTGGAGATCCACGCCGCCAACGGCTACCTGCTGGAGCAGTTCCTGCGCGACAGCAGCAACCACCGCAGCGACGCTTACGGCGGCACGCGCGAGAACCGCGCGCGCCTGCTGCTGGAAGTCACCGCCGCCGTGGCCGGGGCCTGCGGCGCGGACCGCGTCGGCATCCGCCTGTCGCCGGTGAGCACGGTCAACGACTGCGCCGCCGACAGCACGGCGGAAGCCACCTATCGCTACGTGGTCGAGCAGCTGGATGCGCTGCACCTGGCCTACCTGCACGTGATCGAGGGCCAGACCCAGGGCCGGCGCCATGTGCCGGGCGAGTTCGAGCTGCAGGAATTGCGGCGCCTGTTCAAGGGCGCGTACATCGCCAACAACGGCTATGACCGCGACCTGGCGATCCGCGCGCGCCGCTACAACCAGGCCGACTTCATCGCCTTCGGCCGCGCCTTCATCGCCAACCCCGATCTGGTCGAGCGCCTGCGCGCCGGCGCGCGGCTGGGCGAGGCCGACCCGGAGACCTACTTCCGGGGCGGCGCCCGCGGCTACACCGACTATCCGCGCATGACGCAGCTGGACTGCGCGCTGGCCTAGGGTCTGTTGACAATCATTGGATCGCTGCCTTGCTGCTCCCCGCCTTTTATAACAGCGGGCGCGTCAGGCAAGGCGGAGGACCTG
>CAYVKA010000152.1:0-6615 GCA_964451925.1 uncultured Nevskia sp. | reverse complement strand
GGATTCGGGGGCGCGCGTCATTGTCATCGTCGAGAACGTCTGCGCCACGCTGCAGGAAGTGATCGACCGGGTGCCGCTGGAGGCGGTCATCACCACCCAGGTCGGCGACCTGTTCGGCCTGCCCAAGAGCCTGATCACCAATTTCGTGGTGAAGCGGGTGAAGAAGATGGTGCCGGCCTGGAGCATCCCCGGCACGGTGCCGTTCCGCACTGCGCTGGCGCGCGGCAAGGCCCAGCCCTATCACCGCGTCACGCTGGCGCACGAGGACGTGGCGTTCCTGCAGTACACCGGCGGCACCACCGGCCTGTCCAAGGGCGCCACGCTGACCCACGGCAACATGGTGGCCAACCTGGAGCAGATGCACGCCTGGATCGGGCCGCTGCTGGCCGAGGGCAAGGACATCATCGTCACCGCGCTGCCGCTTTACCACATCTTCGCGCTGACGGTGAATTGCCTGCTGTTCCTGCGCGTCGGCGGCAAGAACATCCTGATCACCAATCCGCGTGACATGGCGGGCTTCGTCAAGGAGCTGGCGGCATCCAGGCTCACCGCCTTCACCGGCGTCAACACACTGTTCAACGGTCTGCTCAACACCCCCGGTTTCGCCGAGGTGGACTTCAAGGCGCTCAAGTTCACCGTGGGCGGTGGCGCCGCCGTGCAGCAGGCGGTGGCGGAGAAATGGCAGAACGTCACCGGCGTGGGCCTGACTGAAGGGTACGGCCTGAGCGAGACCTCGCCCGGCGTGAGCTTCTCGCCGCTGGACAAGCCGCGCTGGAACGGCAGCATTGGCATTCCGCTGCCTTCGACCTGGGTGTCTCTGCGCGACGACGACGGCAAGGTGGCCGAGATCGGCAAGCCCGGCGAGCTGTGCGTCAAGGGGCCGCAGGTCATGCGCGGCTACTGGAACAAGCCGGAGGAGAACGCCAAGTGCTTCACCCCGGATGGCTACCTGCGCACCGGCGACGTCGCGGTGATGGACGAGCGCGGCTATTTCAAGATCGTCGACCGCAAGAAGGACATGATCCTGGTGTCCGGCTTCAACGTCTACCCGAACGAGATCGAGAACGTGGTGGCCATGCACCCGGGCGTGCTGGAGGTGGCGTGCATCGGCGTGCCGGACGACAAGTCGGGTGAGGCGGTGAAGGTGTTCGTGGTGAAGAAGGACGCCGCGCTGACGGTCGAGGCCTTGCGCGAGCATTGCAAGGAGAATCTCACCGGGTACAAGGTGCCGAAGCTGATCGAGTTTCGCGACAGCCTGCCGAAATCGCCGGTTGGGAAGATCCTGCGGCGCGAACTGCGCTGAGTCCTTGCTTGTTTCCGCTCCCCACATGGTGGGGAGCGGTCATGGGTGCCAGCGCAAATGATGGCCCCCATGACACCTGAGCGCGGGAATCTGCGGCGGGCGCAAGCCCGGCGGCTAGAGATGGTCCTTCTTGAAATCCTGCAGCTTCTGCATCGCATGCTCATAGCCCCGCTCGGCGATCTCGTCGAGCCGCTTCCAGGCGAACAGCGCCACGCCGGCCACCGGCATGCGCAGGTACAGATCGGCCCGGCTGGCGCGCAGCTTGACGCCGCTCTCGCTGGTCAGCGCCATGCCGCCGAACAGGATGTCGATCAGCGACACCTGGGCGCGGTTGCCCTCGCGGCGCAATAGCGCCTCGGGATCGGGGCCTTCGATGCCGGGCGCCTTGAGGCCGCCCTCGGTGCTGACGTCGGAGGCGATGATCGGGCCGCGGCCCAGCGCCTGCATGATGTCGGTGGGCAGGCTGTTGGTGACGGCGCCGTCCACCAGCAGATCGCCGTTGTACACCACCGGCGGCGCCACGCCCGGAATGGCCATGCTGGTGCCGACCCAGGTGGCGAGCAGGCCGTTGTCGTGGACCATGGTGCAGGCCTGGGTCAGGTTGGTGCTGACGCAGAAATAGGGCGTGCGCAGGTCTTCGACGCGGCGCTCGCCGAAGATCTCGCCGAGGCGCTTGAGGAACTTGCGCCCGCGGATCAGCGACACGCGCGGCAGCACGTAGTCGTTGAGGTGGTTGTGGGTGACGAAGGTGGCGCGCGCGATCTCGGTCATCTCGCGGCTGTTGTAGCCGCAGGCGAGCAGCGCCGAGAAGAACGCGCCCATGCTGGTGCCGCCGGCCAGGTCGACCGGGATGTTCAGCTCCTCCAGCGCCCGCACCAGTCCGATATGGGCGAAGCCGCGCGAGCCGCCGCCGCTCAGCACCAGGCCGAGGCCGCGGCCGGTGAGCTGGCGTGCCAGGCTGGCGTAATCGGCGGCGCCGTCCGGCTGCACGAAGTGATGGGTGGTGGCGCCGACCCGCTTGCGCCAGCCGGTGACGTCGCCCGGGGCCGAGGGCCGCGGCCGCAGCAGCAGCAGATTCACCGGCACGCGCAGTTCGAGCCGGCGCAGCGTGTCGAGCATGGCGGAGTCGCCCGGAACCTGCTCGGCGTCGGCCACCACCAGCACGCGGTCGCACTGACGCAGGCAGCATTCGGCCCAGGCGCTATTGTCGTTGCCGGCGCAGTACAGCAGGTTGGTGTCGCTGCGCTCGTGCTCGTCCAGCCAGTTCATCAGCTGCTGGTGGGCGTGCGGATCGGCCAGCAGCCTTTGGGCGGCGCCGTGCCCCAGGGCCGCCTCCACCCGTTCCACGTCGAGGCATTGCACCGGACTGCCGGCGGCCTCTAGCGCCTGCTGCATGCGGCGCGTGACCTCGGCGATGTCGATGCCCGGGTGCGCCGGCATGATCGCCATGGACTGCGCGTGGCGCGCCGTGTCGAGCAGCGCCTGGCGCTGGTTGCGGCGCATGCGGTGCACGATGACGCGGGTCATTTCCAGCAGCGCCGCCGGATAGGTGATGACGAAATCGAGCAGGTCGTCGCGGGCGACGCGCAGCAGCAGCGTGTCGCGCAGGGCATGGACGTCGGCGCCATGCGGTTCGCCGGAGAGCAGGCCGATCTCGCCGACCGGCTCCAGCCGGGTGATGTCGCCGGCGATGGTGCCGTCCGCCAGCACCGCGCGCAGGCGGCCCAGCGCGACGATGTACAGGTATTGCGCCGGCTTGCCGATGCTGAACAGCGTCTCGCCGCCGCGCAGCTCCTGCATCGTGCACAGGGCTTGCAGGCGGGCAAGCGCCGGTGGCGCCAGCCCGGCGAACAGGCGGCACTGCGACAGGATCGGCAGGAAGTCCATGTCGAAGCTTAGCGCCAAATCCGTGAAGCGAAAAAGAAGCGACTCACGCTGGCAGCCCGCGGGGCGCCGGTTGGGGACTCTTCCCGAGGCGCCCCCGGGTCGGTCGGCGCAAAATAGGCGCCAGGTATCTTCCCTGAAGGCATCGACGCATGAAATCCACCGAACGCTTCGGCAACCGTGTCGACGACTATGTGCGCTGGCGCCCCGGCTATCCGGCCGAACTGGTCCCCTGGCTGGTGGCGCAGTGCGCTCTGCGCCCCGGCGACGCGGTGGCCGACATCGGCTGCGGCACCGGCCTGTTCACCCGTGAACTGCTGTTGCAGGGGCTGCGCGTGCACGGCGTAGAACCCAACGCGCCGATGCGCCAGGCGGGCGATCAGTTCCTGGCCGAGTTCGGCGCCGCCTTCGACAGCCGCGAAGGCACTGCCGAGGCCAGCGGTCTGGCCGACGGCAGCGTGCGGCTGGTCACGGCGGCGCAAGCGTTCCACTGGTTCCGACCGGCGCCGACGCGCGCCGAGTTCGCGCGCATCCTGGCGCCTGGAGGCCATGCCGCGCTGATCTGGAACGTGCGCCGCGAGGACACGCCGTTCCTGCGCGGCTACGAGGCGCTGCTGCGCGAGCACGCGCCGGAATACGCCTCCTCCGGGGTGCCGGCGCAGGCCGACCCGGCGGTGATCCGGCCGTTTTTCGAGCCCTCGGGCTTCGTCGAGCAGAGCTTTCCGTATGCCCAGCAGTTCGATCGGCAGGGCCTGCGCGGGCGGCTGCTGTCCTCGTCCTATGCGCCGGCCGCCGGCACGCCGGGGCACACGCCGATGATGCAGGCGCTGGACCGTCTGTTCGATGCGCACCAGCGCGGCGGGCGGGTGGCGTTCGACTACGACACGCGGGTATTCGTGGGGCGGCTGAGCTAAGCACGCGGCTGGAGGCGCATGCGCTGCGCGGCATGACCGGCGCGGCGGCCGCAGGCCCGGAAAATAAGGGGCGCGTTGCCGCGCCCCGGTGACGCTCCCCCGGAATGCCGCGGCTCAGGTCTTGCCGGCCGCGGCCGGCGTGGCCGCGGTCTGCGGGCCGGCCAGCGGATCGGCCGGCAGCTGCCAGCCGCAGGACTTGCCCTGGTTCTGCTCCCGCAGGTAGCCCATCAGCGGGGCGAAGTATTCGGTGATGGCGGAGGCGTCCATCTTGTCCTGCCCGGTCAGCGCCTTCATCGCTTCCGGCCAGGGCTTGGAGGCGCCCAGGCTGAGCATGTCGGCGAACTTCTTGCCGGCTTCCTTGCTGTTGTAGATGTCGCACTGGTACAGCGGGCCGGTGAAGCCGGCGGCGTCGCACAGCGCCTTCTGGAACTGGAACTGGATGATGAAGGACAGGAAGTAGCGCGTGTACGGCGTGTTGCCGGGCACGTGGTACTTGGCGCCCGGGTCGAAGTCCTCCTCGCTGCGCGCCAGCGGCGGGGCGATGCCCTGGTACTTCTCGCGCAGCGTCCACCAGGCGGCATTGTAGCCTTCGGGCTTGGCGGCGCCGGCGAACACCTGCCAGCGCCACTGGTCGATCAGCTTGCCAAACGGCAGGAACGCGATCTTGGCCAGCGCGCGTTTCATCTGCGCGTTGATCAGCGCCTTCTGGTCGTCCTTCACGTCTTTGACCAGGCCGATCTTCTGCAGGTGCTGCGGCGTGATCGACAGCGTGATGGTGTCGCCGATGGCTTCGTGGAAGCCGTCGTGCGCGCCGCTCTGGTACAGCTCGGGCTGCTGGTTGTAGTGCAGGAAATAGTAGATGTGGCCCATCTCATGGTGGATGGTTTCCAGGCTCTCCTCGTCCGGCTTGATGCACATCTTGACGCGCACGTCGCCGGCCTGGTTCATGTCCCAGGCGCTGGCGTGGCAGACCACGTCACGGTCGCGCGGGCGGGTCAGCATCGACTTGTCCCAGAACGAAGCGGGCAGGGCGGGGAAGCCGATCGAGGTGTAGAAATCCTCCGCCACCTTGGCCGTGTCCTTGGCGAACTGGGTGTCGACCTGCTGCTCCACGCTGTCGAGCTGCTGCACCGTCGGCTTCCTGCCGGCGTGCTCCCTGGCGAACTTGGTCTCGAACTCGTCCCGCTTCTGCTGCTCCAGCGCGTCGTGGCGCTGCCGCAGCGCGCCGTCCACGTCGAGGCTGCCGGCGCCCTTGTACGGCTCGACCAGGTCGTAGATATTGCTCCAGTCCTGCGCCCACATGTTGCCCAGCAGGTCGGCCGGGATCAGGCCGTTCTGCGGCACCAGCGCGCCGTACTTCTGGTGCAGCCGGTCGCGCACGAAGCAGTGCAGCTGCTCGTACAATGGCTGCACCTGCGTCCACAGGCGCTCGGTCTCGGCGGAGAATTGCTCCGGCGTCATGTCGTAGCCGGCGCGCCACAGCTCGCCGGCATCCTTGTAGCCCAGCTCCACCGCGCCTTCGTCCATCAGCTGCGCCAGCCTGGCATAGTCCTGCTTCATCGGCTTGCCCACGCTGTGCCAGCCGGCCCAGGCTTCGGCCAGCGCCTGCGGATCGCGCGAGTGGTCGATGATCTGTTCCAGCTGGTCGAGGTTGAGGCAGTCGTCGCCGCTCTTGCCCGGCGGGCAGTACTTGCCGGCGCCGTATTCGCCGTCGAGCTTGCTGGCGAGGCGGGTCAGCTCGCCGCGCTTGGCGGCATCGCTGGGCGCCGGCACCGCATTGGAAATCTTCAGCAGCAGGATCGGCCGCGCGATCTCCGGCGGCAGGTCGAGGCCGTTGTACTTCTTCGATTCCTCGATCAGCGCGCTCTGCAGCGCCAGCCCGCGCTCGCCGGCCTTGGCGTTGAGCAGCTGCGTGTCGTCGTTGATGAAGGTTTCGGACACCCAGCCGGCGGCGGTGGTTTCCGCATACTGCGCTTTCAGCTGCGTGTTGACCTTGTCGACAAACTGCGCGGCATCGGTGGCGGTGGGTTTCGACGGTGTCGGCGCGGTGACCGCGGGTGCCGGGCTGCCGCCACAGGCGGCGAGCAGCAGTGCCGGGACAGCCAGCGTCAGCCCCAGTCGCCGCTGGCGGATACGGTGGTGCATATGCACTCCCTTGATCTGATTGCAGTTATTGCGTAAGCGCTGACGCCGGGCGGGCGCCTGCGGAGTGGCGCGACTATGGCCGGCGGGTGCGCGGCGGTCAATCCCGCAGCGCAAAAAAGCTGCCGCGGCGGGCATGCCTTGCTCCATAATTCCGCCTGGCGCCGGCTGGCCGCTGCATTCGTGCGGAAGCCGCGTGCCTGCCGCAGCCGCTGCGCTCGCGCGACCAGGGACGCGCGGCCAGGCCCGTGGCACCCGATAACAACACAGCGGTTTCTTCGCGGAAGAACGATCGAACACTCATGAACCCGTCTGGTCCTAGGGAACCTCTGAACAAGTCCCTGCCCTGCCGCGGCTTGCCTTTTCGCGCAG
>CAYVKA010000151.1:0-6925 GCA_964451925.1 uncultured Nevskia sp. | reverse complement strand
GGACTCGACCTCGGCCGGGGCCATGGCGTAGATCACGAACTGGGCGATGTTGACGACCCAGGGCACGATGTAGATGCGCTCGCCGGCCACCTCGTTGGACACGCGCTGCACGCGGGAACCGCGCATGCCGACGCAGGCGCCGACCGGATCGATGCGCTTGTCCTTGGCCTGCACCGCGATCTTGGCGCGCAGGCCCGGATCGCGGGCGCCGCCCTTGATCTCGATCAGGCCCTGGGCGATTTCCGGCACTTCCAGCTTGAACAGCTCCATCAGGAACTTGGGGCTGGTACGCGACAGGAACAGCTGCGGACCGCGGGTCTGCGGGCTGACTTCGTAGAGGTAGCCGCGGACGCGGTCGCCCGGGCGCACCGGCTCGCGCGGAATGACGTGCTCGCGCGGGATGATGGCTTCGGTGGTGCCGCCGAGATCGACGATCACCGCGCCACGCTCGATGCGCTTGACCAGGCCGGTCATCAGCTCGCCGACGCGGTCCTTGTAGGCGTCGACCACGCGGGCACGCTCGGCGTCGCGCACGCGCTGGAAGATCACCTGCTTGGCCTTCTGCGCGCCGATGCGGCCGAACTCGATCGACGGCAGCGACTCCTCGCGCACGTCACCGACCTTGGCGTTGGGATCGGCCTCGAGGGCGCGCGCCAGCAGCGTCTGGCGGGCAGGCGTCTCGAAGTTCTCATCTTCGTCGTCCACCACCGTCCAGCGGCGGTAGGTTTCGTAGTCGCCGGTCTCGCGGTCGATGGAAACACGGATGTCCCAGTCGGCGCCGTAGTGTTCCTTGCTGGCCGAGGCCAGGGCCGCTTCCAGCGCTTCGAAGATGATCTCCGGCTCGACGCCCTTCTCGTTGGAGACGACGTCCACCATGAGCAATACATTCTTGTTCATCAATCGGCCCTTTACTCTTTCTCGGAACTCTGTTCGAAATTCGGCACCAGGCGCGCCTTCTCGATATCGGCGTAGGCCAGCGTCACCGGGCCATCCGGCAACTGCACGGTCACGTCGCGATCGGTGGCTTCCAGCAGGGTGCCGCGGAAACGGCGGCGGTTGCTGCCCGCGATCGGAGCCAGGGTCTCGATGCGCACCAGCTCGCCGCGGAAACGGCGGAAGTGATCGGGCTTGACCAGGGGACGGTCCATGCCTGGCGAAGACACTTCCAGTTGATAGCTCTGCCGGATCGGATCCTCGACGTCGAGCGTCGCCGCCACTTCGCGGCTGACCCTGGCGCAATCATCGAGGTTGATGCCGTCGGCGCTGTCGATGAACAGGCGCAGCATCGCGGAGCTTTTATTGGGACTGAATTCGAGCAAAACAAGCTCATAGCCGAGATCGGCTACGACGGGCTCCAGCAGGGCGGTCAAGCGCTCACGCAGCACCGATAACCTCCTGTTCAGTGATGACATCCTGTCCAAGACGAAGCCATCCATGGCTCCGACTGCTCAAATTAAGCAACACGCTACACAAATGAAAAAGGCCCTCAAGGGGCCTGGCACACCAACACGCACCAAATCACCAGAAATTGGTAGCGGGGGCAGGATTCGAACCTGCGACCTTCGGGTTATGAGCCCGACGAGCTGCCAGACTGCTCCACCCCGCACCAGTGAGTCCGCTATTGTAATGGAGCGGAAATGCCCAAGCAAGGAAAATTGCACCATGAATCATCGCATCGGAGCACTAATTTGAGGCGGCTGCGCGATATTCAAGACGTACGCGGAATCAGATGTTTAGCGTTTGCCCAACAGGCGCTGCAGATATCAGCAACGGCGCCCTTGAAGCGGGTCGGCCGGGGACCGGAAAAACAAGTGGCTGGCCTGCCCCGCCATCGATGATTTGCCGATTGCGGCCACGCCGCTGCACCGAAAAACACACCGGCATTCCACCGTTGCCGTTGTCGTCACCGCATTGACCAAATGTGACGCAGCTCACATTCAACAAACAAGCAGCCGACCGCATGACTCACGCGGCAATGCAGGCAGCCTTCCGGGCTCCGCCAGAAATGCAAAACCCCGCACGGAGGCGGGGTTTTGCATTTCACTGGTGCCGGCGTCGAGACTCGAACTCGAACGGGTTTCCCCGCTACCACCTCAAGGTAGTGCGTCTACCAATTCCGCCACGTCGGCAAATGGGGTGTGAATTCTAATCCCGCCGTGGCCGCTTGTCTGCGGTTGCAGCGGGATTTTTCCTTGTTACTGCGGAACCTTGGGCGTGGCCGGTGCCGCATTCTTGGCGGCCGGGGCAGGCGCGGCGACCGCAGCGGCGGGCTTGGCATCGGTAACCGGCGCCGCCGGCTGCGCGGCTGCGGCCGGGGCTTCGGTCTTCGGCGTCGGCGCGGCCGGAGCCGGCGCCGGCAACTGCACCACCGCCGGCTTGGCCGGCTCAGCATCGACGACGCTGCGCGGAGCGGCGCGACCGTGCATGAAATAGGCGAGCACCAGGCTCAGGGCGAAGAACACCGCCGCCAGCCAAGCGGTGGTGCGGCTGAGAAAGTTGGCCGAGCCGCGCGCACCGAACACGGTGCCGGAAGCGCCGCTGCCGAAGGCGGCACCGGCATCTGCGCCCTTGCCGTGCTGGATCAGCACCAGACCGATCAGCGCCGCGGAAACCAGCACGTAAACCACAATCAGGAACGTATACATAGCGCTCTAGGAAGGCCCGCGGTGGCGGGCCGTTGATGAAACTTCAGTTCTTGCTCAGCGTCTGCGCCGCGGCGCAGATCGCCAGGAATTCGGCGGCTTTCAGGGATGCCCCGCCGATCAGCCCGCCATCGACGTCGCTGCAGGACAGCAGCGCCGCCGCATTCTCGGCCTTGACGCTGCCGCCATACAGCAGCTGCGTCGAATTGGCGATTTTAGCATCCTGCACGGCCAGTTGGCCACGCAGGAAGGCATGGGCCGCCTGCGCCTGCTCCGGCGTGGCGGTGCGGCCGGTGCCGATGGCCCAGACCGGCTCGTAGGCGATGACCGCCCGGGTGAACGCGCCGACGCCGCTGGCGTCGAGGACGGCGCCGAGCTGGCGGGTCAGCACCTCCTCGGTGGTGCCCTGCTCGCGCTCCTCCAGCGTCTCGCCCACGCACAGGATCGGAATCAGCCCGCTGGCCTGGGCGGCGGCGAACTTGCGCGCCACCGCCACATCGTCCTCGCCGTACAGCGCGCGGCGCTCGGAATGGCCGACGATGACATAGCGGCAACCGAGCTCGATCAGCATCGAGCCGAGAACTTCACCGGTATAGGCGCCAGGCTTGGTCTGTTCGCTCAGGTTCTGCGCGCCGAGCAGCACGGCGCCGCCGAGCTGGCGTTCGACCGATTCCAGGTACACCGCCGGCGGGCAGACCAGCATGTCGATGTCCGGGTAGTGCCCCAGGCGCAGCGACAGCGCGCTGAGCAGCTCGGCATTGGCCGCCAGCGAACCGTTCATCTTCCAGTTGCCGGCAATCAGGTAACGGCGCGACATAAGACTCCCTCTTGAGCGTTGTTCAGTGAATGATGCGGCGTTTCAGGCCGCCGCGGCCTGCTTCACCGCCTCGGCCAGGCGTTCGGCGGTGTGCCGCGTTTCAGCGGCATCCTGCGCTTCCACCATGACCCGGATCAGCGGTTCGGTGCCGGACGGGCGCAACAGGATGCGGCCACGCCCGGCCAGGCCGGCCTCGCACTGCTGCAGCGCCGCGCCCACCTGCGGCAGCTCCATCACCGCCCTGGCGTTGCCCGTCACCGGCACGTTGATCAGCACCTGCGGGTACTTGCTCATGCCGGATACCAGCTGTGCCAGCGTCTGTTGCTCGGTGAGCATGGCTCCCAGCACCTGCAGCGCCGCGATGATACCGTCTCCGGTGGTGCTGCGGTCCAGGCACAGGATGTGGCCGGAAGTCTCGCCACCGATCATGCCGCCGCTGGCCTTGAGGCGCTCGAGCACATAGCGGTCGCCCACCGCGGCTCGCTCGAACGGCACGCCCAGCGCGGCGAAGGCCCGTTCCAGGCCGAGATTGCTCATCGCCGTGCCCACCACCGGCCCGCGCAGCGCGCCGGACTTCAGGCGCTGCCGCGCGATGACGAACAGGATCTCGTCGCCGTCCACTTCCTGCCCTTGCGCGGTGACCAGCAGGCAGCGGTCGGCGTCGCCGTCCAGGGCGATGCCCAGGTCCGCGCCGTGCTCGAGCACCGCGGCCTTCAGGGCCTGCAGGTGGGTGGAGCCGTAGCCGCGGTTGATGTTGAGCCCGTCGGGCCGGTTGCCGATCACCGCCACCTCGGCGCCCAGTTCCTCGAACACCGCGGGTGCCACGCGGTAGGCGGCGCCGTTGGCACAGTCGATGATGATCTTCAGCCCCTGCAGCGAACGCCCGTCGAAACTGCCTTTGCAGAATTCGATATAGCGGCCGGGAGCGTCGTCGATGCGGCGTGCGCGCCCCAGCTGCTCCGGCGCCACGCAGATCAGTTCGTGCTCCAGCTGCGCCTCGATCCGCGCTTCCAGTTCGTCGCTGAGCTTGTCGCCATCGGCCGAGAAGAATTTCACGCCGTTGTCGAAATGCGGATTGTGCGAAGCCGAGATCACCACACCGGCCTTGGCGCGCAGCGCGCGGGTCAGGTAAGCCACGGCCGGCGTCGGCAGCGGCCCGAGCAGGTGCGTTTCGACCCCGGCGGCGGCGAATCCGGCCTCCAGCGCCGACTCGAACATGTAGCCGGAGCGGCGCGTGTCCTTGCCCACCAGCACGTGGGCACCGGCGGTGCCGCCGAGCACGCGGCCGGCGGCCCAGCCCAGCTTGAGGGCGAATTCCGGCGTCATCGGCGCCTGCCCCACTTTGCCGCGAATGCCGTCGGTTCCGAAATATTTGCGGGTCATTGTTCCGTCATCCTTGCCTGCAGGATTTTATCGATTATTTTCAAAGCCCCGGCCGTCGCCGCCACGTCATGGGCACGCACGATCCGGGCCCCCTGCCATACCGCCACCGCCGCCGTCGCCAGTCCCGGGGACAGGCGCTCCTCTAGCGGCAGCCCCAGGAGGCGGCCGAACATCGACTTGCGCGACACGCCGATCAGCAGCGGCCTGCCCAGCCCCGCCAGCATGTCGAGCCGGGACAGCAGGCGCAGATTATGCGCGTCGGTCTTGCCGAAGCCGATGCCCGGATCCAGCACGATGCCGGTCGCGGCGATGCCGGCGGCCTCGCAGGCACTGGCGCGCTGCGCCAGGAACGCCGTCACTTCGCCCAGCACGTCGTCGTAGTGCGGCTCCCGCTGCATGTCGCGCGGCTGGCCCTGCATGTGCATCAGGCACACCGCGGCGCGATGGCGGCGCACGGCCTCGATGGCGCCCGGTGCGCGCAGCGCATAGACATCGTTGACCAGTTCCGCACCGGCGGCACAGGCCGCATCCATCACCGCGGCCTTCATGGTATCGACCGACACCACGCAATCCAGTTCACGGCGGATGCGTTCCACCACCGGCACCACCCGCTCCAGCTCCTCCTGCTCGGCCACCGGCGCCGCGCCAGGGCGGGTGGACTCACCGCCGACGTCGATGATCGCCGCGCCTTGCGCCACCATCAGGCGCGCATGCTGCAGCGCAGCCTCGACCCCGGCGTGGCGGCCGCCGTCGGAAAAGGAATCGGGCGTGACGTTGAGCACCCCCATGACCCGGGGCGTGCCCAGGTCCAAGGTGCGGCTTGGGAGTTGCAGGATCACGTCTGACAACCTGCCAGACGGGAATCTGGAATGGGGAATGGTAGAAGCGCCCCGGTTTTTACGATTCCCGATTCTCCATTGCCAATTCCCGGCTCAACTCTGGTTGGCCGGCTTGGGGGCCACCGGAGGCGGCACCACACCGCCCGCCGCGGGCGGCTTGTAGGTGGAAGCCGGCGGGCGCCCGCCGTTGTCGGTCCAGCTGCCCGGAGCACCCGGCTCCTTGCCCTGCATGATGCGGTGGATCTGGTCGGAATCCAGCGTTTCGTACTTGATCAGGGCTTCCGCCATGGCGTGCAGCTTGTCCAGGTGGGTTTCCAGGATCTGCTTGGCGCGGGAGTAATTGGTATCGATGATGTAGCGGATTTCGCTGTCGATGGTGGTGGCGGTGCTGTCCGACACGTTCTTGTGCTGCGTCACGCTGCGGCCGAGGAACACCTCGTCCTCGTCCTGGCTGTACGACAGCGGACCGAGCTTTTCCGACAGACCCCATTTGGTGACCATCTTGCGCGCCATGTCGGTGGCCCGCTCGATGTCGTTGGAGGCGCCGGTGGTGACGCTGTCCGGCCCGAAAATCAGCTCCTCGGCCAGGCGCCCGCCGAACAGCGAGCAGATCATGCTGTTGAGGCGCTGCTTGCTGTAGCTGAGACGATCGTCTTCCGGCAGGAACTGGGTCAGGCCCAGCGCGCGGCCGCGCGGAATGATGGTGACCTTGTACACCGGGTCGTGCTCGGGCACGTTGAGGCCGACGATGGCATGGCCGGCCTCGTGGTAGGCGGTGTTCTTCTTCTCGTTCTCGCTCATCACCATCGAGCGCCGCTCGGCGCCCATCAGGATCTTGTCGCGCGCCTTCTCGAAGTCGTTCTGGTCGACCAGGCGCTTGTTGGAGCGCGCGGCGAACAGCGCCGCCTCGTTGACCAGGTTGGCCAGGTCGGCACCGGAGAAGCCCGGCGTGGCGCGGGCGATGACCTCGGGCTTGACGTCGTCGGCCAGCGGCACCGCGCGCATGTGCACGCGCACGATCTGCTCGCGGCCGCGCACGTCCGGCAGCGGCACCACCACCTGGCGGTCGAAACGGCCCGGGCGCAGCAGCGCCGGGTCGAGCACGTCCGGACGGTTGGTGGCGGCGATAATGATGATGCCCTCGTTGCCCTCGAAGCCGTCCATCTCCACCAGCAACTGGTTCAGCGTCTGCTCACGCTCGTCGTTGGTATTGATACTCGCGCCGCGCTGGCGTCCCACCGCAT
>CAYVKA010000150.1:0-7120 GCA_964451925.1 uncultured Nevskia sp. | reverse complement strand
CCTGGAATCCTCAATTGGCCGAAAAACGGGCTTGACGCAACATGGTTGCTACGAGCTGGTATGGGCCGGCTTCCGCCAAACGCCCGCGCCACCTGTGGAGGCAACATTAGGTGCCATGGTGCAGGCCGTCCAGGACAAAAGCGGCGAACCAGATGGCCAGCGAAGCGAAAGTAACGGTGGCAATGTGCTGAGAAGAGGTGCGGAAGAAATATACAGAAGCCAGAACACCTAGGTTTACTAGAACGAAGCCAACGAGGATTGGGAGCGCGCTCAGTACCCAAACGACAGCTCCGCCACCTGCCGCGCCAGGGTAGTGAGCCAACTCAGGCTCAACCCATGAGTGCGACGCGACGATGAGAAATGCACCGGCGCCGACGAGGTTTGCCGCCAGCCAGGCACTCGCTCTAAATTTCATACTCTTACTCTACACTCGCCGTCCGTGAGCTGGACTGCGAGAAAGCGGTCGCTCATAACAGACCGGTCTGGGCCGACAGGCGACTGACGAGGCATTGGATTAGCCAACGGGATTCATATCAGTGGGGAAGTGACTCAACGTCGACCACTGCTCCGTAGTGATATCAGAAGAGATGTTTCTAGCGTTCCAGGCACGATTCAGGTGCGCAAATACGTGACCAAGGTCAACCCGCAGTTCTCCCTCGCTGTAGCTTTCCTTGGTCCCGAGGTCCTGGATTAGCTGTTCTAGGTGCTCTCGCGCATCGTCCAACTCGTAAAGGAAAGTGGACCAGGCGACCGGGTGTTCAGATTTGTTGATCATCGGCAATCAAAACCAACGCCCCAAAGATCGGAAAATCATACTGCCTGAGAGCTGCCATTCGCGACTGATCGGATTGGGCCGGCTGCGACCGCTCGACCGCGCCGAGGAGCTTGATCATGACTGGTGATGGAATCTCGGAAGGCGGATTACGCTCCTGCGGAGCCAATCCGCCCGCTCTTGCCGCAAACAGGGGGGCGCGGCACCGCGAGCCTCGGGCTAGAATCGCCTGAGATGCTTGGCTGCATCCTTCGTTTCACATTTTCGGGGGACTCGATATGCGCTTGATCCGCATCCCTGCCTTGGCGGTGGCCGCCGGGGTGTATGCCATCGCCGTCACCGCACCAGTGCAGGCCCACGACGCCAAGGACGCCAAGCGCACGCCGGCGGAGTGTGAGACGCTCCCGGGCGACCAGAAGACCGGCGAACGGGCGCAGTGCCTTGCCTGCATCGAGCGGAAGGAGAAGCACCACTACCATTCCGAGTATCCGCCCGGAAACCGCTGCCGCCCCGACGACGGGAAGCCGTAGACGATCATAGGGCTTGGGCTCGCGTAAAGGCCGATAGGCGTCGTTGGTGGACGCTTATAAACACGTCGGCATGTGACCGTGATCAAGTTCAGCTGACACTGCGGACACAGTGCCGCTCCCAATCCCGGCCACGGAACGCTCTCGGCAGCCAAACCTGTGACGGTCAGCCGTGCCGCCGCCCTGGCTGTGGCCTGGAAGTCACTTCCGCGATCAGGCCGCCGATCGCGGCGGCATGTCGATCGAGCGCCTCGCTGTCGGCGGCCGACAACACGGTTTCGCCGCCGAAATGGGTGGAAAGCATCCCGACCGCCCGGCCGCCGCTGAAGATCGGAGTCGACTGGACCGCGAGGTAGCCGCTGCGCCTGGCGATATCGACATACGGCGCGTAGGCCGAGTCCGTGGCCACATTGGGGATCGCGATGCGATAGCCCAGGCGGAAGGCCCGCCCGCAGGCGGAGTCGTGGCAGGGGCGAACCAGTTCAAACAGGTCCAGGAACGGCCTGGCGAAGCCGCGTTGAGCGTAAATCTCCAGGCCGCCGCGCCGCCAGTTGAAGATCTGCACGTTGCCACGGCTGGCCCCGGCCACGGCGATTGCATTGTCCAGCGCGTCGTGCAGCTTGTTCGCGAATGCGGAGTCGCGCAGCGGGTCTGGCGGGCTTGACGATCCGCGGCCTCGCGGCCGGCGCGGTTCGCTGAGCTGCTTCACCCGCGCGGTCTCGGCCATGCCCTGCTTGATCAGGGCGACCAGGTGGTCCGGGCGATAGGGCTTGAGCACGAACTGCGTGTCCTGCTCCATTTCATTGGAAAGCGAAGCGAGCAGTTCTGCGTCCGCGCTGGTGACGATGCAGGAAGGAAGCGGCCGCTGCTTGCGGCGGAACTCCGAATAAATCCCGGCACCGTCGATGCCCGGCATCCTGCCATCGATGACGATGCACCCGGCGGTGGCGTGATCATATTCGGCCAGGAATGACCAGCCGTCGGTATAGGTTCTGGCCCGAACACCTGCGATGCTCAGCAGCAGCCAAAGGCTGTCGCAGACGGACTGTTCGTCATCAACGACGTAGGCTACGCCGCTTTCCATGCCGTCACCCCCGAGCACCGCGCGCCGCATTTTGGGTCGAGTGTGCGCTTTTCGACATAGCTTGTCGATTGAACGCGGTATCTTTGGCCCGGCCCCTGGTCGGCCAGGCGGCGAGGGGGCGGGCTTGAATGTTCGCTTTCGATTGGAAAAACTAATATAGCCTTCTCAATACCACGACCGGATCAGGGCTTCGGATTTCAAGGAATTTCAAAGCCGGACACTACCGGCGATTGAACGCGGTCGGGTGATTGGGAACGTTTGCCGGCGCATGGGAGCAGCGGTCCATGGGGGAACCGAGCGGCGGATCGATAGCGGTTTGGGGGCGCCCGATCCCCGGGTGGCGGGCGCGCCTCGCATTCGTGCCGGCATGGCGCCGCCGCCTGTGGATGGCGCTGGCCGGGCTGGTCTCGGCCATGGCCGCGGGAGCGCTGCTGGCGCTGCACCTGCACCGGCTGCAGAGCAGCTTCCAGTGGGTTCACCATACCGAAGAGGTGCTGCAGGCCGCCGCCCTGGTCGAAGTCGATATGCTCACGGCCGAGTCCGACGCCCGCGACTACGTGATGAGCGGGGACAAGGAGTTTGCGGCCGCATTTGATCATTCCCGCCGGGCGACCCTGGCCAACCTGGAAGTGTTGCGTTCCTTGGTCGCGGACAACCCGCAGCAGGTGCAGCGGCTGACACTGGTCCAGCCGCGAATCGACGCCCGCCTGCAGTTGCTGGCAGAGCTGATCGCAATCGGCCCTGAACAGCGCGACCGGGCGCGCCAGCTGCTGCGTGGCAGTGTCGATCTGCGCCCCACCACGCAACTGGCGCTGAGCCGGTTCCGCGATGTCGAGCTCGACCTTCTGTGGCAGCGGCAGCGCGATGCGGCGACCATCGAGTTCAGAGTGCTGGCGATCGCCGTCATTACCGTGGCTTTCGCCGCGATGTCCGGCCTCGGCGCCCTGCTTCTGGCCCGCGACCACCAAAAGGAGCACCTGCGCCGCCTTCAGGCCCAGTTCGAGCAGGTCTCGCGCCTCAACATGATCGGCCAGCATGCCTCCATGCTGTCGCACGAGGTCAGCCAGCCGCTGGTGGCCACCGCCAACTACCTGCATGCCGCCAGGATCCTGCTGCAGCAGCCCAACCCCAGCCACGCCGAGGTCGAACGGGTTCTGGACATCGCGGCGAAGCAGCTCGGCAACGCCAGCGACGTGCTGACGCGACTGCGCAAGTTCATCGCCAACAAGCCGCAGCAGGCACGGCCGGAGTCGGTGCGGCAGCTGATCGACGAATCCATCGATCTGATGGCGCTGGCCCGGCTCGATGTGATCGTCAGACGCGAGGACGGGGCGCACGCACTGCCGAAGGTTCTGGTCGATCGCGTGCAGGTGATCCAGGTCCTGATCAACCTCGTGCGCAACGCGGTGCAGGCGATGCAGGGGCGCGCGGAGCGGGTGCTCGGTTTCGCGGCAGCCGTGGAAGAAAGCGGCTTGGTCCGGATCAGCGTCTGCGACACCGGAGGCGGGGTTCCGCCGGCGCTGCGCGAGCAGCTGTTTGAACCGCATGTTTCGGCAAAGAGCGGCGGCATGGGGGTGGGCCTGTCGATCTGCCGCACCCTGGTGGAAGCCCAGGGTGGCCGCATCTGGAGCGAGCCGAATCCGCAGGGTGGCACCACGTTTTCGTTCACACTGCCGGTCGGCTGACCGGCGACGCGGATACGGGGTCGGACTGGCCCGCGGGCGACGCGCCAGATGACGTTGGGGTTCGCAAGCTCACCCCAAGCTACGAGCTGGCCAATCTGAAAGGCACTGCCATGTTGCGCATCATCGTCGTGTTCCTGATCAGCCTGTACCAGCGTCTGCTGTCGCCGTACAAGGGCTATCGCTGCGCGCACGCCGTGCTGCACCAGGGGCCGTCCTGTTCGGCCGCGGTGAAGGACATCGTGCGCGAGCACGGCGTGCTCGGCGCCTTGCCGCGAGCACGGCAGCGTTTCGCACAATGCCGCATGGCGTACCGCAGCCTGCAGGATGAAACCGAAGAGGAGCGCCGGCGCCGGCGCCGGCAACAGGGCCGCGGCTGTGCCCGGTCGGATAATGACAGTTGCGGTGTTCTGGACTGCGGAGACTTGGCCCCGGGCGAGTGTTCGCCGGGCGACTCCGACGCCGGAGCCTGCTCCTTCGGCGATTCCGATTGAGGCGGCCAGGGCTTCCTGTCACTGCATTGTGTAGCAAACGGCTAGGCCGAACGGGTGAAATCCCCGGCGGCCGGCGGCGATAAGCTGGCCCGGCGCACACCAACCCGGGGAGAAGCCAGCGTGTCGCTGAAAGAACTGTTCTATGTCGGCATCGGCCTGCTGTCGATCGTGTTCACCGTCTATCCCAACCGCCACCTGCTCGGCGGCCGCGCCGGCGGCGTGCGGCCGCTGGAGGCGGTGTACTACCTCACCGCCCTGGCCGCGCTGCTGGTGGGCTGGTATTTCAATTTCCAGTACATGCGCCAGTACGGCGCCGACGCCACCTGGAGCAACTGGACCCGGCTGCTGTTCGTCAACCCCGCCTCCGCCTCCGGCGGGCAGGACCTGCTGTTCGCCAACGTGGTGCTGTTCCCGCTGTGGACCATCGCCGACGGCCGGCGCAACGGCATGAAGCACAACTGGATCTGGTTCCCGATGAGCGCCCTGACCAGCTTCGCCTTCGCCATGGCGCTGTTCCTGGCGCTGAAGGAGCGGCAGCAGCGCTACAGCGCGGCGAAATAAGTGGCAGCCGGAGTTCAGGCCCAGGGATCGTAGCTGCCGATCCACCAGATGTGTCCTTCCAGGTCGCGGCAGGCATAGCTGCGGCCGCCGTAGTCGCTATCGTGGATGTCCAGCACCATGCTGGCGCCTGCAGCCTTGGCGCGGGCGTAGTGGGCATCGGTATCGGCCACCACCAGGCAGCAGCACTGGGTTTCGCGGCCGCCGATCTCGTCCGGCTGGGCGATCAGGCGCCCGAACTCCGATTGGTGGTCGGTGGAGCCGATCATCACCATGCCGCCGCCATGGCGCAACTGGGCATGGGCGATGGTGCCGTTCTCTCCCGGCACCACCAGGTGCTTCTCGAAGCCGAAGGCAAGGCACAGCCATTCGATCGCCTCGGGTGCCCGGCGGTAACGCAGGGCAGGGATGATGGTGCTGCGGGGAGTGGTGGCGCTCATCTGCGGGTTTCCTCAACCGGTGGTATAGACCAGAGTGTCGCAACGCGCGCCGCACGTCTTGTAAAATTTTTCCCTCCGCATTGCTTCCCCGTCACAGCAACTCTGATCAACTTGGGTCATCGTCATTCCCGCGTAGGCGGGAATCCAGTTTTGCGAAGGCCGGAAATCAAAACTGGACCCCCACCTACGCGGGGTGACGAATTGATCATAGACTCGTCAGGTGCGCTTGGGAGCTGAAACGGAGGTGCCGTGAAATACATCCTGGCCATTGTGGCCGCCTTTATTGCCGTGGCAGTGGCGCTCTTCGTGTACTCCTACTACGAAGACCAGAAGAACTTCGGCGCGGCGAAGAACGAATGTGAGCGCGGCTGCATTCAGGACTCGGGTGGAATCGATCAATGCCGCCAGATTTGTGCCCCCCATCCCGGCCACTATCCGTAAGGTGCGGAAGGACCGAAGCGTTACTCCGGTTGCCTCGTCGATTTCAGCTGACAGGTTGCCGCCCCTTCCACCCGCTGTCACAACTTTTGCACCATTCCGCCACGGCTTGCGCCGGTCCGGGCACTACAATGGCGCCTTCTGCATTCACTGCCAGCCCCATCATGCGATCCATCGTGAGCCCCGCTTTTGCCGCCGTGCTGTCCTGCTGCCTGCTGGCGGCCTGTGCCGGCGGTCCGTCCGCTTCGCAGACCTTCGCCACCGCCGCCGTCAATCCGGCGCCCGCGCCGAAGCTGGCGCTGGCCCTGGGCGGCGGCGCGGCGCGCGGCTTTGCCCACGTCGGCGTGATCAAGGTGCTGGAGAGCCACGGCATCGTGCCGGACATGGTGGTGGGCACCAGCGCCGGCTGTGTCGCCGGCGCGCTGTACTCGGCCGGCTACAGCGGCTTCGACCTGCAGCAGATGTCGTTCGACCTGGACCGCGCCATGCTGACCGACTGGACGGTGTTCGGCCGCGGCCTGATCAAGGGCGACGCGCTGCGCCTGTTCGTGGACCAGGCGGTGAAGCAGGCGCCGATGGAGAAGCTCAAGCACCGCTTCGCCTGCGTGGCGGTGAAGCTGAAGACCGGCGAGGCGGTGCTGCTCGACCACGGCGACGTCGGCGAGGTGGCGCGCGCCTCGTCCGCCGTGCCGGGCGTGTTCGAGCCGATGACCATCCGCGGCGAGGACTACCTCGACGGCGGCCTGCGCAGCCCGGTGCCGATCCGCGAGGCCCGCGCCATGGGCGCGGACCTGGTGATCGCGGTGAACGTGTCCACGCCGCCGCAGGGTGACGTGGACGGCCGCCTGGCGCTGATGAACCGCGCCATCGGCATCATGAGCATGGGCCTGCTGGAGAGCCAGGCCGGGCAGGCGGACGTGATGATCACGCCGGACCTGACCGGCATCAGCTCCACCGACTTCAACGACCGCATGCGCGCCATCCTCGCCGGCGAGCGCGCCGCGCAGGCGGCGCTGCCGCAGATCCGGGAAAAGCTGGCGGCGCGCGGCGTGGTGACGGGGATCTGAGGGGGCTAGGTGTTGAGGTTCGACACGTTGTTCACCGGGATGCGGCTGATGGGCGGCA
>CAYVKA010000149.1:6092-7907 GCA_964451925.1 uncultured Nevskia sp. | reverse complement strand
ACGTCTGCCAGCCCCACGCGCAGTGGCCGCCGTCCATCGCCCGCTTCACCGGCCAATACCCGCCGTAGATGCCCGTCCCGGACTTACCCAGCACCGACGCCGCGCCGTCCAGGTAGGCGTTGATCGCGGCCTGGTCGCCCTCTGAGGCGTCGAAATCGACCGCGAAGTAGATCGGGCGGCCATCCGGCATCCCGATACTGCGGGCCTCGGCCTTGGCCGCCTGGGCGTCCGCACGGCCGGCACCGTACCCGTTCAGGGCCTCGCTCGCCGACGTCTCCCACACGCACACCAGCGCGATCCCGGCGTCGCTCAGCGAGACGGCTTCGGCGTGCGTCAGGTCCTTCCCGGTCCGGTCGTGGGACAGATAGCGGGCTGCGAAGTGCACACCCGCATGCTCAAGCGCGATCGGGCCCGGGCGGCCCCACGCGTAATCCACTCCGAACGTCATCTGGTTCCTCCTACTCGAGCGACCCGCGTGACGCGGACCGTGCCGCACGGCAGCCCACTGACCGGCAGCGACACCGTGATGATCTGAGCGCCGCCACAACCCCCGGCACGGGTCGGCGACGGTGAAGGGGACGGCGCCGTCGGCCGCTGACCGACCTGAGGCCCGGGCACCAACCGCTGCGCATCCGCGCCGTGCTGCGCGCCAGACGGCTGCGAAGGTGACGGAGACGGGGACACGGGCGGCGCGGCCGGGCGGGACGGCTGGACCGTGGCCGGCGGCGACGTCGGATGCTGCGGCGGCAGGGCGCCGACCGTACTGCGGTGCTGGAGGCCGGCCAGCGAAGCCCCGGCCAGCGAGACACCGACAGCCAGGCCGAAGCCGAGGCCGAGCGCCCCGAACTCCTTGCGCGTCATCATCCGTGCCCTCCCGCCCGCACGAAGGCGTTGAAGGCCTCGATGGCGAGCGTGGCCACAAGGGTCCCCAGCATCGCGTAGAAGCCCGCCCCCTTCACGTTGCGTTTGGCTTCCGCCTCGGTCCGGATTGCCGCCACTGCCGTCGCCGCCTCGGTCTTCGTCTCTTTCACGGCCGCCTCGCGGGCTTGACGTTCCTCGGCGATGTCGGTGGCGAGTTCGCTGAGCCGGAGATTGACGTACTTCTGGAACTCGCTGTACTCGCGGCGGCCGGGGTTGTCATCGACGACGGCCCGGAGCTCGGCGTAGCGGCGGCCCAGTTCACCAAGGGACGGCTCATCGGACACCAGGCCCCCTCATCACGAGATCAGCCCTCGGACGTACTTCTCCGCCTCGAAGTCGCTTGCGCTGGCCACGTGGACGCCGCCGTGGCCTCTGTGGTGGAACTCGCACAGCCACATGAGGTTGTCGGCGGACTCGACCCACGCTCCGACCTCAGCGGGGTTGGAGATGCCCGGGTAGTCCTTCTCGAGCCACGTCAGGTCGACGCCGTTCTGCAGGCTGAACTCGACGTGGGCGTGGTGGAGCTCGAGCGGCTTGTCGAGGCTGCATTCGGAGAAGTCGCCACGGTGTGCGCCGATGGCGCACTGGGCGGTGTCCTTGGTGGCGCGACGGTAGGCCTCGAAGTCGACGTAGTGGGGGTCGTCGGTGCGGGCCGGGTGCGGCGGGTAGTGCATGGTGTAGCGGTGCGCGGCGACCTGGTCGTGCGCCGCGACTTGGGGGGTTTCGTCCACCGGCCTGCCCTCCTGTTTGTGCTGGTTCAACGATAGCTTCTGGCTATCGTCGGATCAGATTGTGGCTCTCCAGAGAATCGACAGCCGCGACTCCTGCCCGGCCGCCGTATTCCACACCTGCGACCCGCCGCCGAGGTAGGTGTTGATGACGATCTGGTCGCCC
>CAYVKA010000149.1:0-6082 GCA_964451925.1 uncultured Nevskia sp. | reverse complement strand
GCAGTAGCCCTCCCAGCTCCCCGTCGCCGCCTGCGGCTGCCCCGAGGTGACCACCGGCGCGATCTCGTCGCCCTCCCAGAACGAGCCCGAGGACTGGAGCGGGTTGACGCCGTTCACCGCCAACCTGGGCAGCAGCACGTTCCCGGCCACCCCCGAGCCGGTGATGCTGATGGTGGTCGCGATCAGGTACCAGCCCGGCTGCTGGACCACGATGATGCTGTTGGCCAGCGGGTTCTGCTGCGACGGCCCCCACATGCCGTACGGGTCCTCGTCGACCGTGGCCCATGGCGTGGACACACCACCCGTAGCAAAACCCGTGGTGGTCGTGCAGCGACCCCTGAACGCGACCTTGTCCAGCAGGAACGTCATCGGCTGCTGGATCACACCGTTGAGGAACGCCGCACCGCCGAGGCCCGGCTGGATCGCTGCGACCGTGGGCGAGCTGGGCAGGCTCATAGCGCCTCCCAGAGTGCGAGCAGCCGCGACCCATTGTTGGCGCCGTTGGAGATGGTGATGCTGCTGCCGGAGTTCTGCTGGACCTGCAATTCGACCGTGTCATTCAGCGCGAACCGGTCAGTGCACTTGGCCACCACCCGGTTGCCGATGTTGCTGGACGTCGCCGCCGCCGCCATCCCCGGCACGAACCGCGCACCGCCGTTGATGGACAGGCGGCAGGCGACGTACCCGGTCTGGGAGGTGAGGCCGTCGAGGGCGGCGAACCCGATGATGGTGTAGAGCCCTGCCCGCTGCACCGTGTACTTGGTGTTCGCGCCCGACGACCAGCCGCCGTAGTTGTCGATGGACTTGGTGGGGAACTGGATGCTCGTCCAGGCGCTCGTCGAGGACGCGATCGACTGGGCCGTGGTCTGCGAGGTGAGCCGGGCCAGCGGCGGCCCGTACAGGAAGTTCAGGTACGCCGCCAACTCGGTGTTCAGCGGAACCTTCACCCCGCCCTTCGGAGACGCTCCCGTCGCCGCAGCAGTCACCTGGTCGATGTCCGCCCACGTGTGCGGCGTGCCCGGCAACGCGGACGCGCCCAGCCGGTTCGTGCCGACCCACCGGCACTGCATCCACGGCAGAGCGCCCGCACCATTCGACGTCGACAGGGCGCCAGCGGTGTTCTGGTAGGCCGTCAACTCGATGTAGTCCGTGGCCGCCGTGACCTCGACGATGTCGGCCGCCCAGGTCGCGATGTTGTGGCCCGACGCCCCAGCGAGCTTGCAGCCCTCGATGACCGTGCCGCCGGTCAGGCGAGTCCCCGCAATGCCCGCGTTCGCGGACGTCAACGTGGACGCCCACTTCACCGACCCGGTCGCCAGGTAGTAGTCGTGGAACCCTGCGCTGATGTTCGACGACACCGGCGGGTAGTAGCGGGAGGTGTTCACCGAGTCGGAGTGGCCCAGGTACGGGTCGTACTGCTCGGTGTCGATACTGACCGCGGTCCACGTGTTGGCCGGGATCGACTGCGCGTTCAGCTGGTAGCCGCTAAAAAACGGCCGCGCCGCCAACCAGGCCACCCCGGCGTTCATGTCGTTCGCCAGCTCCGTCGCCGTCACCAGCGACCCCTTCGCCGGCGACGCGGCCGGCGCGGGCACCTCGTCCACGTAGGTGGTCGGCGTGGTGGGGAGCTGTATCTGCTGCCCGGACGGGAGCAGGAAGTAGGAGGTGGTCCCTATGGCCATGTCACATCCCCAGCCCGTTGGAGCCGACGATGCCTCTGGTCGGGTCGTTGCACACGTACACCGGCAGCCGCGCGGCCGCCATCGTCAGGGTGACCTCGTAGGTTTCGGGTGGTTCGGCGTGGACGTCGATGTGGACGATCCGGCAGGTTGCGGTGATCGGGCCGGGCGCTCCGATCGGCCGCCGGTTCACGATCACCACGTCCCCGACCTCGACGTCCAAGAGGAACGCCCACAGGTTGGAGTTCTTGGCCGCGTCCAGGACCAGCTTCTCCAACCTGAGCTTGGGCGTCTGGTACTGGTTCAGCAACCACCACGCCAAGTTCCAGCCTTGCCAGTCGTTGAACAGGGTCGTCTGCCGAGTGAGCATCGGAACCCCGTACTTGCCGTACTTGGCCGGAGCCAGAGCGATGATCGCGGAGGTGGTCGTCTGCCCGGTCGCTATCAGCTGGCGCGTGTTCTGCACCTTCACCGCGGTGTACAAGAAGGTGGGGTCGTAGGAGTGCATCTTGGAGCCCCACTGCGGCAGGTACGGCAGCTCCCCGCCCGCCTCGTTCTCCCCGAGCGTCGCCCGCGGCACCTGCAACGCCGAGGCCTGGTCTGAGCGGAACTGCAACGTCGCCGCCCCGTCGCTGAAAAAGAGACCGTCTTCGTAGTCCGCGCAGTTGCCGAGCAGGTCGACGATGTTGCCGGTCTCCTGCTCGGGCAGCTCGTACTGGACCGCCGAGGGGGTGAGGACGCGGGCGCCGAGGTAGCCGGAGGAGATGATGCCGCGGCGGGCGATCCCGTGCGCATACCCGCGGTAGCGGGCCATCGCGGACAGGTTCAGGTTGTTGTGCAGCCCATCGGTCAGCATCTGCGGGAACACCGCGACATGGGTGTGGAGACCGCCGAAGAACCGCGTGGTGAGGTAGCCGTCGGCCTCGCCGCCGATGCCGATCACATTCCAGCTCGCAGCGAGGTTGCAGGTGCCGGACGCCGACAGCAGTCCGTCGATGTAGAGGTACCAGTTGGTCTGGTTGAAGCTGACCGCCCACATGTGGAAGTTGTTATCGCCGAGCGTCCGCGTCCCCGCCGTCGTGGTGCCCGCGTGGGTGGTCTTGTCGAAGACGGTGACCTGCGCCTTTTGGGTGGTGTGGTTGATCGTGAGCCGCAGGATCGTCGCCGTCCCGCCCGAGGGGTTCAGCGACCGGATCACCATCACCGTCGGGTCCAGGCTGCCGCCGGTGTAGGCGGTGACGTCCGCCGCCGGGCAGAACAGGATCCCGGAGATCGTCACCCCCGACGCGATGCTCGGGAAGTCGGAGCCGACGCCGACGAGCGCCCACCCCTGGCTGGCGCCGAGCTGGGCGGTGGTCATGCCGGTGACCTGCCAGCCGGTGCCGTTGTCGCCGGTGATCGCCGCCGGGCCGCTCGCCGACGTCACGCCCTGCGTGGACACCCCGTAGGCGGCGGTGCCGGACCCCGGACCGAACTTGCTGGTCGTCGGCACCAACACGGTGTACTGGCTGCCGATGTTCGCCGACACTGGGCTGGTCTGCGGATCGTCCAGCGGCCAGTAATGCGTCGGGTTATTGTTGAACACCTCCGTGCGCAGGTTCGACTCGAGCGGCTTCTTGGCGACCTGCTGAAGCGGATCGTAGGCGACGCCTTCGACGCGGCCCCAGTGGTTGTTGTCCCACACCTGCGGGCACTCGCTAAGGGTCCCGCTGGCGACGATGTACGACTTGCCCTGCCACGTCATGACCTTGCGGTAGGGGATGTACAAGTCGATCGGGACCGCGCTGTAGACGTCACCTGAGGCGGTCGCCACCAGAGCGCCACCGCCAGCTCCGCCCGGCGGGTCCTGGGCGCGCTCGGCCGCCACCGTGAACGTGATCGTCGTCGTCCCGCCCGAGGTCGTCACGGAGGTGACGCGGAAGACCGTGTACTCCTTCAGCGCCCCCGCGGCCGTCTTCAGCTGGAAGTAGTCCGAGACGTTGACGCCGCTGACCGCGGTACTGGCGCACACCAGCGTCGTCGTGGTCCCGGCCGCGTTGGCCGTCGCAGTCCCGCCCGGCCGCGGGGTGAACGCCCCATCCTCGTTGCGGATGTTGAGATCAGTCGGGAGCGCCTGAGCGCGCCCCAGCTCGTAAGGGATGCCGCGCTGATGCCCCCACGTCTCAAGCCGCAACGTCAGGTCCGTCCACCGGATCGCAGGCGGCGGAGTCCCCGCCTGGACGCCGAGGCCCACCAGAAACTGCGGGGCCGGCCAGTTCGAGTTGAGCTGGGTTGGCGCGATCCCCGTCACCCGGAACGCGGCCACCACGCCGACGAAGTTGCACGCCGCGCTAGACGTCCAGGTGGCCGTCTGCGCCAGCGTCGTCTCCAGCCACGCGCTCGTGAGCCGCAGGTCCGGATTGAAGTAGCCCGCGCCGGAAGCGACCACCTTGTTCTGCGACAGCTGCGTCAGCGAGTT
The DNA here is from genome assembly GCA_964451925.1 of uncultured Nevskia sp. Lineage (GTDB taxonomy): Bacteria > Pseudomonadota > Gammaproteobacteria > Nevskiales > Nevskiaceae > Nevskia. The sequence continues at coordinate 1,945 of CAYVKA010000149.1, read as the reverse complement.
CCAGCCGGCCGACGTGAAGCTGATGGTCGCCGAGTTGAGGTCTGTGGCCGCCGCCGCGACCATCACGCAGTCGGCGGCCGGCACCGGCGCCGAGATGTTCAGGCTTGTGGCCGAGCTGGCGGAGCCGAGCGTCACCGAGTCAACGGTCAGCGTCCCGTTGCCCATCCCGGCCAGCTCGAACACGTCGATGCAGACGGAGCCGATGTCGCTGGCGGTGGTGCTGCCGATCGTGATGGCCAGGTCGCCGCCGAGGATGTTGGTGATAGCGACGTACACGTCCAGCACCGACCAGCCCGGGTAGATCGCCGCCGGGCACGCCCAGATCTGGACGTTCTGCACCTCCTGCTGCGAGAGCGCCGGAGTGGTGCCGCCGTTGGCTGACGCCCACGCCGCGGTCGTCGTCGAGAACAGCAGCTGCCAGCCGTTGGCCGCCACATCCGCGACCGTCGCAGTCTGGGAGGATCCGTTGTTCACCGACCAGGCGACGACCGCGACCAGCCAGTTGCCCGAGGTCGGCCCGCACACGATCTCGTAGTCGCCGCCCGCCCGGCCGGCGTACGTCCACTGGTTCGGGGAGGTGACCGCCATCAGCCCGTCCGCCCCGCCGCGACCGCGGACCCGTTCGACGAATTGTAGACGCTGTGCCTCGACAGGCCCTTCTGCACGACCCGTACAAGGTCACGTTCGGACAGGACACTGCCCTGCACCTGGACGACCGTGGTGTTGTTCACGATCATCCCGCCCGCACCGTACGCCAGCGCCCCGACACCGGAGCCGTAGCCGACCCCGGCCGCCAGACTCCCGAGCCCGGGGGGCAGGTGGGGGTGGTGATGCGACGGGCGCGGATGGTGGCCGCGGCTGTGGTGCCCTGCGATGGTCGGCGCGATCTGCCCGACCGCCTCGTACACCCCGCCTAGGCCCTGCTCGATACCGGCCTGCAGACCGGCCATGAGCGCCTGCCCGTGCGGCACCAGCAGCACCAGGTCGGCGTCGAGCGGGCCCTTATGGGAGGCGATCCACCCGGCGATGCCGCCGACCACCGAGTACAGGTTGCCAAGGTTGGACTCAATGCCGTTGATCAGGCCGGAGATGACCGACCAGCCCGCGTTGAACAGCAGCCCCCCGAGACCGCCCAGCGCGCCCAGGATCCGCCCGGGAAGGCTTTGGGAGAGGCCGATCACCTGCGAGAAGCCGCGCGACACCGCGTCGACCATGCCCTGCATCCACCGCTGGAAGTCACCCGGCAGGCCCTCGAACCAGGAAAGGATCGACCGGACCGTATCGACGCCCTTGGTGAACCAGCCGATCATGCCGTTGACCAGATCCGGGATGATCGAGTGGCCGATCAGCTCGTCGTACAGCCACTTGAACGCGTCATAGGTGTTCTTGGTGAACGCGCGAATGGCTGTTACGACCCACTTAACGCCGTAGTCGATGATGTTGATGACCCAGGCGACGGCCATCGCAAAGGACTGACCCATATAGGCGAACTCGACCGCCACCCGGGCGGCCACTTCGATCAGCGGAGCCAATTCGACGAGCAATTTCGCCAGCGGCGGCAGCAAAGGCAGCAGCGCGAGCAGCATCTGGCCCATGGCCTTGGCCAGGATCGGCAGTTGCGGTCCGATCGCCTGGATCACCTTGCCGAGCTGGTCGCCGAGCGCCTTCCCGAACTCGGCTAGGGCTTTGGCCAGCGGCGGCAGGGCAGGGCCGAGCGCGGTCATCAGCTGGTCGGCCAGATTCATCACGACCGGCACCAAAGGCTCGGCCGCCTTGAAAACCTCGCCCAGGAACTTACCGAAATCCTGGAGCGCCTTCTGTGTCGCCGGGTCGTTGAATGCGGTGTTCAATGCTTTCCCGACCGCGTCAAGCGCCGGGAGCATCGCCGTGCCGAATTCGATCGCCAGCGCCTTCAGGGAGTTCTCCAGATCAGCGAAACCCTGGG
>CAYVKA010000148.1:0-7920 GCA_964451925.1 uncultured Nevskia sp. | reverse complement strand
GGGTGTGGGTGGTCAGCGCGAACAGCTTCTTCAGGCCCAGCTTGCGCGCGCTCTCCTCGGCGCGGAACAGCAGCGCGTTGGCGCGGCCGGAGCGGCGATAGTCGGGGTGCACCGCGACGCAGGAGAACTCGCCCATCTGGTTCTGCGGGAAGGGGAACAGAGCCGAGCAGGCGATCACCGTGCCGTCGCGCACCATCACGTCGAAGAAGCTGATCTCCAGCTCCAGCTGTTCGCGCGAGCGCGGCACCAGCACGCCGGCGTCCTCCAGCGGCTTGATCAGGGCGAGGATGCCGCCGACGTCCTCGATGGTGGCCTCGCGCACCGCCTCGTAGTTCTCGTCGGCGTAGAACATCAGGCCGCAGCCGTCGCGGGTATACAGCTCGCGCAGCAGCGCGCCGTCGGCGTCGGCGCCGATCAGGTGCACGCGCTTGACGCCGCCACGACCGGCGGCCAGCGCCGCGCTGAGCAGAGCGCGGTCCTCGCCGGACAGCTGCAGCGTTTCGCTTTTCGCCGCCAGCAGGCGCTCGGCCTCGCTCAGCGGCAGCTGGCCGGCGTCACCGGTCTCGTCCGCCAGCTTCCATTCGTCCGGATCGGAGTCGAGCACGAATACCAGCTTGTCGGCGCCCAGCCCGGTGGCCACCGCCTGCGCCACTTCGCCGGCGCGCAGGTTGAAGATCTCGCCGGTGGGCGAGTAGCCGATCGGCGACAGCAGCGCGATGCGCCCCTGCGCCAGCACTTCCTGGATGGTGGCGATGTCGACGCGGCGCACCTCGCCGGTCAGCTGGTGGTCGACGCCGCCGCGCACCCCCGCCGGCCGCGCCGTGACCCAGTTGCCGCCCGCCACCTTGAGCCGCGCGCCGCCCATCGGCGTACTGGCCAGGCCGGTGCTCAGGCGCGCCTCGATCTCCATGCGCAGGCCGCCCACCGCCGCCTTGACGCATTCCATGGTGGCGGGGTCGGTGATGCGCAGGTCGCCGTGGAACTGGGACTTCAGCCCGCGCGCCGCCAGCTGCGCCTCGATCTGCGGGCGCACGCCGTGCACCAGCACCAGCTTGACCCCCAGGCTGTGCAGCAGGGCGACGTCGAAGATCAGCCGCTCGAAGTCCGCGCGCAGCGCCGCCTCGCCGCCGAAAGCGACCACGAACACGCGCCCGTTGTGCGCGTGCACATAGGGCGCCGCGCCACGCAGGGCGGCGACGAATTCCCGGCCGCTGGCGGCTTCCGGCTTGGAGGCGGTGTCGTTCATGGGGCGGATTTTAGAGCCTATCGGGGCACAAAGCGCGCCGCCGGCCGCCGTGGCGGCCGGCGGTATACTATGGCGCATGTCTTCGACGCAGCATTACTCCGAACTCGCCAGTGTCCTGTCCAGCCTGGGCTACCGCGACGATGCGGCCGCCTTCCACGGCGCGCTGTGCGGCGCGCTGTGCCGGCAGAAACCCGAGGAAATCGACCCCGTCGCGCTGCTTGACGACGAGGAGATCCAGCCCAGCCCGCAGGCGCGGGCCGAGCTGCGGCAGGTCTGCGAGCAGACCGTTTTCGCCCTGGCCGACATGCAGACCGGCTTCATGCCGCTGCTGCCGGAGGACGATGTCGGCCTGGGCGACCGCGCCCGCTCGCTCGGCGCCTGGTGCGAGGGTTTCCTGTACGGCCTGGCCGGCCGCATCAAGCTCGACCTGCGGCAGTGCACCGACGAGGTGCGCGAGATCGTGAAGGATTTCACCCAGTTCACGCGCGCCTCGCTCGATGCCGGCGACGACCTCGAAGTGGAGGAGGGCGCCTACGCCGAGCTGGTGGAGTACATCCGGGTGGGGGCGCAGCTGGTTTACATGGAACTGCATCCGCGTCCACTGGCCGCCGCCGCCCAATCGAAGACCCTGCATTAACAGGTTTCAGAACCGCCCAAGCCAGGCAGGCTGAAGCCTGCCGGACCCCAAGGTCTTTCGAGGAAATCCATGCCTATCCCAAGCTCCGCCGAACTGCAGGAATACGCCTCCCGCCGCGCCCGGCTGATGCAGGCCATCGGCCCGGACGGCGTGGCCATCATCCCGTCCGCGCGCGAGGTGATCCGCAACCGCGACGTGCACTACAAGTTCCGCCAGGACTCGGATTTCTGGTACCTGAGCGGCTTCAACGAGCCGGATTCGGTGGCGGTGGTGGCGCCCGGGCGCAAGGAAGGCGCTTTCCTGCTGTTCGTGCGCGAGCGCAACAAGGAGCGCGAGATCTGGGACGGCCGCCGCGCCGGCCCCGAAGGCGCCGTCTCCGACTATGGCGCCGACCAGGCCTTCACCACCGAGCAGCTGGAGGGCATGCTGCCGCAGCTGCTCACCGGCCGCGCCAAGGTGCACTACACCCTGGGCGAGCACCCGGCCTGGGATGCGCGCATCACCGCCTGCGTGCGCGAAATCCGCGAGATCTCGCGCCGCGGCCCGTCGGCACCCACCGAGTTCGTGTCGCTCGACACCACGCTGCACGAGCTGCGGCTGATCAAGTCGCCGGCCGAGCTGAAGCTGTTGCGCCACGCCTGCGAGGTTTCCGCGCAGGCCCACGTGCGGGCCATGCGCGCCACCCGGCCGGGCGGCTGGGAGTGGCAGGTGGCCTCCGAGATCCACCACGAGTTCGAGAAGAATTCCATGGAGCCGGGCTACGGCTCCATCGTCGGCGGCGGCGACAACGCCTGCATCCTGCACTACAAGGAAAACGAGATGCAGCTGCGCGACGGCGACCTGCTGCTGATCGACGCCGGCGGCGAGTACCGCGGTTATACCGCCGACATCACCCGCACCTTCCCGGTCAGCGGCAAGTACAGCGGCGCGCAGAAGGCGGTCTACGAAGTGGTGCTGGCGGCGCAGCTGGCCGCCATCGCCGAGCTCAGGCCCGGCAATTCCTCCGCCAATCCTCACGAAGTGGCCACGCGCAAGCTGACCGAAGGCCTGGTGGCGCTGGGCCTGCTCAAGGGCGACCCGGCCGAGCTGATCGAGGCCGGCAAGCAGCGCCAGTTCTACATGCACGGCACCGGCCACTGGCTGGGGCTGGATGTGCACGACGTCGGCCGCTACAAGCTCGACGGCCAGCCGCGGCCGTTCGCCGCCGGCATGGTGATGACGGTCGAGCCGGGCCTGTACATCGCACCGGACACCCAGGGCGTGGACCCGCGCTTCCTCGGTATCGGCATCCGCATCGAGGACGATGTGCTGGTCGGCGAGCATGGGCCGGAAGTGCTGACCGGCGGCGCGCCCAAGCAGGTCGCCGAGGTCGAAGCGCTGATGGCCGGATAGGCCCGCCGCCGGCATGAGCGGAGGGGAAGGGGGGACGGTGCCGGGCGGGCCGCTGAGGCCGGGAGCGGGCGCGCCTGTCGCCGCGGCGGCCGTGTGCCAGGATTGCGGCGCGCCGGTTTCCGGAAACTACTGTTCCAATTGCGGCCAGGAAACCAAGATCGAGACGCCCACGGTGCGTCAGTTCACCCACGAGCTGATGGACCAGTACATCGCGGTGGAGGGCAAGCTCGGCCGTACCCTGCGGGTGCTGGTGACCCGGCCCGGCCAGCTGACGGTGGACTACGTCGAGGGCCGGCGCCAGCGCTATGTGCGGCCGCTCAAGCTGTACGTCAGCATCAGCGTGGTGTTTTTCGGGCTGCTCGGCATCCTGCCGGATTCGATCGGCAATCCGTTCACCAGCAGCGCGCCCGCCGCCGCGCCGCAGGCGCCGCCGCCCGAGACGGCGACCCCGGTCCCGCCCGCCGCCGGCATCGCGCCGCCTCCGGCGTCAACGGTGCCGACCCCAGCGGCGCCGGCCACGCCGGGCGTGCCCGCGGCCGAGCAGGCCGACATGGACGAGGATCTGCGGCAGCAGATCCACAAGGAGATCGAGGCGGACGTCAAGAACGGCCAGGAGGGCGCCATCGCCGACAGCGTCAGGCGCAGCGTCGATGCCGCGGCGCAGAAGCATGTCAAGGCGCGCAAGAAGGGCCTGGACGCGCTGTCCTCGCCCGAGCAGCGCAAGGAGCTGCGCGCCAAGCTGGCCGACGATGCGCCCTACGCGATGTTCTTCCTGCTGCCTTACTTTGCGCTGCTGCTGCGCTGGCTGTACCGCAAGAACCAGTTCCGCTATGGCGTGCACCTGCTGTTCTCGGTCCATCTGCATTGTTTCGCCTTCATCCTGCTGGCCTTGATGTTCGTGCCGCTGTCGCCGTTGCGTACCGCGCTGGAACTGGGTGGCGGGCTGTACCTGTTCCTGGCGCTGCGCCGCGTCTACGGCGGCGGCTGGAAGGGCACCCTGTGGCGCATGGCGCTGCTCGCCTTCTTCGACTTCGTCGCCGTCAGCGCCACCACGCTGTCCGGCGTCATGAGCATCGTCTTCGGCAGCGCATGAGCGACGGTCTCAGCCCCGCGGCGCAGGCGGGAGTGCGGGCCGCGGCGCGGGTCTGCATGAACTGTGGCGCGCCGCTCGGCGGCGCCTACTGCGCCGCCTGCGGCCAGGAAGCGCGCATCGAGACGCCCACCGTGGGGGAGTTCGTGCGCGAGTTCGTGCAGGATCAGATGGCGCTGGAGGGCAAGCTGTGGCGCACCCTCAAGCTGCTGCTGACCCGGCCTGGCGCGCTGACGCTGGACTACATCGCCGGCAAACGGCAGTGCTATATCCGGCCGCTGCGGCTGTACCTGGCGCTGAGCGTGCTGTTCTTCGGCGTGACCGGCCTGGTCGGCCATCCGGACTGGTTGCAACCCGGCCCCGGCGAGGATGACAAGCCGCTGATCGACGCCGGCCCCAAGGCGGCGACGCCGGCCGATACGCAAGCCACGCCCCCAACCTCCGCCGACCAACACAGCGGCGGCGCCGCCAAGGAACAGCCCAAGGGCGATGCGGCAAAGCGCCTGGACGACAAAGAAGACGTGATGCGGGAGCTGATGACCGGCTATCCCCTGCTGGATTCGCGCATCCGCAAGTATTTCAGCCAGACGCAGAAGCAGGCGGGTGCGCAGCTGGCCCAGGCGGTCTACAACGATGCGCCGGTGGCGATGTTCTTCCTGCTGCCGCTGTTCGCGGGCCTGCTGCAGCTGGTCTACCTGCGCCATCACCTGCGCTACGGCGTGCACCTGCTGTCGGCGCTGCACTTCCATGCCTTCGTGTTCCTGGACCTGCTGCTGCAGCAGATTCCCTGGCCGTGGATCATCCGCGTGCCGCTGAAGCTGGCCATCCCGCTGTACCTGGTGCTGGCCCTGCGCCGCGTTTACGGCGGCCGGCTGTGGACCACCGCGCTGGCCGTGGCGGCCCTGCTGCTGGTCTACATGCTCCTGATCGGCCTGACGCTGTTTGCAGCGGCCGTGGTTTCCATCATCATCAACGGCTGAATGTCCGTGCCCGACGATCCCGTGAACCACTACGACATTGCCATCATCGGCGGCGGCCTGGTCGGCGCCAGCCTCGCCGTGGCGCTGGCCAACACCCAGTTGCGCGTGGTGCTGGTCGAGGCGGCCGCGCCGCCGGCGGGTGAGCCGGCCTGGGACGAGCGCTGCATCGCCCTCAATGACGCCAGCGCGCGCATCTTCGGCGGCTACGGCGTGTGGCAGCCGATGCGCACCGCCGCCGCGCCGATCATCGCCACCCACATTTCCGAGCGCGGCCGCTTCGGCACCGCGCGCTTCAGCGCCGCCGAGGCCGGGCTGGAGGCGCTGGGCTATAACGTGCCGCTGCGCACCATCGGCGCGGCGCTGGCCGGGCGCATGCGCCAATCACCCGGGCTGACGCTGCTGCAGCCGGCGCGCCTGTCGGCGCTGCAGGCTGGCGCCGAGGCGGTGACGCTGACGGTGGACGCTGGCGGCGCCGCGCAGACCCTGACGGCGCGGCTGCTGGTCGCCGCCGACGGCGCCCGCTCCGCGGTGCGCGAACTGCTCGGCGTCGCCGCCGAGCGCCGCGACTATGGCCAGCAGGCCATCGTCAGCGCGGTGCGCCTGTCGCGCCCGCACCAGGGCGTTGCCTATGAGCGCTTCACCCCGGACGGCCCGATCGCGCTGATCCCCAAGCCGGACGATGCCGCCTCGCTGGTGTGGACCACGCCGGAGGCGCAGGTCGAAGCGCGCCTGGCGCAGAGCGACGTCGACTACCTGGCGCAGGCGCAGGAATGTTTCGGCGGCCGCCTCGGGCGCTTCACCGCGCTCGGCCGGCGCTGGGCCCACCCGCTGGCGCGGGTGCTGAGCGGCAGCCTCACCGCGCCGCGTACGGTGTTCGTCGGCAATGCTGCGCAGAGCCTGCACCCGGTGGCGGCACAGGGCTTCAATCTCGGCCTGCGCGACGTGGCCACGCTGGCGGCGGAGATCGCCGGCGCCGCCGATCCCGGCGCCGACGGGGTGTTGCAGGCCTATGCCGCGCGCCGCGAGCAGGACCGCGGCCGTGTCAGCGACCTCACCGACCTGATGGTGCGCACCTTCTCCAACCGCGTGCCGTTCCTGGCCCAGGCGCGCCACTGGGGGCTGGTTGCGGTGGAGCTGGCGCCGCCGCTGCGCAACGCCATGCTGCGCCAGCACCTCGGCCACCTGGGCCTGCCGCGCGCCTCGTGAGCTCGGCGCAGCATCAGGTCATCGTGGTCGGCGGCGGCCCGGTCGGCGCCGCCGCGGCGCTGGCGCTGGCGCGGCAGGGCTTCGAGGTGGCGCTGCTGGAGCGCGGTAGCGCGCCGCCGCCGTACAACCCGGCCGACTACGACCTGCGCGTCTACGCCCTGGCCGCCCATTCCGCGCGGCTGCTGCAGGACGTCGGCGCCTGGGAGCGCATCGCCGCGCGGCGGATCAGCCCCTATGCCGGCATGCGCGTGTGGGAGCGCGGGCCGGAGCACGCGCTGGCCTTCGACTGTGCCGACAGCGGCCGTGCGGAGCTGGGCTGGATCGTCGAGCACGGCCTGGTGGTCGATGCGCTATGGGCCGGCCTGGGCGGCCTGCGGCGCTACGAGCATGCCCAGATCGAGTCCGCCGCGTTCGAGCCGGACGGCGCCGTGCTGCGCCTGGCCGACGGCCGCGAACTGCGGGCGCGCCTGGTGGTGGCCGCCGACGGCGCCGACTCGCAGCTGCGCCGGCTGGCGGGCATCGAGACCGTAGGCTGGGGCTACGCGCAGCGCGCCATCGTCTGCCATGTGCGGACGCAGCAACCGCACCGCGCCATCGCCTGGCAGCGCTTCCTCGCCGACGGCCCGCTGGCGTTCCTGCCGCTGGCCGACGGCCGCTGCTCGATTGTGTGGTCGGCGGAGCAGGCACTGGCGCAGGAGCTGCTGGCGCTGGACGACGCCGCCTTCATGGCGCGGCTGGGCGAAGCGGCGGAGCACGTTCTCGGCGAGGTGCTGCAGACCACGCCGCGCATCTCCTTTCCGCTGCGCCTGCTGCATGCGCAGGACTACGCCCAGCCTGGCCTGGTGCTGGTCGGCGATGCGGCGCACACCGTGCATCCGCTGGCCGGGCAGGGGGTCAACCTGGGCTTTGCCGATGTGCGGCAGCTGGCGGCGACGCTCGGCGAGGCGCGCGACGGCGGCCGCGACTGGTCCGGCCTGCGCACGCTGCAGCGCTACGCACGCGCGCGCAAGCCGGCCAACCTGGAAATGCTGACCCTCACCGACGGCCTGTATCGCGCGTTCCGCCTGCGTCTGCCCGGTGTGCGCGCCGCGCTGGGCCTGGGCATGGAGGCGGTGGGCAGGCTCGGGCCGTTGCGCGCCTGGCTGGCGCGGCAGGCGGTCAGCGCCTAGGGCCTGTTAACACTGATTGGGTCGTTGCGACGGCGGCTATTTTGCGCAGCGCTTAGTCGGACAGGACGCGGCATGGTGATTCCATGCAAGTCCTGGCCGGCGTAGCGATGCGCAAAAATGGCCCCGTCCCCCACCATTTTCGTGGGGGTTGCGCCCAAAATCGCGCCAGGCGGCGTTGTCAGACCTGGCCATGGAATCAC
>CAYVKA010000147.1:0-7934 GCA_964451925.1 uncultured Nevskia sp. | reverse complement strand
CGACTGTTTCGAGCCGATCTCCGCCTCGCAGTGATAGACGAACAGCCGCGGCAGGTAGAGCAGGCTGGCGAACCAGCTGACCACGAACACGATGTGAAAGGCTTTGACCCAGAGCATGGCCGGCGGGCGGGAATTCGTTGCTGGAATTGCATCACACGTTATCATCCTATCCCCCGAAATGCCCAGGGTCGCGCTGTGAGCGGAGTCATCGAGGTTGGAATCGTCGGCGGTACCGGATATACCGGCGCCGAACTGCTGCGCCTGCTGGCGCGGCACCCTTCGGCGCGGGTCAAGGTGCTGACCTCGCGCCAGGAAGCCGGCAAGCGCGCCGACGCGTTGTTCCCGCAGCTGCGCGGCTACTGCGACGTCAGCTATACCGCGCCCGACGCCGCCGCGCTGGCCGGCTGCCACGCCGTGTTCTTCGCCACGCCGCACGGCACCGCGATGAGCATGGCGCCGGAGCTGGTGGCCAAGGGCATCAAGGTGATCGACCTGTCGGCCGATTTCCGGCTGAAGGACCCGGCCGTCTACAAGCAGTGGTACAAGCAGGACCATGCCTGCCCCGAGTTGCTGGCCGAGGCGGTGTACGGCCTGCCCGAGATCCACCGCAACGACATCCGCCGCGCCCGCGTCATCGGTAATCCGGGCTGCTATCCCACCGCCGTATCGCTGGGCCTGCTGCCGCTGCTGGAAGCCGAGGTGGTTGACCGCGGTGCCTTGATTGCCGATTGCAAGTCCGGCGTCAGCGGGGCCGGGCGCGAGCTCAAGCTGGGCTCGATGTTCGTTGAGGCATCCGACAACCTGAAATCCTACGGCGTTGCCGGGCACCGGCATTTGCCTGAAATCGTTCAGGAACTTTCTGCGGTCGCGGGCGCGCCCGTGGGCCTGACGTTCATTCCGCACCTGATTCCGATGATCCGCGGCATGCAGGCCACCATTTACGCGCGGCTGAGCCGCCCGGACGTGAATCTGCAGGCGCTGTTCGAGAGCCGCTACCGCGGCGAGCCCTTCGTCGATGTGCTGCCAGCCGGCGCCGAACCGGAAACACGCTCGGTGCGCGCCTCCAACACCTGCCGCCTGGCGGTGCATCGCCCCGGCGGCGGCGACACGGTGGTGGTGCTGTCGGTGATCGACAACCTGGTCAAGGGCGCCGCCGGTCAGGCGCTGCAGTGTTTCAACCTGATGTTCGACTGCGACGAACAGACCGGGCTGGACGCGCCGCCGCTGTCTCCGTGAAACACAAGATCGTCATCGCCCAGCACCGCCCCTGGCGCCGCTGGATCATCGTCGGCGGCGTCAGCGCCGCGGTGCTGCTCGGCGGCTGGGGCCTGTACCGCTACACGCGGGCGCACACCGTGTCCGATTTCGAGAGCGCCCAGCTGGAGCGCGACCGGCTGCGCGAGGAAAACCGCGAGCTGTCGCAGAAGCTGCGCGCGGCGCTGTCCGAAAATCAGCAGATGAAGGATCAGGCTGCCTATCTGAGCCGTTCGCAGCAGATCGACGACAATGCCTGCAGCGCCGTGAAGCTGTCGCTGGCCACGCTGCAGGCCGAATCGGCCGACCTGCGCGAGCAGGTGTCGTTTTACCGCGGCATCGTGTCTCCGGCCGAGTCCCAGGCCGGCGTGCGCGTGTTCGAATTCAAGGTCTACGGCGCCGCCGCCAAGGATGCGGCGCCCGGCGCCTACAAATACGACCTGGTGCTGATCCAGTCGGTGCGCCACGACAAGCGGGTCGATGGCGACTTGAGTGTCAGCTTCGAGGGTTTCCGCGGTGGAACCAAGCAAACGCTCAAACTGGCCGATCTGATCACTGACGGCAACAAAAATCTGGTATTTTCCTTCAAGTACTTTGAAGAGTTCAGCGGTAGTTTCCGTTTCCCCGAAGGCTTCAGGCCCCTGCGCGCCACGGTGACGCTGGAGAGCGATGGCTCGCCCCGGATCGACGACGACTACGACTGGAACAAGATCATGCAGGAGGCGCGGTCATGAAAGGGTTTTTGGGGTCGGGCAACAATGCAGGCAGCAGCAAGGGAGCGGCGGTGGATACATTGATCGGGCGGCAGACGGAAGTGCTGGGCGATGTGCGCTTTGCCGGCGGCCTGCACGTGGACGGCAAGATCAAGGGCAACGTCACCACCCTGGGTGCGGACAAGTCCGCCCACTTGTCGGTCAGCGAGAGCGGCGCTATTGAAGGCGACGTGCGCGTCCCCACCATGATGCTCAACGGCACCGTGATCGGCGATGTGCGTGCCACCGAGAAACTGTCGCTGGCGGCCAAGGCGCGGGTCACGGGCAATGTGTACTACAAGGTGCTGCAGATGGAGCCGGGGGCGATGATCAACGGCCAGCTGCTGTACGAAGGCAATGATCCGGTGGCCGCGCTGGCGCACCACAAGCCGGCCGAGGTCAAGGCCGAAACGGCGGTGCTGGAGCTTCAGGATGGACGCAGGGCCAAGGCGGGGTGATCCCGCGGGAGCCGGCGTTCCGCCCCGGGGCGGCGATGCAGTTTGATTGGAGGCAGGTGTCATGGGTATGAGCGAAGCGGCAGTGGCGGAACAGACGGATGTGGTCTTCACCAACTCGGCGGCCGCCAAGGTGCGGGAGCTGCTGGATGAGGAAAGCAATCCGGCGTTGAAACTGCGGGTGTTCGTCACCGGTGGCGGCTGCTCCGGCTTCAAGTACGGGTTCACCTTCGACGAGAACGTCGAGGATGGGGATCTGCGGGTCGAGAACGGCGGCGTCACCCTGCTGGTCGACCCGATGAGCCTGCAATACCTGACCGGCGCCGAGATCGATTACAAGGACGACGTCAACGGCGCCCAGTTCGTGATCCGCAACCCCAATGCGCAGACCACCTGCGGCTGCGGCTCCTCGTTCTCAGTTTGACCACGGCTTAGCCGCGCCCCCGGCGCGGTCTGGACAATCGGACCCCCGGCCGCGTCGCGGCAGGGGGTTTTTCTTTGCAGAAGGGTGCCGGCGGCAGCCACGGGTCGGCGCCCGCGGCTCAGGGCTTGAAGACGCCGCCGAGCACCGCCGGCCGCGAGGCTCCGGTTACGCCCGGCAGATTGCCCGGCAGTTCCGCCAGCGTGCGCATCGCCAGCCAGGCAAAGGCCGCGGCTTCCACCCAGCCGGCGTCCAGACCGTAGTCGTCGCTCGGTTGCACCACGCAGGCGGGCAGGGCCGCGGCCAGCCGCTGCAGCAGGTAACCGTTGCGCGCGCCGCCGCCGCAGACCAGCACGCGGCGCGTGTCCGGGCCATGGCGCTGGATGTCGGCGGCGATGCTGCGCGCAGTCAGTTCGGCCAGCGTTGCCTGCACGTCGGCCGGTGCCAGTCCGGCCAGTGCCGGATGACGCTGCTCCACCCAGGCCAGCTGGAAATAGCCGCGGCCGGTGCTTTTCGGCGGCGGCAGCGAAAAATACGGGTCGTCGAGCAGGGCTTGCAGCAGCGTTTCGTCGCAGCGGCCGCTGGCGGCAAAAGCGCCGCCGGCATCGTAGGCCCGGCCCAGGTGCCGCTCGCACCACTCGTCCATCAGGCCGTTGCCCGGCCCGGTGTCGAAGCCGCGCACCTGCGCCGCGTCGGCACCCGGCAGCAGCGTGACATTGGCGATGCCGCCGATGTTGAGCGCGCAGCGCGGCTCGTCGGCGCTGGCGAACAGCGCGTGGTGGAAAGCCGGCACCAGCGGCGCGCCCTGCCCGCCCAGCGCCAGGTCCTTGCGCCGAAAGTCGGCCACGGTGGCGATGCCGCTGCGCGCCGCGATACGGCTGGGGTCGCCCAGCTGCTGCGTCGCCCAGGGCGGCGCGCCGGTGTCGTGGAACACGGTCTGGCCGTGGCTGCCGATGGCGCTGACCGCGCCGGATGCGACGCCGGCGGCGCCGAGCAGCGCCAGCGCCGCATCGGCGAAGCGATCCGCCACGGTGGCATCCAGCGTTGCCAGCTCGCGCAGACTCAGGGCGGCATCGCTGCGCGCCACCTGCAGCAGGCGCGCGCGCAGGGCCGGCTCATAGTCGAGATGGTGGGTGGCGCGCAGGCCCTGGAAACGGCCGTCCTCGAACTCGGCGAGGACGGCATCGACGCCATCCATGCTCGTGCCCGACATCAGGCCGAGGACGAGCATGGCGCGGAAGCCCTTACGGTGCGGCGCTGGCGGCCTGCGGCTGCGCGGCCTGCGGCGCGGCGCTGGTGGTGACCTGGGCCACGTTGCGGTTGGTGTCGATGCTGTCGAGCGCGGCGACCAGCGGCGCGGAGCTGCTGCGGAACTGCGCCAGCGTCCTGGATTCCAGCGGCATCGAGCGCGGCAGCGTGACCTTTTCCGGATTGACCGGCATGCCGTTGACGCGGAATTCGTAGTGCAGGTGCGGGCCGGTGGCCAGGCCGGTCATGCCGACGAACGCGATCACCTGGCCTTGCGTCACCGGGGCGCCGACGCGCAGGCCCTTCTGGAAGCGCGACAGGTGGCCATACACCGTTTCGTACTGGTTGCCGTGGCGCAGCACCACCACGTTGCCGTAGCCGCCCTTGCGGCCGACGAACTCGACCCGGCCGTTGCCCGCGGCGTGCACCGGGGTGCCGGTGGGGGCGGCGTAGTCGGTGCCCATGTGGGCGCGCATGCGGTTGAGGATCGGGTGCCAGCGGTGCAGGGTGAAGCCGGAGCTGATGCGGGTGAAATCCACCGGGGTGCGGATGAAGGCCTTGCGCAGCGACAGGCCGGCGGGGGTGTAGTAGGCCTTGGTGCCGTCGGCGGCGACGAAGCGCACCGCGCGGTAGGTCTTGCCGTTGTTGGTGAATTCGGCGGCGAGGATGTCGCCGTCACGCAGCTTCTTGCCGTCCTTGTACAGTTGCTCGTAGACCACCGAGAACCGGTCGCCTTCCTGCAGGTCCTGGGCGAAGTCGATGTCGTAGCCGAACAGGTCGGCGAACTGCAGGATCATGCGGTCGTTGAGGCCGGCCTTGCGGCCGTCGAGGAACAGCGAGTTCTCGATGCTGCCCACCGCTTCGGCGTTGCGGCGTTCCAGCGAGGCAGTGAGAACCGCGCTTTCGAAACCGTCGTCGCCGCGGCGCACGCTCAGCGTGCGCAGCTCGTCCAGCGGATACACCAGCTCCTGCAGCTGGGCGTTGGCGATGCGCAGGCGCATCTGGTCGCCGGCCTTGAGGTGCTTGAGCTGGGCGCAGTCGCCACCCAGCTGGGTGATCGCCATCCAGTCCTCGGGGGGCAGATGGGCGTCGTCGAAGATGTTGGACAGGCTCTGGCCGGATTTCACCGACACCGTGGTCCATTCGGTCGCCGGCGGCACGGTCAGCGCCTCGTTGACGGCGCTGCTGATGACCGAGTCGAAGCGCGCCACCGGATATTCCTGGCTGCCGCTGGCCGCGGCCTGGGCGGTGCCGGCGGATGCCTGGTCCAGCGCGCTGTCGCGATGGTAGTAGACGAAGGCCGCTGCGGAGGCGGCGAGGAAGCCGCAAATCACTACGATACGACGGGCCGAGGAGGGGCTGGACCCCCCGGCGGGGCTATAATTCGACATACGACTTCCGAAATAAACAATGGACTGCGCCCAGGGGGCTGCAGACTTGGACGGCCAGATGGTTCTGGTTGGTATCGTCGAATCGGCCGCGTCTACTGTAACGAAAACATAATTCTTCCTGCTTGGCAATCCCCCCAGGCCAAAAAAATGGCCCAATACGAGTCACTTGCTTCCGAAACCTCAGCCATGACCCCAGCTTTTGAAGAAATCTTCGCCGAGATCGCGCGCGGCACCGACGAGATCATCCCCCACGAAGAACTGCGCGCCAGACTGGAAACCGCATCGCGCGACGGCACGCGCCTGCGTATCAAGGCCGGTTTCGACCCCACGGCCAAGGACCTCCACCTCGGCCATACCCTTTTGTTAAACAAATTGCGTGCCTACCAGGCCGCAGGGCACGAGGCAATCTTCCTGATCGGGGACTTCACCGGCATGATCGGGGACCCGACCGGCAAGAATGAAACCCGCAAACCGCTGACGCGCGAGCAGGTGCAGGAAAATGCCGAGACCTATCGGCAGCAGGTGTTCAAGATCCTCGACCCGGACCGGACCACCATCGACTTCAATTCGCGCTGGCTCGACCCGCTCGGCACCGAAGGCCTGGTGCGGCTGACCGCCCAGCACACCGTGGCGCGCATGCTGGAGCGTGACGATTTCTCCAAGCGCTACAAGGAGGGCCTGCCCATCGCCATCCACGAGTTCCTCTACCCGCTGTTGCAGGGATACGATTCGGTGGCGCTGAAAGCCGACGTGGAACTGGGCGGCACCGACCAGAAATTCAACCTGCTGGTCGGCCGGCACCTGCAGCATGTCTACGGCCAGAGGCCGCAGTGCATCATGACCGTGCCGATCCTGGAAGGGCTCGACGGCGTCAACAAGATGAGCAAATCGCTGGGCAACTACGTCGCCCTCAACGACCCGCCGCAGGAAATGTTCGGCAAGATCATGTCGGTCTCCGACACGCTGATGTGGCGCTACTACGATCTACTCAGCTTCCAGCCGCTGACCGTCATCGCCACGCTGCGCCAGTCGGTGCGCGAGGGCGCCAATCCGCGCGACGTGAAAATGGCCCTGGGCGTGGAGCTGGTCGATCGCTTCCACGGGGCGGGGGCCGGCGAGCAGGCCCGTGCCGCCTTCATCGCCCAGTTCTCGCAGGGCAATCTGCCGGAGAACATTCCCGAGATCACGTTGCCGGCCCCGCCCGCGGGTTTGCCACTGGCGCGGGTGCTGAAAGAGGCTGGGCTGGTGGCTAGCAACGGAGAAGGCAACCGCATGATCGAGCAGAAGGCGGTGCGGGTGGACTCGGAGCGCGTCGAGGATCGTACGCTGATGCTGATGCCCGGCGGCAGCCATCTGCTGCAGGTCGGCTCGCGCCGTTACGCCCGGGTGACCCTGAGCGCGGCGCCCTGAGCCCGTTCGCTCCTGTTTCCACAAAAGCCCCGGCCGGGATTCTGGCCGGGGCTTTTCTCGTTCATGGCCGAGTGATTTTCCGCAACGTTTCCGCGGCTGCCGGCAGCTGTGCGCTTGAAAACGCCCGCCGACCCCCGATTTTGATCAAAATATCAGCAGGCCGGCGTCGCAAGCCTGCGATTTTTCCCGGGACGAGGTTTTTTTCGGAGCCCGAGGGGCGGCTTTTTTGCGCAAAACGGGGGGTGCCGAGCCCCACGCTGCGACTTTTTGAAAATTCTTTTTTGGCAGAAAACCTTTTACATATCAGTCAGTTATGTTGGGTGCGGGGGGCTTCTAAAAAAAACTTTATGGCGGAGTGTTGACACCCCCGGAAACCCCTCTATAATTCGCCTCCCTGCTGCACGGAAACGCGAAACGAAAGCGAATCCTAACAGCCTGATCTTTAACAAGAAGCAAGTGATTTGTGTGGGTGCTCCCGGGTGCGCGGCGAAAGCCAAAGCATCACGGAGTATCAACGTAAAGCCCAAGTTGTAAATGAGCGTAGTGTTGATAACTCTTACTGGTGGCGAAGACGTTCTTCCTTGGAACGTTGAGCTGCCAATCCAAGCTTAAATTTAAGATTTAAATTTAATTGGAGAGTTTGATCCTGGCTCAGATTGAACGCTGGCGGCATGCCTAACACATGCAAGTCGAACGGGAGTAGCAATACTCTAGTGGCGGACGGGTGAGGAATACGTAGGAATTTGCCCTTAAGTGGGGGATAACCCGGGGAAACCCGGATTAATACCGCATGACCTCGAAAGAGCAAAGTGGGGGATCGCAAGACCTCACGCTTTTGGAGAAGCCTACGTCGGATTAGCTAGTTGGTGAGGTAATGGCTCACCAAGGCGACGATCCGTAACTGGTCTGAGAGGATGATCAGTCACACCGGAACTGAGACACGGTCCGGACTCCTACGGGAGGCAGCAGTGGGGAATATTGGACAATGGGCGCAAGCCTGATC
>CAYVKA010000146.1:0-7939 GCA_964451925.1 uncultured Nevskia sp. | reverse complement strand
CCATGGAATCACCATGGCCAGGTCCTCCGCCTTGCCTGACGCGCCCGCTGTTATAGAAACGGGGGGCAGCAACGCAGCGATCCAATCCGTGTTAACAGGCCCTAGCCCCGGGCTGTCGCGGACGGCGTGCGGCGGCGCGGGTTTGGTGTCCTACAGCACCGACGCCGCCGGCCCGCTCCCCTAGCATGGAACCATCCCAGGCCATGCCCCGATCCCATGCGATCCGCGACCACCAGCCCGCAAACCAGCCGGCCGCAGCTGTCGGACCTTAGCGGCAACAGCCTGCTGAAGCGGCTGTCCGGCGACGAACAGCGGCGCCTGGCGTCGCGCATGGAGCTGGTGCCGGCCCTGCCGGGGGAAATCCTGTTCCGGCGTGGCGAGGCGATGGGCTGGGTCTATTTTCCGCTGGACTGCGTGGTGTCGCTGCGCGGCACTTGCGGCGACAGCGGCGGCCCGACGTTTGACGCGGTCGGCAACGAAGGCTTCGTCGGCGTATCGCTGTTCATGGGGGGAAGGGCAGCGACCCATGCCGGGGAACTGCTCAGCGGCGGGCGCTACCTGAAGCTGAAGGCGCCGCTGCTGCGGCAGGAGCTGCGCCGCTCGCTGGCGCTGGAGCGCCTGCTGCTGCGATATGCGCAGGGCTTCATCACCCAGGCCCTGTGGTCGGCGCAATGCCGCGGGCATCACGATCCGCTGAAGCGGGTCTGCACCAGCATCCTGTTGTGCGGCGACCGCCTGTCGCAGCCGCGCAACGGCGTGACCATCGAGCTGGTGGCCGCGTCGCTGGACCTGCAGGCGGCCGAAGTGGGCGGCCTATTGCGAGGCCTGCAGCAGCTGGGCCATGTCAACGCGCGCGGCGGCTACATCAGGATCACCGGGCGGGCCGGCCTGGAAGCCATGGCCTGCCGCTGCTACGCCGAAGTGCGTCAGGAACTCGCGGTGCACGTGGCCGGGCGCCGCGCGGCGCTGTCGAATCCGGCGGCCAGATCGTAGGCGGCGGCCTTCAGGCGGCCGTGGCCGGGGCCGCCGCCGCTTCCAGCGCGTAATCTTCCAGCTTCGGCTGGCGCAGCCGGCGGCCGTATTCGGTCATGTAGCCGACCCAGTTGTTGGTGTTGCGGCCGTCCGGGCCGATGTACCAGCTGTGGCAGCCGGACTCGTAGGTGGTGTCGCGGTTGCGCTGCTGCAGTTCGAGGTTGTAGTCGCGCTGCGCTTCGCCGCGCACCTCCAGCGAGCGCAGGCCACGCGCCTGCAGCAGCTGCGCGCACTGCGCGATATAGCGCGCCTGCGTTTCCAGCATGTAGATGATGGAGCCGGCGCCGAGATTGGTGTTGGGACCGTAAAGCATGAAGAAGTTGGGGAAGCCGGTCACGCCGACGCCAAGATAGGCCTCGGCGCCGTCGCGCCACAGTTCGCGCAGCGACTGGCCGCCGCGGCCCTTCAGCTCCATCGGCGCCAGGAACTGCGAGGCGGCGAAGCCGGTGCCGTAGACGATGGCGTCGACGCGGCGCAGTGTGCCGTCGGCGGTGCGCACGCCGTCGCCGGTGATTTCGCTCACCGCCTCGGTGACCACTTCCGTGTTGGGCCGCGCCAGCGCCGGCAGCCAGTCGTTGGACAGCAGCGTGCGCTTGCAGCCCACCGGGAAGTCCGGCGTCAGCTTGCGGCGCAGCGCCGGGTCGCGCACCTGGGCCCACATCAGGCCCTTCGCCAGCAGCTTGAGCACGCCGTCGGCGAGCCGGCTGAGCAGGCCGCGGCGGACCATCGCCGAGGCCAGGAACTCGATGAACCAGAAGATGCGCCGCCGGTCCAGGTCGTACAGCGCCGGGAACGTGTCCAGCAGCCAGCGCTCGAAGCCGTTGAAGGCGCGGTCGAACTTGGGGATGCACCAGCCGGGCGAGCGCTGGAACAGGTACAGCTGCCGCACCTGCTTGGCCAGTTCGGGCACGAACTGCACGGCGCTGGC
This sequence comes from uncultured Nevskia sp., assembly GCA_964451925.1. Classification (GTDB taxonomy): domain Bacteria; phylum Pseudomonadota; class Gammaproteobacteria; order Nevskiales; family Nevskiaceae; genus Nevskia. The sequence continues at coordinate 5,979 of CAYVKA010000146.1, read as the reverse complement.
GCCGCTGCCGATCACCGCCACGGTCTTGTTGCCGAAGTCGTAGCCGTGGTCCCAGCGGGCGGAGTGGAAGGCCTTGCCGGCGAAGCGCTGCATGCCGGGCAGGTCGGGATAGGCCGGGCGATGCAGCTGGCCCACCGCCGACACCAGCAGTTCCGCTTCCAGCGTCTCGCCGTCGCTGAACTGCACCCGCCAGCGGCCGCGCGGCGCGTCGTAGACCGCGCTGGCTACTTCCTTGCCGAAGCGGAAATGACTCTGCAGGTCGAATTTCTGCGCCACGTGCCGGGCATAGGCGAGGATTTCCGCCTGCTTGCCGTAGCGGCACGACCAGGCGTAGTGCGGCTCGAAGGAAAACGAATACAGGTGCGAGGGCACGTCGCAGGCGGCGCCGGGGTAGGTGTTCTCGCGCCACACGCCGCCGGTGTCGGCCGCCTTCTCGTAGATGGTGAACGACTCGATGCCGGCCTGTTTCAGGTAGTAGCCCATGGCCAGCCCGGCGAAGCCGCCGCCGATGATGGCGATGCTGGGACTGTGGCTGCCGGCGCTGCCGTCTGGGGCCATGGGTTTGCGAAGCCTTCCGATCTGCGGCGAGAGGACCAGGCTATGGTAAACCCGCGTCGCCGCCGTGTGCTGCTCCGCTGACGTCAAAATTTGCCGAAACTCACAACGGCGTGTCCGCGATGCACATTTAGGCGCCGCCGGCGCCTGCCTATGCTGACGGCAAGGCACATCATGTCAGCGGCGCGCCGTGGCTCTGGGTCCGCGCGGCGTCCGCGGCCCACCAGAACGAATCATCGCAGTGCCACGAGGAGAGCGCAGTATGCCGCTGAGGATGCCGTGCGCGCGGCTGTTTCGCCGCGCGCTTGCCGCCGTGCTGGTCGCCGGCGCCGCGCTGGCGCGGCCGGCCCAGGGGCTGGATTTCGAATTCACGCCGCCGCTGGCCGGCGGGCCGGTCAAGGGCGTGCTCAACACCACGTTCACCGCCGGCGTCGGCATCCGCATGCAGGCGCCCAGCGCCGCGCTGATCGGCAAGGGCGATCTCGACCCCAATGTCTGCGCGCCGCCCTACCAGAGCTGCCAGGGGCTGTTCCGCACCCAGACCTACACCGCCCGCCACCTGCTGGACGCGCCCGGCTCGGCTTCCAGCAACGGCGACGCGGGCGACCTGAACTATCACCGCAAGTACCAGCTGTTCCAGGCGCCGCTGAAGCTGACCCAGGATCTGACGCTGCAATACGGCAACTTCGGCCTGTTCGCGCGCGGCCTGTTCTTCTACGACCTGGTCAACAACGACTTCAGCGAATACCACCCGGACATGATCACGCCGCAGAACGTGAACCAGGTCGGCCGCGTCGGCAGCACCATCCCGGCGCCGGCGGTGAGCACGCTGGTCAACGGCCTGGTGTCGCTGGGCGTGCCGCTGTCCCTGCTCGACAAGACCGCGCTGATCGGGCGCTTCTACGGGCCGGGCGGGGTGGTGCGCAACAAGCGCAGCGATGCGGTGGTGCTGAAGCAGGCCGGCACCGACCTGCAATACCTGGACAGCTATTTCTTCGGCAAGCTGCCGTTGTGGGGCGAGCACGATCTGACCTTCAAGATCGGCCGCCAGCTGGTCAACTGGGGCGAGAGCACCACGCTGCAGATCAACAGCATCAACTCCGCCAATCCGATCAACGCCAATAATTTCTACCGCATCGGCGGCCAGGTGGAGGAGGTGTTCACGCCGGTCAACATGATCGACCTGTCATTCAGCCCGATCGACAACGCCACCATCGAAGGTTTCTACCAGCTGGAGTGGCGCGCGACCGAGGCGCCCGCGCCGGGCACTTATTTCTCCGACATCAACGTCGGCACCGACAACGCCGGCCCGCAGTCGCTCAACGCCACCTTCGGCGGCAGCGCGCAGGACCCGGCCTGCATCGGCAAGCTGCTCGACAACCCGCTGTCCGGGCTGACGCCGACCTGCGCCACCATCTCGCGCCTGCCGGACTGGCGGCCGCGCACCGCCGGCCAGTACGGCGTCAAGCTGGATTACTTCAGCGACAGCATCAACAACGGCACCGACTTCTCGCTGTATTTCGAGAACTACCATTCGCGCCTGCCCTACGTCAGCGTGTTCGGCGCCTATCCCAGCTGCCTGCGCAAAGAGGGCAACCGCTACCATAGCGACGCCACCGACATCGTCTCGACTCTCATCGACTGTCCCAACATCCCGCTGCTGACCATCGGCAACCCGGCGCAGGCGCGCTCCGACGCCCTCGACCTGGATACCATCAAGTACGTACTGGAATACCCCGAGGACATCCGCCTGATCGGCGCCAGCTTCAACACCACGGTGGGCAGCTACTCGATCCAGGGCGAGGTGGCCTACCGTCCAAACAAGCCGATGCAGGTGGACGCGCACGACCTGGCTTTCGCCGCGCTGGGCCATTCCGGCACCGCCTGCGGCCAGCCCGGCGTGCACTGCGAGGGCACCAGCGGGCCGCTCGGCGCGCTCGGCCTCAACGGCGTCGGCAACGGCGCGGCCGGCGGGACCGCCTTCTACGGCAGCAGCGATGCGGTGGACCGCTCCGGTCGTGTCACCCAGCTCGACACCTACGACCTGATCATCGGCCACGCCGCCGGCTCGCAACGCTATTTTCCCAACTTCGTCATCCCCTACCGCGGCGGCGTGGTCGGGCAGAACACGCCGTGCTACCCGCAACCGGGCAGCGCCGAGGACGCGCAGTTCGGCTTCAACAGCTTCAGCCACCCGTATTACGCCTACGACCGTAACAGCCCCTGTTACATCCGGGGTTACCAGCGCATGCAGGATTTCCAGTTCAACCTCGGCGCCACCCGCGTCTACGGCAGCACCGACAATCCGCTCGGCGCCGACCAGGTGATCCTGCTGTACGAGCTGGGCGCGGAGTACGTGCCGTTCCTGCCGTCCTACGATCAACTGGTGCTGCAGGGGCCGAATTCCACCTATGGCCCCACCGCCGGCGCCGACGGCTCCGGCGCGGACGGCTCGCGCATGGGCTGTTCCAGCATTCCCGACTGCTCCTACGGCCCGGACGGCATCCGCTTCAACCCGCACCAGCAGGACCATTCCGGCTATCCCACCAGCCTGTCCTGGGGCTATCGCGTCATCAGCCTGCTCAAGTACGAGCAGATCGTGCCCGGCGTGACGCTGTCGCCGACCATCATCTGGTCGCAGGACGTCGGCGGCATCTCGCCCGGGCCGGCCGGCAATTTCGTCAAGGGGCGCAAGCAGGTCAGCTCGCTGTTCGAGTGGCGCTACCACCAGCCGCTGTCGCTGAGCCTGGGCTACACCTGGTACTGGGGCGGCGGCGTCTACAACACGCTGTCGGACCGCGACTTCGCGCAGGTGTTCCTGAAGTATCAGTTCTAGCGCACCTCGTCGCAGCCGGGCCCCGCCGCCGTCACCCGTCCTCGCCGCCGTCGCGGCGCAGCTGCTCCAGGCACTGCGCCAGCTGGTCGAGCACCTGCAGCGGATCGGCGCACTGCAGCAGCGCCTGTTTGCGCTCCGGCACCAGCGGTAGCAGCTCGCACAGGCGGTTGCCCACCCAGGCCGCGTCGTCCAGGCGTTGCGGCGCCGGGAACTGCCGCGCGCCGAGCTGGGCGATCAGGCGCAGCAGCAGTTCGCGCAGCGGCGCGTGGCGCGGCGGCAGCGGCTGCGGGTCGGGCGGCTCGCGCAGCTCGACGCAGCCGATGATCAGGCCGTCCGGCAGGGTGCGCCGCTGCACGATGCGGAACACCGATTCGCCCTGCGTCTGCACCAGGAAGCGCTCCGCTTCGGTCTCCTGCCACTGCAGGATGCGCGCGGTGCAGCCGGTGTCACAGGGCACCGCCGGAGTGCCCACTTCGTAGCCGGCGCGGATCAGCACCACGCCGAACACGCCGCGCCGCTGGATGCAGTCGCGCAGCATCGCCACGTAGCGCGGCTCGAAGATGCGCAGCGGCAGGCGACCGGCCGGGTAGAGCACGGTGCCGAGCGGGAACAGCGGGATTTCCAGCGTGGCGTCCATGGCGCGCATTATCCCGCGCCGCGGCCGGCCGCGCCGCCCGGCATGCGATACTGCGCTCCACCGCCTGAACCTGCGCTGCCCATGCCTTTTGCCGCGTTGTTCTCCGCCCTGTCGACCCACGTCAACCAGCCGCAGGGCGCGCCGCCGCAGCGGCTTAATGCCCGCGTCACGCTGCAGCGCGACCTGGTGCATACGCCGGCCGGCGCGGCGCCGCTGTACGCCGATGTCTACACGCCGGACCTGCCCGGAGCACTGCCGGCGGTGCTGATGATCCACGGCGGCGCCTGGGCGCGCGGCACGCGCCGCCAGACTGCGGCGCTGGCCAGGCGGGTGGCGCGGCGCGGCTACGTGGTGGTCAACACCACCTACCGCCTGGTGCCGCAGCACCGCTTTCCCGCACAGGTGCACGACGTGCAGCAGGCGGTGCGCTGGATGCGGCACAACGCCGCCGCGCTGCGCATCGACCCGGCGCGCATCGCCGCCTGGGGTTATTCGGCCGGCGCCCATCTGGCGGCGATGCTCGGCGCGCTGCGCCCGGGTGACCGCCTCTACGCCGAGGATGCGCGCGTCGCCGCGGTGGTGGCCGGCGGCATTCCGGCCGACCTGCGCAAGTTCCGCGGCGGCACGCTGGTGCCGCAGTTCCTCGGCGAGCGCTGGACGCCGGACTCGGTGGTGTTCCGCGAATCCTCGCCCGCGGCCTACGCCGCGCCGGGCGCGCCGCCGGTGTTCCTCTATCACGGCACCTGGGACCGGCTGGTGCCGCCGGACCAGTCCATCGACTACCAGCAGGCGCTGCAGGCGGCCGGCGTCGGCAACGAGTTGTACCTGATGCACGGCTTCGGCCACATCACCGCGTACTTCTTCGACGGCGAGACCACCCGCCGCGGCGCCGATTTCCTCGACCGGCACCTGCGCCGCGCATCGCCCTGATCAGGTTTGCCGGGCGGTGGCGGGGTCGGCGTAGCGCGACAGGTAGCTGACCATGGCGTAGGCCGCTTCATCGCGGTAGGCCGGCGTGATCTCGCCGTGCAGGAACACCGAATGGCGGAAGCAGGTGGTGCCGATGTCCACCGCCAGCGTCGCCACGTCCGGCTGCTGCGGCAGCAGCACGCCGGTGGTGGCGAACAGCCGCCGCGTCAGTCCGCCCAGGTGCTGGATGGTGATTTCCTGCGCGCGGTAGCTTTCGTCGCTCACCGGTCCGCCCAGGATCAGCAGCCGCGCCACCGGATTGGCGTTGTGGAATTCCGCCGCGTCCGTCACCAGTGCCGTGGCCGCCTCGCGCCACGACAGCCGGCCGATCAACGGCGCCGAGTTGCGATACAAGGCTTGCTCCAGGCGCTCCAGGTAACGGCGCAGCAGCTCGTTGAAGACGGCGTAAGGCGTGGGGAAGAACTTGTAGATCGAGGCGCGCGGATAGTCCAGGCGCTGCGCCAGCACCGGGATCGAGAAGCCCGCCAGTCCCTGCTGCAACAGCAGCGCTTCGGCTTCCTCCAGCACCCGCTCGAAGCGCTCCTTGGCCCGCTGCTGCAGCGGCTGTCGGGGCAGGGCGTCGATGCTAAGTGTCTGATTCATGGAGATAGAATAACGGTTGACAATAAAAGTGACAAGTGTTACTTTTTACTAAAGCGACATTTGTTGCTTCCAGGCCGGGCGCGTTTGCCGGCCGGACAGCGCGGATGAATCGGGAAGCGAGCCGGGCACAGAACCCGGCCGTATTCCGCGGGCCAGGAGGAGAGCAGAGTCATGGAACGGATGGTGCGCGGCGGCGCGCTGCTGGCGGTCTTTTTGTGGCTGTCGGCCTGCGGCGGCAACTACAGCGGGTCGGCGGTGGGCGGCGGGAGCAACGGCAGCGGCACCGGCAATGTGTCGGGCAGCGGCTACGCCACGGCGCAGGCCTTCTTCGCCGCGCAGGTGGAGCCCAACCTGGGCTTCTGCCGCACCTGCCACGTGC
>CAYVKA010000145.1:0-8059 GCA_964451925.1 uncultured Nevskia sp. | reverse complement strand
CCTCGGCCCGCGCCCGCGCCTCGGCCGCGCCCAGGCCGCCACGGCGCAGCGCCGCGGCCAGCGCCTCGATCCATTCGCCGAAATAGCCCTCGACGCAGGCGCCGAAGCGGTCGCGCGAATCGGCCAGGGCAAAGGCGCCGATCAGGCAGACGCGGCCGCCGCAATGGAAATAGCGCTCCACCTCGCGCAGCATGGCACGGATGCCGGCGCGCGGCTCCTTCGCCTGGCGCAGCGGCGTGAACACCTCGTCGCGGAACCAGCGGTCGATCTGCGCCAGCACCGCCTGCGCCATCTCCTCCTTGCCGCCGGGGAAGAAGTGGTACAGGCTGCCCTTGCCCAGCCCGGTGGCGGCGCCGATCAGCGCCAGCGAGGCGCCCTCGTAGGCGTGGGTGCGGAACACTTCCGCCAGCGCGGGGATGACATCGCTGCGTTCGGTGACGGTGCGCGGCATGCGCCTCCTCGTGGTCCGATCAGGGTGGAATGAATCTGCCGTCCCGCCGGCGCCAGCCGCCGGGACATCGCCGGCGCGCCACGCGCCGCTACAGCCCCAGCTCGCTCAGCCCCGGAAAATCCGCCGGCCGCGGCCCCGGCACCGGCCAGGTGAAGCGGCGCTCGCTGTGCTGGATCGCCACGTCGTTGATGCTGGCCTCGCGGCGCCGCATCAGGCCCTGCGCATCGAATTCCCACTGCTCGTTGCCGTAGGCGCGGAACCAGTTGCCGCAGTCGTCGTGGAACTCGTACTGGAAGCGCACCGCGATGCGATGGTCGTGGAACGCCCACAGCTCCTTGATCAGGCGGTAGTCCAGCTCCCGCGCCCACTTGCGCCGCAGGAACTCGACGATGGCCGGCCGCCCGCTGAAGAACTCGGCGCGGTTGCGCCAGCGGCTGTCCTCGGTATAGGCCAGCGACACCCGCTCCGGATCGCGCGAATTCCACGCGTCCTCGGCCATGCGGGCTTTCTGCGCCGCGCTCTCGGCGGTGAACGGGGGCAGCGGCGGACGTGCACTCATACGGTCGGCTCCTGTGATTGTACCGATCGGTCCATGTTGGACCTTTCGGTACAAGAAGTCCACCCGGGCCCGGCCAAAGCTTGACCGCAGGGCGCAATCAGCGAAGCGCATTGCGCCGGATGAAATCTCGCCGCATGCGGCGCACTGCACTCCGCTTTTTGCGCCCTGCGAGCTTCCACTTCAGCGGCTTCATCTCAGCCCGGCCCCCACCGTCAGCCCCTCGCCCGCCCCCGCGGCGCGGAAATAGCGGCTCGGCGGCGCGCCCAGCGCGCGGCGGAACATGCTGGTGAAGGCGGCCGGGCTGTCGTAGCCCAGGTCCAGCGCCACCACCGTCACCGCGGTGCCGGCCGCCAGACGTGGCAGGGCCGCGAACAGGCAGGCCTGCTGGCGCCAGGCGCCGAAGCTCATGCCGGTCTGCGCGCGGAAGTGACGGGTGAAGGCGCGCCGGCTCATCTGCAGGGCCTCGCTCCAGCTCTCGATGGTGTCGTGCGGCGTGGGCCGCTCCAGCAGGCGCCGGCAGCGCCGCGCCAGGCGGCGGTCGCGCGGGAACGGCAGGGACAGCGGCAGCACCGGCAGGCGCCGCGCCTCCTGCAGCAGCAGGGCCATGACCAGGCCGTCGCGGCCGTCGGGGTCGTAGTGCAGCGGCAGGTCGACCGCCTCCAGCAGCAGGCTGCGCATCAGCGGCGTCATGCCCAGCACCTGGCATTGCCGCGGCAGCCCCTCGATCGCCTGCGGTGAGACATAGACGCTGCGCGTGCTCACCGGGCCCTGGGTGATCTGCACGTCGTGGACCTCGCCGGCGGGCAGCCACACCGCGCGCTCCGGCGGCACCACCCAGGCGCCGTGGCGGGTGCTCACCGTCATCAGGCCGTTGGCGCCATAGAGCAGCTGCGAGCGCCGATGGCTGTGCGGCGGGCTGGAATAGCCGGCCGGGTACTCGTTGCCGATGGCCACCACCGGGCGCGGCACGTTGTCGTATTCGGTGGAGTACCGCAAGTTACGCATGGTGCAGGCTGGCGGCCGGTTTGGCCCACTCCCGATGATTGTTGACCCACTAACGCAAGCAGGCAGCATTCTAGCGCGTATGCTGCGCCGGCGTTCCGTCCCCCCGGACCTCTTGCAAGGAGCTTTTGCCGTGAGCGAACCCGCGCCCCTGTCCGCCACCACCCCCATGCCCGGCGCCGTCTTGGGCACTGCGCCGGCCGTCGGCCACGGCGCCAGCCATACGGTCTTCGGCATCCTCGCCGCGATCAGCGTCTGCCACCTGCTCAACGATCTGATGCAGGCGCTGCTGCCGGCGATGTACCCGATGCTGAAGGCTTCCTATGCGCTGAGCTTCGGCCAGATCGGCCTGCTGACGTTCACCTTCCAGTGCACCGCCTCGCTGCTGCAGCCGCTGATCGGCACCTATACCGACCGCAGGCCGCGGCCGTATTCGCTGGTGGCGGGCATGGCCTTCACCCTGGCCGGCCTGTTGCTGCTGGCCTACGCCGCCAGCTTCCCCTGGCTGCTGCTGGCGGCTTCGCTGGTCGGCACCGGCTCCTCGGTGTTCCACCCGGAATCCTCGCGCGTGGCGCGCATGGCCTCGGGCGGGCGGCACGGCCTGGCGCAGTCGCTGTTCCAGGTGGGCGGCAATGCCGGCTCGGCCATCGGGCCGCTGCTGGCGGCGCTGATCATCCTGCCGCGCGGCCAGGCCAGCGTGGCCTGGTTCTGCGTCGCGGCCCTGCTCGGCATGATCCTGAGCGGCCATATCGGCCGCTGGTACGCCGCCCACGGCCTGGCGCGGCTGAAGCCGCGCGGCGCCGGCGCGGCGCACGCGGCGCTGCCGACGGCGCGGGTGCGCCTGGCCATCGGCGTGCTGCTGGCGCTGATCTTCTCCAAGTTCTTCTACCTGGCCAGCCTCACCAGCTACTACACCTTCTACCTGATCCAGCACTTCCAGGTGTCGGTGCGCAGCGCGCAGCTGCTGCTGTTCGTGTTCACCGGCGCGGTGGCCCTGGGCACCATCATCGGCGGCCCGCTGGGCGACCGCTTCGGCCGCAAGCGCATCATCTGGGTCTCGATCCTCGGCGTGCTGCCGTTCAGCCTGGCGCTGCCGCACGCCAGCCTGTGGTGGACCGGCGTGCTGACGGTGCCGATCGGCATGATCCTGGCATCGGCTTTCCCCGCCATCGTGGTGTACGCGCAGGAGCTGATGCCGGGCCGGACCGGCACCGTGGCGGGCCTGTTCTTCGGCTTCGCCTTCGGCATGGGCGGCGTCGGCGCGGCGGTGCTGGGCGTGCTGGCCGACCGCACCAGCATCGACTTCGTCTACCAGGTCTGCGCCTTCCTGCCGCTGATCGGCCTGCTGGCCGGCCTGCTGCCGGATGTGGAAAGCGAACACCGGCTGGCGGGCAAGGCGGCGGCATGAGCCGGTGAATCGAGACGATCGGGCATAAAAAGCAGATGGTGCGGCATTCATCGGCTTGCTGATTGCCCGTACATTGCCTCCCGTCGCCGGCCGCCCCGCATCCGCGGCCGGTTTTCCAGGGAGGTGTCCGATGGACCGCAAGCTCAGCCCGATTCCGGTTGCTTTCTTCGCCATCGCGGTGGGCCTGCTGGCGCTGGCCAACGCCTGGCGCGTGGCGGTGCGGCTGTGGCCGCTGCCGCAAGCCGTGGCCACGGCGCTGACCGCGCTCGGCCTGGCGGTGTGGCTGGCACTGCTCGCCGCCTACGCCCACAAGTGGCTGCGGCACCGCGCCGAGGCGCTGGCCGAGCTGCGCCATCCACTGCAGTCGTCCTTCAGCGCGCTGCTGCCGGTGTCCAGCCTGCTGGCGGCGATGGCGCTGCTGCCGTACTCGCGGCCGCTGGCGCTGGCCCTGTTCGGCGTGTCGCTGCCCGGCCAGCTGGCGCTGGGCCTGTGGCTGCACGGGCGCTTCTGGCAGGGCGGGCGTGCGCCGGAACTGCTGACGCCGGCGATGTACCTGCCGGCGGTGGCGCAGAATTTCGTCGCCGGCACCGCCGCCGCCAGCTTCGGCTGGCCGCAGCTGGGCGCCTGGCTGTTCGGCGCCGGCCTGCTGTCGTGGCTGGCGATCGAATCGATACTCCTGCAGCGCGCCGCGGTATACGAGGCGCTGGCCCCGGCGCTGCGCCCGACGCTGGGCATCCAGCTGGCGCCGCCGGTGGTGGGCGGCGTCACCTACCTGAGCCTGGGCGGCGGCGCCGGCCTGTTGGCGCAGATCCTGCTCGGCTACGGTCTGTATCAGGCGCTGCTGCTGCTGCGCCTGCTGCCCTGGGTGCGGCAGCAGCCGTTCAGCGCCGGGTACTGGGGCTTCAGCTTCGGCGTGGCGGCGCTGCCGACGCTGGCCATGCGCATGGTCGAGCTCGGCGCCCGCGGCCCGATCGAACTGCTGGCGCCGCTGGGCTTCGCCGCCGCCAACCTGATCATTGGCACGCTGCTGCTGAAGACGCTGGGCCTGCTGCTGCGGGGCCAGCTGCTGCCGGCGCTGCCGGCGGCGGCCGAAGCGGCGCGTTGAGGACAGCGCGCGGCGGCGCCGTGCTAGCCTCCGGCGCAGTCAGCCAGGGCGGCAACAGCGCCGCCACGGGAGCCGCCATGCAGCTGCTGCTGAACATCGATGTCGACGACCTGGAGCGCGCCGTCGCCTTCTACAGCGCCGCCTTCGAGCTGCGGCTCGGGCGGCGCTTCGGCGCTGACGGCGTGGAGCTGCTGGGCGGCGCGGTGCCGTTCTACTTGCTGCGCAAGGCGGCGGGCAGCGCGGCGGCCGCGACCACGGCGCAGGCGCGCGGCTACCAGCGCCACTGGACGCCGCTTCACCTGGATTTCGTCGTCGACGACCTGGACGCGGCGCTGCGCAGGGCGCTCGCCGCCGGCGCCACGCAGGAAGGGGACTGCCGCACCGAGGCCTGGGGCAGGATCGTGCAGCTGGCCGACCCCTTCGGCCACGGCTTCTGCCTGATCCAGTTCCGCGGCCGCGGCTACGACGAGATCGCCAGCGGCTGAGCCGCAAGCGCTACACTGCCGGCCATGAACCAGCACCACTTCCTGCGCGTCGGGCTTGGCGCGCTGCTGCTGGCCGGCAGCGGGCTGGGGCCGGCGGCGGCGCAGGACTGCACGCCCTACCCGGAAACCTTCGCCCAGGATTTCTACCGCTCCAGCTACGCCTTCTACAACGAATCGCCGCAACAGGTGAGCGGGCTGGTGAGCCCGGCCCTGCTGCGCCGGCTGCAGGACGAGCGCGCCTGCGTCGAGCGCCACGGCCGCTGCCATCTGCAATACGATCCCTGGCTCGGACCGGGGGACGGCGCCATCGGCCATCCGCTGCAGTTCCGGCGCCAGGCGCAGGACGCACACGGCGCGGTGGTGGTGATGAGCTACCCCGCCAGCGCCGGCGCGGCCGCGCGCAGCGTCAGCCTGAAGCTGCGCCGCAGCGAGGACGGCGCCTGCTGGCAGCTGGACGATTTCATCACTCCGCCCGGCGAATCGCTGGCCGCGATCCTCGACGGCGCCGCGCGCTGAGGCGCGCTCAGTTCGGCGTCAGGTGGAAGTGCAGGTAGTTGATCTCCTGGATGCCGGGGCCGTTGCTGACGATCCTCCAGCTGGCCATGTGGCGCTGCTCCACCACCGTGCGCATCAGGGCCAGGCAGCCGAGCAGGTAGGGTTCATCGCCGGGCGCGACGTCGAGCAGGTTGCGCATGTCGCGCGTCGGGAAGAACACCAGGTCGTCACGATCGGCCGGCTTGGGATTGCGGATGCCGACGCATTCCCGGCTGCGCGCCACGATCTCCGGCGCCAGGCCGGGGGCCAGGTGCAGCCCGACCGAGGTGATCAGGCCGAGCACTTCCGGGTCGGCGGCGCAGCCGTCGAGCGACTCGCACTGGTGCAGCGCCGGCAAGGGCCGCGCCTGGGTGCGCACGAAACTGGCCGCACCGCAGCCGAAGCCGCCGGCGAAGAACAAGACATACAGCAGGACTCTGAACACTCTCATCGGTGACTACGGCTCTCGGGCGGAGGAGTCTGACACCCGGACAGCCGCCGCAGGTCAAGCCGGCGACTCCGGAACGTTTGCTGATCAATTGCACAGCGCGCATTGTGAAGCAATCGCCTGCGAACGGGACCGGCACAAAGCTTGCTTTTCGATGTGGCCAGCCAGGGCCATAACGGGCAGCGACTATGAAAGCGGTTCTGTACGGACGGTTCAAGCAGGGCTTGCACAGCGGCTCCTACTCGCTGGCGTCGATGGCGGTGTCCACCTCCAGCCTCAGCTTCGACGTGGGCCTCTTCTTCAGGAGCCGCTTCGACTTCACCCCGGAACAGGTGCGCCGCTTCCACACCACCGAAGGCGGCCTGCGCATCTACCACAACCGCGCCGACTGCCTGTCGCCGGTGGTGTTCAAGGTGCCTTTGTTCAAGAGCCAGAAACTCAGCATGCGCACCATCCGCCGCGTCGGCTTCGTGCCGCGCGGCATGCAGTTCCCGCTGCCGGGCTGACTGCCGCGCGGCCCGGGTATCATCGGCCCGGGAGGCAATCATCCGCTCATGAGCTATAGCCAGCGTATCGGCATCCGCAATCACGTCTTCCGCGACCTGCGGGAACTGCTGGCCAAGGCCAGCCCGGCGCGCTCCGGCGACCAGCTGGCGGGCCTGGCCGCGGCCAGCCGCGAGGAACGCGCGGCGGCCAAGCTGGCGCTGGCCGAGCTGCCGCTGAGCGTGTTCCTGGAACAGCCGTTGATCCCCTACGAGGACGACGAGGTGACGCGGCTGATCTGCGACACGCACGACGCCGCCGCCTTCGCCCCGCTGCGCGGGCTCAGCGTCGGCGGGCTGCGCGACTGGCTGCTGTCCGACCAGGCCGACAGCGCGGCGTTGCAGCGCCTGGCGCCGGGCCTGACGCCGGAGATGGCGGCGGCGAGCAAGCTGATGCGCAACCAGGACCTGATCCTGGCGGCGCGCAAATGCCAGGTGGTGACGCGCTTCCGCAACACGCTCGGCCTGCCCGGCCGCCTCGCCGTGCGCCTGCAGCCGAACCACCCCACCGACGATCCCAAGGGCATCGCCGCCAGCATCCTCGACGGCCTGCTCTACGGCGCCGGCGACGCGGTCATCGGCATCAACCCGGCGACCGACGATCCGGCCCGGCTGCTGCGCCTGTGGCAGCTGCTGGACGAGCTGATCGCACGCTTCGACATCCCGACGCAGTCCTGCGTGCTGGGCCACGTGACGCGGCAGATCGAGGCGATCGAACGCGGCGCGCCGCTGGACCTGGTGTTCCAGTCCATCGGCGGCACCGAGGCCTTGAACCGCAGCTTCGGCATCGACCTGGCGCTGCTGCGCGAAGCGCGCGAAGCGGCACTGAGCCTGAAGCGCGGCACCGTCGGCGACAATGTCATGTACTTCGAGACCGGCCAGGGCAGCGCGCTGTCGGCCAACGCCCATCACGGCGTCGACCAGCAGACGCTGGAGGCGCGCGCCTACGCCGTGGCCCGCGCCTACGCGCCGCTGCTGGTCAATACCGTGGTCGGCTTCATCGGCCCCGAATACCTCTACGACGGCAAGCAGATCACCCGCGCCGCGCTGGAGGACCACTTCTGCGGCAAGCTGCTGGGCCTGCCGATGGGGGTGGACGTGTGCTACACCAACCACGCCGAGGCCGACCAGGACGACATGGACAACCTGTTGCTGCTGCTCGGCGCCGCCGGCGTCAACTACATCATGGGCGTGCCCGGCGCCGACGACATCATGCTCAACTACCAGAGCACCAGCTTCCACGACGCGCTGTACCTGCGCCGCGCGCTGGGGCTGAAGCACGCGCCCGAGTTCGAGGGCTGGCTGCAGCGCATGCGCATCATCGACCAGGCCGGGCAGCTGCGCGACGCGCGCGGCGGCACGGCGCTGCCGGCGCTGAGCGCCTTCGCCGAGGCCGCCGGGTGAGCGGCCAGGCGGCAACGCCGGCGCCGGCGGTCACCGAGGACAGCTGGGCCGAACTGCGCCGCCACACCGCGGCGCGCATCGCGCTCGGCCGCAGCGGCGCCAGCCTGCCGACGCGCGAGGT
>CAYVKA010000144.1:0-8193 GCA_964451925.1 uncultured Nevskia sp. | reverse complement strand
GCGGCACGATGGGGATGTTCTCCAGGTGGATGTACTGCCAGATATCCAGCTCGGTCCAGTTCGAGATGGGAAAGACGCGGATGCTTTCGCCCTTGGCCTTCCTGGCGTTGTACAGGTTCCACAACTCGGGCCGCTGGTTCTTGCCGTCCCAGCGCTGGCTGGCGGAGCGGAACGTGAAGATGCGTTCCTTGGCGCGGGACTTCTCCTCGTCGCGGCGGGCGCCGCCGAAGGCGACGTCGAAGTTGTACAGCGTCAGCGCCTGCTTGAGGCCCTCGGTCTTCCACAGGTCGGTGTGCAGCGAGCCGTGGTCGAAGGGGTTGATGCCGCGCGCCAACGCCTCCGGGTTCTGGTAGACCAGCAGTTCCATGCCGCTTTCGCGCGCCATCTTGTCGCGCAGCTCGTACATGGCGCGGAATTTCCAGGTGGTATCGACATGCAGCAGGGGAAAGGGCGGCGGCGAGGGGTAGAACGCCTTGCGCGCCAGGTGCAGCATCACCGCGCTGTCCTTGCCCACCGAATAGAGCATCACCGGCTTCTCGGACTCCGAGACCACTTCGCGCATGATGTGGATCGACTCGGCTTCGAGCCGTTGCAGGTGGGTAAGGGTCACTGGGGGCGTGGCGGTCATCGCGGGTGTTTCCAAGGGCGTCTGTTTGTCGGTATGGCGAGGAAGCAGGGCGTCAGGCGGGCAGGATGCCGCGCTGCTGCAGCAGTTCAAGCACCGCCTGCACCTCCTGCTCCAGGCTCATGCGGTCGGTATGCAGGATCAGTTCGGGCTTTTCCGGGGCTTCGTAGGGATCGTCGATGCCGGTGAAGTTCTTCAGCTGGCCGGCGCGGGCTTTCCTGTACAGGCCCTTGGGGTCGCGCTGCTCGGCCACCGCCAGCGGCACCTCGACGTGGACCTCGAGGAAGGCCATGCCGGCGTCCTGGTGCAGCCTGCGCACCAGCTCGCGGTCGGCGCGGTAGGGGCTGACGAAGCTGGACAGCACGATCACGCCGGCGTCGACGAACAGCTTGGCGATCTCGCCGATGCGGCGGATGTTTTCGGTGCGGTCCTCGGCGGAAAAGCCCAGGTTCTTGTTGATGCCCAGGCGCACGTTGTCGCCATCGAGGCGGTAGGCCAGCTTGCCGCGGCCGTGCAGCGCCTTTTCCAGCGCCACCGCCACGGTGCTCTTGCCCGAGCCGGACAGGCCGGTGAACCAGACGGTGGCGCCGCCATGGCCAAGCAGCCGGCCGCGGTCGGCGCGCGTCACTTCACCTTCGTGCCAGTGGACGTTGCTGGCCTTTTGTTCGGTCATCTCGCTGCGGATCGCCAATTCGATCGTCGGAGGCGAATTCTACGGTGTGCAGTCGCTTGTGAAAAATATAATATCTATACCTTATCCATCTATTTTATTCATACCACGGTGAACCTCAACCATCTGGCCATTTTCCACGCGGTGGCCCAGGCCAGCAGCGTCAGCGGCGGGGCCAAGCGCCTGCACATCAGCCAGTCGGCGGTTTCCAAGCAGCTGAGCGAACTGGAGGCGGCCCTGGAATTGCCCCTGTTCGACCGCCTGCCGCGTGGCGTGCGCCTGACCGAGGCCGGGCGCGTCCTGCACGATTACTCGCTGCGCCTGTTCGCGCTCGAGAGCGAGGCCGAGCGCACCCTGGCCGAGCTCAAGCAGCTCGGCCGCGGCCGCATCGCCATCGGCGCCAGCCGCACCATCGGCGCCTACATGCTGCCGCCGGTGCTGGCGCGTTTCCACCGCCTGCATCCCCGGGTCGAGCTGTCGCTGCAGGTGGAGAACACCCAATTGATCGAAACCAAGCTGGTCGCCGGCGAGATCGACCTGGGCTTTGCCGAGGGCATGCCGAGCAGCGAGCATATCGACTACCGGATTTTCGCCCGCGACCAGCTGGTGCTGGTCGCCGCGCCGGGCCATCCGGTCGCCGCCCGCTCGCCCCTGCCGTGGCCGGCGCTCGCCGCGGAGGAGCTGCTGATGCACGAGGAAGGCTCGGGCACCCGTGCCGTCACCGAGCGCGCGCTGGCTGAAAGGAAGCTGCACATCCGGCCGGTGATGACCCTGGCCAGCTCGGAGGCGATCAAGCAGACCGTGGCCACCGGCGCCGGCCTGGCCTTCCTGTCCTCGGCGGTGATCCGCAACGAGGTCGAGGCCGGCACCCTGGTGGTGGTGAAGGTGCGCGGCATGCACATCGAGCGGCCGCTGTACCGCATGCAGTTGAAGAAGGCCCGCCTGAGCCCCTCGCTGAGCGCTTTCCTGGACCTGCTCGACGCCCACGCGTCGACCTGAACCCGCGCGCCGCTGCGCGCAACGCCCCGGCCGGCGCGGCGGGCCTAAAATGGGGCTCGATACCGGGGGAATTCACTTGCGCACATTCACCGATTGCGATGCCTGCGTTGACGCCATCCTCGACCAGCTCGGCAAGCGCATCGTGCTCGGCACGCCGCTGGGCATCGGCAAGCCCAATGCCCTGCTCAATGCGCTGTACCGCCGCGCCAAGGCCGATGCTTCGATCCAGCTCGATCTGGTCACGGCGCTGTGCCTGAACCCGCCGCTGGGCAAGTCGGAGCTGGAGGAGCGCTTCCTCGCGCCGGTGCGCGAGCGGGTCTGGCCCGGCTATCCGCGGCTGGAATACGTCGACGACCTGGTGGCCCGGCGCCTGCCGCCGAACGTGCGGGTGATCGAGTTCTACATGCAGTCCGGCTCGCAGTTGCACAACCCGCACTCGCAGCGGAACTACATCAGCAGCAACTACACCCACGTGGCGCGCGACATGCTCGGGCGCGGCGTCAATCTGCTGCTGCAGGCGGTGGCGCTGCGCGAGGAGGGCGGGCGGCGGCGCCTGAGCCTGTCGAGCAACCCGGACGTGAGCCTGCCGCTGCTGCCGCTGATGCGCGAGCTGCAGCGTCCCTGGCTGGCCTGCGGCCAGATCAACCGCGAGCTGCCCTGGCTGGGCAACCACGCCGAAGTGGGCGAGGAGCAGTTCCATTTCATGGTCGACAACCCGGCGCTGGATCACGCCCCGTTCGCCGTGCCGCACGAGCCGGTGGGCACCGCCGACTGGGCCATCGGCGTGCGCGCCAGCAGCCTGGTGCGCGACGGCGGCACGCTGCAGGTCGGCATCGGCGCGCTGGGCGATGCCGCCTGCCATGCGCTGCGCCTGCGCCAGCGCGACAGCGCCGGCTACGGCGCGCTGCTCGACGCGATCGGCGCCGACGCCCAGGCCGAGGCGATCGGCGGGCGCGGCGCTTTCGCGCAGGGCCTGCACGTCGCCAGCGAACTGATTTCCAATCCGCTGTTCAGCCTGTTCGAGGACGACATCGTGCGGCGCCCGGTGTACGACGACGCCGGGCTGCAGCAGCGCGTCAGCGAGGGCCGTGCCGCTGCCGAGGAAGCGCGCGGCGGCATCGTGCTGCAGGGCGCGTTCTTCCTCGGCCCGGCCGATTTCTACCGGCGCCTGCGCGAGCTGCCGGAGGAGCGCCGCGCGCTGATCGACATGACCAGCGTGGCCGACGTGAACAGCATCTTCCGCCACTACGAGCTGGAGCGGCTGCGGCGGCGCCATCCGCGCTTCATCAACATCACCATGAAGGTCACGCTGCTCGGCGCCGCGGTGTCCGACCAGGTCGCCGACGGCCAGGTGGTGTCGGGCGTGGGCGGCCAGTTCGACTTCGTATCGATGGCGCACCAGCTGCCGGAAGGGCGCTCCATCCTGCTGCTGCGCGCCACCCGCGGCAGCGGCAAGAAGCTGGAGTCGAACGTGGTGTGGCAATTCCCGCATGCCACCGTGCCGCGCCACATGCGCGACGTGTATGTCACCGAGTACGGCATGGCCGACCTGCGCGGCCGCACCGACAGCGAGTGCATCAAGGCCCTGATCGGCATCGCCGACAGCCGTTTCCAGGACAGCCTGATGCGCCAGGCGCAGCAGGCCGGCAAGCTGGAGGCGGATTACCGCATTCCCGATGCGCAGCGCGCCAACCTGCCGCAGCGCATCGCCGGCGCGCTGGCGCCGTTCCAGAAGTCCGGGTTGCTGCCGCCACTGCCGTTCGGCTGCGACCTCAATGCGCACGAGCTGGCGCTGGCGGCGCGGCTGCACCAGCTGCAGGCGGCGGGTCAGAGCTGGAGCGGCCGGCTCGGGCTGCTGCGCGCCCTGCTGGCGCCGGCGCCGGCAACGCAGCCGGAAGTGGCGGGCGCCCTGAAGCACCTGCGGCTCGATGCGCCGGGCAACGGCAAGGACCGGCGCCTGGCGCGGCTGGTGCGGGCAGCCTATCGGCTTTGAGGGGGCGGCCGCCGGCGCTTGGTCTGCGTTGCCACGCGCAGGCGAGGTTAGGCCGGTTTGGGAATACACCGCTGCCCGCCCGGGCCCGGCGGTCTCCGGGGCCCGGCAGGAGGCAGGGCGGCTACTGGTGCGCGGGCGGAGCCGGCGCCGCCGCGGCGGGCGCCGGCGGCGGAGCGCAGTTGGCGTCGACGGTGTTCTTCTTCTGCGCGTCGATGGCGCCGAACTGCGCGGCATCGGCCTTGCCCAGCAGCAGCGGCGGCGTGTAGCTGCTGCGCAGCTTGAGCGTGACGTTGCTGGTGAAGGCGTGATCGCCGATGCAGAAGTTCATCGCCACCACCGGCTGGTGCAGGGTGCCGCCGTCGCGGTCGTGCACATGCTGGTCCTTCAGCACCGGCAGCGACAGGTTGACGCTGTGGCCCGGCATGACCTCGCCGTTGTCGATGGTGAAGTGCACGAACATGCCGCCCTCGCCGCTGGCGTATTTGATGTCCTGCACCAGCAGCACGGTGTTTTCACCGCCGCCTTCGAGCTGCGCCTCGACCTCGATCGACGGCGAGCCGGTGACCAGCGCGCGCTCCAGGCGGCCGTAGACGTGGGTCAGCGGCACCGGCTTGGGCGGCGCCGCCGCGCCGGGCTGCGCCTGCGCGGCAACCGTGTACAACGCCCCCACGGCGAACGCCGCCAGCGACCCACAGCAAGCTGCTCCGATTCTCATCGCGATCATGTCCCCTCCTCCCTCGATATCGCACGATAGCCGATATCCTTGCGGAAGTGCGCGCCTTGCCAGTGGATGCCGGACAGCGCCGCATAAGCGGCGGCCTGCGCGGCACGGACGGTGTCGCCCAGGCCGCAGACGCACAGCACCCGTCCGCCGCTGGTCAGCACCTGGCCGTCGCGCAGCGTGGTGCCGGCGTGGAACACCTTGGCCTGGCTGCCCGTGGCCGACTCGAGGCCGCTGATCGGATCGTTCTTGCGGATGGCGCCGGGATAGCCGCCCGCCGCCATCACCACGCCCAGCGCCGCCTGCGGTTTCCAGCGCGGCGGCGCGGTATTGGGGTCGCCCGCCACCGCCGCTTCCAGCAGCGCCAGCAGGTCGGAGTCCAGGCGCATCAGGATCGGCTGCGTCTCCGGGTCGCCCAGGCGGGCGTTGAATTCCACCACGCTGGGGCTGCCGTCCGGCGCGATCATCAGGCCGGCGTAGAGGAAGCCGGTGAAGGGCCGGCCTTCGGCGGCCAGCGCGCGCAGCGTCGGCTCGATCACCTCGGCGCGCGCCCGCGCGTCCACCTCGGGCGTCACCACCGGAGCGGGGGAGTAGGCGCCCATGCCGCCGGTGTTGGGGCCCTGGTCATGGTCGAACACGCGCTTGTGGTCCTGCGCCGAGGCCAGCGGCACGTAGCGCGTGCCGGCGGCGACGACGATGTAGCTGGCCTCCTCGCCGACCAGGAAGTCCTCGATCACGACGCGCGCGCCGGCCTGCCCCATGCTGCCGCCGAGTATGTCGCGGATGGCGCCCTGCGCTTCGGCGACCGTGGTGGCGACCACCACGCCCTTGCCGGCGGCGAGGCCGTCGGCCTTGACCACGATCGGCGCGCCGCGCTGCGCCACGTACTCCAGCGCCGGCCCGGCTTCGGTGAAGACGCGGTACTGCGCAGTCGGAATCTGGTGGCGTGCCAGGAAGTCCTTGGTGAAGGCCTTGCTCGCCTCGATCTGCGCCGCCGCCTGGGTCGGTCCGAACACGCGCAGGCCGGCGGCGTTGAAGGCGTCGACCACGCCGGCCGCCAGCGGCCCTTCCGGGCCGACCACGGTGAAGCCCACGCCCTCGGCCTGCGCCAGGGCCAGCAGGCCGGCCACGTCCTCCGCCGCCACCGCCACGTTGCGGCAGCGCGGCTCGGTGGCGGTGCCGGCATTGCCCGGCGCCACCAGCACCTCGCTGACCCGCGCCGACTGCGCCAGCTTCCAGGCCAGGGCATGTTCGCGGCCGCCGCCGCCGATCACCAGTACTTTCATTGGCTGTGTCACTCCCTCATGTCAGGTTCGCGGCGGCCAGCTGCCGGTCCCACTCGGCGTGCAGCTGGCCCAGCGCATATTCGAGGCGTCCGCAGTGCAGGCTGGCGTTGGCGCCGCTGGCCAGCCCGGCCTGGATGCCTTCGCAGGCGTGGAGGTCTTCGCGCTGGAACACCCCGTCTTCAATCAGCTCGAAACTCTTGTCCCAGTGCGGACGCGCCGCTTCGTTCAGGTCGCGCTGCGGCACCAGCAGCGCATGGGACCAGAGAACCCGGTCCGGCGCCAGCGGCCACAGCGTGACCAGGCTGCAGTAGTCGGGGTGGAAGATCAGCACCGTATTGGGGAACAGATGGTGGGTGAAGGTGCAGTCCAGGCGCAGGTCCACCGCATCGCCCGAACGCCCGGCGATGCTGCGGCGCGCCGCCGCCGAGCGGAAATGCGGCCCCACCGTCTCCGATACCGCGCAGGCATCGAGGAAGAACGGCTGGATCGTGTCCCGGTGCAGCACCCGGATGTGATAGCTCTCCAGGAAGGCCTCCACCACCAGCTTCCAGTTGCAGCGCCGCTCGGTCTCGCGGCGGCGGAACACGCCGGCCTCGCCGAGGCCGAAGTACTCCAGCTCCGCGCCGATGCCGCCGAGCCAGCCGTCCAGGTCCTGCGGCGGCAGCGCGCCTTCGAGTTCCGGCCAGCCCCACAGCAGGCCATGGCGCTCGAGCAGCGGAAAGGGGCGCAGGCCCTGCGGCAGCTGCTCGAACGCCTCGCGGTGCGGCACTCCGCTGAGGCGGCCGTCCAGCGCATAGGTCCAGCCATGATAGGGGCAGACCAGGTTGCGGCACGCCGCCGCGCCGGCTTCGGCCAGGCGCATGCCGCGATGGCGGCAGACGTTGTAATGGCCGTGCACCGCGCCGTCGGCGTCGCGCGACAGCAGCAGCGGCAGGCCCAGGCGTTCGAGCGCCAGCCGGCCCGGGCGTGGCAGCTCGGAGGCGTGGCCCAGGATCAGCGGACCGCGCCGCATCAGCGCCAGCTCGGCCTGCAGCCGCTGCGGATCGAGATAGCGCCCGACCGCCAGCTGCGCCGGCGCGCCCTGCTGCGGCGTGCCGCGCGCCACGTCCCCGGCAAGCTGTGCGGCCAGCCGGGTCAGCGTGGCGGGGGCAGGGCTCATGGCTTCAGGCCGGCCGCGTCGATGCCGGGCGGCGCCGCCCTTACTTCAGCGAGGCGTTGTAGCGCTCCACGCCTTCGGTGATGCAGCGCATGGAGTCCTTGGGGCCGTGCCAGCCGTCGATCTTGACCCACTTGCCCTTTTCCAGGTCCTTGTAGTGCTGGAAGAAATGCGCGATCTGGTCGCGGATCAGCGCGGGCAGCGCGCGCACGGTCTCGACGTCGCGGTACAGCGGGCTGATCTTGTTGCTCGGCACCACCACCAGCTTCTCGTCCTGGCCGGACTCGTCGGTCATCTGCAGCATGCCGATCGGGCGGCAGTTGATCACCGAACCGGGGATCAGGCGCATCGGCATCATCACCAGCGCATCCAGCGGGTCGCCGTCGCCGCCCAGGGTCTGCGGCACGTAGCCGTAGTTGCAGGGGTAGCGCATCGGCGTGGTCAGCAGGCGGTCGACGAAGATTGCCCCGGTGTTCTTGTCCACTTCGTACTTGACCGGCTCGCTGTCCATCGGGATTTCGATGACGACATTGACGTCATCGGGGACGTTCTTGCCGGCGGGAATTTTCTGAAAGGACATCGGGAACGCTCCAATCGCGGGGGTAAGGAACAAACGGGAGCCGAATTATACGGGCTGGGGCCGGCCGCATGCTGCATTGCGGTCTAGGGCCTGTTAACACGGATTGGATCGCTGCGACGGCGGCTATTTTTGCGCAGCGCTTAGTCGGACAGGACGCGGCATG
>CAYVKA010000143.1:0-8193 GCA_964451925.1 uncultured Nevskia sp. | reverse complement strand
CAGCATCATCATGCCCATGCTCATCAGCACGCTGGCCACCACCAGGTCGATCACCACGAACGGGATGAACAGCATGAAGCCGATCTGGAACGCGGTGGTCAGCTCGCTGGTGGTGTAAGCCGCGGCCAGCACCGGGAACGGGACATCGTCCGGCGAGGCGAACGGCCCATGGCCCGAAATGCGGGAGAAGGTCATCAGGTCGCTGTTGCGGGTCTGCGCCATCATGTAGGCGCGGATCGGCTTGGCCGCGGTCGCCACCGCCGGCAGAACCTCCATCTTGCCCGCCAGATACGGCTGCACCGCATCGTTGTAGACGCGCTCCCCCACCGGCGCCATGACGAACATGGTCAGGAACAGCGACAGGCCGAGCAGGATCTGGTTGGATGGCGTGCTGTTGGTGCCCAGGGCCTGGCGCAGCAGGCCGAGCACCACCACGATGCGGGTGAACGCCGTCATGGTCATCAGCACCGACGGCAGCAGCGTCAGTGCCGTCATCGCCAGCAGCAGCTGGATGCTCAGGCTGTAGGACTGGGCGGCGGGCGCCGCGGCCGGCGCGGCGGCCAGCGCCGGCAGGGCCAGCAGGCCGCCGGCCGCGGCGGCATAGCGGAACAGGGTCTTCATTGCGGCTTTTCCCCGCGCATCACCTTGCGCAGCGCCTCGGCAAACCCGGGCAGCGGCGCGGCCGGCGCGGCGGCTTCGGGCGGCTGGTCGAACACGTGCAGCGTGCGCACCTGGCCGGCGGCGACGCCGATCAGCAGATGCTGTTCGCCGGCGCGGATCCACAGCACCCGCTCCTTGGGACCGACCTGCAGACCGGCCTGCAGCTGCAGCGCGCTGCCGCCGGTGGCGCGGAAACCCTGCACCCGGCGCAGCAGCCAGGCCAGGCCGAATATGGCGCCGAGCACCAGCCCCAGGCTGAGCGCGGTCTGCCCCAGGCCGGCGGCGGCCGGCAATGCGTTCACGGGAAGCGCCATGCCTATTTCAGCTTGCGCAGACGCTCGGCCGGGCTCACCACGTCGGTGAGACGCACGCCGAATTTCTCGTTGACCACCACCACCTCGCCATGGGCGATCAGCGTGCCGTTGGCGTAGACGTCGAGCGGTTCGCCGGCGGTGCGCTCCAATTCCACCACCGAACCCTGGTTGAGCTGCAGCAGGTTGCGGATCGGCAGGCGCGCGCGCCCCACTTCCATCGAGATGGTGACCGCGACGTCGAGCAGCACGTCGAGGTTGAGGTCGCCGCCGCCGTTCTGCGTCGCCTCGTTCTTCAGGTTCTGGAAATTGGCGCGGGTGTATTCCTTGGTGTCGCCGGCGGCGGGGGCCGGCGCAGTTGCTTCGGTAGTCATCGAATCTGCCCTGGGGTGGTGGCGAAGGTGGGACTGCGCCGCACCACCTCGGTGATGCGCACAGCGTTGTGTCCGTTGTTGATGCCGAAGCTGCCGCGGAACAGCGGCAGGCCGTCGACGGTCAGGTCGATGCTGGCCGGCATGTTGATGGGAAGGATGTCGCCGGACTTCAGGCTGATCAGCTGGCGCAGGCTGATGGTGGTGCGGGCCAGTTCGCTCTCCAGCTCGACCTCGGCGTCCTTGATCTGCTCGCGCAAGGCCATCGACCAGCGCTCGTCCATGTCGGCGCGGTCGGACTGCACGCCGGCGTCGAGCTGCTCGCGGATCGGCTCGATCATCGCGTACGGCATCGTCACATGCAGCTCGCCGCCACCGCCATCCAGCTCGATGCGGAAGCGGCTGACCACCACGATTTCCGACGGCGCCACGATATTGGCAAAGTGCGGATTGACCTCGGAATTGATGTACTCGTATTCCAGCGGCATCACCGGCGCCCAGGCTTCCTGCAGGTCGGCGAAAGCCTGGCGGATCAGCAGCTGGATCACGCGCATCTCGGTCGGCGTGAATTCACGCCCCTCGATCTTGGCGCCATGACGGCCGTCGCCGCCGAAGAAATTCTCCACCACCGCGAACACCAGCTTGGGCTCGAATACGAACAGCGCGGTGCCACGCAGCGGCTTGATGCGCACCAGGTTGAGGCTGGTGGGTACGTACAAGGAATGCGTGTATTCGTTGAACTTGAGCAGCTCCATGCCGACCACGGTCAGTTCCGGCGTGCGCCGCATCATGTTGAACAGGCCGATGCGGTACAGCCGCGCGAAGCGCTCGTTGATCATCTCCAGCGTCGGCATGCGGCCGCGGATGATGCGGTCCTGCGCGTTGAAGTCGTACGGGCGCGCCTCGCCCGGCGCCGGCGGCGGAGCGACATCCACCTCGCCGTTGTCGACGCCGTGCAGCAGCGCGTCGATTTCGTCCTGTGAGAGTAGATCTTGCAAGGGTGCGCTCATTGCATGACGAAGCTGGTGAAGTAGATGGCGCCGACGTCGGACGGCGCGTTTTCCTGCTGCAGCGCCTCCTTGATCTCGTCGAGCGCCTGCTTCTGCAGGGCTTCCTTGGCCTGGCGCGTGCCGATATCGTTGGCGTGCTGCTGGCTGAACAGCATCATCAGCGCGTTGCGCAGCCGCGGCATGTGATCCTTCACCGCATCGATCACCTTGGGATCGCGCGCCATCACCTGCACCTCGACCTGCAGGAAGCGCATCGAGCCTTCATCGGCCAGATTGACCACGAAGGCCGGAGTCAGGTCCAGGTACAGCGCCGGCTGGCTGGCAGCCGGCTTGTCGCCCCCATCCGCGGCCGCCTTGTCGCCTTCGCTGCCGGCAGCCGCGGCTGCGGCTGCGGCGGGACGAGCCGGCGCGCTGTGCCTGGATGAGACAAACCAGGTGACGCCGCTGGCCAGCGCAGCGGAAAACAGTGTGCTGCCGAGGATCATCAGAAGCGGCCCGAGATTTTTCTTGGCCGGCGCAGGAGCGGCCTTGTCCTTCGAATCGTCGGCGTCGTCGCGTTTGTCGGCACCGCTTGCTTTGGCCTTGCTTGCCATCCGTCTGCTCCTGTGTGGATGCCGGCTAGGAGCAAGCCGCATGCCACGCCGGATGAGCCGGAAAATGGCCTGTTGGCGGGTTGCGGAGGCGCCGTGGCGACGGCTTTTTGACTGCGGCGCCGGCAATCGCGGCGCCGGAAATGCGTCAGGCGAAATCGTCGACCAGGCCGATGCGCACCACGCGCGGCGACGACAGCGGGACCGCCTCGTCATCCGCCGAAGGGCCGGTGCCACCGTCACGGCGCTGCGGCGTTCGCGTCTGCTGCTGGAACGTCTGCGATTGCGAGCCAACCTGGGCCTGCGCCAGCTGCATGCCGCCGTCCGCCAGCATGGCGCGCAACTGCGGCAGCGTCGCCGCCAGCGCCTCGCGCGCCTGCGGGTGCGCGGCGGCGAATTGCACCTCCACCCCGCTGCTGGACATGCGCAACTGCACCTGCACGCTGCCGAGATCGCGCGGGTGCAGCTCCAGCCGCGCCTCCTGCACCTGGTGCCCGATCTGCCAGCGCACGTGGTCGGCCAACAGGTCGGGCCATTCGGCCTGGTTGGCCGGCAGTGATTGGCTGCCGGACGGCGCCGTGGCCGCGGCGCCGGAAACAGCCGCCTGGCCCAGGCTGTGCGCAAACGACGGTGTACTGGCGCTATGCACGCCTGCCGCCATCGCCGCGGCGGCCGGCGGCACCAACGGAGTTGTCGGGGTCAATGGCTCCGGCGCGGCGGCATGCGGCAGCGGCTTGTCCGCCGCGCCCGCGGCCGCCAGGGCCACCGGTGCCGGTGCAGCGCTCGCCGCATCGTCACCGGCGTCACCGGCATCGGCGGAAACCTGGACGGAGAATTGAGCTGTGGACGGCCCCGCGGTGAGCGGAATAGCCGTCGCGGCCAGGGCCGCCGCGGCGGTCTGCGCCGCGGCCGACCCGGTTGCGCTGGCCGTATGGGCGTCCGTCTCGGCCGCCGTGGAACCATGTGCCGGCGTGCCGGCGCTGCCGGCGCTGCCGTCGGCGACGGTGCCGCTGGCATCGGCCGTGGCCGGGCCCAGCTGCTGCATCAGCCAGGACCAGGGGGAGGCCTCGGCGGCCGTGGGCGACTGCGACGCCGGTGTCGCCGGATCGGCGCTGGACGCGGTATTGGCGGTTGGTTTGGGCGTGCCCGGCTTCGGCGTCGGTTTCGGCTTGGGCACCGGGGAGGCGCCGGATGGCGGCGTGGCGGCAACCGGCGCCGCCGGCTGGGCGTCCAGCGTGAACGGCGTGCCACCCTGGCCCGGATCGGGCGGTAGCGCCTGCGGCGGCGGCGGCGCTGCGATGCCGCGCAGCGGTATCAGAGCGGCGGGCATGTCTCAGCCGGCGGCGCGTGACGGCGGCCGGCGCTGGGCGAATTCGTCCATTTCGCGCTGTTCGCGGCGCTCCTGGCGGCTGCGCTCGGCGCTGCGGCTGCGGTCGATCAGGTTGTCGAGCACATCGCCGTCGCGGTGCTTGGTCAGCCACTGGTCGCGCGCGCGCTCCAGCCGTGTGCGCGCGTCTTCGACCGCCCCGGCCTGCCAGCGCAGCGCCTCGGCCAGCTGGCGCAGAAACGCCTCCCGGTTGGCGAGCATGGCTGGCGCGATCGGGGCGTTCTGGTTGGCCAGGCTGTACTCGTCCAGATAACGCTCCATTTCATGCAGCTGGGCTTCCTGGCGAGCCAGCAGCTGCTGGCTCTCGGCCAGCCGCTTGGCGGCGTCGTCCTCGCGGCTCTGCGCCAGACGGCGGATCGGATCGAGGCGTACGGATAATTGTTTGGGCGCGTTCATTGTGGCAGCAAGGTCTCGAGCAGCTTGAGGCTGGAGGCAAAATCCGACGGTTCGTGAAAGTCCTGGCGCAGAAAGCCTTCGATGCGCGGCCACAGCGCCAGCGCGGTGTCCACCAGGGCATCGCTGCCCTTCTGGTAGGCGCCGATGGCGATCAGGTCGCGGTTGCGCTGGTAGGCCGATACCAGCTGGCGGAAGCGGCGCACCAGCTTCTGGTGCGGCAGCGTGGTGATGTCGCGGGCCACGCGCGAGATCGAGGCTTCGACATCGATCGCCGGATAGATGCCCGATTCGGCGATGCCGCGCGACAGCAGGATGTGGCCATCGAGAATGCCGCGGGCGGTGTCGGCGATCGGATCGTTGGGATCATCGCCCTCGGTCAGCACGGTGTAGAACGCAGTGATCGAGCCGGCGCCGGGCTCGCCGTTGCCGGCGCGTTCCACCAGGCGCGGCAGCTGCGCGAACACCGAAGGCGGATAGCCGCGCGTGGTCGGCGGCTCGCCGACCGCCAGGCCGATCTCGCGCTGCGCCTGGGCGAAACGCGTCAGCGAATCCATCAGCAACAGCACATGGCGGCCCTGGTCGCGGAAACTCTCGGCGATAGAGGTGGCCAGCCAGGCGCCGCGCAAGCGCAGCAGCGGCGCGCGGTCGGCCGGCGTGGCCACCACCACCGCGCGGCGCAAGCCTTCCTCGCCCAGGCTGTGGTCGATGAAATCGCGCACCTCGCGGCCACGCTCGCCGACCAGCCCGACGACGATGATGTCGGCCTCGGTGAAGCGGGTCATCATGCCGAGCAGCGTGCTCTTGCCCACGCCGGTGCCGGCGAACAGGCCCAGGCGCTGGCCGCGGCCGACGGTGAGCAGCGAATTGATGGCGCGCACGCCGACATCGAGCGGCCGGTCGATTGGCGCGCGCATCATTGGATTGATCGCCGTGCCGCTGGGCAGGCGCCGTTCGCTGTGCAGCGCGCCGCGGCCGTCAATCGGTTTGCCCTCGCCGTCCAGCACCCGCCCGAGCAGGCCGTCGCCGACGGGAATTGTGGCCGCGTGCGGCAGCGGGATGACGCGCGCATTGGGCAGCAGCCCCTGCATCTCGCCGACCGGCATCAGGAAGGCACGCTCGCCGGAAAAACCGACGACCTCGGCTTCGACCGCGCTGCCGCCGGCACTGATGACGCGGCAGCGCGCGCCGATCTGCGCCTGGCAGCCGACCGCTTCCAGCGTCAGGCCGACGACGCGTTTGAGCAGGCCTTCCGCCACCACGCTGCCCTGCGGCAGGTGGCCGGCGCAATCGTGCAGGCGCGCGGTCAGGCGCTGGTTGGCCGCGGCGCTCCAGGGGTTCATGCGGCGATCCCCGCCTCCGCCGCCAGGCCCTGGGCCAGGCTGCGGGTGCGTGTCGCCAGCGTCGCATCGACCCAGCCGGTTTCGCCGGCAATGCGGCAGTCACCGCGCTCCAGGGAGGCGTCCGGAACCAGCCGCCAGGCGTTGACTTCCGGCGGCGGCGTCAGCACATCCTGCAGCAGCCGCAAATCCTCGGGATGCAGCAGCACGCGCAATTCGCGCGGCACCGTGGCCAGCGCGCCGATCGCCTCGCGCACCGAACCGGCCATGCGCGCCGGGTCGATCTCGAATTCGGCCTGCACCAGGCGGCGTGCCGCCTGCAGCGCCAGTTCCACCAGCGCCGCCTCAACCTCGGCATCGAGCCGCGCCAGCGGTTTGGCGCAATGCTCCAGCAGGTCGTGCAGACGCTGCGCCTGCACGCGCATTTCTTCCCGGCCAGCGGCCTGGCCTTCGCCGCGCCCGCGGGCATAGCCCTCCTCGTAGGCGGCGGCTTCGATCGATTCGATTTCCTGGGCGGTGGGCGGCTGCGCCTCCACCACTTTCTCGCCGAACACAGGCAGCTGCCACGGCCGCACCTGCTGCAGCTCGCCGATGTCCTGTGCCTCAGACAAATTCTTCACCCTTGCCTCCGAGCACGATCTCGCCGGAGTCGGCCAGGCGCCGCGCCGTGGCCAGGATGTCCTTCTGCGCCGCCTCGACGTCGGCCAGGCGCACCGGGCCCTTCGCCTCCATGTCCTCCAGCAGCATTTCAGCGGCGCGCTTGGACATGTTCTTGGTGAACTTCTCGCGCACGCGCGGATCGGCGCCCTTCAACGCCAGGCACAGCATGTCGTTGTTGGCCTCGCGCAACAGCGCCTGCAGGCCGCGGTCGTCGACATCGGCGAGGTCGTCGAACACGAACATCAGGTCCTGGATACGCGTGCCGAGATCGGCGTCGGCCTCGGAAATGGCGCCGATGATGGCGCCCTCGACGCTGGAATCCATCAGGTTGAGAATGCTGGCGGCGACCTTGACGCCGCCGACGCTGGACGCCTTCAGGTTGTTGCCGCCGGAGAACTGCTTCTCCATGATCTCGTCCAGCTCGCGCAGCGCCGCCGGCTGAATGCCGTCGAGCCGCGCGATGCGCATCAGCACGTCGCTGCGCATGCGGTCCGGCAGCTGCACCAGCACGTCGGCCGCCTGATCGGGGTCGAGGTAGGCCAGCACGATCGCCACGATCTGCGGGTGTTCGTTGCGCACCAGGTCGGCCACGGCGCGCGTCTCCATCCACTTCAACGCCTCCAGGCCCTTGCTGTTGCGGCCCAGCAGGATGCGGTCGATCAGGCCGTTGGCCTTGTCCTCGCCCAGGGCGCCGATCAGCACGCGCCGCACGTAATCGTCGGCGCCGACGCCCAGCGAGGTCTGGTTCTCCAGCTCGTCGACGAAGCGCACCACCACCTGCTCGGCGCGCTCGCGCGAGACGTTGGTCAATGCCGCCATCGCCTGGCCGACTTTCTGCACATCCTTGGCGCCCAGGTGCTTGAGCACCTGCGCGGCATCGGCCTCGCCCAGGGACATCAGCAGGATCGCCGCCCGCTCCGGGCCGGAGGGCGGCTGTGCCGAAGCGTTATTGTCAGCCATCTTCGCCCAGCCAGGTCTTGACCACCTGCGCCACCCGCTTCGGATCCTGCGTCACCGCGCTGCGCGCAGCGGCGACCTTCTGCTCATAGGGCAGCGCCGCCTGCGCCTGCGCCTGCGGCGCGCCCAGGGACAACTGGTCCTCGCCGACCTGCGCGCGCAGTTCGCCGGGCCCGGCGACCTGCGTGATGCGCGGCGTCGCCATCAGGTTGCGCAGCAGCGGGCGCAGCACCGCGAAAATCAGTACCAATACCACCAGCGCACCGAGACCCTGGCGCCCGATATCGCGCAGTTCGGGCCGCTGCCACAACGGCAGCGGCGTGATCTCCGGCGTCTCCGAAGCGGCGAACGGCGCGTTCTGAACGCTGAGCGTGTCGCCACGGGCGTTGTCGAAACCCACCGCTTCCTTCACCAGCGCCGTCACCTTGGTGATCTGGTCCGGGGTCAGCGGCTGCATCACCGTCTTGTGGGTCTTGGCGTCGGTCAGCGGCAGATTGTCGACCTGGTAGCTGCG
>CAYVKA010000142.1:0-8216 GCA_964451925.1 uncultured Nevskia sp. | reverse complement strand
AACAGGTCGCCGACCACGTTCATGCCGTCCATCAGCGGCCCTTCGATGACTTCGATGGGGCGGCCCTTGGCGGCGGCGATCTCGGCACGCAACTCCTCGGTGTCGGCGTCGACGAAGGCGTCGATGCCCTTCACCAGCGCGTGCTTGATGCGCTCGCGCAGCGGCAGCTCGCGCCAGGCCAGCTCGTCGCCGCTCTTCTTCTCGGCGGCGCCGCCCTTGAAGCGCTCGGCCAGCTCCAGCAGGCGCTCGGTGGCGTCCTCGCGGCGGTACAGGATCACGTCCTCGATGCCGTCACGCAGTTCAGGGTTGAGCTCGGCGTACAGCGCCAGCTGTCCGGCGTTGACGATGCCCATGTCCATGCCGGCCTTGATGGCGTGGTACAGGAACACGGCATGGATCGCTTCGCGCACGGCGTTGTTGCCGCGGAACGAGAAGGAGACGTTGGAAACGCCGCCCGAGACCAGTGCGCCGGGCAGGTTGTGCTTGATCCAGGCGGTGGCCTCGATGAAATCCAGGCCGTAGCGGTTGTGCTCGGCGATGCCGGTGGCCACGGCGAAGATATTGGGGTCGAAGATGATGTCTTCGGCCGGGAAGCCGACCTGCCGGGTCAGGATGTCGTAGGCGCGCTGGCAGATCACCTTGCGCCGCTCCAGCGAGTCGGCCTGGCCCTGCTCGTCGAAGGCCATCACCACCACCGCCGCGCCGTAGCGCCGGCACAGCCTGGCCTGCTCGATGAACTTTTCCTCGCCTTCCTTCATCGAGATGGAATTGACGATGGGCTTGCCCTGCACGCACTTCAGGCCGGCCTCGATCACCTCCCACTTGGAGGAGTCGATCATGATCGGCACGCGCGAGATGTCCGGTTCGGAGGCGATCAGGTTGAGGAAGCGCACCATGGCGGCCTTGCCGTCGAGCATGCCCTCGTCCATGTTGACGTCGATCACCTGCGCACCGGCTTCCACCTGCTGCCGCGCCACCGCCAGCGCAGCGCTGTAGTCGCCGGCCTTGATCAGATCCTTGAACCTGGCCGAGCCGGTGACGTTGGTGCGCTCGCCCACGTTCACGAACAGCGTGTCGTCGGTGATGTTGAGCGGTTCCAGCCCGGCCAGGCGGCAGGCCGGCAGTGCGGGCTGCGGCAGGCGCGGCTTCCTGCCGGCGACGTGGTCGTGGATCGAGCCGATGTGGCCCGGCGTGGTGCCGCAGCAGCCGCCGACGATGTTGACCAGCCCGGCATCGGCGAACTCGGCGATGATCGCCGCCGTGTCCTGCGGCCGCTCGTCGTATTCGCCGAAAGCGTTGGGCAGGCCGGCGTTGGGATAGCAGGAGATGTAACAGTCGGCCAGCTTCGCCAGCTCGGCGATGTACGGCCGCATCTCCTTGCCGCCGAGCGCGCAGTTGAAGCCGATGGCGAAAGGCCGCGCATGGCGCACCGAGTTCCAGAAGGCCTCGGTGACCTGGCCCGACAAGGTGCGGCCGGAGGCGTCGGTGATGGTGCCGCTGATGATCACCGGCAGGCGCACACCTTTTTCCTCGAACACCTGCTCCACCGCGAAGATCGCGGCCTTGGCGTTGAGCGTGTCGAAGATGGTCTCGATCAGCAGCACGTGGGCGCCGCCGTCGATCAGGCCGCGCGCGGCCTCGCAGTAGGCGGTGACCAGGCCGTCATAGCTGACGTTGCGCTTGCCCGGGTCGTTGACGTCCGGGCTGATGCTGGCGGTGCGGTTGGTCGGGCCCAGCGCGCCGGCGACGAAGCGCGGCCGCTCCGGCGTGCTGGCGGCGTCGGTCTCCAGCCGCGCCAGCCGCGCCGCCTCGAAGTTCAGCTCGTAAGCCAGCGCCTCCATGTGATAGTCCGCCAGCGAGATGCTCTGCGAATTGAAGGTATTGGTCTCGATCAGGTCGGCGCCGGCGGCGAGATACTTGCGGTGAATCTCGCGGATGATCCCCGGCTGGGTCAGCACCAGCAGATCGTTGTTGCCCTTGAGGTCGTGGGCCCAATCCTTGAAGCGCTCGCCGCGGTAGTCGGCTTCGCCGAGCTTGTAGCCCTGGATCATGGTGCCCATGGCGCCATCGATGAGCAGGATGCGCTGGCGCGCCAGCGCATCGAGGCGGGCGGCGGTGGAGTTTTGCGGAACTGCGTGCGGAGCGTCGGACATGCGTTATTGTATCTCTTTATCCGGATAAGCGGATATTAAAGCGCCGAACGGACTGCCGGCCGATTCAGGCGCACGACCGCTCATCGTCCCGTATCCGCGTTATGTCCGTCGGCGAAGGGCCGGAACCCCATTCAAGTGTCTAGTAGGCTCCGGGGTCATCGGACAAGGGTGTGATCGGGGCGGTTTCCAGGCCCGGCGCGGGTGCGTCGGCGGCCGTCCAAAACAGGGAGGTGACAAATTTTGTTCGCACTCGACGGCATTTCACACAGTCTCGGGTATGATCTGGGTGCCGCTCCAGGGGAGCTGGTCTCATGCACTTACCGGGACCGGTTCGGCAGATCAAATACAGATAGTTACGCCCAGATGGTGGGTAGATCGCAATGACCGCAACGGTACATCCGTTGTTTTCCGGTTCGCCGCATGGGCGCGGCGAGCCGACGGCTGCGCCTGTCCCCAGCCATCCGCTGGTGGCGGAACTGCGCGACGCCGCGCTGGGCGTGCTCGATGAGCTGGTGCGGCGCATGTTCGACAGCGCCGACGACGTGCTGTTCGAAATGGGCGAGAAATCCTCCAGCGACGACGAGCGCCGCCGCTATTTCGACACCATGCGCGTGCTGCGCCTGGACCGCGGCAAGGTCGGCATCGCCTTCGCCGACGACCTGACCCGCGGCTTCGCCCCGGTCATGGCCGCCCGCAACACCCGTCTCGAATTCGACCTCGACAGCCTGTCGATCCAGCCCACCGAGGAGCTGGAGGAAAAGATCGCCATCACCAACATGGCGGCCAAGGCCGAGGGCCTGTACAAGACCCCGATCTGGGAACTGGAGCGGCATCTGGACTACGTCGTGCGCGAGTTGGGCGTGCCGGTGTCGCCCCTGGCGCTCGGTCCCGGGCGCATCTGCGACGCCTTCGGCAAGGCCACCGCGGTGCTCGACACCGAATTCCAGGTCAAGCTGGTCATCTACAAGCTGTTCGACCGCGTGGTGGTCAGCGAGCTGGGCCGCGTCTACCAGGCGGCGCTGGACGTGCTGGAACATCACGGCATCAATCCCTCGCGGCGCAATGCGCCGACGCCCGCCTCGCCATTGCCGTTGCCGCCGCTGGCGGACGGCGAGCCGGCGGTCGCGCCGGGCAGCCCGGCTTCGCCCGCCAGCGCCGCGTCTTACGGCGCCGGCGGCAGCCTCGGCGCTGGTAGTGCCGGCGCCGCCGGCTATGGCCCCGGCTATGCCCAGGCGCAGGACATGCTGCGCCGCTTCGCCCTCGATCCCGCCAGCGTGCAGCGTTCCAGCAATCCGCTGGGCGCCGAGCTGTCCGGACTGCTGCAGACCCTGATCAGCGGCGCCGCCTCGCCGGCGGTGCAGGCCTCGACCCAGCGCCTGTCGCTGGCCGGGCGCATGTTCGACGACCTGATGGCCGAGCCGATGCTGCCCGAGCCGCTGCGTCCGGTGCTGGAGAAGCTGCGTTACCCGGTATACAAGACCGCGCTCAGTGACCCCAGCTTCTTCGCCAACCAGGCGCATCCGCTGCGCAAGCTGCTCAGCGACATGGTCGAGCTGGCGGTGTCGGCGCAGACCAGCGAATCGGCGCAGACACAGCTGCGCGAAACCATGCGCACCGCCTCGGCGCTGCAGACCGGTCCGGCGCTGGTGGCGGAGGCGCTGAACAGCGCGCAGCCGGTGCCCGAAGGCGAGGTGGAAGGCTTCCTGACGCAGATGCGCGAGCAGACCCGCGCGCGCCGCGAGGCCTTGTTGATGCGTGTGCGCCGCCAGGTGGCGCAGGAGCTGGAAATCCAGACCCTCGGGCGCCGCGTGCCGGACCCGGTGATGTCGCTGCTACGCGGCGGCGTCGGCCCGCTGATGGCGGTGCGCTTGCTCAAGAACGGCCGTGGCAGCGGACCCTACCAGGAAGCCCAGGCGCTGATGGAAGGGGTGCTGAAAAGCCTCGAATTCATCCCACCGGCCAGCCCCGCGGAGCTGGAGACGCGCGAGCAGCTGCTGTCGAAGATCGTCACCGCGCTGGCCGACATCGGCATGGCCGAGGACAAGATCGAGTCGCTGCTCAACGGCCTGCAGGAGGTCTACAAGCTGCTCGACAGCGCCGAATCGGCGCCCGGCGCCGGGGTCGGCGCGCAGACCGAGCGCCTGACCGAGCGTGAAGAACACCTGCTGATGGCGGACATCGACCAGGGCCGCGAAGCGCCCCGCGAGGAGCCGGCCGGCAAGGCCGCCGCGCCGCCGCCCGCGCCCGCCGACAGCGGCGCCGCCGCGGCGCAGCCTGCGCTCAGCGTGATGGAACTGCTGCAGCGCGTGCTGTCGCCGGAGAGCTGGTTCCGCGTCTACGACGCCGAGCACAACCAGACGCGCTGGCTGAAGCTCAACTCGTTCTATCCCGAGCAGGACTCCGTCACCTTCACCGGCTTTGACGAGAGCCTCAAGCTCAGCATCCGCGCGCACCGTTTCGCGGAGCATCTGGCGAGCGGCCAGTCCGAGCCGATCAATCCGGACGACGAGGCCAAGAGCGCGCTGGAGCTGCTCAGGCGTGGAAACGCGCACGCCTGAGTCCTGTGCCTCCTGGCGGGCGACGGGGCCATCCTGGTCCGGACAGTAAAAAACCCGCAATAACCGGCACTTAGTCAGAATCTTGACATTGATCGATGCTTCGATTAATTTATTAAACGTTCGTTTTATTCATTGGAAGGCCCGCGTGCAGGCTGCGCGGCGCCTGTGATGGACGCAACCCACGAGGATCTGGCGATGACCACGGCGACACTCTCCGCACCGGCCTGGACCGACAAGAAGCGCTATCTGTGGCTGCTCGGCATTGTCGTCATGGGCCTGCCCTTGTACGGCTATGGCCTGTATCGGCTGAGCGGACTGTCGCTGTTCTTCTGGCTCACGCCGGTGATCGTCTACACCCTGATCCCGCTGCTCGACCGCGTGATCGGCGAAGACGAGTCCAATCCGCCGGACAGCGTCATGGCGGCGCTGGCCGGGAAGAAGTACTACCGCTACGTGGTTTACGCCGCCATTCCGCTGCAGTACCTGAGCTTCATCGGCGGCACCTACCTGGCGGTGCGCGGCGGGCTGGCGTGGTATCAGTGGCTCGGCCTGCTGGTCTCGGTGGGCATGATCTCGGGCCTGTCGATCAACGTCGCCCATGAGCTGGGCCACCAGACCTCGAAGCTGGAGCGCTGGCTGGCCAAGATCGCGCTGGCTCCGGTCATGTACGGCCATTTCTACGTCGAGCACAACCGCGGCCATCACGTGCGCGTCGCGACGCCGGAGGACCCGGCCAGCTCGCGCTTCGGCGAATCGTTCTACGAGTTCCTGCCGCGTTGCGTCCACGGCTCGATCAAGTCGGCCTGGGAAATCGAAAAGCAGCGCCTGCAGCGCCAGGGCCGGAGCGTCTGGTCCCCCGACAACGACAACCTGCAGGCCTGGGCCATCACGGTGGCGCTGTTCGCCGCCATGACCGCCTGGCTCGGCTGGTGGGCGCTGCCCTTCATGATCGTGCAGGGCGCCTACGGCGGCAGCCTGCTGGAAGTGGTCAACTACCTGGAGCACTACGGCCTGCGCCGGCAGAAGAAGGCGGACGGCAGCTACGAGCGCTGTCAGCCGCACCACTCCTGGAATTCCAACCACAGCGCCACCAACATTTTCCTGTATCACCTGCAGCGTCATTCGGACCACCATGCCAACCCGACGCGCTCGTTCCAGACCCTGCGCAACTTCGACGGCGTGCCGCGCCTGCCCAGCGGTTACGCCGGCATGATCATGGTGGCCTACGTGCCCTGGCTGTGGTTCCGCCTGATGGATCCCAAAGTGGTGCAGCATTTCGGCGGCGACATGAGCCGCGCCAATATCAAGCCCGCCATACGTGAGCGCATATTGGCGAAATACGGTTCCGCCACGGCATAATTGGCGCCCGTTGCGGCGGCGTATCCGTCCGGATGCGCCGCCGTTTCGTTGTAGGGCTGATCCGTGAACAGGTTGCACCTGCGCTGCGGCGCGAGAATTGCCGCCGAAGTTGCCGCCGACGCCGGCGTGATTTGTTCACGGGCAAGCTCTTGCGCGCCGCTGGCGCAGGTCGAAACTCCAATACCGCTTGAGGTTGCTGATGAAGAAGTGGCGTTGTCTGGTCTGTGATTTCGTCTACGACGAAGCCAAGGGTCTCCCCGAGGAGGGCATTGCCCCCGGTACGCGCTGGGAGGATGTGCCGGACAGCTGGACCTGCCCGGACTGCGGAGCCGCCAAGAGCGACTTCGTGATGGAAGAGGTCGACTAGCAGCGCCCTGCGCGGATGCGGCCGCGCAGGCCCGCATCCGCCATATGGGGCAGGACGCGGTGCCGTCGCGCGCTTTACCGTCGGCGGATTGATCCAGCAGGAGACAAGCATGTCCGCAGGCCAGAAATTCCGCGACGCCGTTGCCGCCGAGAAGCCGCTGCAGGTGATCGGCGCCATCAACGCCTACACCGCGCGCATGGCGGAAGCCACCGGCTACAAGGCGCTGTACCTGTCCGGCGGCGGCGTCGCCGCCAACTCGCTGGGCATGCCGGACCTGGGCATCAGCACGCTCGAAGACGTGCTGACCGACGTGCGCCGCATCACCGAAGTGACCACGCTGCCTCTGCTGGTGGACATCGATACCGGCTGGGGCGGCGCCTTCAACATCGCCCGCACCATCCGCTCCATGATCAAGGCCGGCGCGGGCGCCGTGCACATGGAGGATCAGGTCGGGCAGAAGCGCTGCGGCCACCGTCCCGGCAAGGAAGTGGTGAGCAAGGACGAGATGGTCGATCGCATCAAGGCCGCCGTCGACGCCCGCAGCGACAGCCGCTTCGTCATCATGGCCCGCACCGACGCGCTGGCCATCGAGGGCATCGACGCCGCCATTGAGCGCGCCCAGGCCTACGTCGAGGCCGGCGCCGACATGATCTTCCCCGAGGCCATGACCGAGCTGTCGATGTACAGCAGGTTCAAGGCCGCCGTGAAGGTGCCGATCCTGGCCAACATCACCGAATTCGGCTTCACCCCGCTGTTCACCACCGAGGAACTGCGCTCGGTCGATGTGGACATCGTGCTGTACTGCTGCGGCGCCTACCGCGCCATGAACGCCGCCGCGCTCAAGGTCTACCAGACCATCCGTGCCGAAGGCACGCAGAAGAACGTGGTGCCGATCATGCAGTCCCGCGCGGACCTCTACCAATACCTCGGCTACAACGCCTACGAGGAAAAGCTCGACGCGCTGTTCGCCAGGGAAAAGTCGGCGAAGGACTGAGCTGCCGCGGCGCGCCCCAAATGCGGGGCGCGCGGACGCGCGGCGCCGGCGTAGTCTGTGCGGGTTCTGGCTCTCGGGGCGCCGCTGGGGCGTGCCTTCCCATAGCCAAAAGTAATAGCTCGCTTTAAAAACTTTCCCGTGTGCTTCTGCGAACCATAGGCTAGACTGGCGGGCGTTTTTTAGCCAAACCCGCGCCGGGCGCGCCGGGCGGCTGCATACAAAGCGATAGGGGAGCGATAGATGTCGGTCAAAATCGCGGTGCTGAAAGAGACCCGGCCCAACGAGCGACGCGTGGCAATGGTGCCCGCCGTTGCCGACAAGCTGGCCAAGCTCGGGGCAGAAATCCACATGCAGTCCGGCGCCGGCGATGCCGTCAAGCTGCCGGACACGGCCTTCAAGAACGTCAATTTTGCTGCCAACCCGCAGGGGCTGGTCAGCGATGCCGACATCGTCGTGGCGGTGCAGCCGCCGCCGGCGGAAATCGTCGGCGCGATGAAGGAAGGCGCGATCCTGATGTCCTTCATCTATGCCCACAAGGAAGCGGAGCTGGTCAAGCTGCTGCGCGACCGCAAGATCACCTGCTTCGCCATGGAACTGGTGCCGCGCATCACCCGCGCCCAGGCCATGGACGCGCTGTCCTCGCAGGCGGCGCTGGCCGGCTATTACGCCGCGCTGCTCGGCGCCACCAACCTGGCGCGCATCCTGCCGATGATGACCACCGCGGTCGGCTCGATCCGCCCGGCCAAGACCCTGGTGATGGGCCTGGGCGTGGCCGGCCTGCAGGC
>CAYVKA010000141.1:0-8245 GCA_964451925.1 uncultured Nevskia sp. | reverse complement strand
GTGATCGCCTCCGACGCGACCACGAAGAACCAGGCGCCGGACATGGACATCATCATGTTCCAGATCAGCCCCGGCATGGCGAACGGCAGTTCCAGCCGGCGGAAGCGCTGCAGCGGGCCGAAGCGCAGGCTGGTGCAGGCTTCCACCAGGTCCGGCGGCAGCGTGCGCAGCGACTGGTAGACCGAAAACGCCATGTTCCAGGCCTGGGCGGTGAAGATGGCGAACACCGAGGCCAGCTCCGCGCCCAGCACCTTGCCGGGGAACAGGCCGAGGAAAAACGGCACCAGGAAGGTGAGGAAGCCCAGCACCGGCACCGACTGCAGGATGTCCAGGATCGGGATCATGATGCGCTCGGCGCGCTTGCTCTTCGCCGCCAGCCCGGCATAGGCGATGCTGAAGATCAGCGACAACAGCATGCCGGCGCCCATGCGCAGCGTGGTGCGCAGCGCGTAGTAGGGCAGGGCCGAAGGATGCAGGTCCACCGGCGTCTTTTCCAGGGCCGACAGCGGCGCGCCGAACTGCGAGGTGCCGAAGGAGATCAGCACCAGGGTGCCGAACAGCAGCGCGAAAGCGACGATGTCCCAGTGGCTGGGCAGCGCGCCGCGGGCGATGCCGCGCACCGCCAGATAGGGATGGGCGACGATGCGGCGCACGGTGGCCGGCGCTTCCGCCAGCTCACGCAGCAGGATTTTGGGATCGCCAGCGCCGGTCCTGAAGTCCAAGGCTGCCTCGTCGCAAATGCTCGATGGATGGAAAGCGCCGGCCGCGCCGGCTCGGCGATAGTCTAGTGCAAGACCATGCTGCAGCAGGGAATTATTTTGTTGCAGTTCGGTGACTTAGGGGCGCCCGCAGGGGCCGGCGCGGACGGTCCCTTCAATGTTTCTGCACCGGCCGCCCGACGCAGTCGTAGGTGAAGCCTTCGCCGCGCACCCAGCCCGGGTCGTAGAGATTGCGGCCATCGACGATCACCGGTTGCTTCAGCAACTGCTTCAGCCGGGCCAGATTGGGGCTTTGGAAGACGCGCCACTCGGTTACCACCGCCAGCGCGTCCGCACCCTCGGCCGCGGCCATCGGCGAGTCCACCAGCACCAGGTCGGGGCGCTCGCCGTAGAGGCGGCGCGCTTCGTCCATGGCCACCGGGTCGTAGGCGCGCACCGTGCCACCCTCGGCCCAGATCGCCTCCATCAGCGTGCGGCTGGGCGCTTCGCGCATGTCGTCGGTGCGCGGCTTGAAGGCCAGGCCCCACAGCCCGATGGTCTTGCCCTGCAGGCTGCCCAGGTGCTTGCGCAGCTTGCGGTGCAGGGCCTGCTTCTGCTTGTTGTTGACCTGCTCCACCGCCTTGAGGATGGCGGCGTCGAACTCGGCGTCGGCCGCGCTCTTCACCAGCGCCTTGACGTCCTTGGGGAAGCAGGAGCCGCCATAGCCGGCGCCGGGATAGATGAAGTGGTAGCCGATGCGCGGATCGGCGCCGATGCCGATGCGCACCTTCTCGATGTCCGCGCCGATCTGCTCGGCCAGGTTGGCGATCTCGTTCATGAAGCTGATCTTGGTCGCCAGCATGGCGTTGGCGGCGTACTTGGTCAGCTCGCTGGAGCGCACGTCCATGACGATGACGCGGTCGTGGTTGCGGTTGAACGGCGCGTACAGCGCCTGCATCAGCTTGGCCGCGCGCGGGCTGTCGGCGCCGACGATGATGCGGTCGGGCTTGTTGAAGTCGGCGATGGCGTCGCCTTCCTTGAGGAATTCAGGGTTGGAGACGGCGTCGAACTCCAGCGCCGTGCCGCGCGCCGCCAGCACCTCGCGCACCGCGTCCCGCACCTTGTCGGCGGTGCCCACCGGCACCGTCGACTTGGACACGATCAGGCGGTATTCGCCCATGTGCTGGGCGATGGCCCGCGCCACCGCCAGCACGTATTGCAGGTCAGCCGAGCCGTCCTCGTTGGGCGGCGTGCCGACAGCGATGAACTGGTACAGGCCATGGGCCACGCCTTCGGCGGCATCGGTGGTGAAGCGAAGGCGGCCTTCCGCCGCATTCTTCAGCACCAGCTCGGTCAGCCCCGGCTCGTAGATCGGAATCTGCCCCTGGCGCAGGCGGGCGACTTTCGCCGCGTCGATATCCACGCACAGCACGTCGTTGCCGACGTCGGCGAAACAGGCGGCGGTAACCAGTCCGACATAGCCGGAGCCGAAAATGGTGATATTCATTAAGAGCTTGTCCGTGAGTAAATGGCGCCAGCGACGGTTGTCATTTTTTCGCGGCGCGGCCCGCCGCCAAAGCCTCG
This sequence comes from uncultured Nevskia sp., assembly GCA_964451925.1. Taxonomy (GTDB): domain Bacteria; phylum Pseudomonadota; class Gammaproteobacteria; order Nevskiales; family Nevskiaceae; genus Nevskia. The sequence goes on along the minus strand of CAYVKA010000141.1, from coordinate 5,963 downwards.
GCGGCTGGCCGAATGGTAGCATCCGGCCGACCAAAAGCTTGTGACAGTGGCGTGTCAGGTTGTCGCTCGGCCGGCAATGGGCGAACATACCGCTTGATCAATAAAGAAAAAAGCTGCGGAGGCCGCTGTGGATGCACGACTGCGCGAGTGCCGCCTGGCGATGCGCAACGCCACCGACTACGCCACCTGGCGGGAGGCGGCCTCGGCGTTCGACCGCGCCAGCGGCCGTGAGCAATGGCGCCAGGAAGAGGAATCCGATCAATACGACTGGAAGCTGATCAAGAACCGTCTGCGCCAGATCCGCCAGCTGCGCCAGGAAGGGGCGGTGACCAAACTGGTGCACCACCTGCGCCAGGGGCTGTACTGGAACCTCGGCAATCTGTGCAATCCGGCGCTGTACGGCCAGTCCCTGGTCGGCACCAAGCTGCTGATCCACGACTACGTGGCCGAGGTGGTCAAGGCGCTGCAGTACCTGGCCGAGGGCGATTTTCCCGAGTTCGACGGCGCCGCCAAGCGCCGCTTCTTCGACGAAACCGCGCGCTCCTACGGCCGTTCCGCGCTGATGCTGTCGGGCGGCGCCACGCTGGGGCTGTTCCACGTCGGCGTGGTCAAGGCCCTGGTGCTGGAAGACCTGCTGCCGGAGGTGATTTCCGGCTCCAGCGCCGGCTCGGTGGTCGCTTCCACCGTCGGCACGCGCACCCCGGACGAGCTGACCGAGCTGCTCGACCCGCAGAATGCCTACTACCACTTCTGGAAGCCGCTGGGCCTGCGCGAGATGTGGCAGAAGGGGGTGCTGATGGACCAGCGCCAGATCCGCAAGGCCATTGCCGCCAACGTCCCGGACCTGACGTTCGAGGAGTCCTATCAGCGCTCGGGCAAGATCATCAACATCACCGTATCGCCGGCCGGCAGCAACCAGTCGCCGCGCCTGCTCAACTACCTGACCTTCCCCTATCTGTATCTGCGCGAGGCGGTGCTGGCGTCCAGCGCGGTGCCATTCCTGTTCGAGCCGGTGCTGCTGATGACGCGCGACGAGAACGGCCGCCGCGTGCCGTACATGCCGTCGCTGCGCTGGACCGACGGCTCGCTCAAGTCCGACCTGCCCGGCATCCGCCTGCGGCGCCTGCACAACGTCAACCATTTCATCGTCAGCCAGACCAACCCGCACGTCATTCCCTTCGTGCGCGGCTCGCGCGAGGAGCCGGGCGTGCTCGGCGGCCTGCGTGACGTTGGCTATTCGGTGGTGCGCGGCGTGGCGCAATATGCGATCGGCGTCGGTCGGATCGGGATGCCGATGCAGCGTGTGCGGCACACGCTGGACTATGCGTCCTCGATCCTGGACCAGGACTACCGCGGCAACATCATGATCCTGCCCAAGCTGACGGTCTGGCGCTACGCCAACGTCACCGTCAACCCGAACATGGACGCGGTGCAGCGCTTCATCAAGGAAGGCGAGCGCGCCACCTGGAAGCGCATCGAGATGGTGCGCAACCAGCTGTTGATCGCACAGACGCTGGAGCGCTGCCTGCGCAGCCTGGAGCCGCAGCGCCTGGGCAAGAGCGCGCGCGGTGAAAACGGACGCAAGCCCAACCTGAGCGTGGTGCGCAGCAAGGACGCCTGAGGCCGGAGCGGCTTCCGGCCCCCGGCAACCCAACAGGAAAGCCGGCGCCGATCGCGGCGGTGCGCGCTCGTCGCCTTGCTGCGTTCCCAATACGAAAACCGCTGGCGGGCATGGCCCGCCTTGCGCGGCTACAGCGCTTCGATCTTGCTGATCTGCTCGTTCAGCGCCGCCATTTCCTGCTGCTGCTGCGCGATGCGGGCACGCTCGCGCTCCAGAACCTCGGGCGGGGCGCCGTTGACGAACTTCTCGCTGCCCATGCGCGCCAGGTTCTTCGCCAGGTCGGACTCGGTCTGGCCCTTCTTCTTGCGCAGGCGCGCCAGCTCCGCCTCCTTGTCGATCAGACCGGCCATCGGCACCAGGATTTTCATGTTCCCGAGCAGGGAGGTGGCTGAAACCGGCGGTTCCTCGCCGGCGGCCAGCTGGCGCGGCTCCTGGACGTTGGTCAGCGCCATGATGGAGCCGGCGAGGCGGGCGATACGCTCGGCATCGGCCGGCGCCGCGTCCTGCACCAGCAGCGGCAGGGTGACCTTCGGCGAGATGTCCATGCCGCTGCGGATCTGGCGCACGCCGAGAATGAAGGCCTTGAGCCATTCCACGTCGGCTTCGGCGTCGTCGTCGATCTTCTCCGGCTGCGCCGTGGGGTAGGGCTGCAGCATAATGGTCCTGCCCGCCTTGCCGGCGAGCGGCGCCACGCGTTGCCACAGATCCTCGGTGACGAAGGGCATCAGCGGATGCAGCAGGCGCAAGGTCGCTTCCAGAACGCGCAACAGGGTGCGGCGCGTGCCGCGCTTGGCGGACGGGTTGTCGCCGCGCAAAGTCGGCTTGGTCAGCTCCAGGTACCAGTCGCAGTATTCGTTCCAGACGAACTGGTACAGCGTCTGCGACAGCAGGTCGAAGCGGTAGGTGCTGAAGTGCTCGGCCGCTTCGGCCTCCACTTTCTGCAGCCTGGAGATGATCCAGCGGTCGGCCTCGCTCAGCCAGGCCTGCCCATCCGGATTCGGATCCTTCTCCTCGCAGTTCATCAACACATAACTGGTGGCATTCCAGATCTTGTTGCAGAAATTGCGGTAGCCGGCGGCGCGGCTGGAGTCGAAGCGGATGTCGCGGCCGGGGCTGGCCAGCGCGGCGAAGGTGTAGCGCAACGCATCCACGCCCACCGCCTCGATGCCGCCCGGATAGTCCTTGCGCGTGGCCTTCTCGATTTTCGGCGCGGCCTCCGGCTTCATCAGCCCGGTGGTGCGCTTCTTCAGCAACTCGTCCAGGCTGATGCCGTCGACCAGGTCCAGCGGGTCGAGCACGTTGCCCTTGGACTTGCTCATCTTCTGGCCCTCGCTGTCGCGGATCAGGCCGTGCACGTAGACCTCGCGGAACGGCACATCGCCGTGCAGCTTGAGGCCCATCATGACCATGCGGGCGACCCAGAAGAAAATGATGTCGAAGCCGGTCACCAGCACGCTGCTGGGGTAGAACTTCTTCAGTTCCGGAGTTTCCTGCGGCCAGCCCAGCGTCGCCAGGGGCCAGATGTCGGAGGAGAACCAGGTGTCGAACACGTCTTCGTCCTGGCGCAGCGGCAGTCCGGCGGCCAGCCCATGCTTGCCGCGCACCTCGGCCTCGGAGCGGCCGACGTAGACGTTGCCCTGCTCGTCATACCAGGCCGGAATGCGATGGCCCCACCACAGCTGGCGACTGATGCACCAGTCCTGGATGTTGCGCAGCCAGTGGAAGTAGGTGTTGCTCCAGTTCTCAGGCACGAACCTGATGTTGCCGCTTTCCACCGCGCGGATCGCCGGCTCGGTGATCGCGGTCCAGCCGCCGGGGCGGCCGTCGTCCAGGGTCTTGCGGGTGAGATCGACGAACCACTGGTCGGTGAGATAGGGCTCCACCACCACACCGCTGCGGTCGCCGATCGGCAGCTTGAGCTTGTGATCCTCGATCTTGTCCACCAGGCCCAGGGCTTCGAGGTCGGCCACCACCTGCTTGCGCGCGGCAAAGCGTTCCAGGCCACGGTAGGCGGCCGGCGCCTCGTCGTTGATCTGGGCCGTCGGCGTGAAGATGTTGATCAACGGCAGCTTGTGGCGCTGGCCCAGCGCATAGTCGTTGAAATCGTGCGCCGGCGTGATCTTGACGCAGCCGGTGCCGAATTCGCGCTCGACGTAATCGTCGCCGACGATGGGGATTTCACGCTCGGACAGCGGCAGCTTCACCTTGCCGCCAATCAGGTGCCGGTAACGCTCGTCTTCCGGGTGCACCGCCACCGCCGTGTCGCCCAGCATGGTTTCCGGGCGGGTGGTGGCGACGACGATGTAGTCGCGGCCGTCCTGCGTCTTCGCCCCGCCGGCCAGCGGGTAGCGGAAGTGCCACAGCTTGCCGTCCTTTTCCTCCTGCACCACTTCCAGGTCGGAGATCGCGGTCTGCAGCACCGGGTCCCAGTTGACCAGACGCTTGCCGCGGTAGATCAGCCCGTCGTCGTAAAGCCGCACGAAGTGCTCGAGCACCGCGGTGGAGTAGGACGGGTCCATGGTGAAGGCCTTGCGCGACCAGTCCACCGAACTGCCCATGCGGCGGATCTGCTTTTCGATGGTGTCTCCGGAGTATTGCTTCCACTCCCACACCTTCTGCACGAACTTTTCGCGGCCCAGGTCCAGGCGCGAACTGCCGGCCAGCTTCAGATTGCGCTCCACCACCATCTGCGTGGCGATGCCGGCGTGGTCGGTGCCGGGCTGCCACAGCGTGTCCTCGCCCTTCATGCGGTGATAACGGGTCAGCGCATCCATGATCGTGTGCTGGAAGGCATGGCCCATGTGCAGCGTGCCGGTGACGTTCGGCGGCGGGATCATGATGGAGTAGGGCTGGCCGCTGCCTTGCGGCGCAAACCAACCGTTCTGCTCCCAGGTATCGCGCCAGCGTGACTCCACGGCGCGGGGGTCGAAAGTCTTTTCCATGTTCAAATCGTTTCTCGACTGCGGACGGCGCGCGGTGCGCAGGAACCGCCGGGTGCGGCTGCCCGGCGCCGGACCCCCATTTTACCGTGCCCGGACGGCTCGGCCCGGCGGCATCCGGCACTAGGGTTTGTCAGTGAAGCCGGCGCTCAGTTCGCCACGTTGGGCGGCGTCAGCAGCGGGCCGGGCTGGCGGTCGCAATCCGGTCCGCGCACCACGTCGACCTCGTCCACCACGCCGCCGCTGGGCACCACCACCACCTGGTTGCGGTTTTCGCAGGCGAAGCTGATCTTGCCGGCGCGCTGCACGCAGGAAAGGAAACGCGGCGCGTTGCGGTTGCGGCCGAGTTCGTCGGTGAAATTGCCGGTGCGGGTGTCGCAGTTGAAGCTTTCAGACGACAGCGTCGCCTCGGCCGCCTCCATGGTGCTGCCGACCGGCACGGCGGCATGGATATGGTCGATGGTTTTCTGGTCGACGGTCTGGTTGAAGGTGTCGTGCAGGTAGCTGCAGCCGGAGATGAGGACGGTGGCGGCTAGCCCCGCGGCGAAGCGGGCGGGGGAGTGGCTCATGGAAGGCCTTTCGGTGCGGCTAGAGATTGTGGGAGGACAGCTCGTAACCGCGATCGCGGTAGAACTTGTAGCGTTCGCGTGATTTTGCGCGCTGCGCGGCATCGCCGTCGACAATTTCCAGCACGCGTTCGAAGCGGCTGAAGAATGCCGGCACGTCCGCCCCCAGGTTGACCATCACCCCGTGGTGGCTGTCCGGCGGCTCGCCGGCGCCGATCAGCACCGCGGGCAAGGGCTCCTGCAGGGCCGCGCCGGCGCGTTCGTGGGCGATGAAGCTGCCCTGGCGGAAGCTCCACAGCAGGCTGTCGAGCGTGTCGGCCACGGCGGCGTCCGGTGCGTAAACGTAGACCCGCTGTCCGCCCGCGGCCGCCTTGTCGCACAGCTTGCAGGCGGTCATCGCCGCGCCTTCCGGCGGCTTGCCGCCCTCCGGCAGGATGTAGAAGTCGACGCGGGTCATTCGACGGGAGGCGACGGAAGCGTGAAAAGCAACTCGGCATCCAGGCTGTTGCCTTTACGCCCCTGGCCTCCCGCCGCCCGCTTCCCGTCTTTACTCCTCATGCTTGGCCGCATAGTTCAGCAGGTATTGCACCAGCAGCGGCACCGGGCGGCCGCTGGCCTTCTTGCCGGTCCAGGCGGTGCCGGCGATATCCAGGTGTGCCCACTTCAGCTTTTTGGTGAACTTGTGCAGGAAGGTGGCGCCGATGATGGCGCCGGCCTCGCGCGCGCCGACGGTGGCGATGTTGGCGACGTCGGCGAACACGCTCTAGATCTGCGGCTCGTACACCGGCCACAGCGGCAGCTCCCAGGCACGGTCGCCGATCTGTTCACCGGCGGTGA
>CAYVKA010000140.1:6473-8248 GCA_964451925.1 uncultured Nevskia sp. | reverse complement strand
AGGCCTTGCTCATGTCGCCGCTGGCGATCAGCGGCCACAGCGGCGCCAGCACTCCGGCGCCAGCGCCCAGCGCCGCCTTCTGCAGCAGCGCGCGGCGGCCGTAATTGAAATCGTACTTGCGGATGCGCATGACTCTTTCCTCCTAGGCACTACACGGAATGACCGCCGGCAACGGCCAGATGGCGCGTTCCGGCGTATCGGATGGATGGGGTTTTCACTTGACTCCCGCCAGGCGCGGCTCGTCGAAGTCGTCGCCGGCGGTGAATTGCGACAGGTCGACACCCTCGCCGACGAACAGGTCCTTGCGGGCGACGAAGCCGGGCTTGACCAGCCACACCAGCAGCGGCAGGGCCACCAGCGCCAGCACCATGTTGATCAGCATGGTCAGCACCAGCAGCAGGCCCATGTCGGCCATGAATTTCAGGCCGGACAGGAAATACCAGGGCAGGATGCCGATCAGCATGATGGTGGCGGTGAACATGATCGCCTTGCCGGTGGTGGTCAGAGAGGCAACGATAGTGCGGCCCCAGTCGTGGTTCTGCGCGTGGTATTCCTCGCAGATGCGCGACAGCAGGTAGATGCCGTAGTCGATGCCCACGCCGACGCCGATCGCGGCCACCATCAGCGAGTTGATGTCCAGGCCGATGTGCATCAGGTGCATCGAAGCCTGGATGATGAAGTTGGCCAGGTTGACCGGGATCAGCAGGATGAACCCGGCGACGAAGGAGCGGTACGCCAGGCTGCAGCCGAGCAGGATCACCAGGTTGAGCAGACCGATGATGACCCAATGGAAACGCTCCACCACGCTGTTCATCGCTTCCTGCAGCGCGATGGTGCCGGTGCCCAGGCGCACGCGGAACTTGTCGTGGTCGATGCCCACCGCGTCGACCGCGGCCTTGGCCGCCTTCAACGCGGCGTCCACCGTCTCCTGCTTGTTATCCTTGTACCACAGCGACACCGTGGAATTTTCCTGGTCGAAGTCGATCACGTGCGAGAACGACTTGGAGCTGGTGCCCATGGTCACCGCGGTGGCGGCGGCGTTGGTCGAGGAATTGTCCGGGTCCAGCGGCAGCCACTTCGGATTGCCGCCGGCGAACAGGCGGTTGCCCTCCATCAGGTAATCGGCGAAGGACAGCGTGGCGCGCGGCGGCGCCGTGCCCTGCTCCATCAGGCTCTGCAGCCGCAGCATGGTGATGACCGTGTCGGCCTGGCGCGCCACGCGCTGCGGGTCCTTCTGGTCCTTGGCTTCGAGCACCACTTCCAGCGTGTTCACTCCGGGGAAGTGGCTGTTGATCTGCCGCACCGCCTGGTTGTACTCGGAGTAGTCCCACAGCAGGTTGCTGCCTTCCACCGGGTTGCCGATGCGGATCTGCAGCGCGGTATACACCGCGAACACGCCCAGCACGGCCACCACCACCGTGGTGACATTGGCGGTCTTGCCGTAGGACAGCTTGGCGATGCCGCCGAGCAGGGACTGGAAGCCGCGGTGCATGCCGCTATTGCCGCCCTTGCCGATCAGGCGGTCGACGTTCTTCGGCGCCGGCAGCGAGGCCAGCAGCAGCGAGATCAGGATCACGCCGGTGGGGATCAGCCAGATGGCCCAGAAGCCGCAGAACAGGGCGAAACGCTCCATCGCCGGGATCGGCGCGATGGCGATGAGGAAGATGCCGACGATGTCGGTAAAGATGCCCAGCACCGACGGCGCCATCATCACGCCCATGGTGATCTCGGCCGCCTTCACCCGGTCCTTCACATGCGAGTAGATTTCGTAGTAG
>CAYVKA010000140.1:0-6463 GCA_964451925.1 uncultured Nevskia sp. | reverse complement strand
TGCCGCCGTCGGCGGCGGAGTAGCGCTCGGTGAACTGCACGCAATGCGAGAACGAGCGCGCCACCAGCAGCAGCGGCACCACCATCAGCAGAGGCTCGATCGGCGACTTGAGCCAGCCGACGAAGCCGAAGCCCCACACCGCCGCCACCAGGCTGGTGACGATGGGCGTGACGATGCCGACGATGTTGCGCATGTAGAACGCCAGCGCCAGCACCAGCGCGCCCAGCGTCACCGCGAAGATGCGGAACATCTGCGATTCGTACTCGTAGACCCAGCCGGTCAGCGCCGGCTGGCCCGCCATGTACACCTCATGGTGGGCGTCCTGGTACTTCTGCACCAGGCCGTGCACGTACTTGAAGGCCTCGCCGTAATCCAGGCGCTGCTCGATGAACGTGGCATTGATCAGCGTCGAGGTGCTGTCGCCGGAGATGAGGAAGGCGCGCGCATTAGGTGATTTGTCGACGCGGCGGCGGAAATCGGCGATCTCCTCCGCCGTGCCCGGCACGTGGTCCTCCATCAGCGGGCGCATGTCGATGCCTTCCGGCGTGGCTTCGGCATAGCGCGCCTTCTCGGTGGCGATGGACAGGATCTGGTCATGGTCCACGCCCGGCGCCAGATCGATGTCGCGGGTCAGCTGCCACACCTTGCCCAGGGTCTCGGCGTTGTAGATGTCGCCATCCTTGTTGCGCACCATCAGCGTGATGGTCAGCGGGTTGCCGAAATTCGGATGGTCCTTGAACACCTGTACGAAGGGATCGTCCTTGGGCAGCAGGTCGGAGAAGATGGTCTTCAGCTCGACATTGCGCAGGCCGGCGGCGAAGAACGCGGTGATGGCGACGAACACCAGGGTCATCAGGCCGCGGTGCGCCATGACCCATTGAGCAATGCGGAAGCGCAGTGAATGCATTTCAGGCACCCTGCCCGTTGAGGGAACGCGGGGAGATGCAACGGGCGCGCGGCAGGCGCGCGGCGATGACGACAGGCAATTCCACAGGCATCTCCTTTACCGGTTGAAAAACACCCGGCTGCAGCGCCAGGCGGCGCCGGGGCGTGAATGGGGGGCATGGACGAGCGCCGCGCAGCCCGCAGACTCGCTGGCGCCAGTACGCTCGGTAACGGCTAGCGGCGAATACGCCGAAGCGGTGGGCATGATGGTCTCCTCCATCCTCGCCTTGATCGTCAGGTTATGCCGCGGCTGGCAGCCGCGTGCCCTTTTTTTCAAGACTAGGGAAGCAGGAGGATGAAGCCACTACCCGCAAGGGTAGTTTTGAAGTCATGAGGACGTTTTGCGGCCCTGGCGCGTCCATATTCGTGCATTGCCTCCCCCTTGCAGTGCAACAAAACCGCCTGCATCCGCCGCTCTAAAAGGCAGGCGTGACGCCGCGTTTTCTGGTTTTTTCTATCCTGCGGGGCGCGGCTGGCTCTTCGCCATCAGTGCGCGTCCGGCATCTGGTCGAGCAGGCCCAGGCTACGCGCGCGGGCCAGTGCCGCCGCGCGGCTGCGCGCGGCGAGCTTGCCGTAGATGTTTTTCAGGTGATATTTCACCGTATTGGCGGAGACGAACAGGACCGCGGCCATCTCCTCGTTGCTCAGGCCCGAGTCGAGCTGGCGCAGGATTTTCAGCTCGCGCAGCGTCAGCTTCTCCATCAGCCCGTCCTCGCCCTGCGGTGCGGCGGCGGGCGCCGGCGCCGGGCGGCCCTGGCCCAGCCTGCCGGCCAGATCGTCCGCCTCGGCCAGCGTGGCGAACACGCCGATACCGCCGTGCGTGCGCAGGTTCACCGCCTGGCCCGCGCGGGGCTCCAGCGTGCGCAGATCGGCGCCAAGCAACTCGCGCAGCGGCCGCCCCACCGCCTGCTGCTGGCTCAGGCCCAGCAGGCGCGCGCCGAAGCTGTTGAGGCCGACGATTTCACCGCTGTCGCCGAGCGCGATCAGCCCCTCGAACGGGGTGCCGATGCAGCCCGGATGCGGGTGCATGCGCAGGATGTAGGGGCTGCGCAGTTCGCGCAGCAGCAGCCGTTCGATGCGGCTGACCGAGCTCTGCACCAGCTCCATCAACCCCGGCACCAGCGGCCGCGTCTCGCACGACACGTCGAGCACGCCGATCAGCTCGCCGCAGGGGCGGAAAATCGGCGCCGCCAGGCATTCCATGTGGCGCATGTCGCGCAGATAGTGTTCGTCGCGCCGCACCAGCAGCGGGCGGCGCTCCACCAGCGCCGTGCCGGCGGCGTTGGTGCCGAAATACATTTCGCCGCAGGCCACGCCGCTGCGCGCATGGCGCAGCACCGGGCCGCGCTGCGCCGCTTCGCCCACGGCCGAAACGATGCAGCCCTGGTCGTCGATCAACAGCACCACGTGATCGACATCGGCCACCGCCTGGGCCAGCGTCTGCAACTCGACACCGGCAACGCGCGCCAGCTGCACGTCGCGTTCGAGCAGATGACGCAGCAGGTGGCGCGACACCGGGCTGGGCTGCAGGTCGAGGCGGTCGTCGAGCCCCATGCCGCGGCAGCGCTGCCAGGAATCGGCGATATGCAGCGGCGCGGCAAAGCCGCCCGGCGCCGCTTCCTGCGGCCGCTCGACCGGATGCCGGTTCATGGCGCGCCCGCCGCTCAATGGACGATGCCGAGCTGCCGCGCGGCGCTGATCGCCTGCAGCCGGTTGGCCACCGCCAGCTTGGAATAGATGTTCTTCAGATGGAACTTCACCGTGTTCTCGGAGACGAAGATGCGTCCGGCCATTTCCTTGTTGGAAACGCCGTTGGCGAGAAACACCAGGATTTCCTTCTCGCGGTCGGTGAGTGCCTCCAGCGGCTGCACCGCCATCACCGGGGCGCGGCTCAGATCGGTGCCGGAGGCCTGCAGGATCTGCTCGACGAAGGCGCGGTCGGCGCCGAACTGGGATTCACGGCTGCCGTTGCCTTCCATGATGGTCTGATACTCCTCGCGCAGCAGCTGCAGGATGCCCTCGCCCTCGTCGATAAAACTGCGGACGAAGTGCCCCGGCTGCGCCAGCTGCAGTGCCTTGCGCAGGCTGCGGTGCGCGGCGTTGTGCGCGCCCTTCCGTTCCTGCAGCAACGCGTCGAACAGGTGCAGCTTGATCTGGCGGTTGACGCGCTCGCGCTGCTGCGTCATCTCCCCGGTCAGGATCTGCGCCGCGGTGTCGGTGTCCATGGCGTGGATCGCCAGGCGGATGTGGCCGAAGGACTCGCCCTCCAGATCCTCCGAAAACAACCGCCAGCTGGCAGCGAACGGTTCGGCCGCGGGCGGGATGTGCGCCGCCAGCGCCTGCGCCCGCTCCACCGCGCCGGACACCAGCCAGCGCCGCACCCGCTCCCACTGCACCAGCCGCACCAGCCGCTCCCAGCCGTTGGCGTGACCGATGCTCTCGGCTTCGTCCAGCACCTCCATGGCCTTGGCCGGGCGGCCGCGCGCGTCATGCGTCCGCGCCATCGGCAGGTAGGCCACCGCCAGGAAATCGAGCAGGACGCCGTCGGCGATCAGTTCGCGGTACTGGGCGAACAGGGCTTCCACCAGGTCCAGTTCGTTGGCCTCGTACAAGGCCCAGATATAGCAGGACACCAGCGCCGCCGAGGCGAAAGAGCCGTCCAGGTGCATGCGCTGCTCGGCCAGGCCGTGGCGGAAATTGTCCAGCGCGGCGTCGAGCTGCCCCTGCATCATCATGGTCACGCCGATCAGGCCGACGGTATAGCCGCCGCTGAAGCTGGCATCGCCGCGGTCGCTGTAGGCCCGCGCCAGCGCCAGATGCTGGCGCGCCCGCTCCAGCTCGCCCATGGCCAGGTCGCGATAGCCCACCAGATTGGCCCCCGCCCCCAGCTCGAAAGCGGCGAAGCCGGACGGCTCCCAGCCCTGGATCGGCACGCGCTCAATGATGTCGAACGCCTCGGGGATGCGGTCGGCGCAGACCGCGGCCATCGACAGCATCACGTCCGGGCTGGTGGTGGTCTCCAGATCGCCGCGGCCGCCCTGCAACAGCTGCAACAGCGGGCGCAGTTTCTGCTGGCGGCGCAGGAACACCAGGGTGTAAGCCACCTTGATCGCCAGGTCCGGACGCTTGGCCACCTCGGCGAACGGCAGCTGGTCGTACCAGCGCTCCACCGTGCCCAGATGCGCTCCGGCGGTCAGCCGCGAAGCCCACACGTTCATGGTGTCCGCGGCCGCGGTGAAGTCGCGGCAGGCGATGAAATGATGCACCGCCTCTTCGTACAGGCCCTGCTCCAGGTGCCAGCGTGCCGCCAGGCGGTGCACTTCCAGCGCCGTCTCGGCGGACTGCGCGCGCTGCTGCTCCGCCAGGAAGGAGGAGAACAGGGCGTGGTACTTGAACCACTGCAAGTCCGAATCCAGCGCGCGCAGGAACAGGCCGGAGCGTTCCAGCTGCTGCAGCAGCTCCTGCGAATCGCTGCGGCCGGTGATCAGGTCGCACAGCGGCGCGCTGAGGCGGTTGAGCAGCGCGGTGCGCAGCAGGAATTCCTGCACCTGTGGCGGCTGCAATCCGAGCACGTTCTCCACCAGGTATTCCGCCAGCTCGCGCGGCCGGTAATCGTTGAGATCGCCCAGCGAGCGGCGCACCTGCGGGCTGACCAGCGTCAGCCGGAACAACTGCAGCGCCGCCGGCCAGCCCTCGGTGCGCGAATAGATCGCCGCCAGTTCCTCGCGGCTCACCGCCAGGTCCTGCGAGGCGGCGAAGAACTGCTCCACCTCCGCCGGCGAGAAACGCAGGTCGTCGGCGCGCAGGATCAGGGCCTGGTTGCCGATCACCAGCCGCGCCAGCCCGATCTCCGGCACCGAGCGCGAGCCGATCAGGATATGCACGTTCTCCGGCACCCGTTCCAGCAGACCGCGGAAGAAGCTGAGAATGGACTTGTCGCGCAGTGTCTGGAACTCGTCGAAGAAGATCGCCACCGGCCTGCCCAGCCGGAACAGGCAATCGATCATCCAGTCGGAGCGGCGACGCCGGCCCAGTTCGCTGTTCTCGTCGTCGCCGGAGGCCGCCTCGCCCGCGGCGCCGCCGAGCAGCGAGGCCACCAGTGCGTGCATGTGGATGGAGAAGCGGCGCGCGTCGTTGTCCGCCTCGTCGAAGCTGAGCCAGCCGCAGAGGAAGCCGCGCGCCTCGAATTCGCTCTTCAACTGCTGCAGGGCGGTGGACTTGCCATGGCCGGCCGGCCCCTGCAGCAGCACCACGCGGCCGCAGGCGTCATTGATGATGCGCTCCAGGATGGCCGTGCGGCGGATCGCTCCGGCATAGCGCGTCGGCGCGAACAGCTTGTGCGCGTAAACCTCCGCCTGGGCCCTGACGCCGCCTTTGCCGACGCTCATGCGGTCCGCTCTCCTCGTAATAATTTTTTGAATTTATAGACGGGCGCCGCGCGGATGTCCATGCGCGAAAACGGAGCACTGCTCGCTGCGCTGCAACAAAACAGCGTCGGGCGCGACGCGCGGCGCGGTTAAGCCCGGATCAGGCGCTGCGTGCCGCTCCAGCGCGCTCCCGGCATCAGCCGCACCGGAACGCCGATCGCCGCCGCTTCGACGCACAGAAAATGGCGATAACCGTCCGCATCCAGGTCGGACAGCGCCGCCGCGCGCTCGGCGCCCGGATTCCACACCACGACGTCGGTGAAGCCGACGGATTCGATCCGGAGACGCTGTGCCGCATCGTCCAGTTGCAGCGCTGGCGGCGCGTTGAAATAAATCCGGTCCACCTCGCCCGCGATACGCAGGCTTTGCGCCTGCTCCACCGCTTCGCTCCCGCCCCGCGCCGTGTCGCGGTAACGCAGGCCGTGCAAGCCGTCCAGCCGCACCTGTTCGATCTCCCCGACGCGCAGATAGGTATGCAGCGCGGCCGTGAACGACAGTTCGCCGGCGCCGCTGTTCTCCACACTCAACGTCGTCTCCAGCGTTGCGCCGCCCACCGTGACCTGCAACTGCGCCTTGAACGCCTGCGGCCAGATGGCGCGTGTGGCCGCGTTGGCTTCGAGCTCGAAAACCGCGCTGGCCGGTCCCTGCGGCGGCTGCGCCGTGCTGCTCAAGCGCCAGGGCAGACCACGGGCAAAGCCATGCTTGGGCAAGGGCCCCTCGCCGGCAAACTGCGGAAAGATCACCGGCACTCCGCCACGGATTGCTGCACCGCTCTGGAACAGGGCCTTGCGGCTCAGGTACAGGCGTTCGCTGCCGCCGGCGGGAATCCACGAAGTCAGGTGCGCGCCCTGGGCATGGATCTCGGCGCGGGCGCCGTCAGCCGCGACCAGCAGCAGTTTGGGCAGCCCGCCTTCGCCCGGATTGAGAGGCATGATGGTTGTTTGATCGCCTGGGTGCCACACCCTACCGCAATGACCACGGCAAATCACGCCGCGGTACGGCAGCGCCTGCCCGCAATGCGGACTAACCGTACCCAAGGGAACCTCTGAACAAGTCCCTGCCCTGCCGCGGCTTGCCTTTTCGCGCAGGGC
>CAYVKA010000139.1:0-8300 GCA_964451925.1 uncultured Nevskia sp. | reverse complement strand
CCAGGCTCTCCGGCTCGTCCATCTCGCCGTCGCCGCAGAAGCACCAGACCTTGCGCCCCTCGGTGTCGGCCAGGCCGCGATGGTGCAGGTACTTCATCAGGCGCGCCTGGTAGATCGCCATGATCGGCCCCAGGCCCATTGACACGTTGGCAAAGGACCAGAAATCCGGCATCAGCCAGCTGTGCGGATACGAGGGCAGGCCCTTGCCGCGCTCGGTCTCCATGCGGAAGTTGTGCATGCGCTCGAGGCTGATGCGGCCTTCGAGGAAGGCGCGGGCGTAGATGCCGGGCGTGCAATGGCCTTGCACGAAGATCAGGTCCTGCCCCTGCGGGTGCTCCGGCCCTTTCCAGAAATGATTGAAGCCGACGTCGTACAAGGTCGCCGCGGAGGCGAAGCTGGCGATGTGCCCGCCGATGCCGGAGTGCTCGTGGTTGGCATTGACCACCAGCGCCATCGCGTTCCAGCGGATGATGGAACGGATCTTCCACTCCAGCGCGTGATCACCGGGCGAGCGTTCCTCCAGGTGCGGCGGGATGGTGTTGATGTAGGCGGTATTGGGCGAGAACGGGATGTAGGCGCCGGACAGGCGCGCCTTCTCCTGCAGCGCTTCCAGCAGGTAGTGCGCGCGCTGCGGCCCGCCGCGCTGCAGCACCGCTTCGAGGGCCTCCAGCCACTCGGCGGTTTCCTGGGGATCGGCGTCGCTTGAGGCCAGACCCGGTTCCTGCTTGGTCATCGGCTCCTCCATTCAGCTTTGCGCGTGAGCGGGGGGCCTAGCTTAATACAGCCCGGGGCGCGCAGGCTGTGGACCGCGTCGCGGTCGCCGGCGTCATGACATTTCTGGCCGGACCCGGCGCCGGGCGCAGCGCGCCTGGATCGAAAGAAGGGGGGCGCGGATGAAGCCGCGCGGCCCGCGCCCGAATACCCAGGGATGTCGCCTGCGCCGCTGCGCGCTACTTCACATCTTCCAGGCGCAATTTGCCGCAGGCCGCCAGCAGCTGGAACGCCGACACGGCACGGTCATGCTGGCTGCCGGCAAGGTTGACCTGCGCCGATACCTTGTCGCGCTCGGCGTCGAGCACGTCCTTGGTGGTGCGCGTGCCGGCCTGCAGCTCCTTGCGCGCGTCATCCAGCGCCAGCGTCGACGCCGAGACGTCGGCTTGATAGGCGCGGATCAGATCGTCGGAGGCCTGCAGCAAGGCCCAGGACTGGGTGATGGCCTCGATGGCGGCGTGGCGCGCATCGTCCAGGTTGGCGGCGGCCTGCGCCGCCTGCGCCTGGGCGGCCGAGACGCGGGCGCGGGTGGCGCCGCCGCTGTACAGCGGCAGCGTCGCCTTGAGCTGCACGGTCCAGTCCTTGTAACGGTCGGCGGCGACATTGCTGTCGCCCTGCGCGGTGGCCGAGCCGTTGAGCGACAGCTTGGGCCAGTAGTCGGCGCGGGCCGCCTCGATCTGCGCCTCGGCGCTGCGCCGCTGCGCGTCGGCGGCGAGCACCGCCGGGGTCAGGCCGGCGCGGGCCAGCGCCGCGTCGAGCGTGGCCGGAACCAGCGGTGACGGCCAGTTGCTGCCCAGCGTGTCCGGCGCCACGCCGATCACGCGCAGGAAGCCCGCTTCGCTGACCTTCTCCTGCGCGCTGGAGCGCTTCAGGTTGGCCTGGGCCTCGGCCAGCCGGGCCTCGGCCTGCGAGGTGTCGGTGCGGGTCGCTTCGCCGGCGGTGTAGCGTTTCTGCGTATCGGACAGCTCCTGCTGCAGCGCCGCGACATTGGCGCTGGCGTAGTCGATCACTGCGCGGTCGCGCTGCACATCGAGATAGGCGCTGGCGGCGGCCAGCAGCAATTGCTGCCGCGTGTTGGCCTCGCTCTGCTGCGAGCCTTCCAGCTGGCTCTTCGAGGCGGCCAGGTTGGCGCTGTTGAGACCGCCGGTATAGAGCGGCTGCGAGGCCTGGATGCTGGCGGCGGTGGGGTTGAGCGGGCCGTTGATGGGAATGGAGCTGGACAGGGACGGCGACAGGTAATAGCGCGACAGGCCGGTGTTGGCGCTGAGCGTGGCGCTGGGCAGGTAGCCGGCGCGCGCCACGTCGACCTGGGCGCTCGATGCCTGCACCGCGTCGCCGGCGGCGCGCATGCGCGGGTCGTTTTGCAGCGCCAGGCCGGCGGCGTCGCCGAGGCCGATGGCGTGGGCGGAACCGGCGGCGAACAGGGCGGCCAGCGCCGCCAGGGAGGAGGTTTTCATGCGGGCAATTCGCAAATTCGGCAACGGATGTCAGGGACGGCGCGCGCAACCATACAGGAACAGCCGCACCGCGCCGGCGACGTGCTGCGCCGGATCGAAGTCGGGCGGGAACGGTTCCACCGACAGCATCACCCGCGCGTGCGGCGGGCCTTTCACCAGCTCCAGGAACTGCGAAGCGGCCATTTCCGGATCGGCGCAGTCGATGCGGCCGGCCTGCTGCTGCAGCCGCAGGTAGTTGCCCAGGGCCTGGCGCACGCGCTGCGGGCCGCGCTCGAAAAAACGCTGCGCCAGCTCGGGGAAGCGCTGCGACTCGGCGATGAGGGTGCGGAACATGCGGCAGCCGGCCGGGTCGAGGAAGCCGCGCAGGAAGCGCAGGCCGATGGTGTTGAGGGTTTTCTCCAGTTCGGCGTCGGCCTGCGTAGGCAGTGCCAGCTCGGTCAGGAACTGCTCGGTGGCGTCACCCACGACCTCCCAGAACAAGCCTTGCTTGCTGCCGAAATAGGCGTAGAGGCTGGCCTTGGAGCCGCCCACCCGGCGCACGATCTCCTCGATGCTGGCGCCTTCATAGCCCTGTTCCAGGAATACTTCGCGCGCCGCATTCAGCAGGGCGCTGCGGCGCGCCTCACCACGCGGGGTGCGGGGCGCATCGGGTTCGCGGGCTGCGGCGGTTTGCTGGTTGACTTGCAAGGCTTCGACGTCGCAAAATGAACTGTAACGTTCATTACATTATCAGCAGCCTCCGCGCAGCGCAACCCGGCAGCACACCCCGCACATGGCCAACCGCAAGAGCTTTCTCCGCATCGCCGTCCCCACCGCCGCCATCGTCGGGGCGCTGGCTTTCGGCATCTACTGGTACAACACCGGGCGCTTCCTGCAGAGCACCGACGATGCCTATGTGCGTGCCGACATGAGCGCCATCACGCCGCGCGTCGGCGGCGAGATCCTGGCGGTGCACGTGGTGCACAACCAGCTGGTGCGCAAGGGCGATGTGCTGGTCGAGATCGACGCGCGCGACTACGCCGCGCGCGTCGCCAATGCGCAGGCCGCGGTGGCCTCGGCGCAGGCTTCGATCCTGGCCAACCAGGAACAGCTCAAGCTGCAGCAGGCCAACATCGCCGAAGCGCGCGCCAATCTCGCCGCCACTGAGGCCGACCAGGTGCGCCTGCAGAAGGACTGGGTGCGTGCGCAGCAGCTGGTGCGCGACGGTGTCGCCACCTCGCAGCGCCTAGACAGCTCGCAGGCCGCCTACAAGTCCGGCCTGGCCAACGTGGCGCGCGGCGAAGCGGCCCTGAAGGCGACCCAGCAGCAGGTCGGCGCGCTGCAGGCCGAGGGCGAGCGCCTGCAGGCGCAGCTGCAGGCGCAGACCGCGCTGCTGCAACTGGCGCAGATCGATCTCGATACCACCACGCTGCGCGCGCCGATTGACGGCAGCGTCGGCGATCTCGCCGCGCGCGTTGGCGAGCGCGTCGCCGCCGGCCAGCGCCTGCTGTCCCTGGTGCCGCTGCAGGACGTCTACGTCGAGGCCAACTACAAGGAAACCCAGCTCACCCGCATGAACATCGGCCAGCCGGTGACGATCCGGGTGGACGCTTTCCCGGGCGCGCACCTGCGCGGCCATGTCGACAGCCTGTCGCCCGCTTCCGGCGCCGAGTTCGCGCTGCTGCCGGCGCAGAACGCCACCGGCAACTTCACCAAGATCGTGCAGCGCGTGCCGGTGAAGATCGCGCTGGAGGCGGACGAGCCGCTGCGCGGCAGGCTGCGCCCCGGCATGTCGGTGGTGGCGACGGTGGACACGCAGGCGCAGGCCGCCGCGCCGGCCACGGTCAGCCAGCGCTGAAGCGCGCGCCCGGACCGGGAGCATCGGCGTGTACGAGGGCGTGCTGAGCGGTGACGCCGCGTTGGGCGAGGAGTCGCGCCGCGCGGCGCAGCGGCGCGCCATGCTCGGCTTCTGGGCCATGGCGCTGGGCAGCTTCATGGCCATCCTCGACATCCAGATCGTGGCCAGCTCGATCAACGAGATCCGCGCCGGCCTGTCGGCCTCGATCGACGAGATCCAGTGGGTGCAGACCTCGTACCTGATCGCCGAGGTCATCGCCATCCCGCTGTCCGGCTACCTGTCGCGCATGCTGTCGACGCGCATCTACTTCGTCATCTCCGCGGTGGGCTTCACCCTGGCCAGCATCGCCTGCGCCTGCTCCTGGAGCCTGGGCTCGATGGTGCTGTTCCGCGTGCTGCAGGGCCTGCTCGGCGGCGGCATGATCCCCACCGCGTTCGCCACCATGTTCATCATGTTTCCCGACCAGAAGACGCGCGCGATGCCGCAGGTGCTGACCGGCATGCTGACCATGACCGCCTCCTCGCTCGGCCCCAGCATCGGCGGCTACGTCACCGACAGCCTGTCCTGGCACTGGCTGTTCCTGCTCAACCTGGGGCCCGGCATTCTCTGCGCCTGGGCGGTATGGACCCTGGTCGACATCGACCGGCCGCAGCCGCAGATGTTCAAGCGCTTCGACCTGTGGGGCCTGCTGTTCATGGCCAGTTTTCTCGGCGGCCTGGAATACACCCTCGACGACGGTCCGCGCCACGACTGGTTCAGCGAGGACAGCGTCGCCGTCTGCGCGCTGCTTGCCACGGTGGGCGGCGCGCTGTTCTTCTGGCGCTCCTTCACCGCGGCTCACCCGATCGTCGACCTGCGCTCGTTCCGCGACCGCAATTTCGGCGTGACCTCGCTGGTATCCACCATGCTCGGCATGAGCATGTTCACCCTGCTGTACCTGACGCCGGTGTTTCTCGGCCAGGTCAGTGGCTACAACCCGCTGCAGATCGGCGAGGTGATGATGGTCCAGGGCGGCACCATGTTCCTCAGCGCGCCGCTGGTGGGACGGCTGCAGATGAGATTCGACCCGCGCCTGGTCATCGCCGCCGGCCTGCTGCTGATCGCCGCCGGCACCTTCCTCAACGCCGGCCTCACCGCCGACTGGGGCTATGCGCAGTTCGTGCTGCCGCAGATGCTGCGCGGCGCCGGATTCGTCTGCAGCTTCATCCCGCTCACCGGCCTGGCGCTGGGCACCCTGCCGGCGGCCGAGGTGCACAACGCCAGCGGCCTGTTCAACGTCACCCGCAACATCGGCGGCGCCCTCGGCCTGGCGGTGATCAACACCCTGATCAACCAGCGCACCTGGCTGCACTGGCAGCAGCTGGCCGAAGCCACGCGCCTGAGCCGCACGCCGGTGCGCGAGGCCCTCGGCAATATGCGCGGCGCGCTGCAGCCGGCGCTGGGAGACGCCAGCCAGGCCGGCAGCTTCGGCATGCTGGCGCAGCAGATGCAGCTGCAGGCGGCGACCATGACCTACGGCGACATGTACCGCCTGCTGGGCTGGAGCGTGGTGCTGTCGATGCTGTTGCTGCCGCTGCTGCACAAGCCGCGCGCCGCCGCGCCGGACGCCGCCGGGCACTGAAACGGCGCCTCGCCACGCCGGGCGCCGCGGCGGCGATCGGCTAACATGGTCCGATGAGCACTCCATCGCAGCTTCCCGCCAGGACCGTCGCCGACTCCGTCGTGCGCGAGCAGGTCTACATGGTGTTTCCCAACGACCTCAACTCCAACGACACCGTGTTCGGCGGCCTGATCATGGCGCACATGGACCGGCTCGCCGCGGTGGTGGCGGACCGCCACGCCGGCGGCGTCACCGTCACGGTCAGCGTCGACGCCGTGCACTTCCTGGCGCCGGCGCGGCGCGGCGACGTGCTGGTGATGCACGCCGCCGTCAACCGCGCTTGGCGCAGTTCGATGGAAGTGGGCGTGCGCATCGAGGCCGAGGCCATCGGCGGCACCGAGCGCCGCCATATCCTGTCGGCCTATCTCACCTTCGTCGCGGTCGACCCGGCCGGCCGGCCGCGGCCGGTTCCGCCGCTGCAGACCGAGACCGCGGACGAGAAGCGCCGCTACGCCGAGGCCGATCTGCGCCGCGCCAACCGCCTGCAGAATGCCGAGCAGCTCAAGGCGCTGCGCGCCTCCTCGGAAGCGTTCAAGTCCTGACCAGGGGCCGTTGCCCGTCACGTTCTCCTTGGCGGGCTGGGCGCTCTTCACCGCGCCGCGTTGCGCTGTCGCAAGCGCCTTCATAGGACCGCGTTGGCGCGGGGTGTTCCCCGCCGCGGCGTCAGGCTGATTGCGCGTCCGGCTGCCGCTGCGGGTGCGCGGCGGCAAAGGCCGGGTGCTCGCGGCAACGCGCCGCCACCGCCTGCAGGCGCGGCCAGTCGCGCACCGCGCCGAAGCGCTCGGCGGCGAACATCTGCGGCACCAGGCAGCAGTCGGCATAAGTCGGCGTCTCGCTGAAGCAGTACGGCGTGGCCGGGCGGCGGCGCAGCTCCTCTTCCAGCGCGTCCAGCCCGCCGCCGATCCAGTGGCGCAGCCAGCTGTTGCGGCGGTCCTCATCCAGCCCCAGCTCGCTGCCCAGGTATTGCAGCAGGCGCGTGTTCTGCAGCGGCTGGATTTCGCAGGCGATGGCCTGGCAGAACGACCACATGCGCGCGGCCTCGCGCGAATCTTCCGGCACCAGCGCGGGCTGCGGCACCTGCGCTTCCAGGTAGTGGAAGATCGCCAGCGACTGGCCCAGGGTGAAATCACCGTCGACCAGCAGCGGCACTAGCTGCTGCGGATTGAGCGCGTGATACTCCGCCTTGCGCTGCTCGCCGCCGTCGCGCAGCAGGTGAATCGGTACCGTTTCGTACTCGACCAGCTTGAGATTGAGCGCGATGCGCACGCGGTAGCTGCTGGAGGAGCGCCAGTAGCTGTAGAGCTTGAGCATGGGCGCGCCTATGCGCCGACCGGCTGGTCGATGGCGCCGAAGATCGACTGCCCGTCGGCGCCGAACATCTCGATCCGCACGCGGTCGCCGCGCCTGAGGAACGGCGTCTGCGGCTTGCCCAGCTGCAGCGTTTCGATGGTGCGCACCTCGGCCAAGCAGGAGTAGCCGAGCCCGCCCTGGTCCACCGGCTTGCCCGGGCCGCCGTCGACGCCGCGGTTGGACACGGTGCCGCTGCCGATGATGGCGCCGGCGCCCAGCGCGCGGGTCTTCGCCGCGTGCGCCACCAGCGTCGGGAAATCGAAGGTCATGTCCACGCCGGCATCGGGCCGGCCGAGCTCGCGGCCGTTGATGTGTGACAGCAGCGGGCGATGCAGACGGCCGCCGTCCCAGGCCGGGCCCAGCTCGTCCGGCGTCACCGCGCAGGGCGAGAAGGCGCTGCTCGGCTTGGACTGGAAGAAGCCGAAGCCCTTGGCCAGCTCGTCGGGGATCAGATTGCGCAGCGACACGTCGTTGACCAGCAGCAGCAGGCGGATGGCCTGCGCCGCCTGCGCCGGGCTGCTGCCCAGCGCCACGTCGCCGGTGATCACCGCCACCTCGGCCTCGAGGTCGCAGCCCCAGGACTCGTCGGCCAGCGGGATCGCCTGCGTCGGCGCCAGGAAGGTGTCGCTGCCGCCCTGGTACATCAGCGGATCGGTCCAGAAGCTGGGCGGCATGTCGGCGCCGCGCGCCTTGCGCACCAGTTCGACATGGTTGACGTAGGCGCTGCCGTCGGCCCACTGGTAGGCGCGCGGCAGCGGCGCCAGGCATTCAGCGGCGCTGAACGCCATGGTGCCGGCGATCATGCCCTCGTTGAGCCGCGCCGACAGTGCTTCCAGCTCGGGGGCGATGGTGTCCCACTCGTCCAGCGCCTGCTGTAGCGTCTTCACGTGCGGCGCAGGCGCGGCGTGCGACAGATTGCGGCTGACCACCACCAGGCGGCCGTCGCGCGTGCCGTCCCTCAGGGTTGCGAGTTTCATGCGGCTCCGGAAATCGGTGACGGGAAGTGCAGCCCGCCGATGGCCGCATTTTAGCCCTAGGGCCTGTTAACACGGATTGGATCGCTGCGTTGCAGCGCAAAATCGCGGCAGGCAAGGCGGAAGACCTGGCCATGGTGATTCCATGGCCAGGTCTGACAACGCCGCCTGGCGCGCCCGCTGTTATAAAAGTGGGGGGCGCAACCCGGAGGGACGGGGCCATTTTTGCGCATCGCTACGCCGGCCAGGAC
>CAYVKA010000138.1:0-8579 GCA_964451925.1 uncultured Nevskia sp. | reverse complement strand
TTGCGCGGCGAGCCAGTCCCAGTGCCGCGGCAGCAAGGTCACTTCGCGCCCGATCACGCCCAGCCGGGGGCGCCCGCGGCCGCGCGGCTCGCCGGCTTCCTGCGCCTGATCCGCCGCCGCCGGGGCGGGGTCACGCCGTGGCGATGCCGCGGCGGCGGTGCGGGACAGGCGCTCGACGATGTCGGCCTTGCCGCCGCGCAGGTCGAGATCGACGACGCGGCCGGTGGCGTCGTCGAAGGTGAGCAGCGGCTCCCGTGCGCCGCGGTCGGTCGCGGCCTTGACCGCCAGCGCCACCTCGACCAGCAGGCCGGACAGCAGCAGCCGGCTGCCTTCAAAGGCGGTGCAGGGTTTGGACAGGTGTTCGGTCATTGGTGGATCCGGGAAGCGGGGTCGGGTTGAATTATATACTGGTAAAATTATATTTCACAATATTACCAAGGTTAATATCGAGAGAGGTGAGGCGCGCGGGATTGTGGGTTCCGGCCGGGGGGGGAAGTGGTCTGGCGGGACTGGCGGCTGGCGGGTCGCGCCCGCCGCCGGGCGGCGAATCCGCGGCGGCGCGGGGCGGGGGTTCAAGCCGTGGCTGTTTGCGGCCGCTAGTAATCAAGAGCAATTGCCTTGGCTTCTTCCAACACCGCGCAGCGGCGCCCGCACCCCTGTTGATCCATGCACGTCAGACTGTCCTTGGCTGAGCACATCCGTCTCGCGGCGCCCCTGCCCTGGGACGTGCTCGACGACAAGGGCGTGCTGTTGCTGCGCAAGGGCACGGTGATCACCGATCCGCGGCGGCTGCACGCGCTGGTCGAGCGCGGCGTCTATGTCGATGAGCAGGCGTATGCGCGCCACAGCCGCAGCCGTGCGTCGAGCGCCGACGAGGGCGGGCCGGCGCGCAGGTCCGGCAACAGCACCAGCTTCCTGCGCAAAGCGAAATCCGCCCACGACGACGACCCGTTCCCGCTGTGGGACGACGTCAGCCGGCGGCTCGGGGCGCTGCTGTGGTCGGAGGAGCGCGAGCCGCTGTTCAACGAGCGCCTGCTGCAGCTTTCCGCCGATCTCCAGGCGCTGGCCGGGCGCGACGCCGACGCCGCGCTGTTCGCGATGACGCGGCTGGACCGCGCCGACTACGCCAGCGCGCACTCGCTGCAGGTGGCGGTGGCCAGCCTGCTCTACGCCGGCCGGCACGACTGGGGCGCGGCGGAGCGCGCCAGCCTGGTCAATGCGGCGTTGACGATGAACCTGGCCATGCTCGACCTGCAGCGCGTGCTGTGCCTGCAGACGGAGCCGCCCAGCACCGCGCAGCGCGCGCAGATCCTGACCCACCCGGTGCGCGCCTGCGAGCGGCTGCAGGCGCACGGCGTGAGCGACCCGCTGTGGCTGCGCGCGGTGCTGGAACACCACGAGGCCGGCGACGGCAGCGGCTATCCGCACGGCCTCACCCAGATCAGCCCGCTGGCGCAGACGCTGCGCGTGGCGGACCACTACTGGGCCCTGCTCAGCCACCGCAGCGGGCGCCAGGCGATACTCCCCAGCCAGGCCGCCAAGTCGATCTACCTCTACACGCCGCCGGCGCTGCAGGAGGTGGTGGCCGGGCTGGTGAAGACGCTCGGCGTGTATCCGCCGGGCACCTTCGTGGCGCTGGCCAACGGCGAAGTGGCGGTGGTCACCGGCCGCGGCGAGCACGCCAGCAAGCCGCGCGTCAGCACCGTGGTCGGCGCCAGCGGCACCAAGCTCACCGACCCGATCCCGCGGGACACCGACCTGCCGGAGTACGCGGTGTCGCACGCGGTGGCCGAGGCCAAGGTCGCCGTGCACATCGCGCCGGGCCGGCTGTTCGGCTACTGAGCCGGGGGCAGGGCGCGCGGCCGGCTGCCGCCGAGCTCCCGCCGGTGCCACAGCAGGTAGGCGACCGGCAGCACGATCATCGACAGCAGCGGCGCGGTGATCATGCCGCCGACCATCGGCGCGGCGATGCGCCGCATCACCTCCGAGCCGGTGCCGCCGCCGAACATGATCGGCAGCAGCCCGGCGACGATCACCGCCACCGTCATGGCCTTGGGCCGCACCCGCTGCACCGCGCCTTCCTCGATCGCGGCGGTGAGGTCGGCGAGGCTGGCGAGGCGGCCCTCGCCGCGGCGGCGGCGGATGGCGTTGTCGAGGTAGATCTGCATCACCACGCCGAACTCCGCCGCCACCCCGGCCAGGGCGATGAAGCCCACCGCGGAGGCGATCGACAGGTTGTAGCCCAGCAGGTACAGCAGCCAGAAGCCGCCGACCAGGGCGAACGGCAGCGTGCCCATGATCAGCAGCGCCGCGGCGAAGCTGCGGAAGGTGAGGTACAGCAGCACCAAGATGATGGCCAGCGTGAACGGGATCACCAGCTGCAGCTTGCGCGCCGCGCGCTCCAGGTACTCGAACTGCCCCGACCAGGCGATGGAGTAGCCCGGCGGCAGGGCCACCTGCTGCTGCACCCGCTGCTGCGCCTCGCGCACGTAGGAGCCGAGGTCGCGGCCGCTGATGTCGACGTAGACCCAGCCGTTGAGGCGCGCGTTCTCGCTGCGCAGCTGCGGCGGGCCGTCGCTGACGACGATGTCCGACACCGCGCCGAGGGTGGTGGTGGCGCCGCCGTCGGTGACGATCGGCAGCTCGCGCAGGCGCTCGACGGAGTCGCGCAGCTCGCGCGGGTAGCGCACGTTGATGGGGAAGCGCTGCAGGCCCTCGACGGTCTGGCCGACGTTCTCCCCGCCGATGGCCAGCGCCACCACCTGCTGCACGTCGGCCAGGCTCAGGCCCAGGCGCGCGGCGCGGACGCGGTCGATGCGCACCTCGACATAGCGCCCGCCGCGGACCCGCTCGGCGTAGGCGGAGCGGGTGCCGGGCACGGTCTTGAGCACCGCTTCGACCTGCTCGCCGACGCGCTCGATCACCTGCAGGTCCGGCCCGGCGATCTTCACCCCGACCGGGCTCTTGATGCCGGTGGAGAGCATGTCGATGCGGTTGCGGATCGGCTGCACCCACAGGTTGGACAGGCCCGGGATATTGAGGGCCGCGTTCATGCGGTCGATCAGTTGGTCCTGGCTGATGTGGCCGGGCCATTGCGACTGCGGCTGGAACTCGATGGTGGTCTCGAACATCTCCGAGCTGGCCGGGTCGGTGGCGGTCTCGGCGCGGCCGACCTTGCCGAAGACCCGCTTCACCTCCGGAAACTGCATCAGCATCTTGTCGGTCTGCTGCAGCAGGCGGCCGGCCTTGTCGGCCGACAGCCCGGGCAGCGCCGAGGGCATGTACAGCAGGTCGCCTTCCTGCAGCGGCGGCATGAACTCGCTGCCCAGGCGGGTGACGGGGATGACGGTGAGGGCCAGCGCCAGGGCGGCCAGGCCCAGCGTCAGCCAGGGCGCGCGCAGCGCGGCGTCGAGCAGCGGCCGGTACAGCGCGATCAGCAGGCGGTTGAGCGGGTTGCTGCGCTCCTCCGGAATGCGCCCGCGGATGAAGTAGTACATCAGCACCGGGATCAGCGTCACCGACAGGCCGGCGGCGGCGGCCATCGAGTAGGTCTTGGTGAAGGCCAGCGGCCCGAACAGCTTGCCCTCCTGCGCTTCCAGCGTGAACACCGGCAGGAAGCTCAGCGTGATGATCAGCAGGCTGAAGAACAGCGCCGGCCCGACTTCCGCCGCGGCCTCGGCGATGAGGCCGAGCTGCTCCGCCGGCGCGGCCTTGCGGCCCGGGTTGGCGTGGTTCCAGGCCTCGATGTGCTTGTGCGCGTTCTCGATCATCACCACCGCCGCGTCGACCATGGCGCCGATGGCGATGGCGATGCCGCCGAGCGACATGATGTTGGCGTTGACGCCCTGTCCGTTCATCACGGTGAAGGCCGCCAGCACGCCCAGCGGCAGGCTGACGATGGCGACGAAGGCCGAGCGCAGGTGGAACAGGAACAGGGCGCAGACCAGCGTGACGACGATGAACTCCTCGATCAGCTTGTCGCGCAGGGTGTCGACCGACTTGTGGATCAGCTCGGAGCGGTCGTAGGTGGGCACGATCTCCACCCCCGGCGGCAGGCCGCGCTGCAGCGCGGCGATGCGCGCCTTGACCGCGTCGATGGTCTCCAGCGCGTTCTTGCCGGCGCGCATCACGATGACCCCGCCGACCGCCTCGCCCTTGCCGTCCAGCTCGGAAATGCCGCGGCGGGTCTCCGGGCCGACCTGGATGCGCGCCACGTCGCCCAGCAGCACCGGGGTGCCGCCGGCGCCCAGGCCCACCGGCACGGCGCGGAAGTCGTCCAGGCCCTTGAGATAGCCGGTGGCGCGCACCGCGTATTCCGCCTCGCCCAGCTCCAGCACCGAGCCGCCGGTCTCGTTGTTGGAGTCCTTCAGCGCCTGCACCACGCGGTTGAGCGGCACGCCCAGGGCGCGCATGCGGTCCGGGTCCAATACCACCTGGTATTGCCGCACCAGGCCGCCGACGCTGGCCACCTCGGCGACGTTGGGCACGCTCTTCAGCTCGTACTTGAGGAACCAGTCCTGCAGCGCGCGCAGCTGGCCGATGTCGTGCTGGCCGCTGTGGTCGACCAGGGCGTACTCGTAGATCCAGCCCACGCCGGTGCCGTCCGGGCCCAGCGTGGGCCGGGCCGTGGGCGGCAGCCGGCCGCTGATCTGGCTCAGGTACTCCAGCACGCGCGAGCGCGCCCAGTACAGGTCGGTCTTGTCGTCGAAGATGATGTAGACGAAGGAGTCGCCGAAGAAGGAGTAGCCGCGCACGGTGCGCGCGCCGGGCACCGACAGCATGGTGGTGGTGAGCGGGTAGGTGACCTGGTCCTCCACCACCTGCGGCGCCTGGCCGGGGAACTCGGTGCGGATGATGACCTGGGTGTCGGACAGGTCGGGAATCGCGTCCAGCGGCGTGCTCAGCGTGGCGTGCACGCCCCAGGCGCTGAGCAGCGCGGTGGCCATCAGCACCAGGAAGCGGTTGTCGAGCGAGCCGCGGATCAGTCGCGCGATCATCTCAGCGCCCCTGGCCCGGCGCCGGCATCAGCGCCCGGTCGCCGCCCTGCGGCGCGGCCGGATCGCCGCCGCTGAGGCTGTCGAAGGCGCCGCGCAGGCTGGCTTCGGAGTCGATCAGGAACTGGCCCGAGGCCACCACCTGCTGCCCGGCGCCGAGCCCTTCCACGATCTCGGACTGGCCGGCGGACTCCGCGCCGAGGCGGACCAGCGCCGGATGGAAGTGGCCGGTGTCGTCCGCCACGATCACCACGCTGCGCTGCCCGGTGCGGATCACCGCCTCGCTGGGGATCAGCAGCACGCCGTCGCGCGGCGCGCCGAGCAGGCGCACCGAGGCGAACATGCCCGGCCGCAGGCGGCGGCCCGGATTGCGGATCGCCAGGCGCAGCTTCAGCGTGCGCGTGGCCGCGCTCAGCTCCGGGTAGAGGTAGTCGACGCGGCCGTCGAAGCGCTCGCCGGGCAGCGCCGGCAGCTGCACCTGGGCCTGGTCGCCGGGCTTGATCCAGGCGGCCTGGGCCTCGGGCACCTCGACGCTGATCCACACGCTGTCCAGGTCGGCCAGCTGGAACAGCGTGGTGCCCGGCTGCAGCGCCGCGCCCTGGCGCGCGCCCAACTCCATGACGTAGCCGTCGAAGGGGGCGTAGTAGTCGACGCGCCGCTGCGTTTTGCGCGTCTGCTGCACCTGCGCGATCTGTCCTTCGGACAGGCCGTACAGCGCCAGCCGCTGGCGCGCGGCGCGGGCCAGCGCGGCGTCGCCGGAATCCAGCGCGATGAGGAATTCCTGCTGCGCGGCGAGCAGCTCCGGCGAGTACACCGCGGCGAGCCGCTGCCCGCGCCGCACCGGGTCGCCGGCGGCGCGTACCGCCAGGTCCTCGACCCAGCCGGCGGCGCGCACCTGCAGCACCTGGATGCGGCGCTCGTCCACCGCGACCAGCCCGACCGTATCGACGCTGCGGGCCAGCCGGCCCTGCGTCACCGGCGCCAGGCGCACGCCGAGGTTCTGCACCACGCGCGGGTCGATGGCGACGGCGCCGGCGGACGCGCCGCCGCGCGATTGCCCGTCCGCCATCTTCGGCACCAGCGGCATGTCCATGAAGGGCGACTTGCCCGGGTGGTCGAAGTGCTGGTCGGGGACCATCGGGTCGTACCAGTACAGCGGCGTGGCGGCGGCGCCGCCGCGCGCGTCCTGCGCCGGGGCGGCCTCGCCGGCGTGGCGCAAGCGGGCGATGCCGATGCCGGCGAGGATGGCGGCGCCGGCCAGGAACGAGAGGATCAAAAGCTTGGAAGTGCGCATGGTCAGTTACCGGAGGCGAAGTACTGCAGGCGGACCTGGGCGCGGGCGGCATCGACCGCCAGTGCCAGGCGCTGGAGCCGCACGTCGAGCAGGCTGCGGCGGGCGCCGAGCACGGCGTCGAAGCTGCCGCTGCCGGCGGCATAGGCGCTTTGCGCGGCGTCGGCGCGGCGCTGCGCCTCGGGGATGATGTCGGTGTCGAAGCCGGACACGCGCTCACGCGTGTGGCGCCAGTCGATGTAGTCCTCGGCCGCCTGCGCGCGCAGCTCGCGCACTGCGTCGGTCTTGCGGTCGGCGGCGGCGTCGGACTGCCGCAGGGCGGCGGCGAGCTCCGGGTCCTGGCGCCGGGCGGTGAACAAGGGCAGGTCCATCGACACCTGCACGCCGACGAAGTCGGCGTAGGCCGGGCGGTAGCCGAAATAGCCTTCCACGGCGAAGTCGGGCTGGTACGCCTGGCGCGCCAGGGCCACGTCGTTGCGCGCCACGTCGATCTGCTTCTGCAGCCCGGACACCAGCGGATGCCGCTCCACTTCAGCCTGCAGCCGGGACAGTTGGCCGGGCTCGGCCAGGTCGGCCAGGTCGGCCAGGTCGCCGGGCAGCGGGCGCTGCGCCGCCTCGCCGATCCAGCGCGACAGCGAGGCGCGCCGGCGCTCGACGTGATGCTCGCTGTCGTGCAGCTTGTCGCCGGCCAGGGCCGCCTCGACCCGGGCGGCCAGCCAGTCGGCCTGCGCGGCGCGGCCGGCGCGGTAGGCGCTCTCCAGCGACTGCGCCTGCAGCGCCGATTCCTCGCTCAGCTGGCGGGTGAGGCGCAGCGCCTGCTCGGCCTCGTAGACGTCGAGCCAGTCGAGCGCGGCATCGCGGCCGATGGCGCGGCGGTCGCTTTCCAGCCCATAGCGGCCCAGCTCCGCTTCCAGGCGCTTGCGCTCGCCCTTGAGCTGGCGCTTGGCGCTGCGCGGCAGCTCCTGGCTCAAGCCGACGGAAAAGGTGGTGAAGTTGTCGTCGCGCACGCTGAAGGCTTCGCCGCGGTCCACCGGCAGATCCTTGAGGCCGGCCGAGAGCCGCGGGTCGGGCAGCTGCGCGGCGGAGATGGCGGCCTGCTCGTCGGCGTCGATCGAGGCCTGGCGCGCGTTCAGCAGCGGCTGGTCGGTCACGGCCAGCCGCATGGCTTCGGCCAGCGACAGCGGGTTGCCGGCGGGCGGCGGATCGTCGGCGCCGGCGGCGGCCGAGAACAGCGCAAGTGCGGCGCAGAAGGCGATGGGGGTGCGGAGCATGGGGGTGAGCCTCCTCAGTCCGAAAGGCCGGCCGCAAGGCCGGCGCGCGGGCCCACGGCCGGCACGGCCCGATGGACCCGGAAACGGGGCCCGGAAACGGATGGACATGGCAGGTGCCTCGTGATGGCGATGGTGGAAACGGCCGCGGCGGGCCGGGCACGGCAACAGCAGTGCGAGGGCGGCGGGCGCCGCCCTGCCATCGGCTTACAGGCGCAGGCGCGCCGTCAGCAGGTACAGCGGGAGGGGTGCAGACGCAGCGACGGCCTGGGCACGGTCCGGCCACGGTCGGGCGCCGCTGTCGAACGAAGCCGGCAGCAGCTGCGGCGCCGGCCCGAAGGCCACGGGCTGCGCCGCGGCGTGTTGCGCATGCTTGCCGCTCAGGCCGGTGGCGGAATGGGCGAACGGCGCATCGGCCGGCGACAGCAGATCGCAGCAGCCGCCGTGGGCCGCGCCTTGCGGGCAGTGGTCCTTGGCGTCGGCCGGGCAGCAGCACTCGGCCGGCGCGCTTGCCGGCATCATGCCGCAGCCATAGGCGATCCTGGCCTGAGCCGTGAGGCTCAGCAGGACCATCAGGGCCGCGATGAATTGCCGGATGCGCATGGGCTTAGCTTGCTACGAATGAGTGCGGATCGCCAGGGACGCCGCGCATTGTGACCGGCCCTGGCGCGCGCTGCTGCGCCCCGGCGTCCGCTCGCTATGCCTGTTCGTCCCGCTGCGGCAGCACTTTAATCCCTGGAGCGGGGTCCAGGGTCAATGGGGCATGGCGCCCTGCGCTGCGCCCTGGTGTTGTGAATCGGAAACCAGACGCGAGGTGCCAGCCGCGCCACGAACGGGCTTCTATTGATTCAACGAATTTCCAACTCAGGACACGGAGTTTCTGAGCAATTCGTCACCCCCGCGTAGGCGGGGGTCCGGTTTTGATTTCCGGCCTAAGCGGGAATGACGATGATTCAATTGATCAAAGTTTCCCTAGGGTCTGTTGACAATCATTGGGTCGCTGCGACGGAGGTCATTTTTGCGCAG
>CAYVKA010000137.1:0-8617 GCA_964451925.1 uncultured Nevskia sp. | reverse complement strand
CGGCCACACCTTCGGCAAGACCCACGGCGCCGGTGACGCGGCGCTGGTCGGGCCCGAGCCGGAGGCCGCCGGCATCGAGCAGCAGGGCCTGGGCTGGCACAGCAGCTTCCGCAGCGGCAAGGGCGGCGACGCCATCGGCAGCGGCCTGGAAGTGACCTGGACCACCACGCCCACCAAGTGGAGCAACAACTTTTTCTGGAACCTGTTCGGCTACGACTGGGAGCTGACCAAGAGCCCCGCCGGCGCGCACCAGTGGACGCCCAAGGGCGGCGCCGGCGCCAACTCGGTGCCGGACGCGCATGACAAGTCCCGGCGCCACGCGCCGGCGATGCTGACCACCGACCTGGCGCTGCGCTTCGACCCCGCCTACGAAAAGATCTCCCGCCGCTTCCACGAAAACCCGGACCAGTTCGCCGACGCCTTCGCCCGCGCCTGGTTCAAGCTGACCCACCGCGACATGGGGCCGCTCGCGCGCTACCTCGGCCCCGAGGTGCCGAAGGAGGCGCTGATCTGGCAGGACCCCATCCCCAAGCTCGACCATGCCCTGATCGACGCGCAGGACAGCGCCGCGCTCAAGGCCAAGATCCTCGCCAGCGGGCTGAGCATCGCGCAGCTGGTGAGCACCGCCTGGGCCTCCGCCGCCACCTTCCGCGGCAGCGACAAGCGCGGCGGCGCCAACGGCGCACGCATCCGCCTGGCGCCACAGAAGGACTGGGAAGCCAACCAGCCGGCCGAGCTGGCCAAGGTGCTGCACGAGCTGCAGGCGGTGCAGCAGGCGTTCAACGGCGCGCAGTCCGGCGGCAAGAAGGTCTCGCTCGCCGACCTGATCGTGCTGGGCGGCTGCGCCGCGGTCGAGGCCGCCGCGAAGAAGGCCGGGCACGAGGTGAAGGTGCCCTTCTCCCCCGGGCGCATGGACGCCGCGCAGGAGCAGACCGACGTGCACTCGTTCGCCGTGCTGGAGCCCGTCGCGGACGGCTTCCGCAACTACGTGCGCAAGGGCTTCGAGGGCTCGGCCGCCGAGTGGCTGGTGGACCGCGCCCAGTTGATGACGCTCAGCGCCCCCGAGATGACCGTGCTGATCGGCGGCCTGCGCGTGCTCAACGCCAACGTCGGCCAGTCCAGCCACGGCGTCTTCACCCGGCGGCCCGAGACCCTGACCAATGACTTCTTCGTCAACCTGCTCGACATGGGCACGCGCTGGCAGAAATCCGCCACGGTCGAAGGCGTGCTGGAAGGGCACGACCGCAGCAGCGGCGAGCTGAAGTGGACCGGCACCGTGGTCGACCTGGTGTTCGGCTCCAACTCGCAGCTGCGCGCGCTGGCGGAAGTCTATGCCAGCGCGGACGCGCAGGAAGCCTTCGTGCAGGCGTTCGCGGCGGCCTGGGGCAAGGTGATGAACCTCGACCGCTACGACCTGGCGTGACGGCGCGGTAGCGGGTAAGCAACACGCAGCCGCGATCCGGCACGGGCCCGCCCCGTGCCGGATCGCGGCCGAAAATCAGGGCCGCCCCTTGGGCCGGGCCGTCTACGCCGCGGTCAGGCGCCGCAAGGCGTCGTGCAGCTGCACATCGCTGAACGGCAGCGCCAGCAGCTCGCGCAGGCCCGCGGCCTGCAGGCGCCTGAGCAGGCGCGGGTCGGCGCCCAGGGACACCACCATTGCCGGCACCGGTGCGGGGCGCGCGCCCAGCAGGTGCAGCAGGTCGGAGCTGTCCATGCCCGGCAGCTCGGGCACGATCACCACGCAATCCGGCGCGCCGGCGGCCAGCGCCGCCAGCAATTCCTCGGCGGAGCCGAACGCGCGCACGCTGCAGCCGATGGCCTGCAGGCGCGCGCCCACCTGGCCGCGCTCCGCCGCCGCCTCGGCCACCAGGAACACGCTGGCCTGCGCCGCCGCCGGCGGCGCTTCCTGCGCAGCCGCCAGGCGCAAGGCCGGAACGGCACGCGCGGCAGATTCGCGCCTGAGGGCGGAGGGATGGGGACTCATGGCGCCGCATTAGGCCCGACGCACGGCCCCGGCGCCTTGACCTGCATCAAGCCGGCGCGAACCGGCCGGCCTGCTGCTGCGCGGGGCCGCCCCCGCCGGTGCGCCTTACAGCGCGTCCTTGCCTGTTTCCCCGGTGCGGATGCGGATCACCTGGTCCATCGACAGCACGAACACCTTGCCGTCTCCGATGTTGCCGGTGTGCGCCGCCTTGGTGATGGCCTCCACCACCGCGTCGAGATGCTCGTCGCCGACCAGCACTTCGAGCTTCACCTTGGGCAGAAAATCGACCTTGTATTCCGCGCCCCGGTACAGCTCCGTGTGCCCCTTCTGCCGGCCGAAGCCGCGCACCTCGGTAACGGTCACCCCGGCGACACCGGCTTCGGAGATGGCCGCACGTACATCGTCCAGCTTGAATGGTTTGACGATGGCCGTGACTAGTTTCATGGTTAAAACTCCTGTTTCCCTTGCAGTCTTTGGTGAGACATCATTCGAGTTCCGCCGCCCGCGTCCCAACGATCAGGCCGGGCGGCTGGTGCACCGCTTGAAGCGAAAAACCAAACCCGCGGCGCCAGGCCCCACGCCAGCGCCGCAAACAACGCCGGCCCTCAGGCCGCGCCGGCGAGGCTCTCCCGCTTGCGCATCGGGATGGCCTGCTCCAGCGAGGTGACGAACACGCTGCCGTCGCCGTTGCCGGCGCTGGCGATGATTGCGACCACCGGGTCGAGCTGCTCGTCGGTGACCGCCACCTCGATCTTGATCTTCGAGCGGAAGCTGACCGAGTAGGCCGCGCCGCGATAGACCTCGGTGCTGCTCTTCTCGCGCCGCACGCCCTGCACCTCGGTGGCGGTGATGCCGGCGACGCCGATCGCCTCCAGCGCGCTGTAGACCTCGTCGAAGCGGACGGGTGTGATGACGGCGGCGATCAGTTTCATGGCGGCGGCTCCCGCCGGTGGCGCGCGGCGCACGAAGCCGGCGGCGCGGAACGGCCCGCGGCGTATATGGCGCAGGCCGGCGGGCAACGGCGCGATGACGCAGCCGCTTCGGCCCCGGATGCGACGGCAACGGCCCCCAACGGGGGCATGAGCCCCACAGGCTGTGTGTTCATCACGCTCCTTGCAGTATTTTGTGCGCTGAACGATGCAGCACCGTGGAGCGACGCATGGACCATGCCGGACAAGCCGGCGCCGGCCCGCGCCCGCCGCCTCGCCGGATCGGCAAGCCGCTGAATCGAATCGCATTTCACAATTGCTTCACGCGCGCTGCGCGGCGCCGCGCGGATCGCGCCCGGCAGCGCCGCCGGCCGCGGGAACGGCACCTCGCCGCGGCCTTGCACCGGATTGGAAGGGTCCTGGCGCACAAACATGGGGCACCGGATTCCTCCCGCCTCGCGCGACCTCGCTTCGCGGCGCATCGACCGCAGGCTCCAGCGTGGCGTCTCCGAAGTCCGCTGAATCATTGGAAGCCCGTTCGTGGCGAGTGCCGCGCGCGGCACTCGGGGCGAACGGAATTGATCGATGAATTTTCGAGACATAGGGCAATTACCAGTTGTCATCCGCGCGCTCGGCAAGCACACTCGGCCAGTCCATTGTTTGCGCGACCCGGAGCCGCCCCGCCTGCGCTGCGGCGGCCCCGGGTTCCTGAGACGAACGGCGAGATCGTGCCCTGCTGCACCGGGCCGCGGTGCCATGCGGGCGTGGCGCGCGGGATCGAACCCGAGTCACCGTCGGAAAACACGGGAAGAGCATGGCAAGAGGTTTATCGGCCGCGCGCATCGCGCTGGCCACGGCCGCGCTGTCGGCCTGCGCAGTGAACAATCACTACTACGTCAAGACCGACGGCTCGGCCGACGTGCTGGCCGGCATCACCGAGCTGACCCCGCCGGCCCGGCCGCCGGCGCCGATCGACCTCGGCGTCACCTTCAAGTCGGCCGGCAAGGTGACGCGCCCCGCCACCGACGCGCTGTACCAGTCGGTCAGCCAGGGCCTGTCCGCCAAGGGCCAGTGGCAGGTGCGCCGCCTCGGCAACTCCGGCGACGACTTCACCCCGGCCATCGCCGACGTGATCCGCGCCCTCGCCGCCGGCACGGGCGCCGCCGCGCCGGTCCATGCCGCTGCCACCGGGCCACGGCGCCTGCTGGTGCTGGTGGAGAACGC
This sequence comes from uncultured Nevskia sp., assembly GCA_964451925.1. Classification (GTDB taxonomy): domain Bacteria; phylum Pseudomonadota; class Gammaproteobacteria; order Nevskiales; family Nevskiaceae; genus Nevskia. The sequence continues at coordinate 4,480 of CAYVKA010000137.1, read as the reverse complement.
GCCGGACCAGTCGTTCGGTACCGAGCTGAACTACTTCCTCTCCGGCATGACCTTCGGCCTGCGCAGCCTGCACCGGCCCACCGACCGCTACGACGCCACCGTCGCCTACCGCGACGCCGCCGGCATCGACCACGTCTATCGCAGCCACCAGGACCTGATCTACGCCGCCAGCTCCCGCCTGGTCGACAACGAGGACCAGGCCCTGGAGGCGATCAAGCCGGCCTACGACTCGCCGTCCGACGCCTTCAACGGCATCGTCACCAACACCGTCAGCGGCGCGCGGCACCGCAGCATCTCGGTCGGCAAGCCGCAGCAGAGCCCCGCCGCGCCGCCCGCTACGCCCTCCGCCACGCCGACGCCGCCGGCCGCCGGCGACCCGCCGGACGACTAGGACCCCTCTGATCAGTTCGTCACCCCCGCGTAGGGGGTCCAGTTTTGATTTCCCGCCTTCGCAAAACTGGATTCCCGCCTACGCGACGCCTACGCGGGAATGACGATGATCCAATTGATCAGAGCTTCCCCGGTGTGGTGTCTCGAAAATCCATAGATCAATTCCGTTCGCCCCGAGTGCCGCGCGCAGCGCGGTGTATCGAGGGGCCAGCCGCGCCGCCGGTGGCTCCCTCGATACGCCCGACGCAGCCGGGCTACTCGGGACATTCGGTCAACCACCGCGCCGCGCGCGGCACTCGCACGCACCCCCGCTCAGGTGTGCACACGGTAGCCGCCGCCGGCGGCATCGACACCCGCATCGCATAGGCCGTCGCCGCGGCCGACCCGCCACCGACGCTCCTGCACGACCGCCCGCGCCCCGGCGCCGACCAGTCATCGGCTGCGGCTGCGCCGGGCTCAAACGCGGCCGCTATCCCGCTCAGGCATCCCATCAACCGGCGTGGCGCAAGCCCCTGCCGCGCCACATAGCGCGCCCCCTGGGCCAGCGAGGGTGACGTTGTGAACCAACCCGATCCAGCACCGCCCGCGAGCGCCGCGCCGCGCCATGGCGCCGGCCGGCTGCGCCTGTCGTGGCTGGGCCTGGCGGCGCTGCTGTGGCTCGGCAGCCTGGCCGCCGGCTTCGGCATGGTCTGGGCCTACAAGACCACACCCGGCGCGGCCGGCGCGCCGCCGCCGCGCTGGCCGGAGCAGTCGTCGCTGGCGCGCGACACGGCACGCGCCACGCTGCTGGTCTTCCTGCACCCGCACTGCGACTGCAGCCGCGCCAGCCTGCAGCAGCTGGAGCGGATCGTGCAGCGCGCCGGCACCCGCGTCTCCGCCACCGTGCTGTTCGTGCGCCCGGCCGGCGCCGAAGCGGGCTGGGAACGCTCGCCGCTGTGGGCCACGGCCGCCGCCATTCCCGGCGTCGCCACGCGCCTCGATGACGCCGGCGCCGAGGCCACGCGCTTCGGCGCCCTCACCTCCGGCCAGGTGCTGCTGTACAGCGCCGCCGGCCGCCTGCTGTTCGCCGGCGGCATCACCGGCCTGCGCGGCCATATCGGCGACAACGCCGGCAGCAGCCGCGTGCTCGGCCTGCTGCTGCGCGGCCAGGCCGACCAGCCGCGCGCCCGGGTCTACGGCTGCGCGCTCGGCGCGGCGGCCGTGGGCAGCGCCTCGTGAACCGGCTGCACCCGGTGGCGAGCGAGCCGGCGCCGTCGGCCGAGGCGCTGTACGCGCAGCGCATGCTGGAAATCCACTGCCGCGGCGACCGCCTGTTCTTCTGGCTGCTGCTGGCGCAATGGGCTTTCGCCATCGTGCTGGCCGTGGTGCTGTCGCCCTATGCCTGGGAAGGGCTCACGCGCAGCGTCCACCTGCACGTGCAGATCGCGGTGCTGCTCGGCGGCCTGATCAACTCGCTGCCGCTGCTGCTGATCTGGCGCCGCCCCGGCTGGAGCGGCACGCGCCAGGCGGTGGCGGTGGCGCAGGTGCTGTGGTCGGGGCTGCTGATCCATCTCACCGGCGGGCGCATCGAAACGCATTTCCACGTCTTCGGCTCGCTCGCCTTCCTCGCCTTCTACCTCGACTGGCGCGTGCTGCTCAGCGCCACGCTGGTGGTGGTCGCCGACCATTTCCTGCGCGGCCTGTACTGGCCCGAGTCGGTGTACGGCACGCTCAATCCGGCCTGGTGGCGCTTCCTCGAACACGGCGGCTGGGTGCTGTTCGAGGACGTGATCCTGGTGCAGCTGTGCCTGCAGAGCCAGACCTGGATCCGCGCCCTGTCCGAGCGCGAGGCCGGGCTGGAAAAAGCGCGGCGCGGCGTCGAGCAGCAGGTGCGCGAGCGCACCGAGCAGCTGTCCGCCGCCAAGGACCTGTACCGCACGCTGCTGGAGAACACCAGCGCCGTGCCGTGGGAGCTGGACCCGCAGGACTGCTCCTGCCTCTATGTCGGCCCGCAGGTGGAGCGGCTGTGGGGCTGGACCATCCAGGAGTTCGCCCGCCCCGGCTTCATGCTCGACTGCACACTGGAGGAGGACCGCGAGACGCTGCGCGCGGCCCTGCGCGGCATCGCCCCCGGCGACGAGACCACGCTCGAATACCGCCTGAAGAAGAGCGACGGCGTCTACGCCTGGGTGCGCAGCTACATCGGCGGCCCCGCGCCGCAGAGCCCGTGGAGCGCGGTGCGCGGCGTCAGCATCGACATCACCCACCAGAAAACCCTGGAGCTGGAGCTGCGCCAGGCGCAGAAGCTGGAGTCGGTCGGCCGCCTGGCCGCCGGCGTCGCCCACGAGATCAACACGCCGGTGCAGTTCGTCAACGACAGCTGCCATTTCGTCCGCGACGGCCTGGCCGAGCTGCAGACCCTGCTCGGCCACTACCGCCAGGCGCTGCAGGAACTGGCCGAGGGCCAGGGCAGCGCCGCCGAGGCGCAGCAGCGCATCCGCCAGCAGGAGCAGGCCGCCGACATCGATTACCTGCTGGAGAACATGCCTGGCGCCATCGACCGCTCCCTGGAGGGCCTGCAGCGCGTGGCCACCATCGTGCGCTCGATGAAGGAGTTCGCCCATCCCGACCAGAAGGAGAAGGCCTATGCCGATATCAACCAGGCCATCCTCAGCACCCTGACCATCGCCCGCACCGAGTACAAGTACGTGGCCGATGTGGTCACCGAGCTGGGCGAGATTCCGCCGGTGCACTGCTTCCTCGGCGATCTGAACCAGGCCCTGCTCAATATCGTGGTCAATGCCGCCCATGCCATCGAGGAGCAGGTGCGCGGCACCGACCGCCGCGGCCGCATCGCCATCCGCACCTGGCAGCAGGGGCCGGACGTGATGATCAGCATCGAGGACACCGGCGGCGGCATCGCCGAGTCGATCCGCGAGCGCATCTTCGACCCGTTCTTCACCACCAAGGACGTCGGCAAGGGCACCGGCCAGGGCCTGGCCATCGCCCGCTCGGTGGTGGTCGACAAGCACCAGGGCGAGCTGCGCTTCGACACCCGCGTCGGCCACGGCACCACCTTCTACATCCGCCTGCCCATCCACCACGCCGACTCCGCGCCACAGAGAGCCGCCGCATGACGCCTTTCGCCGCCGCCGCCGATGCCGGCGCCGCACCCGCCACCCCCGCCGCCCGCCCCGGCGGCGGCGCTTTCGTGCTGTGCGTGGACGACGAGCCGCAGGTGCTCGAAGGGCTGCGCCTGCAGCTGCAGCGCCACCACCCGGTGCTGACCGCCGGCAGCGGCGCCGAGGGCCTGCGCCTGCTGGCGGAGCAGCCCATCGCCGCCATCATCTCCGACATGCGCATGCCGCAGATGGACGGCGCCACCTTCCTGCGCCGCGCGCGCGAGCTGGCCCCGGACACCCCGCGCATCCTGCTCACCGGCCAGGCCGAGATCAGCGCCGCCGTGGCCGCGGTCAACCAGGGGCAGATCTTCGGCTTCCTGCTCAAGCCCTGCCCGCCGGCGACGCTGCTCGCCGCCGTCACCGCCGCGGTCGGCCGCCACCGCCTGGCGGTGGCGCAGCGCCTGCTGCTGGAGCAGGCGCAGGCCGCGCGCGAGGACGATCTGGAGCAGGCCCTGCGCGCGCTGTTCGAGCGCGCGGTGCAGCTGTTCGGCTGCCGCCACGCCGCGCTGGCGCTGCAAGGCCAGGACGGCGCCGCGCCGACGCTGCTGCTCAGCCACGGCCTCGATCCGCAGCTGTTCGGCGCCGCCCGCGACACGGCGGTGACCGCGCAGCTGCTGCAGCAGCAGGAGGCGCTGCACCTGCAGGCGGCCGACAACGCCGCGCCGCTGCAAGGGTTGCCGCCCGGCCATCCCGAGGTGTGGCAGCTGCTGGGCGTGCCGCTGGCCAGCGCCAGCGGCTGCCACGGCTGGATGTACTTCGCCGAAGGCCGCCGCCGCGCCAGCTTCGGCCCGGACGACATGCAGGCCGCCGCGGTGCTGGCCAACGCCGCCGCGCAGCTGTGCGAGGCCGACGCCGCGCGCCGCCGCGCGCGGCAGCAGGCGCAGGCGCTGCACGAGGAGCAGGCCTCGCGCGACCGCGCCGAGGCTCCG
>CAYVKA010000136.1:0-8709 GCA_964451925.1 uncultured Nevskia sp. | reverse complement strand
GCCGCTGGCGGTGGGCGGCGGCGCCGCGCTCCTCGCCGTCGCCGGCTTCGCCGCCTGGCAGTTGCTGCGGCAGCGCCGGCCGCTGGGCGCCGGAGCGCGGGCCGGAGGCTGATGATGCCGATGCCCATGGCCGCAACACCGTCCGAACTGCTGCCGGCGTGGTGGGAGCTGCAGCAGCAGACCCTGGCACGCCTGCACCCGAGCTGGCTGGCCGAGTACGCCGCCGAACTGCTGCAGCGCGCCTGCGCCGAGCGTATCGGCCGCCGCTGGCTGGCGCAGCGCCTCGCTGTGGTCAGTCCGCTGCTGTTCGGCGCACTGCCCGAGGGCCCGCCGCCGGCGCACGCCGCGCTGCGCCGCGCCGGCTGGCTTGAGCCTCTGCTGCGCCAGCCGGCAGGGCGCGCGCTGGAGCTGGGCGTGCGCGCGCTGGCGCCGGCACTGCGCACCGTGGTCGATCGCGAGGGCGTGCTGACCCTGCGCCGCGCCTTCGGCGCCGCGCGTTGCGAAGCGGCGCTGCGCATGGCGCCGCAGGAGCTGCCGCTGCCGCTGCGCAATGCCTTCGCCGCCTGCGCCATGGACGGAGAGCGCCTGATCCGCTTCGCCCAGGATTGCGGCGTGCGCGAACTGGCGCACTACGCCGCCGGCCTGCACCCGGCCTGGGGCGAGAGCGCCCGGCTCAGTTTCGAGCGGCGTTGCTTCGATCCGGCGCTGCCGCCGGTGCTGCCGCCGGCGCAGCTGGAAGCGTTGCTGCAGGAGGCTGCCAGTGACTGAGGCCGCGCTGGTCGATAGCGAACGCCTCCGCCTGGCCGTCGCCGGCACGCGCATCCCCGCGCGCTGCCGCGCCGGACTGGAAGACACCACGCAGCTGCTGGCCGAGGCGCGTCGCGTGCTGCACGAAGCCACGGCCGAAGCGGCTGCGCTGCGCCAGGAGGCGCGCGCCGCCGGCCGCGCCGAAGGGGCTGCGGAGATGCGCCAGCAGGCCGCCGCCTATCTGGCGGCGGCGCAGGCGCAGGCACGCGCCTTCGTCGATGCTTCGGAGCAGCGCATCGCCGCGCTGGCGGTGGCGGTGGTGGCGCGCATCGCCCCCGGTCTGGACCCCGCCGGCACGGTCGCGCTGCTGGCGCGCCAGGCGCTGGCGGCGGTGCAGGCCGAGCGCTATCTCAACATCCGCGTGCATCCCGCCGCCGTTGCGGCCACGCACACCGCCTTGCAGGAGTGGCGCCTGGCGCATCCCGCGCTGGAATCGGCGCAGGTGATCGGCGACGAGGCGCTGGAGCCGCTGGCCTGCCTGCTCGAATCCGACCTGGGCTGCGTGCAGGCCGGCTTCAGCGCGCAGCTCGATTCGGTGCGGCGCTCGCTGGCCGCGGCGGCCGGGGCCGGGTGATGCGCGCCGCTGCCGATCTCCTGCCGGCCGGGCCGGCGCCGGCGCCGGCAGTCGATCCGCTGCAGGCTTCACTCGGCGCGCTCGACCCGCTGCTGCGCATCGGCCGCGTGGCCGAAGCCTACGGCACGCTGATCCGCGCCACCGGCGTCACCGCCAGCATCGGCGAGGTGTGCCAGCTGCGCGATCCGGGCAGCGGCCGCGAGCTGCTTGCCGAAGTGGTCGGCGTGTCGCGCAATCTGACGCTGCTGACGCCGCTCGGCTCGCTCGAAGGCATCTCCGCCGCCACCGAGGTGCTGCCGCGCGGGCGCCAGGCCAGCGTCGGCGTCGGTGACGCGCTGCTCGGCCGCGTCATCGACGCGCTCGGCAATGTCATCGACGGCGCTCCGGCGCCGCAGCGGCTGGCGCAGGTGCCGGTCTACCGCGCCGCGCCGGACCCGCTGCGCCGCGCGCCGATCCAGCGGCCGCTGGCCACCGGCGTGCGCGCCATCGACACCCTGCTGAGCATCGGTGAGGGCCAGCGTACCGGTGTCTTCGCCGCCGCCGGCGGTGGCAAGAGCACGCTGCTCGGCATGCTGGCGCGCGGCGCCGCGGCCGATGTCAACGTCATCGTGCTGGTCGGCGAGCGCGGCCGTGAAGTGCGCGAGTTCATCGACGACAACCTCGGCGCCGCGGGGCTGCGCAAGAGTGTGGTGGTGGTGGCCACCTCCGACCGGCCGGCGCTGGAGCGCTGCCGCGCCGCCCATCTCGGCACCGCCGTGGCCGAATACTTCCGCGACCGCGGCCAGCGCGTGCTGCTGCTGCTCGATTCGGTCACCCGCTTCGCCCGCGCGCTGCGCGATCTGGGCCTGGCGGTGGGCGAGCCGCCGGCCCGGCGCGGCTATCCACCCTCGGTGTTCTCCGAGCTGCCCAAGCTGTTCGAGCGCAGCGGCAACGACGCGCGCGGCTCCATCACCGCGTTCTACACCGTGCTGTTGGAAGAGGAGAACGACCCGATCGGAGAGGAAGTGCGTTCGATCCTCGACGGCCACATCGTGCTGTCGCGCAAGCTGGCCGCCGCCGGCCACTATCCGGCCATCGACATCCTGGCCAGCGCCAGCCGCACCATGCCGCGCGTCACCGACGCCGCGCAGCAGCGTGCCGCCGCGCTGCTGCGCAAACACCTCGCCAAGCACCAGGACATCGAGCTGCTGCTGCAGATCGGCGAGTACAAGGCCGGCAGCGATGCCGCCGCCGACGCCGCGATCCGCCTGATCGAGCCGATCCGCGCGCTGCTGCAGCAGCCAGCCGACCAGCTCCATGCCTACGCCGACAGCGTGCGCCGGCTGCTGGAGCTGTGCCGGTGAGCGCCTATCCGCTACAGCAGCTGCTCGCCGCGCAGGCGCGCCGCGTCGGGCGCGCCCTGGCCGCATTGGCCGAGGCGCAGCAGCAGCTGCGCCAGCGGCTCGACCTGCTGGAACAGGCGCGGCAGCGCCTGGAACAGGCGCGCCAGGCGCGGCAGCAGCTGCAACGCGCGCAGGCACAGGAGCTGTCGCAAGGCGCGGCATCGCTGAGCGGCGCGCAACTTGGCGCGCCGTCGCTGCGCATGGCCTGGCTGCTGGAGCAGATGCAGGAGCGCGACAAGGCGCGCCAGGAAGCCGCCGACGCGGTGGCGCAGGCGCAGGCCCTGCTGGCGCAGGCGCGCGAGGCGCATCGCCGCGCGCTGGCCAAGCAGGACGCCCTGCTGGCGCACCAGTCCGCCTGGCGGCTGCAACAGGACGAGCAGCAGCTTGCCATCGAGGAAGGCGCCGCCGAGGAACTGCTCGCCAACCGCCATCTGCACCGGGCCTGAACATGATCGACGCCACCAGCACCGCCACCACTCCAAGCGCAGTCAGCGGCGACAGCGACGCCACCGCCGCCGCGTCCGGCGGCGACGGTTCCGCGGCGGCCCCGAGCAGTGGCCCCGGCATGTCCGGCGCTGCCACGCTGCGTCAGCAGTCCGACCTGTTCCGCAGCCTGATGGCGCAGGCACGCCCGCCGGCAGCGCCGGCTGCCAGTCCGCGTCAGATGGCGCGCGGCGGCCTACCCCTGAGCGTCGTGCGCGACGGCAAGGCATCCCCGCGCATGCCGGCCGCGCCGGCGCGCGCCGGCGAAGGCCGCGTTGCGGCTGCCCCGCAGCGCGCGACGGAGCCGGCCCTGGCCGCTCTGAGCGGCGAGGCGCGTGGCGGGGCCCATCCCTGGCGCAGGCTGCAGCAGCAGGATGCAGGCGGGCAGACGGCGGAGTTCGCGGCGCTGATCGAGGCGCAGCGCCTGTCACAGCCCGGCCCCGCCAATGCGCCGCAGGCGGCGCCCGCGGCCGATCCCGAGGCGGCGTTCGCCGCGCTGGTCGAGCGGCATATCCGCGAACTGCTGGTCAGCGAGTCGGGCGCGGCGGGCGCGGGCGGCGAAGTGCGCATCCGCCTCTCCGAAGCGGCATTGCCGGACACCGCGCTGTCCCTCAGCCGCGTCGCCGGCGGCTGGCAGCTGCGCGCCGACTGCGGCAACGCCGCCTCGCGCCAGGCGCTGCAACGCTATGCGCCGTCGCTTGTGGCACGCTTCGCCGCCCGCGCGCTGGGCGAGTTGCAGGTGGTGGTGGAGCCCACCGCAGGCGGCTGACCGCGGCGCGCCGCCGGCCGCGCCGCCGCCGGCCAGGGTCCAGCCGGGGCCCAGCCAGGGCCGGGCGGCCCCTGTTTTGCTAACATCGGCCGCCGGGTCAGCGATGACCGGCGCGGGACAACGGAGTCCACGTTGCGGCATCGAGGCCGCGGCATTGCGCGGCGGTGCCGCGTGCGACATCCATTCCCGACGAGGATTCCATGATCCGCTTCAAGCTGTTGTCCGCCGCGCTGCTCGGCGCCGCGCTGCTGTCCACACCCGCCATCGCCATCGAAGTGCCGCCGCCGCCGGCGCCGACCGCGCCCAACGCCGTCAACGTCGGCTGGATGGTGTTCGCGCCGGCCACCATCACCGTCACCGCCGGCAGCACCGTGACCTGGACCAACGCCGACGATTCCAACCACATGATCAAGTTTCCCGACCAGAAGAGCCCGCGGCTGGACAAGGGCTCGACCTATTCGCGCACCTTCACCACGCCGGGCGAATACCCGTACCAGTGCGGCATCCACGGGCCGCGCATGACCGGCGTGGTCATCGTCAAGTAGCCTGGCGAGGGCAGGGCGGCCGGGGCCGGGCGCCTGTGGTAGTTTCGGTTTTTGCCCGGGAGCCTGATGTGAGCCTGCCGCAGAGCATGAGGGTGGTGGAGATCGCCGCGCCGGGCGGGCCGGACGCGCTGCGGCCGGCGACGCGGCCGCTGCCGCAGCTGCGTCCCGGCGAAGTGCTGATCCGCGTCGCCGCCGCCGGCGTCAACGGCCCTGACCTGGTGCAGCGGCGCGGCGGCTATCCGCCGCCGCCGGGCGCTTCCGACCTGCCCGGCCTGGAAGTCGCCGGCACTATCGCCGCTGTCAGCGGCGATTGCGGTGCGCTGCGCGTCGGCGACGCGGTGTGCGCGCTGCTCACCGGCGGCGGTTACGCCGAGTACTGCACGGCCGACGCCGGGCTGTGCCTGCCGCCGCCGGGCGGCCTCGACCTGGCGCAGGCTGCATCGTTGCCGGAAACCTATTTCACCGTCTGGTCCAACGTCATGGACCGCGGCCGCCTCGCCCCGGGCGAGACGCTGCTGGTGCACGGCGGCGCCTCCGGCATCGGCGTGGCCGCCACCCAGTTGGCGGCGGCCTTCGGTCACCGCGTGTTCGTCACCGCCGGCTCCGACGGCAAGTGCCGCATCTGCGAAGGGCTCGGCGCCGAGCGGGCCATCAACTACAAAACCGAGGACTTCGTCGAGCTGGGCTTGCAACTCACCGCCGGCAAGGGCGTCGACGTGATCCTCGACATGGTGGCCGGCGACTACGTCGCGCGCGAACTGAAGCTGCTGGCGCCGGACGGCCGGCTGCTGATCATCGCCCTGCTCGGCGGCGCCAAGGGCATGGTCGATTTCTCGGCGGTGATGCTCAAGCGGCTCAGCATCGGCGGCTCCACGCTGCGGCCGCGCCCGGTGGAGTTCAAGGCGGCGATCGCGGCCCAGCTGCGGCAGCAGGTCTGGCCGCTGTTCGAGGCGGGGAAGATCCGGCCGGTGGTGCATGCCACGTTTCCGCTGGCCGAGGCGGCCAGCGCCCACGCGCTGCTGGAAAGCGGCGCGCATATCGGCAAGGTGTTGCTGTTGCCCTGAGTTCGGGCCGGCGCCGTCGATTATGTTTTTGTAACAGTCCGGTAAGGTCCCGGTACAGAGCGGCGCTGCGCCGTCGTTGCGCGCACGGAAGCACCGGATTCAAAACGGCATTTTTCCGCCGGCCGAGCGCAGCTGCCGGCCGTCGCGGCGGCACCGGGACTGCGGCCCGGCATTGCCGTCACTCCGCCGCAATGCCATGGTTGAGGTTCAGCGCGGCTCTCCCCGAGCAGGCCGGTGGACTCGGCTGACGCCGCCGTTTGCCGACCACTACCACCGATGAACCTGTCGACCCCCTTCATCCTGCGCCCGGTTGCCACCTCCCTGCTGATGCTGGGTTTGTGTTTCGCCGGGCTGGGCTGCTATGCGTTGCTGCCGATCGCCGGCGTGCCGCAGGTGGATATTCCGACCATCCAGGTCACCGCCAGCCTGCCCGGCGCCAGCGCCGAAACCATGGCGGCCACTGTCGCCGTGCCGTTGGAGCGGCAGCTGGCGCTGCTGCCCGGCGTGGCCAGCATGTCGTCTTCGAGCGTGCTCGGCAGCAGCCAGATTCAGCTGCAATTCGATTTGTCGCGGCAGCTCGACGGCGCCGCGCTCGACGTGCAGTCGGCGATCAACGCCGCCGCCGGCGACCTGCCCAAGAACCTGCCGCATCCGCCTACCTTCGAGAAGGCCAATCCCGCCGACGCGCTGCTGATGTCGATCGCGGTGAGCTCGGACAGCCTGCCGATCGCCAAGGTTGACGACATCGCCGAGAATTACCTGACGCCGCAGCTGTCGCGCATCGCCGGCGTCGGCGTCATCGACTATCACGGGCAGCAGAAGCCGGCGGTGCGGGTGCAGGTCGATCCGGCGCGCCTGGCGGGGCTGGGCGTGGCCCTGGAAGACATCCGCGCGGCGCTGGCCAGCGGCACCGCCAGCACGCCCAAGGGCACGCTCAATGATCTGCGCCGTTCGGTCACGCTCGACGCCACCGACCAGCTGTTCAACGCCGACGGCTACCGGGCGCTGATCGTCACCTACCGCAACGGCGCGCCGGTGCGTCTGGGCGACGTGGCCACGGTGCTGGACAGCGTCGAGGATGTGCGCCAGGCGGCGTGGGTCGGGCAGCACCAGGCGGTCATCGCCGATGTGCACAAGCAGCTCGGCTTCAACATCAACGAAACAGTGGCGCGGATCAAGGACGCCCTGCCCGGGCTGACACGCAATCTCCCCGGCGCGGTGCAGCTGAGCGTGCTGCAGGACCGCACCCAGACCATCCGCCGCTCGGTCATCGACATCCAGATCACGCTGCTCATCGCCATCGCCCTGGTGGTGCTGGTGGTCTACCTGTTCGTGCGCGACCTGCGCGCCACGCTGATTCCGGGCATCGCCATCCCGTTGTCGGTGCTGGGCACGCTGGTGGTGATGGAGCTGTTCGGCTACACGCTGGACAACATCTCGCTGATGGCGCTAACCGTGGTGGTCGGCTTCGTCGTCGACGACGCCATCGTCATGCTGGAAAACATCCTGCGCCATGTCGAATCGGGCCAACCGCCGCTGGCGGCGGCGATCGCCGGCGCCCGCGAGATCGGCCCTACCATCCTGTCCATGACGCTGTCGCTAGTGGCGGTGTTCGTGCCGCTGCTGTTCATGGGCGGCCTGGTCGGGCGCCTGTTCCGCGAGTTCGCGGTCACCGCCACCGTGGCCATCGTCGTCTCCGGCCTGGTGTCGCTGACGCTGACTCCGATGATGTGCGCGCGCTTCCTCGGCCATGGCAACGCGCCGCGGCGCGCGCCGGGAGCGGCGCAGCGCGTCTACGACCGCTCGCTGCAACTTTACGGCCGCATGCTGCGCGGTGTGATGCGCCATCAGCGCCTCACCGCCGCCAGCATCCTGCTCATCGCCGCCGGTACCGTGACGCTGTACGCGCTGATCCCCAAAGGCTTCTTCCCCAACCAGGACAACGGCCTCATCGCCGGCGTGGCGGAAGCGCCGGAGGACATCTCGTTCGAAGCCATGTCGGCGCGCATCAAGGCGCTGGCCGCGCTGGTCGGGCAGGACCCGGAGGTGGAGCACGTCTACTACTGGGTGGAGGGCGAGAACACCACCCACCTGGGCCGGCTCTCGGTCGACCTCAAACCGTTCGGCCAGCGCCGCGGCTCGGTCTACGAGGCGATCAAGCGCATCCAGCGGCGGATCGCCGTGCTGCCCGGCATCGTGCTGCACATGCAGGCACGGCAGGATGTGCAGGTCGGCGCGCGGGTCAGCAAGACCCAGTATCAGTACACCCTGCACGATCCGGAGCTGGGCGAGCTGAACCACTGGGCGCCGCTGCTGCTCGACGCGCTGCGCAAGCTGCCGCAGCTGGAGGACGTGGAGGGCGACCTCGACCCCGCCGCGCCGCGCCTCACCGTGGAGATCGACCGCGACGCCATGTCGCGCCTCGGCGTCAGCGCCCAGGCGATCGACGACACGCTGTACGACGCCTTCGGCCAGCGCCAGGTTGCCAGCTTCTACACCGCCATCAATACCTATCGCGTGATTCTCGAAGTCGAGCCGCGCTTCCAGCTCGACGCCAACGCCCTGTCGCGCCTGTACGTGCCATCCGGCAGCGGCGGCCGGCAGATCCCGCTCGACACCATTGCCCGCTTCCGCCCCTCGCTGGCGCCGCTCACGGTGAACCACGACGGCCAGTTTCCCTCGGTCACGCTGTCGTTCAACCTCGCCGCCGGCAGCTCGCTGGGCGAGGCGGTCGACGCCATCGAGAGCCGCATGCGCGGCATGAACCTGCCGGCCACGCTCAGCGCCGACTTTGCCGGCTCGGCGCAAGTGTTCAAGTCGTCCCTGGCGAGCCAGCCCTACCTCATCGCCGCTGCCATCCTGGCCATCTACATCGTGCTCGGCGTGCTCTACGAAAACTACATCCACCCGCTCACCATCCTCTCCACACTGCCTTCGGGAGGCCTCGGCGCGCTGGCGGCGCTGATGCTGTTCCACATCGACTTCTCGCTGATCGCGTTGATCGGCGTCATTCTGCTGATCGGCATCGTCAAGAAGAACGGCATCATGATGGTCGACTTCGCCATCGCGGCCGAACGCGACGAGC
>CAYVKA010000135.1:0-8723 GCA_964451925.1 uncultured Nevskia sp. | reverse complement strand
CCGGATCGTCGCCGGCATCGAGAAGCGCAGCCGCCTGCTCAATCCCGAGGAGCGCCGCGTCGTCGCCTATCACGAGCTTGGCCATGCCTTCGTCTCGCTGGCGCTGCTGCGCGACATGGCAGTGCAGAAAGTCTCGCTGATTCCGCGCGGCATCGGCTCCCTTGGCCACACGCTGCAGCGCCCGATCGAGGACCGCTATCTGACCCTGCGCTCGGAGCTGGAGAACCGGCTCAGCGCGCTGCTCGGCGGCCGCGCGGCCGAACAGCTGGTTTTCGCCGAAGCCACCACCGGCGCCGCCGATGACCTGGCCAAGGCGACGGCGATTGCGCGCGACATGGTGCTGCGTTACGGCCTGAGCGATGAAATCGGCCCGGTGGTCTACGCCGACGAGCCGCAGGCCTATCTCGGCGGTCCGGCCGGCGGCGCTCATGAAATGCCGCACAGCGAACACATTGCGCGGCAGGTCGACGCGGCGGTCAGGCGCCTGCTCGAAGCCGCGCTGGCGCGCGCCACCGAGGTACTGCGTCAGCATCGCGCCAACCTCGATCGTGCCGTCGAAGTCCTGCTGCGGCAGGAAACCCTGCAGGACGCGGAACTGCAATCGCTGTTTGCGCAGGGCGTGGAACACGCCATTCCCGCTGTATTGCCCGAGCGGCGGGCCGCCGGCTGAGCAGCGCAATGTGCGCCTCCACGTCAGTGCCCAACCTCCGCCCAGCGTGCTCGCCGACGCCGGCGCGGAGGCTCCGCCGTTGATCCGCTCCGTGGCGCAGGCCCTGGCGCAGCTGGAAGCTTGCGCCATGGTGGAACTGGTGGAGACGCATATCTCGTGGGTGCTGCTCACTCCGGTGCACGCCTACAAGATCAAGAAACCGGTCAAGCTGCCTTTTCTCGACTTCTCCACGCTGGCTCTGCGCAAGGACGCGTGCGCCGAAGAGTTGCGCCTGAACCGGCGGTTCGCACCCGAGCTATACCTGGACGTGGTCCCCATCGGCGGCAGCAGCGAGCATCCGCAAATCCCCGGCGAAGGAGCCGCGCTGGAATATGCGGTGAAAATGCGACGCTTCGCGCAATCTCAGCAGCTTGATCAGCTGCTGCGGGACGAGCAACTCACGCGCGCCGACCTGGAGGATTTCGGACGCAGTCTTGCAACACTGCACGAATCGCTGCCGCTGGTTTCCGGCCAGCTCGATTTCGGCGACCCGGCACAGGTCCACGCGCCGGTGCGCGAATGCCTGCGCGATCTGCGGCAGGGCGCACCCGGCGCGCCGAGCCGTTTGCACGACCTGGAGACCTGGCTGGAGCAGCGCTACGCCACGCTGTCCCCGGCCTTCATCAACCGCAAGATCGGCGGCCGCGTGCGCGAATGCCACGGCGACCTGCACCTGGGCAATCTGGTGAAGCTGCGGCAGCACATCGTGCCGTTCGACTGCATCGAGTTCAGCCCCGGACTGCGCTGGATCGACGTGATCAGCGATGTCGCCTTCCTGACCATGGACCTGGCGCAGCGCCATTACCCGGACCTGGCGTACGCCTTCCTCAACACCTATCTGGAAGCCAGCGGCGACTACGGCGGAGTTCGCGTGCTGCACTACTACCTGGCCTACCGCGCGCTGGTTCGGGCCAAGATCGCGCTGATCCGCATGCACGGTGCCAGCGTGGATCAGCGCCCGCGCCATGCCAGACAATGCGAGGACTACATCCGTCACGCGCTGGGCTGGACCCAGCGGCGCCGACCGGCTCTGGTGCTGATGCACGGCCTGGCCGGCTCGGGTAAGACGCGCTGCAGCGCCGGATTGGCGGTACAACTGCCGGCCATCCGACTGCGTTCCGACGTGGAGCGCAAGCGCATGCACCGGCTGGCGCCGTTGCAGCGCAGCACGTCTGCGCCGGGCGCCGGCCTGTATACCGCTTCGGCCAGCCGGTTGACTTACGCGCGGCTGGCGGAGTTGGCGACGAGCGTCATCGAAGGCGGCGAAACGGCAATTGTCGACGCCACCTTCCTCAGCGCCAGCGAACGACGGCGCTTCACGACTCTGGCACAGCGCCTCGATGCGCCATGTGTCATCGTGCACTGCCAGGCGCCGGTGCCGGAGCTGGAGCGACGCCTGGTCCGCCGCGCCCAGGAAGGCCGGGATGCCTCCGAAGCCGACATCGAGGTGCTGCGGCGACAGCTTGCGCAACACGATCCCCTCGACGCGGCCGAACAGGAACGGACCCTGATCGTCGATACGACCTCACCACCGCCGGTCGACAACCTGGCTGCCCAGTTGCGAGCCCTGCTCGACCGGTAACGGCCGACCCGGCCGGGCTTGCTACCGCGCCGCGGGGTCCTGCAAAGATGCTTAAGCCCGGCGGATGCGCGCCGCAGTGCCGGCAACGCGCGGACGGCTGCCGGCCGGCGGTTTCGCAGACGCGGTGGAATCCTGTCCCTTATAGCGGAACTTCGACACCGCCTGGCGCAGGGCTGCGGCCCGTTGCGTCAGGGTGCTGCTGGCTGCCGAAACGCGCACCACCAGGGAGGTATTCTGCTGGTTGACCGAATCGAGCTCGGCGATCGCCTGGCTGATCTGTTCGAGGCCGCTGCTCTGCTCCTGCACCGAATTGGCCGTATCCTGCACCAGCCGCGCCGCATCCTCGCAGGACTTGGCGATCTCGCCCAGCTTGCGCGTCGAATCGCCGACCAGTGCGTCGCCTTCGGCAACGCGTTCCGTAGCAACCTGGATCAGGGTGCGGATTTCCTGCGACGAGGCCACGGTGCGTTGCGCCAGGTTGCGCACTTCGCTGGCGACCACGGCGAAGCCGCGCCCGTGCGTGCCCGCGCGCGCCGCCTCCACCGCGGCGTTGAGCGCCAGCAGATTGGTCTGAAACGCGATCGAGTCGATCAGGCCGATGATCTCGCCGATGCTCTTGCTGGCGGTCTTGATCGCGGCCATCGACTTGCCGGCGCGCTCCACCAGCTCCGCGCCCTGCCGCGAATCGGCGGAGGCCTTCTTGGTCAGGGTGCTGGCCTGGCGGCTGTTGTCGGCAGTGCCGCGCGCGCTGGTCACCAGCTCTTCCATGCTGGCGGAACTCTCCTCCAGCGCCGCCGCCTGCTGTTCGTTGCGCGACGACAGGTCGGCGTTGCCGTGGGCAATCTCCTCGACGCCCACGCCGACTTCCTCGGCAGTCTGGGCCACGGCGCTGATGACCGAGGTCAGGCCGTCGAGCGAGCCGTTGAGCGCGTCGGTGAGCTTGCGCAGCGCGCCGGAGAATTCACCCTCAGCGCGCCGGGTCAGGTCGCCGTGGCTGAGCGCCTCGGTGGTGGCGCTGATTTCGGCAAATGCCGCATCCAGACCATCCAGGGAGCGATTGACGGCGACCTTCAACTGGCCGAGATCACCAGGCAAATCCGTTTCAATGCGCCGGGTGAAGTCGCCGTCGGCGGCGGCGGACAGGCTTGCGCTAAGCGCGCCGAGCGCGTCCTGCATCAGCTGCATGGCGAGATCGACCTTGCGGCGCGACTCGCCTTCCACATCGGCGCTCATGCGCGCCGAGAAATCGCCGGCGGCCAGGGCTTCCATGACCGCGTCCAGCGCGCGCATGGTGCGCTGCACACTGTCGGCGCCGGCGTTGACGCCATCCTTGAGCCTGGCCAGGTCACCGGGCAGCGCGGCCGTGACGCGCGGCGCGAAGTCGCCGCGGCCCACCGCGGCCAGCACCGAGTTGGTTTCGGCGATCGCCGCGTTCAGGTCGGCGAGCAGTGAATTGAAGGCCCGGCACATGACCGAAACGGCATCGCGGCCTTCGACCTCCACGCGCACGCCGAAGTTGCCCTGCGCCACCTCGCCGATGGCCTGGTTGAGCCGCTCGATGGGCTGGCGGATCGCCTGATCCACCAGCAGCGCCAGCAGCGTCAGCAGCAAGGCCGCTGCGGCGCACAGACCCAGGCCGATGCGCAACGCGGTGGTGTTGCGCTGCACGGCGGACTCGATGGCTGCCGCAAACGACTTCTCGCTGTTGCTGTTGAGGGATTGCAGGGCCTCGTGGATCGCCTGGAAGGAGGTCTGCTTGTCCTTGGCCAGCTGCTGCAGCGCCTGCATGTCGCTGGAGCCGCCGATCTGACCCTTAACCGCCTCCACACTGACCTTGACGTATTGGTCCCACAGGCCCAGCAGCTGCTGCACGCGCGCGGCGTAGGCCGGGTCCTGGGTTGCGATGGACGCGAGGGTGACGCGCACGGCGGCCGCGCTCTTCTGCGCATCTTCCAGGGCGAACTCGTCCTTGTCGCCCAGGGCCTGGGTGAACATGGACTGGACTTCCACCAGGCCGACATTGGCTGAATTGACCTGGGTCAGTACCGGCAGGGTCTGCGCCGAAAACTCGTTGAGCTTGCCGACCGTGACGCGCGACTCCGCCACCGTGAACAGGCAGTACACCAGCAGGGCCGCCAGCGCCACGCCCGGCAGCAGCAACACCTTGGTACGGATCGATACCGAACGCAGCGGCTTTGCCCAGGTCGACAGCATCGCCATGACGACCTGCAGCCGTTGCGGATTCGGGGTGGCAATTTTCATCTGCTGTGACTCCATGGGCCCACGCGAAAAGTCCCGCGGATGCAATTCGACGGGCGGTGGTGCTGCTCACAGGTATCGGCGCGTGCCGGTGCAACTTGAGCAGTCCACCGCGGCAACACCCGCCGCTCATAGGCGCAAAACCACCTTTCGTCGCTACCCGGTCAAGTCACGGGCGGGTTCGTCGATAAGCCCACCATGTCTAGGGCAGGTCCCATCCCGGTACCGCAACGTGTGTGTGTTTTCTTGAAGGGGAAATTGAAAGTGGGAATCAAATCTGGCGCCGCCTTGTGCGGTGCGATGGTACTTGCCTGCGCGACGCCGGCACAGGCTTACGATCTCGGCAGCCTCAAGGTCAACGGCTTTGGCCAGGTGGTGGCCGGCTCCACGCTGGACAACAACCGGCCGTTCCCGAACTACAACTACGACGCCGACGCCAAGTTCGGCGAGGAATCGCTGTTCGCGCTGCAGGTCACGGCACCGTTGACCAGCAAGCTCAGCGCCACGGCACAGATCGTGTCCCACGGCAATGACGATTTCAAGACCAAGTTCGAGTGGGCCTACGTCAACTATCAGTACGATAGCGACTGGTCGGTCAAAGTGGGACGCCAGCGCGCCCCGCTGTTCTATTTCTCCGACTACCTGGAAGTCGGTGTCGCCTATCCCTGGCTGCGCACCCCGACGGCGGTGTACAGCAGCGTGTCCAGCTTCAGCAACATCGACGGCGTCAGCGTCAACTATTCGCATACCTTCGGCAGCTGGCAGCTGGACCCGCAGTTCATCTACGGCCGCTACAGCGGCACCATCGCCGTGGGCAGCAACAACAGCATCCAGGCCAACATCGACGACCGCAACTTCGTCGGCGCCTCCTTGCACGCCAGCTACAACGACTGGCTCAACCTGCGTGCCGGATACTTTCAGTCCCAGCTGACCCTCAACAACACCCCGGTCGATCCGCTGGTGGCCGGGCTGCAGCAGGCCGGCCTGAATCAGGCCGCTCGGGACCTGGCCGTCGACGGCGACAGCAGCTCGTTCCTGGAACTGGGCAGCGAGATCGACTACGCCAAGTGGCAGTTCATCGGCGAGTACGTTGAACTGAAGAGCCCGCACAACTATCTCGCGGCTTCCCACGATTTTTATGTCGCGCTGGGACGCCATTTCGGCAAGTTCCTGCCGATGTTCACCTACGGCCGCCAGAACAACGGCACTTCGGCGGACGTGCTCAACGAGATTCCCAACGCTGCGCCGTATGCCCCGCTCAAGGCCGGTGTGGCTGGGGTGCTGGCCGCACAGGCCGCGCACGACAGCTACTACCAGTTCGACCTGCGCTACGACCTGGCGAACAACGTCGCTCTGAAGGCCGATTTCACCACCTTCAACTCCTCGATCGCCGGCAAGACCAGCTCCAACCTGGTCTCGGCCGCCATCGCATTCAGCTTCTGAGCCGGAGTGACCCGATCATGAAACGCATCATTGTGATGGGGCTTTTCGGCCTCATGGCAGCGCAGGCCCAGGCGGGAGCCGTGGTTGCCGCCAAGGACTCACCGCTGGGTGCAATGGACCCGGAGGAAGTGAAGAAGGTCTTCCTCGGCCGCGAGCCGCAGCTTGGCGGACAGGCGCTGGTCGTCATTTACCAGAAGGAAGGCCCGACCCGCAGCGACTTCGAAACCAAGGTGCTCGGCAAGACCGGAGCCGACCTGTCCGGCTACTGGTCCAAGCTGATCTTCACCGGCAAAGCGCAGGCGCCGGACGAAGTCGCAGGCGACGCCGGAGTCAAGGCCAAGCTTGCCGGCAACGCCGGTGCCGTCGGCTACATCAGCGACGGCGCGGTGGACGGTTCGGTCAAGGTTCTGGCCAAGTACTAGCACGAGGGCAGCCTCCAGTCTCTCGTCCCCACCGGCCGTGGCGCACCATGGCCGGTGGGATTTCGATGACGGCATCGATACGCCACTTGTGACGCGACATCCGAAGCCCTGGAGGTCCGTGTTGATCTGGGTCAATGAAATCGGCGCGCCAGCAATACAACATCCATTAGGGTCCGGAATTATGTCTGACCCATTAGAAGTGTGGGCGGCGGCACCGCTTGCCGGACTGGAGGGATGACCGTGAAGAAGTTGTTAGGGCGCTTTGCCTTGTGGCAGAAACTTGCTTTCCTGTGCGGCCTGTCATTCGTGGTCGCCGCCTCCATGTGCGGCCTGTATGTATCGACGTTGTTCGAAGGCATGCGTTCCGACCGCGTCGAGTCAGCCGGCATCGCGCCGGTGGGCGAGATGGTGCGGGCCTTGCGCCTATTGCAACAGCATCGCGCCCTGTCCGCGCAGGTGCTGAACGGCAACAGCGACTCGGCCCCGCAGCGTGAAGCCAAACAGGCGGAGGTGAGCGCCGCATTCGCAGCCGTCGCCAAGAGCGCCGCGGCGCATCCCGACACCCGCATGGGCAAGGACTGGTCGCCGATCGTGCAACGCTGGGAAGCGCTGGCGCATCAGGTCGGTGCGGCTGGCATCGATGGACCAGCCAGCTTCGCCCAGCACAGCGCGCTCGCCGCCGACGTATTGGTCGAGATCGACGCCGCCACCGACGATTTCGGACTATCGCTGGACCCCGCCGCCGACAGCTACCACCTGGTCAGCGCCATGCTGCTGCACATGCCGCCACTCGCCGAGACAGTCGGCCAGGTGCGCGGGCTCGGTGTGGCGGAACTGTCCAGGCATAGCGCTTCCGCGGATGAAAAGAAGCAGTTGGAGATCCTGCTGGCCCTGGCCCGCCGCGACCAGCAGGTGATGGACGCCGAACTGAAGAAAGCGGTCGATGCCAATCCCACCCTGCAAGCCCTTTTGAAGGGGCCGATGCTGGAATGCGCGAAGGGCTTCGACAAGGTGGCGGAGGTGGTGCAGAGCCGGATCGTGGAATCCTCCAGCCTCGACTACCCGGCCGCGGACTACCTGCATGACCTGACGGGCGCGCTGGACTCATTTTATGCGCTTAACCAGATCGCGCTCGATGCGCTGCAGGCTACGGTCGATGCGCGACTGGCAGCCAATCGCGCCGTGCTGGTCCGGGTCGGGCTGGGCGCTGCGTTGTTCGTGCTGGTGCTTGCCGGGCTTGGCTACGCCATCTCGCAAAATGTCATGCAGCGCGTGAGTGAAAGTGTGGCAGTCGTCGAAGCGGTCTCGCGCGGCAACTTCGACACCGCGGTCGCCGCGGACGGCAACGATGAAATCAGCGTGCTGCTGCGCGCCATGCAGGGCATGCTGGCCACGCTGCGCGCATTCCAGTCGGCACAGGCTGAAATGGCCCGCCAGCACCAGGCCGGCTGGGTCGACCACGCCATAGACGTGAAGCAGTTCCCGGGCGGCTACGGCCAGATGGCCGAGGGCATCAACAGCCTTGTGGCAGGCCATATCACGGTTACCAGCCGGGTGGTTGAGGTGGTCAAGTCCTACGCCCTCGGCGACCTGTCTGTCGACATGGACCGCCTGCCGGGCAAGAGTGCCCAGGTGACCGAGGCGATCGACGGCGTCAAGGCCAGCCTGCAGGCGATCAGCGGCGAGATCAAAACCCTCGCCACGGCCGCGGCGGCCGGCCAGTTCAATGTGCGCGGGGAGGAAACCCGTTACCAGCATCAGTACCGCGAGATGGTGGCCGGATTGAACCGGCTGATGGAGGTCAGCCACCGTGGCCTGACCCAGGTCGCGGCGCTGCTCGCGGCGCTGGCCAAAGGGGACCTGACCCGGAAGATGTCGGGCGATTACGAAGGCCTGTTCGGCCAGCTCAAGGACAGCGCCAACGCGACTGTGGACGGGCTGCAGGAACTGGTGGGCGGGATCCGCCATGCCAGCGAATCGATCAACACGGCCGCGCGGGAGATCGCGTCAGGCAACGGCGATCTTTCGGGCCGCACCGAGCAGCAGGCGGCTTCGTTGCAGGAGACCGCCAGTTCCATGGAGGAGTTGACCGGCACGGTCAAACAGAATGCCGAGAACGCGCGCCAGGCAAACCAGCTTGCCGTCGGTGCCCGATCCATCGCCGGTCGGGGCAGCGAGGCGGTGGGCGGCGCGGTGACGACGATGGAGGCGATCCGCACCTCCAGCAAGAAGATCGTTGACATCATCGGCGTGATCGACGGCATCGCCTTCCAGACCAACATCCTGGCGCTGAACGCCGCGGTGGAAG
>CAYVKA010000134.1:0-8795 GCA_964451925.1 uncultured Nevskia sp. | reverse complement strand
GCTGGCCGGGGACGGCAGCGCGCCCGGCATCGCCCGCGCCACCGCGGTAATGGCGCTCGGCCGCTATCCCGGCCCGCGCAGCCTGGACGCGCTGCGCGATGCCGCAGCCAGCCCCGACGCGCTGCTGCACGGAGCGGCGCTGGACGCGCTGCTGTCCTTCCCGGCCCAGGCGCGCACGGCACTGGCGCTGTCCCTGGCCGGCGACGCCACGTTGGACCTGCGCGCCAAGGCCGGCCGTGCGCTGGCGGCGGTGGCCGACGCGGCGCTGAGCGCGCCGCAACGCGCGCAGCGGCAACAGCTGTTCGACGACTACGTCGCCACCGAGTTGGCCCAGGCCGACCGCCCGGAGGCGCACTTCAACCTGGGCAACGCCTACACCGAGCGCGGCGCGGCGCAGGCGGCCGAGCGGGAGTTCCGCGCCGCCCTGCGCCTGGACCCGGCATTCGTGCCGGCCTATGCCAACGGCTCCGACCTGTACCGCGCGCTGGGCCGCGAGGACCAGGCCGCCGCGATGCTGCGGCAGGGCCTGCGCGCGGTGCCCGGCGACGCCACGCTGTTGCACCTGCTGGGCCTGCAGCGGGTGCGCAGCGGCGATCGCGGCGCCGCGCTGGAGCTGCTGCGCCAGGCCGCCGCGCGGGCACCGGACAATGCCCACTTCAGTTATGTCTACGCGGTGGCGCTGCATGACGCCGGCCAGCAACCGTCGGCCCTGGCGCTGCTGCGGCAGGCGCTGCTGCGCTCGCCGTATGATGCGGAACTGCTGTCGGGCGCGGCGCAGTTCGCCGCCGAAGCCGGCGACGCCGCGCAGGCGCAGCAGTACCGGCAGCGCTATGCCGCGCTCGCCGGCGAAGAGGCGCCGGCACAGACGCCGCGCTGAACACTGCACCTGCATTTTTCCCGCTCGGCGCAGCCCGGCGCGGGCGGAGCAAACATGAACTTGTCGTCATGCCCGGGCTGCCGGTCGAAAAAGCGCCGATGGAGTAAAGTTTTTGCCGATTCCGGCGCATGCGGCCGAGATACGGCTAGAATCATGCAAGCGGTTTGGTTCCGGTAGAGAACACCGCCTTTTCTCAGGAGAAACCTAGCATGAAGAATCCGGCCCTCATCATTCTTGCGGCCTGCGCACTCAGCGCCTGCGGCGGCAGCAACAGCAGCTCCAGCGGTTCCAGCAGCGGATCGAGCAGCGGCGCTTCCAGCAGCGGCGGCAGTTCGAGCAGCAGTTCCAGCGGCGGATCCAGCAGCAGCTCCAGCAGCTCCGGCAGCAGCTCGGGCAGCGGTTCCTCCTCGGGCTCGGCGGCGCAGGGCATCTACTGCGGCTCGTACATCGGCAGCAGCAGCAGCTCCGGTTCGTCCTCTTCCAGCTCCTCCTCCTCTTCGTCGGGCGCCAGTTCCTCGTCCAGCTCCGGCGGCACCGCCTCCAGCATCTGCGGCAACAGCAGCACCTCGCCGGTGTTCTTCGGACTGGTGCAGGCCGACGGCAGCTCGGTGCTGTTCACGCGGCTGAACAGCAGCTTCGTGCTGTACACCCCGTCCTCCCTCACCAGCGCCAGCTTCAGCGGGGTGGCCCTCAATGAATTCGGCCTCAACGGCAGCGTGGTCGGCGGCGCCGCGGGCGGCACCGAGACCGGCACCCTCACCGGCAAGGTGGTCACCACCACCGGCCTGCTGGGCGGCACCACCTTCACCGGCACCATCAGCGGCAGCGCCGGCGACAGCGTCTCCTTCACCGGCGCCGCCAGCTCCAGCGCCTGGAACACCGCCTCCTCGGTGGCCACGGTGGCCGGCACCTACACCGCCAGCTACTCGCTCGGCAGCGTGAGCTACTCGCCGACGCTGACCATCGACAGCAGCGGCAACATCACCGGCACCGACAGCGGCGGCACCGGCTGCGCCTACACCGGCAGCGTGACCACGCCCGACACCAGCCACAACGACTACAACCTGACGCTGCTCGCGCCGTGCCTGCCGGGTAGCTTCAAGGGCATCGGCGCTTTCTTCCCCGCCGGCCTGAGCAATCCCAACGGCCTGCTGAGCAAGGCCGAGTTGAAGGCGGGGCTGACCAACGGCACTTCCGGCATCTTCCTCAACCTGACGCAGTAAGCCGCCACGGCGGCTTGCACCGGGCCGGGATTCCCCGCGGAATCCCGGCCTTTTTCTTTGCCCCGCACAGCGACGGGATCCTCAGGGGAGCATCAGGGCCGATACGCCGCGCCGGCGCCGTGCCGGCGCGGCAGCAGCCGCAGCAGCAGCTGGCCGAGCAGGCGCAGCAGCGCCATCACGCCGAAGTACAGGACCCCGCCGGCCAGGGCGCGGTAGGGCTGCACTTCCCAGATGCCGCCGCTGCCATAACCGGCCGCCTCGATCACCGCCGGCGTCACGCCGAAGGCCGGCCACTCCACCATCGCCGAGGCGGCCACCGCGCCGAGATAGCAGACCACGCTGGCCGCCCAGCCGGCCATGGCCAGCATCAGCTGGCGGTCGCGGTCGCCGTCCGCCCGGCGGGTCCAGAGGGTCACCGCCTTGCCGAAGCTGAGCCAGCCGAAGGCTCCGAGCATCCACCAGGCGTGCATGCCCCAGGCATAGCCGCCGATCAGCAGCAGGTACAGGGCCGCCAGCCCCGCCAGGTACAGCGTGCGCCGGGTGCGCGTGCTGTCGCCGTACAGCACCAGGCTGTAGAAGCCGGTGGCATGGACCACGAAGAACTCCAGCAGCATGGTGGTGACGCCGTTGGCGACCCAGGCCGGCCCGGCCAGGTCGGTGCGCTGCCATACCAGCAGGAAGGCGGCGGCGGTGAGCAGGTCGGGAATCGCGGCAAGCCAGGACATGACGCCGAGCTTAGGACCGCGCCGCGGCGCCCGGCGCCCCCCGTTCCGGGGGCCACGCCCTGCTGCCGCGGCGTTACGGCGCCGGGCCGACCTGCACCTGCACCTGGGTGGCGCCGGCGTCGTTGCCGATCAGCAGCAGCGCGGCGCCGGGCGCGGACTGCACCTGACCGCCCTGCACGCTGACGCGGTAGCCGTTCGGGTAATGCCGCGCCGGCAGGAAAATCTCGGTCGGCGCGCCGGCGGCGCGCGGCGCATAGGCGAGTTTGAAGATCTTGCCGCTGCTGTCGAAGCTCATCGACTGTGGCGTGCCGGCGATGGCCCGGGCATAGGGCCGGATCAGCAGGTCGGCCTTGGGCGCCTTGAGCGTGGCCAGGTCGCTGTCGTTGCTGAACAGGCTTTCCGCGCCGGAGCCGGTGGGATCGCCGAATTTCTTGTACGACCAGTAAGTCCATCCGACCAGGTGCTGGTCGGCCAGCCCGGTGACGCGGCCGATGTCGCCGAGATCGTCGCTGGCGCCGAACTCGGTGAGCAGCGAGACCGCGCCCATCGCCGCGCTCTGGGTGGCGGCGTTGCCGGCGGTGCGCGGTTCGAGGATGGCGCAGTCGGGCAGGTCCGGCAGTCCGGTGGAGGACAGCAGTTCGGCGGAGCAGTAGGAATGCCAGGACAGGCCGGCCGCAGCGTCGTCGATGCTGCCGAAGCGGCTGGGCGAGCCGAAGTCGAACAGCTGCTGCGGCTCGAAGAAGGCGAAGTGGCTGGTGTCGGCGGAGCGCACGCCGGCCAGGGCCTGCTGCTGGAATTTCTGCAGAATGGCGTCGAACACCGGGCAGTCGATCTCGAAACAGGTGGCCCACAGCGTGCCCGGCCAGGGTTCGTTGAACAGGTCGTAGCCGAGCAGGTAGGGCTGGTCGTGCCAGCGCGCGGCCACCGCCGCTACAGCCGCCTGGTACTGCGCCCACAGGCCGTCCTGATTGAGCCACAGCCGGTCATAGACCCCGTTGAGCGCCAGGCTCAGGAACTCGTCGAGGGGAAAGCCGTAGTGGGCGTCGTTGGGCAGCAGCTGCGCCGGCACCGCCCAGTCGGGGAAGCCCTCGCCCTGGAATTTCTCGTTGTACTGGTCCTGGTGGAAATCCAGCAGCACCCAGATGTGGCGCGCGGCGAGCAGCTGCACCACGCGGTCGATCTGGTCGAGATAGCCCGCGTCGATCTGGCCGCGCGCCGGCATCACACCGGCGAACAGCACACCCAGGCGCACCGCGTTGAAGCCGTTGGCGGCGAGGAAGTCGGCATCGGCGGCGGTGAAGCCGGCGGCGCTGTCCGGCAGATAGTAGGGTTTGAGCTTCCACACCGCGTTGACGCCATGCAGCAGCACCACGCGGTTGTCGGCGTCGACCATGAAGGCGCCGTCGCGGCGCAGCGCCGTGCCGGAGGACGAGGCGCTCCGGGAAGCCTGCGCCTGCCCGCCGGCGCCATCCGCCGCGGCGTTCGTGTCGGCGGACGAACCGCAGGCCGCAAGCAGCACGGCGGCGGCCAGCGCCGCCCATGACCCCAACCGCATCCCTGAACCTTGCGGCAGCTTCATGTCTCCTCCTGCTTATTTTTTGAACAGCGGCCCGATTGTGGAACCGCAGGAATGGCGCGGCACCATCCTTTCAGACTAGGAATCCCGGGAGCCGGGAAACCTCGACGCCGGCGCCACGCGGGCGTACAAGGTCGGCAGGGCCGCAATCCAATCCAACAAAGCCCGGAGGACGCCATGAGCACACCCGAATACTTCAGCCGCTACGACAACCTGCACATGAGCCGCGACGAATCGGGCGTGCTGCTGCTGCGCATGCACAGCGACGGCGGGCCGCTGGTGTGGAACGGCAAGTCCCACCGCGAGTTCGCCGATGCCTTCCATGACATCAGCCGCGACCGCCGCAACCGCGCGGTGGTGCTGACCGGCACCGGCGGCGAATGGATGGAGCGCATCGATCACGAGGGGCTCAAGGAGATGAGCCAGCCGTGGGTGTGGAACCGGGTGATGATGGACGGCCGCAAGCTGCTGGAGAACCTGCTCGACATCGAGGTGCCGATGGTCGCCGCCATCAACGGCCCGGCGCGCCTGCACTCCGAGCTGGCACTGCTGTGCGACGCGCTGCTGTGCAGCGAGGACGCGGTGTTCCAGGACCGCCACCTGGAATGGGGACTGGTGCCCGGCGACGGCGTGCACATGGTCTGGCCGGCGGTGCTCGGCCCCAACCGCGGCCGCTATTTCCTGATGACCGGGCAAAAGCTCGACGCGCGCCAGGCCCTGCAGCTGGGCGTGGCCAACGAAGTGCTGCCCGCACACCTGCTGCTGTCGCGGGCGATGGAGCTGGCGACGCAGTTCGCGCGCCTGCCGACGCTGGCGGCGCGCTACAGCCGCCTGCTGTTCGCGCGCCGCTACAAGCAGCTGCTGCTCGAGGACGGCGGCTACGGCCTGGCGCTGGAGGGGCTGTCGGCGGCGGGGCTGGAGCCGGGCGCGGTGCCCTGAGCGGTGTCGCGGTCACCACAGGGGTGATTACCGGCGCTGGCGCCCGACCGGTGGCGCTTGACAATATTTGCTTAGGCAAATATTGTTGCGGCAGATATAGCTGGAGCAAGCATGTCCCACCCCGCCACTCCCCCGCCCGAGCAGCCCGCCGGCCACGGCAAGCAGCCCAGGCAGCCCTACTACACGGTCGAGAACCTGGAGCCGATGCGCAGCATCGGCTTCCTGATCAAGCGCTGCGGCACGCTGATGTCGCTGGTGGCGGAAAACCGCTTCGAATCGGAGTCGATCTCGTTCACGCAGTGGATTGTGCTGATGAAGCTGCGCCTGCATACGCATCTGTCGGCGACACAGCTGAGCGCGGAGATCGGCCACGACATGGGCGCGCTGACGCGGGTGGTGGATTCGCTCGAACGCTCCGGCTTCGTGCGGCGCGAGCGCAGCCAGCACGACCGCCGCGCGGTGGAGATCACCCTCACCGCGGAAGGGCGGCGCCAGGTGGAAGGCACCATCCATATCCTGGTGGACGCGCTGAACGAGCTGACCGAGCCATTTTCCAAGACTGAAATCGACACGCTGATTGCGCTGATGCAGCGCATGCTGGGCATCCTGCAGCAGCATGTCGACAAGCTGCCCGAGGCGTCGCAGGGCGCCAGCGCCCCGGCCAAGCCGGCGCCGCGCCGGGCGGCTGCGGCACGCAGCCGCGCCGGGAGCAAGGTATGAACCGGATCGTCCGCGCGCGCCTTCGTGGGCTGGCGCTGGGCATCGGCGCCGGGGCGGTGCTGGCCGGCTGCACGCTGGGCCCGGATTTTTCGCGCCCGGCCGCGCCCGCTGGCGGCTACTCCGCGCACGGCGCCGCCGGCGCGCCGCAGAGCCTGGTTTACGGCGGCGAAGTGGCGAACGACTGGTACCGGCTGTTCCGCTCGCCCGCGCTCGACGCGCTGGTGCGCGAGGTGCTGGCCAACAATCCGGACCTGGAGGCGGCGCGCCACGGCCTGCTGGCGGCGCAGTACGAGCTGCAGGCGGTGTCCGGCAGCGCGCTGCCGCAGCTCAAGGCGAACGTCGGCGCGCAGCGCGCGCACATCAACGGCAGCTTCCTGTACGAGCCGGTCAACGCCTTTGCCGCCACCGGCAACCAGTTCAGCATCGGCCCGACGCTGGCCTACAACCTCGACCTGTTCGGCGGCGTGCGCCGCTCCATCGAGGCGCAGGGCGCGGCCACCGCCTATGCCCGCGACCAGGCGCTGAACACCTACATCACGCTGGTCGACCAGGTGGTGGTGAGCGCCTTCGACTACGCCGCCACCCAGGCGCAGATCGAGGTGACGCAGTCGCTGCTCAAGGAGCTGCAGGCGCAGCTCGATCTGACGCAGACGCTGGAAGCCGCCGGCAAGATCACGCGCAGCGACACGCTGCAGGCGCAGACCCAGCTGGAGACGACCCGCGCCAGCCTGCCGGCGCTGGAGCAGCAGCGCGACGTCTACCGCAATGCGCTGGCGCAGCTCAGCGGCCGCACGCCGGAGGAGTTCGGCGCGCCGGCGCTGGGCCTGAAGGACTTCACCCTGCCGGCGCAGCTGCCGCTGTCGCTGCCCTCGGCGCTGGTGCGGCAGCGGCCGGACATCCTCGCCGCCGAGGACAACCTGCACCAGGCCAGCGCCCAGGTGGGCGTGGCGCAGGCGGCGCGCCTGCCGTCGCTAAGCCTGTCGGCGCAGTACTCGCAGCAGGCGAGCAAGCTCAACCAGCTGTTCACCCAGCCCGGCGGCGTCTGGTCCTTCGGCCTGGACGCGACCGCGCCGCTGTTCGACGGCGGCACGCTGGCGGCGCGCTCGGACGAGGCCAGGGAACGCTATCGGCAGGCGCAGGCCAGCTACCGCAGCAGCGTGATCGGCGCCTTCGTCGAGGTGGCCGACGCGCTGCAGGCGCTGCAGCACGACGCCGACAGCTACGACTCGCACACGCGCGCGCTCAATGCGGCGGCGGCCAGCCGCGACCTGGCGCTGGCGCAGTACCGCGCCGGCAAGTACAACGAACTGCAGGTGCTGGTGATCGAGCAGCAGTACCAGAACGCCGCGCTGAGCCAGGTGCAGGCCGACGCGCAGCGCTTCACCGACACCGCCGCGCTGTTCCGCGCGCTGGGCGGCGGCTGGTGGAACGCAGCGGCCGATCCGGCCTTGCCGCCGCCGGCGCGCAACGAAGACAAGACTACGAACGCCGCGCCCGCCGGGCACGCGGCCAACGCCCCCTAGGAGCTTTCCCGATGAGCGCACAAGAACACGCGGACGCGGCGCCCGCCAAGCGCAACCGCGCGCCCCTGATGGTGCTGGCACTGGTGCTGCTCGCCGGCGCCGGCTTCGCCGCCTATCGCTATGTGGCCGGCCTGGACCACGTCAGCACCGACGACGCCTACGTCAACGGCAATCTGGTGCGGCTGACGCCGCAGATCGGCGGCACGGTGGTGGCGATCAACGCCGACGAGACGCAGTTCGTGCAGCAGGGCCAGCTGCTGGTGCAGCTCGACCCGCGCGACAGCCAGGTGGCGCTGGCGCAGGCCAGGGCCACGCTGGCGCAGACGGTGCGCGAAGTGGCGCAGCTGTTCGCCAACGAGCGGCGCGACGCCGCCACGGTCAGCGCGCAGCAGGCGCAGTTCACCCAGGCCAGCCAGGACCTGGCGCGCGACCAGTCGCTGGCGGCGGTGCACGGCGTGTCGGCGGAAACGCTGCAGCACGACCAGCACACGCTGAGCAGCAGCCGCGCCGGCTTGGAGCAGGCGCAGGCGACGCTGGCGGCGACGCGCGCCGCCATCTCCGGCACCACGCCGCAGAGCCACCCGCGCGTGCTGCAGGCGGAAGCCAGCCTGCGCAGCGCCTGGCTGGCGGCGTCGCGCACCCGCGTGGTGTCGCCGGTGTCCGGCTACATCGTGCGGCGCTCGGTGCAGCTGGGCCAGCAGGTGACGCCGGGCAGCGAGATGCTGGCCATCGTGCCGGTGGACTCGATGTGGATCGACGCCAACTTCAAGGAGAACCAGCTCAGCGGCCTGCGCATCGGCCAGCCGGTGCGGGTCGCGGCCGACATGTACGGCTCGCACGTCGAGTACCACGGCAAGGTGCTGGGCGTCACCGCCGGCACCGGCAGCGCGCTGGCGGTGCTGCCGGCGCAGAACGCCTCCGGCAACTGGATCAAGATCGTGCAGCGCCTGCCGGTGCGCGTCGGGCTCGACCCGAAGGAGCTGGAGCAGCATCCGCTGTTCCTCGGACTGTCGACCGCGGTTGACGTGGATATCCACGACCGCAGCGGCGCCGCGCTGTCGAAGCAGGCGGCCTGGCCGTCGTCGCTGAGCACCAGCGCCTACGACACGCAGGACCAGGGCGTGGAAACGGAGATCCAGTCCATCGTCGGCCAGAACCTGGCGCAGCCGCCGGCGGCGGCGCCGGCGGCGGGCCGGGGCACGCCGTGAGCGC
>CAYVKA010000133.1:0-8843 GCA_964451925.1 uncultured Nevskia sp. | reverse complement strand
AGATTCCCACCAATACAGCCGGATGAACAACCTATCGAACCTTCACAGCTAGGGATCGTTCGCGCCACGAAGGAACCTTGGGAACCTCTGAACCTATAGCAGCAGGTTCGCCAGCGGCACCGTAAGGAGCGACAGCACAATACCGGCGCCCAGCACGGTATTGGCCAAGGGCGGCTCCAGCCCATACTGATCGGCCAGGATCGCGGCGGAGATCATCGGCGCCATCGCCGCCTGCAGCACACCCGCCGTCAGCACCAGACCGCTCACGCCGGCGGCAAGCCCCAGCCCCCAGCACAGCAGCGGCGCCAGCAGCAACTTCCAGCCCAGGCCCAGGCCCAGCGCGCCGAGTTGCGAGCGGCCCAGGTGCAGGCGGAATTGCAGGCCCACCGAGAACAGCGCCAGCGGCGTCAGCGAGGCGCCGAGGCGCTGCAGCACCTGGTGCACCGGCTCCGGCCAGCCACCGAGCGCGCCGGCGATGATGCCGCCGATCAAGGCCAGGAACGACGGGAACAGCAGGATGCGGCGCACCACCTCGCTGACCACCAGGGTGCGCCCGGCGTACACCGCGGTCACGGCCACGCCCCCCACCGCCAGCGCCACGAACGTGCCGACCTGGTCGGCGATCACCGCCAGCGCCAGCCCGGACTGGCCGCGCAGCGCCTCGATCAGCGGATATCCCATGAACGAGGTGTTGCCGAGCCCGGCCACCAGGATCAGCGCGCCGATGCGCCCGCGCGACCAGCCGAGCCGGCGCCCGAGCAGCGCGAACAGCAGCCAGGCGCCGATGAACACCAGCCACATCGCCGCCACCAGGAACCACAGCTGCGCATCGAAGCGGATGCGCGGCAACAGGTCCAGCACCAGCGCCGGCAAGGCGATATTGAGCACCCACCAGTTGAGGTTCTGCGCCAGGCCGGGCGGCGGCTTGGCGAAACGCGCCACCACCACGCCCAGGGCCAGGCACACGAACAGCAGCAGCAAGGCACTCATTTCTTCAGCCGGGTACGGAGAACGGGTTGGGGAACTGGCGGGCGCCGTCGCAGGGGCTACTGCGGCGCCGCCGCGGAGCGGTCCAGGCCGAAGCTGCGCGGATTGAGGATGCCACGCGGGTCGCGCCGCAGCTTTTCCGCCGCCAGCGCCTGCCTCAGCGGCGCCGGCGCGCGCTGCTGGAACTCGCGGCCCCACTTCGGGCCGATGCCGTGCTCGGCGGAAAAGGTGCCGCCGAAACGCAGCGTGACGTCGAATACCAGCCTGACCAGCTCCGCCGCATGCGCCTTCACCGGCTGCTGCGCGGTGCCGAGCAGGTGCAGGTGCGCACCGCCGACGCCGGCATGGCC
Source organism: uncultured Nevskia sp. (assembly GCA_964451925.1). GTDB lineage: Bacteria > Pseudomonadota > Gammaproteobacteria > Nevskiales > Nevskiaceae > Nevskia. Next base: position 7,506 of record CAYVKA010000133.1, on the reverse strand, counting down.
GAAAGCCACCAGCTCCACCTGCGGATAGGCCGCGCGCAATTCCTGCTCCAGCGCCGCCAGATAGTCGCCGAATACCGCCACCGGAGTGGCGGTATCGAAGCTCAGCCGTCCGCCGCCCAGGGCGCGCATGCGCGCGTTGCTGGATTCGGTGATCGAGTGGCGCAGCTTCTTCAGCTGCTGCAGCGGCGCGTAGCCGATGCGCTCGGCCGGCCACTGCAGCGCTTCCGCCAGGAATTCGTAGAGCCGCGCGGCCAGGTCTTCCTGCGCATCGCGCGACTGCACCTGCAGCAGCACATAGAACGGCGCATCCATCTGCGGCGACTCGAACGGCCAGCGGAACGCGGCACCCAGGTGCAGCTGCACCAGCTGCAGCGACTGCCGGCTCATGAACTCGAATTCCTCGATAGCGCCGGGAAACTGCGCGCGCGCCGCTTCGAGCAGGCGCATCGCCGCCGGCATGCCGTCCACCGGCAGCAGCACCGCCTCGCGCAGCGCCGGGATCGGATAGGTGCGCAGGCGCGCGCGCGTGATCACGCCGAACAGGCCTTGGCTGCCGATCAGCCCCCAGGCCGGCTGCACACTGGCCGAGTCGATCGCCAGCCGCGCCGGCGGCGGCGCTTGCCAGGGGGCGGCCACGCAAGGTCCGGCCGCGCTGCCGTCGGCCCAGAAACCCCAAGCGGCCTCACACAGATGCGCCGCCGTGCCGTAGCTGACGGCGTTGGCGCCGGCCGAGGCGTTGGCGACACAGCCGCCGACGCTGGCGGCGCTGGTCGAGCCCATTTCCATCGGCCACATCAGCCCCAGGGGGCGCAGCAGCTCGTTCACCGCGTCCACCGCCAGGCCGGCCTGCACCTCCAGCGTCGCCCCCGCCAGCCCGGGACGGCCGAGGCCGCGCCACCAGTTGGCCAGCGCGTCGGCCGCTTCCTCGGGCCCGGCCTCGGGCGCGAATTCGAACTGACGGCCATCGGCCAATGTGAAACGCAGCGGCCGGTTGAGCTTTTCCAGCGAAAGCACCGTCTCGCCCTCCGGGCGCTGCGACTCCACCAGGCCGGTGCGGCCGGCGCTGAGCACCAGCCGGCGCCCTTGCGCATTGCACAGCTGCAATACGCGCTGCAACTCCTCCTCGCTGGCCGGCAGCAGGGCGCAGTCGGTATGCCCCGGCTCGCCGCGCTCCGGAATCTCGTAGCGCTGCAGGCGTTCGCGGTCATCGATATAGCGCGCACCGAGCAGGGCGCGCAGGGGTTCGGCGGCGTTCAAGGCTTGGACGACGGAGTGGTGGTGGCGGAGGTCGCGGCAGCAGCCTGATCCTGTCCGCGCGCGGCCAGCGGCTGCGGCCCGCCCGGGCTGGCCGCCTTGCGGCATTCGTGGGCGGCACGCGCGGCACTGGCGCCGCTGCCCTTGAGGCGGTCGACGCATTTCTGGTCCAGCACCGGCAGTCGCGGCTGGATATTGATGCTCGGCGGCGCCAGGATGACCGGGCCGCCGGCCAGCGCGGGAACGGCCGAACCGAGCAGAAACAAGCAGATAGTTGCGGCAAAAGGCCTCATGGCGGGGGATTTTCCGCCAATCCGCCGCATCTGGGAAGCGGCGGCGGCGCGCTACGTGGCTTGCGCCATGTCACATTTGTGCCGCGGCCACCGCCTGACAATGCTGGCACGCCCACTTGTTTCACGGAGGAACACATGGCCACTGGAATTCGCGGTGTCATCTCCACCCTCACTTCCGACGGCAAGGAAGTGATGGGCCCGGACATCCTGATGTATCACTATCCGGACAATTCGATCGTCAGCGGCTCGCTGCTCACCGTGGAAAGCAACCACTTCTGCGTGCTCAAGTCGCGCGGTGCCATCCTCAACGTCTACGAGACCGGGCAATACTCGATCACCACACCCGACAAGCCCATCATCGGCTCCATCACCCAGGCCTTCTTCGGCGGCCAGAGCCCCTGGCAGTACGAGGCGCTGTACGTCAACCGCGCCAAGCTGGTGGTGAAGACGCGCGGCCTGGCGCTGTCGCGCGAAATGGCCGAGATGAGCTACGAGGTGGACTACTATTTCCACGTCGCCAGGAAGGAGGACGCGGTGGCGCTGGTCACCCACATGCCGCAGCAGGGCCACGCCGTCACAGTGGAAGAGGTCAACAAGTACGCCGCGCCGGTGGTGGAACAGGCGGTCAACCAGATCGTGCAGGTGACGCCGCTGGAGCAGGTCAACGAGAAGATCCACGAGATCACGCAGATCGTGCACGACCACCTGCAGGATTTCATGAAGGTGTTCGGCATCACGCTGGACACGGTGAAAGTGCTGGTGATGCCCAAGGACGAACGCATGCGCGCGCTGATCTCGCTCAAAGCCTTCGGCCTGAGCGAACTGGACGCGGTGCGCTACTACACCGCGATCCTGATGGCCGAGCGCGGCGTGGTATCGGCGCCGAACATGGCGCTGGGCCAGCCCTTCAACATCGGCGCCAATGTGCAGGGCACCATGTCGCTGGATGGCATCCTGGGCCGCACCCCGCCGCAGGGATAGGGTCATGGCCATTCCACTTCCCGGCGAAGGCAGCCCGCTGTATGAAACCTGGGTGATGCTGCTGCACGGCTACGGCTACAACTTCTACCGCAAGGACAACCAGGCGCGCGCCGACGATCTGCTGGTGCGGCAACACGCCGGCCATTTCATCGGCGAAGCGGCAGGCAGGCTGTTGCGTGTGGAGGGCGAGTACCAGCGCCGGCACCTGCCGCCGCCGACGCGGGAGCATCCCTTCCCGCCGGCCGAGCGGATGGCCACGCACCGCGCCATCCGCGAGCTGCGCCAGCAGCTGCTGGTCCTGGAAGCAGAGATTCGCGGCACGCCCGCGCCGGCGGACGACAAGACCTGGATGCGCCACCGCGGCCAGCTCGACACGCTGAACAAGCTGCTGGTCCACGACGTGCAGCTGGTCGGCGCGGCCAAGCTGCTGGACGAGCAGGCCGCTCGCTTCCAGCCGGACGGCCCCGTGCTGGAAGCGCCGCTGCAGGCGCTGCGCGAGCAACTGGAGCAGATCCGGCCGCTGCTCGACGCCAGGCGGCAGTTGCTGCTGCTCCCGTTGGATTCACTGTAGCGGGGACCAGCAAGGGCGCGGGCCTTCCGGCCCGCGCCCTTACCGTGATTCAGCGCGCTTCGGGCCGCGGCGGCTGTTGCGGCGGCACCTTGGCGGCCAGCACCAGCCCGAGCAGCGCGTCCATGGCGTTGCCGCCGCGGCCGTCCTGCTGGCCGATGACCACCTGCGGCACCAGCGGGTTCTTCGACTCGCGGATGGCCTGTTCCAGGATCTGCGCCAGCTCCTTCTTCAGCTGGAACTCCGGCCCGCCGAAGGCGCTGACCTGGGCCTTGACCGAACGCGCCTGCGCCTCGCCCACCGCGGCGATGCGGTCGGCCTCGGCCACGCCCTCGACGCGGATGCGCTCGGCGTTGGCGGCGGCGGTGACGCGCACGCCGTCGGCGTCGCGCTGGCGCACGGCCAGTTGCGCGGCACCCTTGTTCTCGGCGATGCGGATCTCCACCGAGGAGCGGGTCAGGTCGCCCTGGGCGGCGGCGATGGCCTCGGCCTGGCGCAGCTCGCGCTCCTTGTCCGCGGCCTTGCGCTGGTTCTCGTAGGTCACCAGCTTTTCCTCCGCCACCTGGCGGAAGCGCAGCTGGTCGAGGATGGTGGCGATGTGCGCGTCGCCCTGGGCCGGGCGCGGCGTGCCGATCATCACTTCCATCAGGTTGAGGCGGTACTTCTTGAAGCGCTCCGCCATGGCCTTCACCGCCACCGCCTGAATCTCGGCGCGCTTGGACACCAGCTCGATCAGTGTGCAGCCCTGCGCCGTGTCCTTGAAGTAGGCCGAAACCATCGGGTCCAGCGTCTGCTCCACCAGCAGGCGCAGGTCGGCGAACTGCTGCACCACCATCGGCGCGTCCTCGTAGGCGATGTGCAGCACGATTGACAGCGGCAGCAGCGGCTCGAAGGCGTCGCGCGTGATCAGGCGGATCTCCGACAGGTTGGCGTCGAAGCCGTGTTCCTCGCTGCGGCCTTCGATCCAGCGCAGCACGAAGTTGGTGGTCGGCACCTGGATCACTTTCACGCCGTAGGGGTTCAGCGCGTACTTGCCGGGCTGCAGCGCACGGCTCCACACACCGCGCTTGCCCGACTCGACCAGCTCGCCGTGCTTGTACTCGGTGCCCGTGAGGTCGTTGCCGCGCGGCCCGGTGTAGGACACCACCACGCCGACCTTGCCGATCTCGATCACCGTCTTGGGTTGCAGGTCGATGGTGGCGAACAGGCGGTTGATGAAATAAGTGCCTTCCACCAGCACCTGCTCCTGGCGGCCGCGGCGGCCGCCGGCGATGAGGAAGCGCTCCGGGTCCTGGAAGCAGTTATGGTAGGTGCCCGGATCGCGCGCGTCGGTGCCGACGCTGGGCGCGATGATCTCCTCGTGCTCCAGCGACGGGCCGTCGTGCACGGTGACCACGCCGATGCGGTCCTCCTGGTCGCGGATCACCACCGGGTCGAAGCCGCGGCGCTCCAGCAGGCGCGAGCGCATCTCCTCCAGCGCCGCTTCGTCGCCGGACAGGCGCACGGCATGATTGCCGTCGCTGGTGAGGATGACGAACTGCGCCGTGTTGATGGCGTACACGCCTTCGCGCAAGATCTGCCGCTGCGGGCCGCGCTGGCCACCGCCCATGATGAAGCCGCGCACATCCTCGTACGAGGTGTCCTGCGGCAACGAGGCCAGCGCCTGGCCCGGGTACAGCGGCTGGCCGCTGCGGGCGAAGACGTAACCGACCGTGCCCTGCGGCACCGTGGGCAGCGACTTGATGTGGATGCGGTACTGGAACGGCGCGAAGAAGTGAATGCCGCCGCGCAGCACTTCGGGCTGGAAGCCCGCCGAGCCGTCCAGCGCGATGAAACCTTCGCGCACCGAACCGCGCAGGCTCCACACTTTCTCCACCACGCCCATCGAATCGTTGGCGATGAACACGATCATGCGCGACAGGTAGATCAGGTAGGTGGCGAGCATCACGCTGAGGGTGACGCGCACCCAAAACGGTATGGCCAGGAAAATCGACCAGATGTCCATCCGGATACTCCTAGTTGAGATGCAGACAGGGCACCGCCTCGACGGGCGGCAGGGGACGCGCAGCCAGCAGGACGCCAGGCGTCTTCAAGCTGCGGTGAAACGGAAAAGGAGAAGCGTCTAGGGCGGCGGCGCGAACCCGGCCACAACGCGGCGGGAACCCAGGATGCCGCGCAACTGCGATGCGCAATCCGTGCGTTGCATGGTCATGCGAAGCCACCTCGCAGGGGCTTCCGGGCGCCGCTTGCCGGCGCCCGCCGATGTCACCAATACGTGACGCGGCGATGCTGCGCCCGGGGCCCGGCCATGTCAATTATAAGTGACGCATGTCACTATATTTTCACATCATTTCGCCGGAGGGGCCCATGGCCAAGCACGCCGCACTGGGGCTCTACATACAGGGCCTGATCCGCGCCGAGAAGGCGCGCCGCAATCTCACCTTCGAGGACCTGTCGCAACGCCTGCGGCACTACGGCATCCGCCAGACGCCGACCAATTTACGCACCAAGCTCGGCCGCGGCGACATGAGCGCGCAGCTGTTCCTGGCGCTGATGAAGGCGCTGGAGCTGCGCAGCATCCGCCTGGATGAACTGGATTTGTCGCTGCCGAAGGGAAGACGCGGCAAGGCCTGACGAATCGCGCAGCGCAGCCCGCCATGCCGCGCCAGCGGCCCACTACCTCAAACCGGGTAGGCCGCGGACCCCGGCAGCGTGTGAAATGGACCTGCACCCCAGCACGGCACCGAAGCGGCGATGAGTCATGACGTTTCCCTGGCACAGGCGCCCGCCGCCGGCGGCGACCGCGCGCGCGAGTTGCGCGACTGGGCCGCGTTCCTGGCCATCACCATCGGCAGCTTCGTCGCCATCCTCGACATCCAGATCGTCGCCAGCTCGCTCAACGAGATCCGCGCCGGCCTGTCGGCCAGCGTCGACGAGATCCAGTGGGTGCAGACCTCCTACCTGATCGCCGAGGTCATCGCCATCCCGCTGTCCGGCTACCTGGCGCCGATGCTGTCGACGCGCGTGTTCTACACCATCGCCGCCATCGGTTTCACCGTTTCCAGCGTGGCCTGCGGCTTCTCCTGGAGCCTGGGCTCGATGGTGGTGTTCCGCGCGCTGCAGGGCTTTCTCGGCGGCGGGCTGATCCCGGCCTCCTTCGCCACCATGTTCCTGCTGTTCCCGGACGAGAAAAAGCGCAACCTGCCGCAACTGCTCGGCGGCATGACCACCATGCTGGCGCCGGCCATTGGCCCCACCTTCGGCGGCTACATCACCGATGCGCTGTCCTGGCGCTGGCTGTTCCTGATCAACTTCGTGCCCGGCATCGCCTGCGCCCTGATCGTGTGGGCCACGCTCGACGTCGACCGCCCCAGGCCGGAAATGCTGAAGAAGCTGGACTTGTGGAGCATCGTGTTCCTGGCCATGTTTCTCGGCGGCCTGGAATACACCCTGGACGACGGCCCGCGCCACGACTGGTTCGACGACCGCAGCGTGCTGCTCTGCGCCATCGCCGCAGCGGTCGGCGGCAGCCTGTTCTTCTGGCGCAGCTTCCGCTCCGACCATCCGATCATCGACCTGCGCGCCTTTCACAACCGCAACTTCGCCGTCACCTCGCTGGTCTCGGCCATGCTCGGCGTCAGCATCTTCACGCTGGTCTACATCACCCCGGTATTTCTCGGCCAGGTGCGCGGCTACAACCCGCAGCAGATCGGCGAGGTGATGATGGTGCAAGGCATGGCCATGGTGGTATCGGCGCCGCTGGTGATGCGCATGGCCGCGGCGCTCGACCCACGCATCACCATCAGCATCGGCCTGCTGCTGGTCGCCGCCGGCTCCTGGACCAACGCCCAGCTCACCGCGGACTGGGGTTTCGCCCAGTTCGCGGTGTCACAGAGCCTGCGCGGCGCCGGCCTGATCTTCGCCTTTGTGCCGATGACCAACCTGGCCCTCGGCACCCTGGCCCGGCACGAGTTGAACAACGCCAGCGCGCTCTACACCGTCACCCGCAACCTCGGCGGCGCCTTCGGCCTGGCGGTGGTGGCCACGCTGATCAACCAGCGCAACTGGACCCACTGGCAGGCGCTGGCGGAAAGCACGCGCCTGTCGCGCGCGCCGGTCCGCGAGGCGCTGTCCGGCATGAGCGGCATGCTGGCACCGCAACTCGGCAGCGCCCGCGACGCCGGCGCCGTCAGCCTGCTGGCGCAGCAGGCCTACCAGCAGGCCAGCACCATGACCTATGCCGACATGTACCTGTTGCTGTCGATCTCGACCGCGCTGTCGGTGCTGCTGGTGCCGCTGATCCGCAAACCGCAGGGCAGCGTGGAGGGGATGGGGCATTAGGGCCTGTTAACACGGATTGGATCGCTGCGTTGCAGCTCAAAATCGCGTCAGGCAAGGCGGAGGACCTGG
>CAYVKA010000132.1:4302-8876 GCA_964451925.1 uncultured Nevskia sp. | reverse complement strand
CCTTCTGCCAGCCGGAGCCGTCAACAAAGCCGCCGTGCACCAGCACGACGTTCTTCACAGTTTGCGAAGTCTGCTTGGTATCGGCAGCATTGGCTGCGCCGGCCACGGTCATGGCGGCGGCGACTACGGGAGCCAGAGTCTTGAGGTTCATATCGGTTCTCCAGATTGGAAGCGGGACATTTCGTTTCGGGAGGTGCTGTTTGCCAGCCACCCTTGGGCGCACTTTGCACGCCGCTCCAGGTCGCGCACCATCGGATGAATGACCGAGGGTCGCGCGAGGGCCTGCACCGCTAGACTGCTCCCGGAACCAGGACCCGCCCCGTTATGGACTCTTCCGCCGTCCCCTTGCTGGACGTGATCCGCGCGCTGGCCTTCGTGGGCGACCTTGCCATGGGTCAGCCCACGGACCATTCGCCGCGCGCCGCGTGGATGGCCGGGCAGCTGGCCCGTGCCGGCGCTGCCGACGCGCCGGTCTGCACCCAGGCGACCACTGTTGCTCTGCTGCGCTGGTCCGGCTGCACCGCCAACGCGCCGGAGTTCGCGCAGCTGTTCGGCGACGACGTGGGCGGGCGCAAGGCCCTGCTCGCCACCCAGTCTTCCGGCAGCTCGTTTCGTTCCCACACGGCGAAGAAGGGTTCGGCCTTCCTGTCGCTGTCGCGCATCCACTGCGAGGTGTCGGGAGGCATCGGCGCGCAGCTGCGCCTGGACCAGGCGACGCAATTCGCGCTCGGGCACCTGTTCGAGAGCTACGACGGCAGCGGCGCGCCCAGCGGCCTGCGCGGCGAGGAAGTGCCGGCCGCGGTGTACCTGGCCGCGATCGCGGGCGACCTTGACATCTTCAACCGCCTCTACGGCCTGGAGCAGGCGCGCAAGCTGGTGGGCCAGCGCGCCGGCACCTTGTACCCGGCGCCGCTCGCCGAGCTGGCGATCGCCCACGCCGGGGAGTGGCTGAAAACGCTGGACGGCGATCCCATGCTCAGCGGCCCCTGCTCGCTCGACGCCGCCTTCGCCGGGCGCAGCAGCTCGCTGGAGATCCTGGCCCACGTCATCGACCTGAAGCTGCCGTGGATGACCGGCTATTCGCGCCAAGTAGCGCAGTTGGCGCGCAACGCAGCGCTGGAGCTGGGGCTGGACGCGGGCAGCCAGGAGAAGGTGTACCGCGCCGCGCTGATTCACGGCATTGGCCGCGCCGCGGTGCCGAACATGATCTGGGACGTGCCGGGCAAGCTGCCGCACGCCGCCTGGGAGCGTGTGCGCCTGGTGCCGTACTGGACCGGCCGCGCCGCGCGGCAGATCGGCTCGCTCGCCGGCGAAGCAGAGCTTGCCTCCTACGCCTACGAGCGGCCCGACGGCTCCGGGTACTTCCGCGAGGCAAGATTGGCAGCCATTCCCATCGAAGGGCGCATCCTTGCCGCTGCAGTCTCGCTGGCGGCAATGCGCTGCGCCCGGCCCTGGCGCGAGGCTCTGGGGCAGGACGAAGCGAACGAGGTCCTGATGTGCGAAGCCGCCGCCGGACGCTACGACATCACCGCCGTGCGCGCGCTACTGCAAAAGCCCCGCGCCGCGGTAAAGCCGGTGTCCATCCCGCAGACGCCCCTGCTTAGCCAGCGCGAACGCGACGTGCTGCGCTGGATCAGCGTGGGCGCGAGCAACAAGGTAGTGGCGCAGAAGCTGTCCATCAGCCCCAGCACCGTGCGCACACACGTGGAGAGCGTGTTCCGCAAGCTGGAGTGCACCACGCGCGCGGCGGCAACCTTGAAGGCGACGCAGCTGGGTTTACTGTAATTCGGCGAACTCTATTGAAGATTCGCCGGGCTCGCCGCCCGGGAGGGGCGCCCGCCCGGCCGCGCCATGCGGAAGTGGGGAGGGCGGGCAGCGTTGTCAGCTGGCCTGGACGAGGCCGAGGCTGCGTTCCAAGGAATCCAAGCCGTTTAGAAAGTCGCCCAGTTCGGACGAGCCGAGGCCGTTCAGCAATTCGCGTTCGCGCGCCAAGGCCAGCGGCACCAGTTTCTGGTACAGCCGCCGGCCTTTCGCCGTAAGGCGCAACAGCGCCTCGCGACGGTCTGCCGTGCTGGCCGTGCGCGTCAGCAGGCCCAGCCTGCTCAGCTCCAGCACCGCGCGGCTGACGCGGGTTTTGTGCATGCGCGTCGCCTCTGCGACCGCTTGCGCGGTGCATGACCGGTCCGGACCCAGCGTGGCCAGGATGCGCCAAGCCGGGACATCGATGCCGAAGCGTTCCCGATAGATTCCGGCCAGTTGCTCGCTCACGGCCGCAGCCAGGCGGTTGAGGCGAAAAGGCAGGAAGCGCTCCAGTTCCAGGGTCAGGGTAGGGTTTTCACTCATCGGTGAATCGTGCCGTTGGCGGACGTTGACGTGGTCATCTTACATTCATAACATGGTTGCAAGTGCAACGATATTGGTTGCGTTCGCAACCGCCATACCGCATCGATGGCGGCTGTTGAGCCGGTCACGGCGAGCCGCCGTGACCGGCTGCGTTGCCTTGCAATCCAAGAGGCCCCCGATGAAATCCAGTATCCCCGCCAACTCCGGCCACCCCCACGATGGTGCGTCGCTGCTCTATCAGAGCGGATTCCTGAACACGTTCGAGACCGAGGCGCTGCCAGGTGCCTTGCCGGTCGGCCGAAACTCCCCGCAGCGCTGCGCTTATGGGCTCTATGCCGAGCAGCTGTCCGGCTCGGCGTTTACGGCCCCACGGCATGCCAACCGCCGGTCGTGGCTGTACCGCATCCGGCCGGCGGCGACCCACGGGCCGTTCCGGCCGCTGGAGGTGGCGCATTTTTCCGGCGATGCAGACGGCGTTGCGGCGCCGCCTGATCAATTGCGCTGGTCGGCCAGGCCGATTCCGGACCAGCCGGCCGATTTCGTCGATGGACTCATGACCATGGCGGGCAATGGTTCGCCCGAGGCGCAGTTGGGCTGCGCCATTCACCTGTATGCAGCCAACAGGCCCATGGCCGGCCGCTACTTCTACAGCGCCGACGGCGAGTTGCTGCTGGTGCCGCAGCTGGGCCGCCTGAGGCTGGCGACCGAGCTCGGCCTGCTCGATGTCGAGCCGCAGGAGATCGCGGTGATTCCTCGCGGCGTACGCTTCCGCGTCGAACTGCCCGACGGTGTGGGGCGCGGATACGTTTGCGAGAATTTCGGCGCGCCGTTCAAGTTGCCGGACCTGGGGCCGATCGGCGCCAATGGCCTGGCGAATCCGCGGGATTTCCAGACCCCGGTCGCCTGGTATGAGGATCGCGACGAGCCTTCGAGCTTGATCGCCAAGTTCCTCGGCCGCTTGTGGTCCGCCGAAATGAACCACTCGCCCCTCGACGTCGTCGCCTGGCATGGCAACTACGCCCCGTACAAATACGATCTGCGCCGGTTCAACGCCATCGGCTCGATCTCGTTCGATCATCCGGATCCCTCGATCTTTCTGGTGCTGCACTCCGCCAGCGACACCCCGGGGGTCGGCAATATCGACTTCGTCATCTTTCCGCCACGCTGGCTGGCGATGGAGAACACATTCAGGCCGCCCTGGTTCCATCGCAATATCGCCAGCGAATTCATGGGCCTGATTCATGGTGTCTACGACGCCAAGGCCGAAGGCTTCGAGCCGGGCGGCGCGTCCCTGCACAACTGCATGAGCGGTCACGGGCCCGACCGGCAGACCTTCGACAGGGCCAGCGCCGCCGACACGTCGAAGCCGCACTATGTCGGCGACACCATGGCTTTCATGTTCGAGACGCGCCTGGTGATCAAGCCCACGCGCGCGGCGCTGGCATCCCCCCAGCTGCAGGCGAACTACCAGGATTGCTGGTCAGGCTTGGGCAAGCCTTTCAATCCGGCGCGGATCTAAGGCGCCCGGCCCAGCGGCACGAAGCCCCCGCCGAAGGAGCGGGGGCTCGCGGACCTCAGTAGAGTTCCTTCACCCAGTTCTGCTTCGATTTGCGCGGCCGCTTGTAGCCGATGTCGAACTGGCGCGCGGGCAGGTCCATTTCGATCGGCTGCAAATCCTTGTACGGGATCTGGTTCAGCAGGTGCGTGATGCAGTTCAGCCGCGCCTTCTTCTTGTTGTCGGCGTTGACGATGAACCAGGGCGTTTTCTTGCGATCCGTATGCTTGAGCATCACGTCCTTGGCCATCGAATACTCAACCCAGTGCCGGCGCGCTTCCAGGTCCATCGGGCTGAGCTTCCAGCGCTTGATCGGATTGTGCATGCGCTCGACGAAGCGGGTCTCCTGCACCTCGTCGTTGACCGAGAACCAGTACTTGATCAGGTAGATGCCGGAATTCACCAGCATCTCCTCGAACAGCGGGCACGAACGCAGGAATTCGCGGTATTGCTCCTTGGTGCAGAAGCCCATGACGTGCTCAACGCCGGCGCGGTTGTACCAGCTGCGATCGAACAGAACCATCTCTCCGGCAGCCGGCAGGTGCTGCACATAGCGCTGGAAATACCACTGGCCGACTTCACGCTCGGTCGGGGTGCCCAACGCGACGATACGGCAGATGCGGGGGTTGAGGCTTTCGGTGATGCGCTTGATCACGCCGCCCTTGCCCGCGGCGTC
>CAYVKA010000132.1:0-4292 GCA_964451925.1 uncultured Nevskia sp. | reverse complement strand
CCGGACCTTCACCCATTCCTGCAGCTTGAGCAACTCGAACTGCAGGCGTGCCAGTTCATCGACATATTTGTACTTCTTCTTCGACTTGCGCGGCGGCCGGGCGTCACCCATCACACGCCAGCGCTCTTCGATCGTGGCAATTTCCTTCGCGTCGCGCAGCACTTCGCCGGCGAGACGGCGGCCTGTATTCAGGCCCGCGTGATGGTCCTTGCGATCTGCTTCAACTTTCATTGTCTCCTCCGCTCTGTTGGGCGCCCACGCAACCGGTTCTTAGCCCGGTACGAGTTGCCGGACCCCGGAAGCATGGTGCTTACTGCCCCACGATCAATATGCGGGGTGTCGCCAGTGGCAGCATTGATGTGGATCAATCGGCGGCGTAGCGCGCATCGACCGCGGGGCGCGACTGAAATGCTCAGGGCAGCCCGATCAGCAGCCCGCCATTGATGCCGATGCTGCGATCCCAGGTCTTGGGCGCGACGCTCCAGCCCGGCTCGATATACCAGCCGATATTGCGCCGCTGCCAGAACATGAAGTCGAGCACGAACTCGGCGCTGAGCAGCGTGCCTTTGTCCGGCCCATTGGTGGTGCGGGCCCAGGATGGTCCCGCGCCCAACATGAACTCGAATCGCGGCGACAGGCTCCACGGTTTTTTGAACAGCAGGTCACCGGACAATTCGGTTCGGCCGGTGCTACCCAGCGCGGTCACCCCTGCTTCGATTTCCAGCCAGTGTTCGATCGGCGTGATTTCGCCGGCAATGGTGCCTCCGAAATTGGCGGCACCGCCGTGCGTCGGCCACTCCGCCGCACCGCCGAATTCCAGCACCACCGCGTGATCATCCACGGGTTGCTGTTGCGCCTGGGCGGCGGTAGCGAAGGAAACGAAACTGGCCAGCACAATGTGCGCCGCAGCGTGACCCGCGGCGCGAAAACTCCACAGCGAACATCGACAGGATTTCATGAGATCCCAGCCCTGGCAGTCTTTTGGGGTTCGGTGCTCGTGGCAACGGCTGCTCAAGCCTACAAGAAACGGCTCTGCCTCAGCGCGAATGACTGGCGATGAAAATCACCGAAGCCGGCCGGCCCGTCGCCGGGTGCAGCGGCTCGCGCACCTCGCGCAAGCGGAAGCCGTGCTCGCCGAGCAGCCGGACCCAGCTTTCCAGCGTGCGGAAGTACCACGGGGCGGGATCGGCGAATTCCGCGCTGAAACCGTCCCACGAGCTTTCCCGCCAGCCGTCGAGGTAAGGGGCGTCACCGCAGGCCATCAACGGGTGCAGGGTTTGCACCACCAGATCGGCGCCCTCGGCGAGCAATGCCGGCAAAGCGCGCAACAGGGCTTCGACCGATTCCCTGCCGAACAGCGCGAAGTTGCACACCGCCAGGTCCACGTGCAGGTCCGCGCAGGCGTCGGCCAGTTCGTCATAGGCCGCCATCCGGAATTCACCGTCCCCGGCGGCGCGTGCCTGATCGAGCAGCCCGGCAATGGCATCGACGCCGATGGCGCGGATGCCATGCCGCAGCAGCGTCCGCACCAGCCAGCCCTCGCCACAGCCGATATCCAGCACTGTGCGCGGCGCCCGGTCCAGCACCGCCTGGATCACGGCGCCGTCGGTGACCAGCCTGCGGCTTTCGATCTGCCCCTGGCGCACCGCGGTGGTCCAGGCCGCGACGTTGCGCGACCAGGAGCTGAGGATGCGCGCTTCGTCGCCCGTGGCCGTGCGCATCGTCACGACCGGCCTTGCCGCTTCAGGCGCTCTCCGCCTCGGGCATGTCGAGGCTGAAGGCTTCCGCCGCGTCGTCGTAGGTGAACAGTTCGGCGTAGCGGCCCCACATGGTGACCGCGCTGAGGGTCTGTTCAGCGGCGCTGTCGCTGAGGTAGTCCTCCAGCTCGGACAGGAAGCGCACCGCCGGCGCGCGATGGCCGGGACGTTCATCGAGCACGCTCTTGATGTGCGCGGCCAGCGGGATGCGGGTCAGCATCTGCTTGGCGAATCCGACTTTGCGCGCCTGGGTGTCGGCCTGGGCGAACTGCTGGCCCAGCGGAGTCAGGTGCACGTCGCCGGACTCCAGTTCGGCGTAGCCCAGCATCTGCAGCGACTCGGCCAGCGGGAACAGTTCGTCCACCTCCAGCGCCAGCGCCTGCGCCAGCGCCGGCATGTCGGCGCGGCCGTGATAGGTTTCCGAGGCCAGGGTTTCGATCAGGCCGGCCATCAGGTTGGTGGAGACTTCCGGCAGGCGCTCGCCGATTGACAGCACGGTGGCCTTGCCGGTGGCATGGCGCACCGTCATGCGCGAGTAGATGTCGTCCACCATCTGGCGGAAGCGCGGGTCGAGGCGGTTGCGCGGGTGCTTGAACGGCACCTTGATCTCCGCGACCACGCGGCCGGGGTTGGCCGAGAACACCAGGATGCGGTCGCACATGAACACCGCTTCCTCGATGTTGTGCGTCACCAGCAGCGTCGCCTGGATCGGCAGCTTGTTCTCGGTCCACAGGTCGAGGAAGTCGGTGCGCAGCGTCTCCGCGGTCAGCACATCCAGCGCCGAGAACGGTTCGTCCATCAGCAGGATGGTCGGGTTCATCACCAGCGCGCGGGCGAAGCCGACGCGCTGGCGCATGCCGCCGGACAGCTCGCGCGGATAGGCATTGGCGAAGCCGTCCAGACCGATCAGGTCGATCGCGCGCAGTGCCCGCTCGCGCATTTCGTCCGGCGCCACACCCTGCGCTTCCAGCCCGGCCTCGACGTTCTGCAGCACCGTCAGCCAGGGAAACAGGGCGAAGGACTGGAACACCATGGCGATGCCTTCGGCTGCGCCGTGCAACACCTCGCCGCGGTAGATCACCTCGCCCTCGGAGGCCCTGATCAGTCCGGCGACGATGCGCAGCAGGGTCGACTTGCCCGAGCCGGAACGGCCGAGCAGGCCGACGATCTCGCCTTTGTGCAGATTGAGGTTGACCGATTCCAGCACCACCAGCGGATCGCCATGGGGGCGCTTGAAGGCGCGGCGCACGCCGCGCACCTCCAGCACGGTTTCTCCCGTAGGCGCCGGTGCCGGCGCCGCTGCGGCTACCGCAGCGGGGGGTGTCGCGGCCGCGGCTGGCTGGATCTTGGCTTCTTCGTTCATCGGCAACTCCGAAATGGGCTATTCCTCGACGCCGGCAAGCCGTTCCGCGCTGCGATACAGCGGCCGCCACAGCACGCGATTGAAGCTGACGACGAACAGCGACATGATCGCCACGCCCAGCACCACACGGGGGTAATCGCCGTCATTGGTGGCCTGGGTGATGTACGCGCCGAGGCCGTGTGCCTGCAGGTGCTCGTCGCCCCAGGACACGATCTCGGAGACGATGCTGGCGTTCCAGCAGCCGCCTGCGGCGGTCATGGCGCCGGTGACGTAGTAGGGCAGGATGCCGGGGATCATCGCCCGCTTCCACCACAGCCAGCCGCGCATGTGCAGGTTGCCGGCGGCATCGCGCAGGTCATGCGGGAACACGCTGGCGCCGGCGATGACATTGAACAGGATGTACCACTGCGTGCCGAAGATCATCAGCGGGCTGAGCCAGATATCCGGGTGCAGGTGAAACGCCACGATCAGCGACACCGCCACCGGGAACAGCAGGTTGGCGGGGAAGGCGGCGAGGAACTGCGCCACCGGCTGCGCCAGCGCTGCGAGCCGCGGCCGCAGGCCGATGGAAACGCCGATCGGCACCCACACCAGGCTGGCCAGCGCCACCAGCAGGATCACGCGCGCCATCGTGATCAGGCCGAGCAGGATGACGTGACCCAGCTCGTGCAGGCCCAGCGAGTGGCTGATGAAGCTCACCGTCCTCCAGCCGCCGTAGGCGGCGGCCAGCACGATGACTCCGTACCAGGCGATGTCCACCGCCAGCGGCGTCCACGGCGGTAGCGGCAACCCGGCCTCGGCGCGCGTGGTGACCGCGCGGCGCGGGCGCAGCACGGCGTTGATGGCGGTTTCCGTCGGCCGCCACAGCGCCGCCACGAAGCGCGAGCGCTGCAGCATGCGCAGCACCCAGGACTCCGGCTCGACCTGGCCGGGCTCGTTGTCGGCGCGGAATTTCTCGCCCCAGGCCACCAGCGGCCGGAACAGCAGCTGGTCGTAGAACAGGATCACGATCAGCATCGCCAGGATGGCCCAGCCGATGGCGCCGAGATTCTTCTGCGCGATCGCGGTGGCCACGTAGGAACCGACGCCGGGCAGCGTGATGTTCTGGTTGCCCACGGTGATCGCCTCCGACGCGACCACGAAGAACCAGGCGCCGGACATGGACATCATCA
>CAYVKA010000131.1:0-9093 GCA_964451925.1 uncultured Nevskia sp. | reverse complement strand
GCATGGCTTCAGCGGTGGCGCCGCCCGCCACGCGCCTCCCGCCTCCCGCCTCACGTCGCTATTTCGCGGCGGCGGCGGCAACCGGCGGCACGGCCATGGCGGCGCTCAGCAGGTGGCTGATGCGCGCCGGCACGTCCTTCTCCACTTCCCGGATCGCCACCTTGATGGCGTTGGCGAACGCCAGCGCGTCGGCGCCGCCGTGGCTCTTGATCACGGTGCCCTGCAGGCCGAGGAAGCTGGCGCCGTTGTAGACGCGCGGGTCCATGCGCTTGGCCAGCGCGCGCAGCACCGAGCGGGCGATCAGCGCCACCAGCTTGGTCGGCAGGCTGCGGGTGAATTCCTCGCGCATGAAATGCGCCATCAGCTTGGCCACGCCTTCGCCGGCCTTGAGCGCGACGTTGCCGACGAAGCCGTCGCACACCACCACGTCGACCGGATGCAGGAAGATGCCGTCACCCTCGATGTAGCCGGTGTAGTTGAGCGAGGAGGCGGCCAGCATGGTGGAGGCGGCCTTGATGTTGTCGTTGCCCTTGATCTCTTCCTCGCCGATGTTGAGCAGCGCCACGCGCGGCCGCTCCACGCCGGTGATGGCGCCGACCAGGGCCGAGCCCATCACCGCGAACTGCAGCAGCTGTTCGGCGCTGCAGTCGGCGTTGGCGCCGAGGTCGAGCACATGGGTCACGCCGCGCACCGCGGGCATCGGCGAGATCAGCGCCGGGCGGTCGATGCCGGGCAGCGTCTTCAGCACGAAGCGGGCGATGGCCATCAGCGCGCCGGTGTTGCCGGCGGACACCGCCGCCTGGGCGCGCTTGTCCTTGACCAGGTTGATCGCCACCCGCATCGAGGAGTCTTTCTTGTTGCGCAGCGCCTTGGAGGGCGGCTCGTCCATCGCCACCACTTCGCTGGCGGGCTGGATTTCCAGGCGCGGATCGTCAGCCGCGTGATGTGCGCGCAGGGCCTTGCGCAGCGAGGCCTCGTCGCCGACCAGGATCAGCTTGAGCTGCGGGTACTCGGCCAGCACGCGCACGCAAGCGTCAACGGCGACCGCGTACCCGTGGTCGCCGCTCATGGCGTCGATGGCTAATGTGACTGGCGCAGTCACACGGTATCTAGGCGGAGATCACGAAAGGGCGCGTCCCCGTCAGGATCGGCTCAGGCTTCCGGAACTTCCGGAGTGGCCTTGCTGATCACGCGCTTGCCGCGGTAGAAACCGTCGGCCGTGACGTGATGGCGCAGATGGGTCTCGCCCGAGGTCGGATCGACCGACAGGGCGGGGCCGCTCAGCGCGTCGTGCGAACGACGATCGCCGCGGCGGGCGCGGGATTTCTTGGATTTCTGGACTGCCATGACACCACTCCGGGAGGACGGACTGCCCTCAAAGGGAGCGGATTTTAGCAGAAGTCGCGGAAAAAACGCGTTTTTGTGACCGCCGCCGGGTGCCGGCGCCGCTGCCTGGCCTCAGCCGGCGGCGCAGGTCGCGCAGCGCGGCGCGATGGGAATCGCGAGCAGCGCTTCTTCTTCCACAAGATCATGCAGATACAGCGTGTCCTCGGCCACCAGCAACGGCTCGCATTCGTGCAGCACGCGGCGCTCCTCGGCCTCGCTGTTGACCAGGCGCAGATCCAGCGCCGCCTGCAACGGCCAGCGGAAGTCGCGGGTGCAGCTCTGGCAGTTCAGCCCCAGTTCGCCGGCAATGCTGCCGCGCAGCGTGCCGGCGCCGTTGGCGTCCTGCCCCGCCTGCAGCTCCACGCGCAGCTCGCCGGCGCTGTCGGTGAGCAGCGCGGCCAGGCGCCGCAGCGCGGCGATCGGGATGGCGCCATGCCAGATGCTGCCGCGCGCCACCGAGGCCGAGGCCTTGACGCGCAGGGGGATGCCGTCTTTCATGGGGCGGCATGCTAGTTCGCGCCTCCAGCCCCGTCAAAAAATGACCGCCATCTCCGCCCAATCCCCCCTGATCCTGGCTTCCACCTCCCGCTACCGCGCCGATCTGCTGCGGCGCCTGGGAGTACCGTTCATCCAGGAGGCGCCGCACACCGACGAGACGCCGCGCTCCGGCGAGGCGCCGCAGGCGCTGGCGCAGCGCCTGGCACGGGCCAAGGCGGCGGCGGTGGCGGGCCGCCACCCGCAGCACTGGGTCCTGGGCTCGGACCAGGTCTGCGCCTGCGGCGAGGAGCTGCTGGGCAAGCCCGGCACGCGGCAGCGCGCCATCGGCCAGCTGACACGGCTGTCGGGCAACAGCGCGCAATTCCACACCGCGGTGGCGCTGACCCACGGCGCCAGCGGCGTGCTGTTCGAGGCGGTGGACCTGACCACGGTGCGCTTCCGCCGGCTGGACGCGGCACAGATCCACCGCTACGTCGACGCCGAGCCGGCTTTCGACTGCGCCGGCAGCTTCAAATCGGAAGGATTGGGAATCGCCCTGTGCGAAGCGATCGAATCGCGCGACCAGACCGGCCTGGTCGGGCTGCCCCTGATTGCGGTGCGGGAACTGCTGGCGCGGGCCGGCTGGGATGTTCCGTAGGCGTCCGGGTCACGGCGCGGGAAGCGGAGCGCGCTTCAGGACGCAGCCAGGGGCACCGGCAGCACGCCTCCGCACGCGCCCTGCGCCCGCAGCAGGCGGGCGATCTGCTCGGGCGGCAGGGCTGTCGCAAAATGAAAGCCCTGCCCCACCTCGCAGCCGGCTTGCAGCAGGAATTCGGCCTGGGCCTGCTGCTCGACGCCTTCGGCGATCACCACCAGGCTGAGGCTGCGGGCCATGGCGATGATGGCCGCCGCAATCGGCGCGCCGTCGCCCGGAATGCGCCGGACGAAGCTGCGGTCGATCTTGAGCCGGTCGACGCGATAGGTCGACAGGTAGGACAGCGAGGAATAGCCGGTTCCGAAATCATCGATGGCGACGCTGATGCCCCGCGCGCGGATGCGCTGCAACAATGCCGCGCAGGCGTCGATCCCCTCGAGCAGCATGCTTTCGGTCAGCTCCAGTTCGAGCTGCGCCGGGTCCAGCCCGGAATCCTGCAGGGCGTCCTCGATGTCGGCGAGCAAATCCCGTTCGCGCAGCTGGCGCACCGACACGTTGACCGACATGCGCCCGGGATCGAGCCCCTCGGCGCGCCAGGCGGCCGCCTGGCGGCAGGCCGCCCGCAACACCTGCCGGCCCAGCGTCACGATCAGGCCGCAACCCTCGGCGACGGCGATGAACTCGTCCGGCGGCACGTCGCCGCGCGTCGGGTGCCGCCAGCGCACCAGCGCCTCGACAGCGACGATGCGGCCGTCGCGCAGATTGACCTGCGGCTGGTAGTGGAGCTTCAGCTCACCACGCTCCAGCGCCTGGTGCAGATCGTATTCGAGCTCCAGGCGGTGCTGGGCGCGCAGGTTCATTTCCGGGCGAAAGGCGACGCAGGCGTTCTTGCCGCGGCGCTTGGCGTAGTACATCGCCGTGTCCGCACTGCGGGTCAGCGCTTCGATGTCGGCGCCGTCCGCCGGACTGACGCTGGTGCCGACGCTGGCCTTGACATAGATCTCCTGGCCGCCGACTTCGAACGGCTGCGCCAGGCGGTCGAGGATGCCCTGCCCGACGCGGTGCGCTTCCGCCGGACTGGCCAGCGCCGGCAGGATCATGGCGAACTCGTCGCCGCCGAAACGATACAGCGACTGCTCCTTGCGCAGCGCCGACGGCAGGCGCTGCGCGATGGCGCGCAGCAGCTCGTCGCCCTGGCTGTGGCCGAGGGTGTCGTTGACGATCTTGAAATCGTCCAGATCGAGCATCACCAGGCCGGTGTGCCCGGCCGCGGCCTCGTCGGGGCGCAGCAGGTCCTGCAGCCGCTCGTTGAAGGTGTTGCGGTTCCACAGGCCGGTGACGGTGTCGACATGGGCCAGGTGGTCGAGGTGCGCTTCGGATCGCATCACCTCCCGCCGCATGTGCGACAGCAAGGGCATGGCGATGCCCAGGGCCGCCGCCGCCACCAGCAAGGTCAGCGTGGCGTAGCCGAGCAGGCGCAGGTAGAGCTGCCGCAGGCTGGCGACGATCAGCACATAGCCCAGGCGCCGCCCCTTGTAGTCGATGCCCTGCGCCACCTGCACCGAACCGAGCTGGAAGCGATGTCCGGCGGCCAGCAGTTCCGCGTCCGCAGGCTCGGCTGCAAGGCCGGGGGCGGCGGCGTACACCGCCAGCGGCGCGCCGTGCCGCGGGAACACCCCGGCCCAGGCGATGTAGGGCGTGACTTTCAAGGCGCCGAGCGTTTCCTCGCCGGCCTCATGATCGCTGAACATCAAGGCCGCCGCGCTGTTGTTGCCGATGATGCTGGCCTGCATGTCCAAATCGTCGAGCAAGGCCGAGCGCAGCAGCACGAACTGGAGCGCCACCAGCATCACCGCCGCGACCGACAGGGCGGCCGCGGCCGCGCCGGCATTGGTGGCGGCGACGGCCCGCGACAGCGGCCATTGGCTCGCTCCGGCGGGCGCGGTCATCGCACGTTCCTGGCCAGGCGCAGCAGCTTGGAGCTCAGTTCGAGCTGGGCCCTTTGCGCGGCCGAGTTGTCGATGTCGAAGCGCAGGTGCTGGTCCTGCAGCAGCAGCGAGATCGCGGCCCCGCCCTCGGCGCCGTCGCTCACGGTGAGCAAGCCGCGGACCGCTTGCGGCGCGGCCGCGCCGTCGACCACGGCGAGCTGGCAGCGCGGCCAGTCGGCACTCCCGGGAACCGCGTCGAGCAGCGTGATGCGCCGCTCGTGCAGCGGCTGATTGTTCAGCCTGGACAAGGCCGTGCGCAGCGGGCTGGCCGGGGCCACGCAGAAGTAGAAGCGGCCGTCGGCGGCGAGGGTGTCGGCCGGCCAGGTGGTGAACAGCGCGATGTTGTAGATGAACGCCGCCTTCAATTCCGCTTCCTGCACCATTTGCGCGCTTGCCAGCCAGGGCGCGGCAAGCGCCAGTCCCGCCAGCAGCACCGCAGGTGCGAAACGGAGCGGGTTCACGTCCGGTCTCAGTAGGCGAATGTCAGCTTGAACAACAGGGTTCGCCCATCCTGCTCGATCGCATTCTGAGTCAGCGTATCGCCGCCGGGTTGCGCATAGTGCCGGTCGAACAGGTTGTAGGCCGTCAGCGCGGCATCGGTGTGCGGCAGCACCCGCGGCGCCAGCAAGGTCAGGTTGGCGATGGCGTAGCCGCCGACCCGGTCGATGTCGCCGCGTTGCTCGGTGGCGGCCTGCACTTCGGCGCCGGCGCGCAGGCGCTCACCCAGAATGGGCAGCGACAGATTGAGCTTGGCCAGGTGGCGCGGCGAGCTCTCCAGCACGGCGCCGCTGCGCGGATCGCGCGCCAGCTGCCAGGCATAGCTGGCGCGCAGGTTGGTGCCGCCGCTCCATTGCTGCTGGTAGGCGAGTTCGGCGCCGTTGGCGCCGACCCGGTCGAGATTGCTGAAGTACGGCATGCCGCTGGCCTGATCCACCGACTGCGAGATGAGCCCGTGGATGTCGTAGTGATACAGGGATGCGGTGAGCAGGCCGGCGCCGGACAAGCCCTGTTCCAGCACCAGCTCATAGGTGCGGATGCGCTCCGTCCCCAGCCCGGGGCCGGCGACGCCGGGCGGAGCGGGGTTGTAGTACAGCTCGTAAGCGTTGGGCGCGCGGTAGGCGGTGCCGTAGATCAGCTTGGCAGTGGTGGCGTCGGCCGCTTTCCAGATCAGCGCCGTGCGCGGATTGAGGTGCCCGGCGCCGGCGTAGTCGCTGTCGTAGCGCGCGCCCAGGTTCAGCAGCAGGCCGTGGCCGAGGCCGATCTCGTCCTCGGCGTAGACGCCGTAGCGGGGCGGCGGTGGTCATCGAGGTGCACCAGGTAAGGCGCGAGGTCGTAGTTGTATTGGTTGCGCGAGGCGTCGCGCAGCAGGTCCGCGCCCAGCACCAGGTTCTGGCCGCTGAAGACGCTGCTGACCAGGTGGGCGCCGGCGCCGTACCAGAGCGCGTGACTGCCGTCGATGTTCTGCAGGGTCGCCGGCGGCGGGTCGGCGCTGTAGACGTAGTCGCCGATATAGTCGTAACGGTTCCAGAACGCATGCGCCGACAGTTGCAGCCGCGGCGCCAGCGAACCGGAATAGGCCAGGTCGACGAAGCCCTGTGCGTCGACGGTTTGCGAGCGGGCATCGTCGAACAGCTGGCCATACGACGCGGTGGGAATGCCCTTGGTGCGGCTGGAGTGGGCGGCGGTCAGGCTGAAGCCGTCATAAGACGCTTGCGCCAGGTATTGCTGCGCGCGGTCATAGTCGAGCCCGTGGGCGACGCCGTGATTCTGCTGCGGGGTGTCGAATTCAGCGTAATACTGGTCACGGCCCGGATTGTCGTAGACCGTGGCCGAAACCACCGCGTCGGCGCCGCCGGCGCCATGCCAGCCGTAGCTGGCGCGTCCCTTGCGCTCGCCGAAGCTGCCCGCTTCGAGCGCCGCTTCCGCCCCGCCGATCTGGCTGCCCTTGCGGGTGACGACGTTGATCACGCCGAAGAAGGCGTTCGGGCCGTAGATCGCCGAGCCGGGGCCGGGCACGTACTCGATGCGCTCGATCATGTCGACGTCGAGGATGAATTCGCTGCCGATGGTGGCCTCGTCGTACACCGAGTCGTTGAGCCGGTTGCCGTCGACCAGCAGCAGGAAGCGGCTGTCGTAGTCGCCGGGCTTGAGGAAGCCGCGCGCGCCGAGGTAGGCGTAGTTGCGGTCGTAGAAGACGTAGAGGCCCGGCAGGGAGGCGAGCGCATCCGCCAGGGTGCGCCAATGGTAGTTGCGGATGTCCGCGGCGGTCAGCACCACCACGGCGGAAGGCGCGTCGCTGATCTTCTGCTCGAACTGCGAGGCGCCGGAGACGCGCAGTTCCAGCAGCTGCTCCAGCGGCAGCTGCATCAGGTCCAGCGATGAGGCCGGCGATGAGGCCGGCGGTTCCTCGCCGGCCCACGCCGGGGTGGCGAACGCCAATGCGCCGACGGCGCAGAGCAGGCCGGAACGGATGCAGCGGCCCAGGCGCGCAGCCGCGCACGCCGGCAGCGCCCATCCGCCCAGTGTGCCGATTCGCCGCACGCCGATCTCCGGAAATCGATATTTCTCCGGATGGATATCGGCCGCCGGCCGCCATTCCTGATGAGCGTCTCCAGGTCTGGAGGGCGGCGACGGCCGCCCTCGGATGAACGGTGCGTCAGCCTGGATGGACGGCAGCTTCCGCCGCCGCAGCGCCGTTCAGTTTCCGCCCCGCTCGGCGATAAAGGCCGGCACGGCGCGGACATCGGCGATCACCGCAAGCGCTCCGGCGCGCAGCAGGCGCCCCGGCTCATGCACGCCACAGCCCACGCCCAGCGCCGGCATGCCCAGCGCCGCGGCCATGCCGACGTCGTAGTCGGTGTCGCCGATCATCAGCGCCTGCTCCGGCCGCAAGCCGCTTTGCTCGAGAATCTGGCGCAGCATCAAGGGGTCCGGCTTGTCGGCGGTTTCGTCGGCGCAGCGCGTGGTGAAGAACATCGAGCGCAGGAAGGCGTGCGCCTGCAGCGAGCGGTTGAGGCCGGGACGGCTCTTGCCGGTGGCCACCGCCAGCAGGTAACCCTGTTGCTGCAAGGTGCGCAGCGCGTCGTAGGCGCCGGCGAACAGCGGCGCCTCGTGCGCCATGCTGCCGGGCACGATGCGGCGGTATTCGCCGAGCAGGCGCAGCACTTCGTTCACGTCCAGCTCCGGGAACAGGCGCTGCATGGCGTCCACCAGGCCCAGGCCGATCAGCTCGCGGATCGCCTCGTCGGGCCGCGGCGGCAGGTTCAGCGCGCCGATCGCCTGCTGCATCGAACTGACGATGTGCCCGGCGGAATCGGCCAGCGTGCCGTCCCAGTCGAAGATCAGCAGGCGTACCGGAGTCGGCAAGCGCGAACCGGAAATCGTCGAAGACCCCGCTTCAAGCGTTTCCGATTCCCCATTCCCCATTCCCGACTTGGCCCCCGTTCCAGGGGATTCCCGGCTTCGGCTCATCTACCCGGCCCCAGCTCGCCGAGGAAACCGCGCATCTCCTCCGTCATCGGCGCGCTCAGCGTCAGCCGGGGGAATTCCGCGGCGGCCGGCAGTTCCAGGAAATGCGAATGCAGGAACATGCGGCGCAGGCCCAGGTCGCGCAGGGTCTTCTGCTCGTCGCGCAGGCCGTACTTGCGGTCGCCGGCCACCGGATGGCCCAGCGCCAGCGCATGCACGCGGATCTGGTGCGTGCGGCCGGAGTAGATGTGCACCTCGCACAACGTGGCGTCGCGGTAATGGGCTTGCGGCACGAAGCGCGAGCGCGAGGGCTTGCCTTCCTCGTCGTCGATCTCGATGAAGCGCTCGCCGCCCTGCAGGCGGCTCTTTACCAGCGCCGCGTCCACCTCGCGCGCGCCGCCCTGCAGGCGGCCGACCAGCAGCGCGAAATAGCGCTTGTCCGCCAGGCCGTCCTTGAAGGCGCGCTGCGCGCGCAGCAGCGCCGGGCGCGACTTGGCCAGCAGCAGCACGCCGCTGGTGTCGCGGTCGAGGCGGTGCGCCAGCTCCAGGAATTCGTACTTGTCCCAGCCACGCGCCGCCTCGATCACGCCGTAGGCGACGCCGGTGCCGCCGTGCGAGGCCATGCCGGCCGGCTTGCAGATCGCAAGGTAGTGCGCGTCCTCGTAGACGATGGACTCGCGCAGGCGGTTGAGCACCGCGTCCGGCGCCCGCACCGGGGTGCCGCGCTCGGCCACCCGCACCGGCGGGATGCGCACTTCCTCGCCTTCGACCAGCTTGCGCTCGGGCTTGGCGCGGCCGCCGGCGACCCGCACTTGGCCGGAGCGCAGCAGGCGGTAGACATGCGACTTGGGCACGCCCGGCAGGCGCTTGAGCAGGAAATTGTCGATGCGCTGCCCCGCCTCGCCGGCCGAAACCGTCACCTTGCGCACATTCACGGCGGCCGCCGGCTCGGCGCTGCCGCCGCGCTCCGCCGCCGCGCCGCGCCCGCTTTTGGGCACGCGGATCGGCCGCTCTTTGCGCGGCTGGCTACGCTTCGGGAGTGACTTTCCCCACGGGGCCCTCCTCCACCGTAGTGACAGCCGGTCCCAACAACGTCAACATTGCCTTCACGGTGGAATA
>CAYVKA010000130.1:0-9190 GCA_964451925.1 uncultured Nevskia sp. | reverse complement strand
ATGGCCAGGTCCTCCGCCTTGCCTGACGCGCCCGCTGTTATAAAAGGCGGGGAGCTGCAACGCAGCGATCCAATGATTGTCAACAGACCCTAGCGTGGTGTCTCCGAAGTCCGCTGAATCACTAGAAGCCCGTTCGTGGCGAGTGCCGCGCGCAGCGCGGTGTATCGAGCCACCAGCGGCGCCGCTGGCCCCTCCCTACGAATTTTCGAGCCATCACACTGGCTAGGCCGCGAGCCCGGGAGGGCGGCACGGCGGTGCCCGCTTGCGGCACACTGACGCGCGCCATGACCGCCTCCACCCTCAAGCCCGCCAGAACACCGCGCCCCTGGCTGCTGTACCTGCTGGAATGCACCGGCGGCAAGCTCTACGCCGGCATCAGCCCGGACCCGGAGCTGCGTTTCGAGCAGCACCTGCGCGGCACCGGCGCCAAGTACACGCGGGCCAATCCGCCGCTGCGCATCCTGGCGGCGCAGGCTTTTCCGGACCGCGCCGCGGCCTCGGCCGCCGAGTACGCACTGAAGCGCCTGCGCCGCGCGGCCAAGCTGCAATGGGCGCAAACGCGCAGCTGGCCCTTGCCACCGGTGGGCAAGCGGCGATCAGCGCGGAAAGCCTGAGGCGCGTCATCACGGCGCCGGCGACCCGGCGAGCGAGAGAGGGGGCAGCGCCGCGCGTGGCGCTGTCGGCAGCGAGGGGGCCGCTCAGGCCGCCAGGCGTTGCGCCGGCGCGTCCGCCGCCGGCGGCGCCAGCGCTTCCAGCCAGCGGTCGAGCACCGCGCAGTCGTTTTCGCGCCGCACCGCCACGAACAGCGCCGCGGCTTGCGGATAGCTGCGGCCGAGCCAGTTGAGCCACTGCTTCAGGCGGCCCGGCGCATAGCGCGGCGTCAGCTTGAGGCGCACCAGGCGCCAGAACTCGCGCAGCAGCGGCAGCACATCGTCCCAGCCCATCGGCACCGGCTGCAGGCCCTGCCGCGCGGCGGCGATCTGCAGCGCCAGGTCCGGGCGCGCCACCAGGCCGCGGCCGAGCATGATGTCCTCCACGCCGCTGACGGCGCGGCAGCGGCGCCAGTCGTCCAGGCACCACACCTCGCCGTTGGCGTACACCGGCACCCGCACCGCGTCCTGCACCCGCGCCACCCATTCCCAGTGCGCCGGCGGCTGGTAGCCCTGGGCCTTGGTGCGGGCGTGCACCACCAGCTGCGCGGCACCGCCCTCGGCCAGCGCGCGGGCGCAGTCCAGCGCGCCATCCGGATGGTCGAAGCCCAGACGCATCTTGGCCGTCACCGGGATCGCCTGCGGCACCGCGCGGCGCACCGCGCGCACGATGGCGTGCAGCAGCTCCGGCTCCTTCAGCAGCACGGCGCCGCCGCGCGAATTGTTCACGGTGCGCGCCGGGCAGCCGAAGTTGAGGTCGATCACCGGCGCGCCGAGGGTGCAGGCGAGCGCGGCGTTCTCGGCCAGGCAGGACGGGTCGGAACCGAGCAGCTGCAGGCGCATCGGCGTGCCGGCGCGGGTGCGCGCGCCGTGCGCCAGCTCCGGCGCCAGCCGCTGGAAGCAGTGCGGCGGCAACAGCGTGTCGTTGACGCGCACGAACTCGCTGACGCACCAGTCGATGCCGCCGACGCCGCTGAGCAGTTCGCGCAGCACTTCGTCGACCAGACCTTCCATTGGCGCCAGGGCAATCTGCATAGCGGGTGTATCGCGGAGCGGGGGCGCCATTCTAAAGCTTCGGCATGGGCCAGGCATGGGCCAGGCTGGAGCCAGGCAGGGGCGCCTCCGTGTGATAATCGGCCGCGGCCGGGCGGCGATGCGCCGCCGGCCGCACCGTTCATTCATGGAAGGGATGCCGTAGTGACCGAGCCGACCGAGCCCACCGAAGCCACCGAAGCGAACGGCAGCAAGCCCCGGCGCGAGGTGGCGGCGCTGCGCCTGCTGCGCAAGATCCCGCCGATCCCGCGCGTGTCCTGGCGCGACCTGGCCGCCACCCTGGGGCCGGTGCTGCTGATCAGCGTGGCGGCGGTGTTCATCGCGCTGCATTTCGTGCGGCCCGCGCCGCCGAGCACGCTGACCATCAGCGCCGGGCCGTACGGCAGCACCTTCCGCAGCGTGGCCGAGCGCTATCAGAAGGTGCTGGCGCGCAACGGCATCAAGCTGGTGGTGCAGTCCTCGCGCGGTTCGCAGGAGAACCTGCAGCGCCTGACGGCGGCGGACTCCGGCGTCGACGTCGGCTTCGTGCAGGGCGGCGTGACGGTGGACGGCGACACCAGCGACCTGGTGTCGCTGGGCAGCGTGTTCTACGAGCCGCTGACCATCTTCTACCGCAGCGCGCAGCCGCTGACGCGGCTGTCGCAGCTCAAAGGCAAGCGCATCGCCATCGGCAGCGAGGGCAGCGGCACCCGCTTCCTCGCCCTGGCGCTGCTCAAGGCCAACGAGATCGAGCCGGGCGGCGCCACGCCGCTGCTCGACCTGCAGGGCGACGCCGCCATCAAGGCGCTGGATGCGCGCCAGGTGGAGGCCATCTTCCTGGCCGGCGACTCCGCCTCGCCGAGCGGCATCCGCGACATGCTGCACGCCGACGGCATCCGCCTGTTCGACTTCCCGCAGGCCGACGCCTACGTGCGCCGCTTCCGCTACCTGAGCAAGCTCGACCTGCCACCCGGCGCCTTCGACCTGGGCGACAACCTGCCGGCGACGCCGATCGCCATGCTGGCGCCGACGGTGGAACTGGTGGCGCACTCGGACCTGCACCCGGCGCTGTCCGACCTGCTGATCGAGGCGGCCAAGGAAGTGAACGGCCGGCCCACGCTGCTGCAGGGCGCCGGCGAGTTCCCGGCGCCGCTGCCGCACGACTACCCGATCAGCGACGACGCCACGCGCTACTACAAGTCGGGCAAGAGCTTCGCTTACCGCTTCCTGCCGTTCTGGCTGGCCAGCCTGCTCGACCGCATCCTGGTGGTCCTGGTGCCGGTGCTGGTGGTGCTGGTGCCGGGCCTGCGCGTGGTGCCGGCGCTGTACGGCTGGCGCATCAACAGCCGCATCTACCGCCGCTACGGCGAGCTGATGGCACTGGAGCGCACGGTGCTGCAGCCGATGACGCCGGACGAACGCGCCGCCATGGTCGACCGCCTCGACGAGATCGAAAAGGCCACCATCAGTGGCAAGATGCCGGGCGCTTACGCCAACCAGTTGTACATCCTGCGCCAGCACATCCAGTTCGTGCGCGGGCAGCTGCTGCAGCAGAAAAGCGCCGAGGCCGCCAGCCCGCTGGCGTAGGTGCGGCGCCGCGGGGCGGGTGGCCTTGCGGCGGCGCCTGGCTGGCGCGGACGCGCACCGCCACCCTAAAGCGCGCTGCCGCTGCCCGCTCCGGCGTGGTCCTGTGGTGTGCCGGGCGACGAGACGAAGGCGGCGCCGGTGGGCATCGGCCCGCCGCGCACCACGCCGAGGAACATCGGCACCTCGATGACGAAGGTGGCGAGCACGCCCACGCCGACCAGGCCCAGCGCGATCCAGCTGGCCGGCAACGCGCGCGGCAGCGCCGCGGCGAGGAACACCACCACCAGGATGCTGGAGGCGAAACCGCCGAGCGACATGGCGATGAACTGCGCGCGGCTGCTGCGCACGTTGTCGAAGCGGAACAGGAACGGGCTTTCGCCGATGCTGGCCGGCAGCACGAAGTGGCCGCCGGCGATCCAGGCGCCGGCCAGGTGTCCCCATTCGTGCAGCAGGTAGCCGACGGACACGGTCAGCAGCGCCGTGACCAGGTGCAGCGCCAGCGACGGCAGGTCGTGCGGCTGGCCCAGGTTGAGCGTGGCCAGCCACAGCGCCAGCGTCAGCAGCACGATCAGGCCGTCGCGCAGCAGCAGGGCGAAGAAGCGGTTCCATTGCCGGTGCATGTTTATCTCCTAGCCACGTGGCGGCATGGGCACCAGGGCGGATACCTGGCGCATGTGTTCGCGGTAGGCGGGGCGCCGCTCGACGCTGCGCTGGTCCATCAGCGGGATGCTGGCGAAGACGAACATCGCCGTCATGGCCAAGGCGCCGGGCACGATCCACCACCATTGCGCCGGCGCCGCCGCCAGGCCGAACAGCATCAGGCCCCACCAGAAGGACAGTTCGCCGAAGTAGTTGGGATGGCGCGACCAGGCCCACAGGCCGCTGCGCATGAAGGCGCCGGGCTGGCGCCGCGCGATGAAGGCGTGCAGCTGCAGGTCGGCGACGGTTTCGATGGCGATGGCGCCGAGCGTCACCGCCAGGGCCAGCGCGTCGAGCCAGCCCAGGGGCGCGCCGCCGTGGCGGATCAGCGCGTAGACCGGCAGGCAGCCGAGGAACACCTGCAGCGTCGGAAACAGATGGATGCCGAACAGGTCGGCCAGCAGCGCCGCCTTGCCGGCGCGGGCGCGCACCAGGGGGTAGCGCCAGTCCTCGTGGCCCAGGCCGCCCCAGTGCAGCGACCAGTTGGCGGTGAGGCGGATCGCCCACAGCCACACCAGGGCGCCCGCCAGCAGCACGCGCGGATCACCTTCGCTGCCCGGGTGGCGCCACATCCAGTACAGCACCAGCAGCGGGGGGATCACGCTCCAGTAGGCATCGTAGAAACTGGAATTGCGGTAGGCGCGGCTGAAGCCGAAGATCACCAGCGTCGCCACCACGTCGGCGGCGAACACGTCCCAGGGCGCCGCCAGCGGCGCGGCGTAGACCACGGCGGCGCCCGCCGCCAGGCAAAGCGCGTAGGACAGGATGATCGGCGCGAAGTCTTTGGTGCCCGCCATCGGCTGCGTCCCCCTCCGGACGATGCGATGCCTTGCTGGTGAACCGCACTATGCCGCCGCGGCGGGGGCCAAGCCTCATCTGAGTGGATGAGTGCGGACCGTCCCCCATTTAGGAAAAAATACGGTTGGCGAAGGCCGATCGGGATCGCCATCGCGCCGCCGCAGGCCTTATCCTTGGCGCCGTTTGCCGGCGCAACTCCGCGGCCGGCCCCGGGAGACCGCATGATGAAGATTCGCCTGCTGCTGGGGGCTCCGCTGCTGAGCCTGCTGCTCGGCCTGCTGTTGCTGCCGGCGCTGCCGGCCTGCGCCGGCGGCGGCGACAGCGCGCCGGAGGAGGTGGGCTGCGTCAGCACCACCTTCCGCCTGGCCAGCCCCAACGACAAGATCTGCGTCACCGCCTACCCGGACCCGGCGGTGCCGGGCGTCACCTGCTACCTGAGCCAGGCCCGTACCGGCGGGTACTCAGGCGCGCTGGGCCTGGCGGAAGACCCTTCGCGCTTCTCCATCTCCTGCGCCGCCGCCGGGCCGGTGAGCCTGCCGGACGGCCTGCCGCAGGATGCGGATGTGTTCAGCGAGCGCACCTCGATCATCTTCAAGAAAACCACGGTGCGGCGCTTCATCGACAAGCGGCGCGGCGTGCTGGTGTACCTGGGCTATTCGACCAAGATCGTGGAAGGCTCGCCGATGAACAGCGTGTCGGTGGTGCCGTTCAAGTAAGCGCGTGGAGCCCGCCTTCATGTCCGCTCCATTGAGCCACCGCCTGGCGCTGCGCCGGGACATTCCGGCGATCGAGCCGCTGATGGCGGCGTCGATCCGCGGCCTGCTGCCGCAGTTCCTGCCGCCGGCGGCGGTGGAGGCCTCGTTCGAGATCATGGGGCTGGATACGCAGCTGATCGACGACGCCACCTACTTCGTGGTCGAGTGCGGCGGCGAGCTGGCGGGTTGCGGCGGCTGGAGCCGGCGGGCGACGTTGTTCGGCGGCAACCACAGCGCCGGACGCGACGCCGCGTTGCTCGACCCGCGCACCCAGCCGGCGCGGGTGCGGGCCATGTACACCAGCCCGGCTTTCGCGCGCCGCGGCGTCGGCCGCCTGGTGCTGGCGCTATGCGAGCAGGCGGCCGCGGCGGAAGGCTTCAGCCGGGTGGAACTGGCGGCGACCATGGGCGGCGAGCCGCTGTACCGCGCCTGCGGCTACGAGGACATCGAACGCTTCGAGGCGCCGACGCAAGCCGGCCTGCGCATCCCGCTGGTGCGGATGGGCAAGCGCCTGGGCCCCGCGAACCTCGCAGGGCAGCGCTCCGCCTAGCCTCGGCGCGGAGCGCTGGAGCTGCTTCAGGCCGCCGGCGTGGCCATGCGGGCGTGCTTGACCAGGTAGTCGCGGGCGAAAGCCACCAGCTGCTTTTCGGTCGGGTGATCGACGATTTCCCAGCCGATGATCTGCGGCTGCAGTGCCGGGCGATGCTTCTCGACATAGTGGCGGAACGCCGCCAGGCCGGTGTGCGAGCCGGTGATCAGCACCTGCGGGATGCCGGCCAGGGACTGGCACACCTCGCTGTGGAACTCGTGCTCGGTGCGCACGCCGCTGTTGTGCTGGCGGGTGTAATGGGTGTGTTCGCCCAGGTGGTGGGCGGAAACGTGGCTGGCGTCGAACTCGACGACTTCGGCCTGATGCTGGCCGAGGCGGACAACGGCGTTGGACAATGGCATATAGGGCCTCCCAGGGCGCTGCGGGGTTGATCGGGTCGCACGGCCTGCGCCGCCGACGACATGCAGGCATCGTATGCCGCCACCCGGTCCTAGCGTATTGATCCAGATCATTGGGACGGCGGTGCCGGCTTTTTTGCCGCAGTGCCGCGAAACGGTTGGATCGGGCACGCACTGGGCGTATGCTGCCAGCAAACAACACAAGGTCCGGCAGCCGCACATGCCGTGCGGCCGCGGCCGGCTCAGGGGAGTCGTCATGCGTGGTCCAGCCAGCCCATCGTTTTCGCGCGGCGCGCCCGCCTGCCTGCTGACGGCCTGCCTGGTTCTGGCCGCCTGCTCCAACAGCAGCGGCGGCTCCGCCGGCTCCGGCAGCAGCGGGGCCTCCTCTTCCGGAACCTCCTCCAGCGGCGCTTCCTCCGGCGGCAGCAGCGGAGCCTCCTCGTCCGGTGGCGCCGCATCGTCCAGCAGCGGCACGGCGTCGTCCAGCAGCGGCGCCGCTTCGTCCAGCGGCGCCGGCGGGGCGTCCTCGTCCGGCGGCAGCGGCGGCGCTTCCTCGTCCGGCGCCGCCGCGGTGCCGGGCAATGCCGCGATCACACTCAGCCCCGCCTCGGTCAGCACCGGCCAGGGCTTCAGCCTGCACTACAGCAGCCCGGCCGGCAGCACCTCCTGCACCGCGTCCAATACCGCCGGCGACTCCGCCTGGAGCGGCACCGTCGCGGCCGGCGGCGGCACGTTGACGCTGACCGCCCCGGCGAACGCCAGCATCTATACCTACAGCATCAGCTGCAGCGCCAGCGGCGGCAGCGCCGCCACGGCGGCGGCCAGCCTGTTCGACGCCACCGCCACGCCGGCGGCGGCCGACTGCGGCGTCAAGAACGCTTCCGGGGCGCTGGTGCCGACACAGGCCCTGATCGCGCCGGCCGCCACGGTCAGCACCACCGTCGGCGGCGTCTGCGCCGGCTGCTCGGTGGGCGGCGCCGGCAACGTGGTGGACCAGGATCTGCTCGACTATGCCAGCCTCAACACCCCGGTGGGGCTGGTCGATGCCTTGTCGCTGACGGTGACCGACAACAGCACGTCCTATGCCGCGGGCCGGCTGGTGGGCTTCGTCGCGTCCAACCCGGGCGAGCTGCTGACGCTGGACCTGCTGCAGAACCTGAGCATCAACACCTTCCTCAACGGCCAGGCGCAGGACACGGCCGGCGCCAGCGCCGCCGCGCCGCTGCGGCTGGATCTGCTGACGCTGCTGGCCAGCCCCAAGTCATCGTTCATCGGCTTCACCGCCACCAAGCCGTTCAATGCCGTGCAGATCGCCGACGGCAGCCTCGCCTCCGTGCTGGGGCAGGTGAATGTCTACGAAGCCTGCGTCGCCACCGCCGGCGGCGCCTCGTCCAGTTCCTCGGGTGGCAGCTCGTCGTCGTCTTCTTCGTCTTCGTCTTCGTCTTCGTCCTCGTCCTCGTCGGGCGGCGGCTCGTCGTCCTCCGGCTCCTCCTCGGGCGCGTCGTCCAGCTCGTCGTCCGGTTCCTCGGGTGGCTCGTCGTCGTCATCGGGCGCCGGCACCTCGTCCGGCTCTTCCTCCAGCAGCGGCTCCTCCTCGTCGTCCGGCAGCGGCTCCAGCAGCGGCAGCGTCAGTTACAACTGGAGCCAGCTCGGCGGCACGCTCGACGGCTACCTGTCCAGCGCCAGCGCGCCGCCCAGCGGCACGGTCGGCGGCTACAGCTTCATGCTGTACAACAAGTCCGGGCCGCTCTACAGCCGCGCCGGCGGCAACCAGACGCTGTCTTCGGTGATCAAGCTGGCCTCGTCGTCGAAAATGCCGGCGGCCGCCGCGATCCTGACGCTGGTGGACAGCGGCAAGCTCAACCTCGACACGCCGGTGGCGGCCTACCTGGCCGGCAGCGGCGTGGTCTGGCCGGCGGACAAGGCCGCCATCACCGTGCGCATGCTGCTGTCGCACACCTCCGGCCTGCCTGGCCTGGGCGACAGCGGCAACCCTGTGTGCATCTCGCAGGAGACCTCCACCACGCTGCAGCAGTGCGCGCAGGACATCGCCAACACCGCGCTGGTGTCACAGCCGGGGGCGGAGTTCAACTATGGCGGCGCCGACTACCAGGTGGCGGGCTACGTCGCCACGGTGCTGTCGCAGCAGAACTGGCAGGCCTTCTTCAGCGCCGCCATCGCCCAGCCGCTGGGGCTGACCACCTTCAGCTACGGCCCGGCGGCGCTGGTCACCAATCCGCGCATCGCCGGCGGCGCGGTCAGCGACGCCGCCGACTACGTCGCCATCCTGCGCATGCTGCAGGGCAGTGGACTGTACAACGGCGTCCGGGTGCTGTCGGCGTCCAGCGTCACCGCGCTGGAGACCAACCAGATCCAGGGCCTGCCGGTGGCTTACACGCCGTTCCCGGCGGGGCAGGCGCAGAACTACCCGGGTTACGGCCTGGGGCTGTGGCTGTCCAGCCCGGGGCTGTACCCGGGCAGCACCGGCCCGGAACTGAGCGACCCCGGCCTCTACGGCACCTGTCCATGGATCGACAACGGGCTGGGCTACGGCGCCATCGTGCTGATCGACCAGGACGTGCCGACCGGGCTGTCGATGTGGAACGCGGCGCGGCCGCTGATCATCCAGCAGCTCACCGGCAAATAGGCGCGGCGGCCGCGCGGGTCTAGGGTCTGTTGACAATCATTGGGTCGCTGCGACGGAGGTCATTTTTGCGCAGC
>CAYVKA010000129.1:0-9322 GCA_964451925.1 uncultured Nevskia sp. | reverse complement strand
CCCCCC
Organism: uncultured Nevskia sp.; assembly: GCA_964451925.1. Classification (GTDB taxonomy): domain Bacteria; phylum Pseudomonadota; class Gammaproteobacteria; order Nevskiales; family Nevskiaceae; genus Nevskia. The sequence goes on along the minus strand of CAYVKA010000129.1, from coordinate 9,316 downwards.
CCCCCCCCCCCCCCCCCCCCGCGCCCCCCGCCCCGGCCCCACCCGGCGCGCCACCCCCCGGCCCGGGACTTGTTCAGAGGTTCCCTAGGGTCGGTCAACAGGCCCTAGTTGGAGACGAAGATCAGGCCGTGCGGCGTGTTCATGCCGACGTAGACCGGCGTCATTGCGCCGGTGCTGATGTTGGTCTGCAGCAGCGTGCCCTGGCCGGCGCTGTAGGCGGTGCTGGGCGTGAAGCCGGCGGCGGCGTCGATGCGGTAGATCAGCTGCGCCTTGTTGTCCGACAGCAGCATGAAGGAGCTGCCGGAGGCCGGCGACCAGCGCGTGTCGTCCACCGGCCAGGGATTGCCGTACAGCGTCAGCGGCAGCACCGTCACCGCCTGGCCGCTGCTGCCGATCTTGGACACGAACACCAGCTCCGAGTCCTGCTGGCTGTCGATCACCAGGTCGCCGGCCGGGTCCACTGCGGACGAGTCCGGATCGGTCATGTTCAGCGTCACCGCGGTGCTGCCCGGCAGCAGCGTGGCGGCGCTGCCCGACGTCAGGGCCGGGCTGACGTGGAAGGTCTTGCCGTCGCTGTTCAGCGTCACCGCATACACCGCCGGCGAGGTGCTGACGCCGAACTCGGCGGTGGCGCCGCTGCCGTCGGTGGAGTAGGTCTGGCCCGCCGCGGGCGCGCCGGTGCCGGGATTGGAGGCGCTGGCGTAGACCGTGCCGTTGACCAGCTTGAGGTCGTCCAGGCCGCCGCCGTGCGGCAGCGTCGCTGCGTCGGAGGTCAGCACCTGCGCGGCGTTGGTGCTGGTGTTGATGATGATCAGCTCGGGATTGGCGTCCTCGTTGGTGCTGACCCACACGGTGTTGGCGTTGTAGGCCAGCAGGCCGTCGGGATGGCCGGGTACGTTGAAGGTCTGCAGCACGTTGCCGCTGAGATCGTATTCGATCACCTTGCTCTGCGGCGTGGTGCCGGGCGCATTGGTGCCGTCGGGGTTGTTGTTGTTGTCCTGCAGCACCGCGAACACGGTGCTGCCCATCTGCAGCAGGTCGTCCGGGCGTAGCGTGCCGGGCGCCTGCGCGAACACCGAGATCTTGTAGCCGCTCTGCGCCGCCTGCACCGAGGCCGGCACCGCGATGCCGTTGCCGCTGGGGGAAGAAGAGGAATTGTCGTTGCCGCAGGCGCCGAGGAAGCACGCGGCCGCCAATGGAACAGCCACCTTCAGATGGTTCATGCGCTCACTCCGTTGAGGTCGCGTCAAATCTAGAAACCGCTCATGACTGCCTCATGACTGTGCCGTGACTGAGTCGCCACCTGTGCTTTCGGAGCTTACGCCTTGATTCTGCTTTGAAAGTCGGGCGCCACGCGGGTGCGGCGCCGCGCCGCGAACTGTACCGGAAGATTACCGTTTCTATACCGATCGGCATGGCGGCCGGCGAAACGCGCGGCGTCGGTGCCCCGGCGTGCGGCCAGGCGATACGCCGCCGTGAAAACCGCCGGCTACAGCGGGCGGCGGGCGCTGCCGCCTCCGGCCGACCGCGACAAATCGGCCGTCCATCGGCACCGATCCGGTTTGCCCGCCCTGTCCCGGTAGCGTAGCGGGCACTGACACCGGCTGATTGTTTTGCATCCGGTCACTGTTGCGCTGGCAAGCCCCCGTTGTCCGCGCATCTTCCCGTCAACGTGGGGCAGCCGAGGTCGTCAATGTTGAAATCCCTTACAGCCCTGGTCGCGATGAGCCTGCTCGTCAGCGGCTCCGCCATGGCGGAGCAGCGCGTGGCCACGAAACAGTCTTCGCAGCCCGCCCGTGTCGCCACGCTCCAGCGCGTTTCCGAGCGCACCGTGGCCAGGCCGGCCAAGGTGTCCTGCGAAGACCTGATGGCCTTCGACCAGGCATCCCGGCCGCAATCCGTCACCTTCGCGCAGGGGCGGGTGCGCTGCGAGCTGCAGAGCCACTAAGCGCAACCTTGCGGGTCGTGCGGACTAACGCACCACCCGGTAGCAGGGCACGTATTCCTTGCCCGGCAGCTTCATGCGTTGCTGCGCGACGAAGGACTTGAGCAGCTCGTCCATCGGCTCCATCACCGCCGCCTCGCCGTGGATCTCGAAGTGGCCGCGCTGCTCCACCGCGCGGATGCCCGCTTCCTTGACGTTGCCGGCGACGATGCCGGAGAAGGCGCGGCGCAGATTGGCGGCGAGCTGGTGCGGCGGCTGGTCGCGGTGCAGCTCCAGGCTGCGCATGTTCTCGTGCGTCGGCGCGAACGGCTTCTGGAATTCCGGCGCCACCTTCAACAGCCAGTTGAAATAGTAGGCGTCCTCGCGCCGCTTGCGGAATTCGCGCACGCGGCGCACGCCTTTCACCGCTTCGCGCGCCACCTGTTCCGGGTCGTCGACGATGATCTGGTACAGCGACTGCGCCCGCGGCCCGAGGGTGCGGCCGATGAACTCGTGGATGCGGCGGAAGTAGTCGGCCGAGCGCTCCGGGCCGGTGAAGATCAGCGGGAACGGCAGCTCGGCGTTATCCGGGTGCAGCAGGATGCCGAGCAGGTAGAGGATCTCTTCGGCGGTGCCGGCACCGCCGGGGAACACCACGATGGCGTGTCCGGTGCGGACGAAGGCCTCCAGGCGCTTCTCGATATCCGGCATGATCACCAGGTCGTTGACGATCGGGTTGGGTGACTCGGCGGCGATGATGCCCGGCTCGGTGATGCCCAGGTAGCGGCCGGTGCCGAGGCGCTGCTTGGCGTGGCCGATGGCGGCGCCCTTCATCGGCCCCTTCATCGCGCCCGGGCCGCAGCCGGTGCAGATGTCCAGCCCGCGCAGGCCCATCTCGTAGCCGACCAGCTTGGTGTAGTCGTATTCGTGGCGCGGGATCGAGTGGCCGCCCCAGCACACCACTAGGTTGGGGTGGGGCTGCGGCCGCAGGATGTTGGCGTTGCGCAGGATGTGGAACACCGCGTCGGTGACGCCTTCGCCGGTCTGCAGGTTGAAGCGCGGGTTGCCGCTGATCTCGTTGCTGACGTAGATGATGTCGCGCAGCACCGAGAACAGGTGCTCGTTGATGCCTTTGATGATGTGGCCATCGACGAAGGCCACCGCCGGAGCGTCCTTCAGCGCCAGGCGCACGCCGCGCTCGTTCTGCAGCAGCGTGATCTGGAAGCTGGCGTAGCGCTGCAGCAGCTCCTGTCCGTCATCGAGGAAGCCGCCGCTGTTGAGCACCGCCAGCGAGCAGCGGCGCAGCATCTGATAGAGGCCGCCCTGGCTGGTGTCGAGCAGCTGGTTCACCTCGGACTTGGACAGCATGTCCAGGCGCCCGGTGGGCGAGATGCTGGCGTCGACGACGTCGTAGTCCATGAAGCGGCGGTCCTCCGGGCGTTTTATATGGGGTCTCGCGAATTTCCTCTCCCCGCTCGCGCGGGGAGAGGAGCACTCACGGGATGAGTTCCAGTCACGGCGGATCGTAGCGCAGTTGCAGCGGCGCGGTGGTGGCGGAGGCCTGCTACCCCTCGGCCGCCGGCGCCGTCGACACCGCCCCGCTGCCGCCCTCCGCCGGCTTGGCCCGCAACAGCACCGCGCCGAGCAGTGCCGCCGCGCCGGTCAGGCCGGCGCCGAGGAGGAAGGCCAGATGGTAGCCGCCGTTGAGCGCCGCCAGCGTTTCGGCGCCGCCGCTGCCGAGTTGTGCGGTGCGGGCGTCCGCCAGGCTGGCCAGCAGCGCCAGCCCCAGCGCTCCGCCCATCATGAACGAGGTGTTGACCACGCCCGAGGCCAGGCCCGATTCGTCCGCCGCGACATCGCTCATCGCCGCCAGCAGTACCGGGTTGAACGCCAGGCCCGCGCCCAGGCCCAGCAGCAGCATGCTCGGCAGCACGTCGACCAGGAAGCTGCCGTGCAGCGGCGCCCGCGCGAACAGCGCCAGCCCCGCCGTGGCCAGAGACAAGCCGATCCACAGCGGGCCGCGGATGCCGAACCGCAACACCACCCGCGCCGACAGGCCCAGTGAGAACGCAGCCATGATCAGGTCCGCCGGCACGAAGGCCAGGCCCACTTGCAGCGGCGAGTAGTCCAGAACTTTCTGCAGGTACAAAGCCGACAGCACGAACCAGGCGAACATGCCCGCCGCCCAGGCCACGCCCACCAGGTTGGCGGTGGCGACGCTGCGCAGGCGGAACAGGCGCAGCGGCACCAGCGGATCGCGCACCCGCGCCTCGATCGCCAGGAACGCGCCGATCAGCAGCGCCGCCGCCAGCAGCAGCGCCAGCGTCTGCGCCGAGCCCCAGCCGGCGCGGTTGCCGTCGATCACGGCGTATACCGCCAGCATCAGGCCGCCGGTGACGCTGAGCGCGCCGGCCAGGTCGAGCCGCCGTCCCTGCGCCGCCGCCGCTTCGCGCGGCAACAGCGGCAGCGACAGCGCGTACACCGCCACGCCGATCGGCAGATTGACCAGGAAGATCCAGTGCCAGTTCAGCGCCCCGGTCAGGAAGCCGCCGAGCAGCGCTCCGAGGCTGCCGCCGACGGAGCAGATGAAGCCGTAGACGCCCATCGCCTTGGCGCGGTCCGCCGGCTCCGGGAACAGGTTCATGATCAACGCCAGCGCCACGGCGGTGACCACCGCCCCGCCGAGCCCTTGCACCGACCGCGCCGCCACCAGCAGCACCGGCGTGGTCGAAAGCCCGCAGGCCAGCGAGGCGAGCGTGAACAAGCCCAGGCCGAGCAGGAACAGCCTGCGGTTGCCGTACAGATCCCCCAGCCGCCCGCCCAGCAGCAGGAAACCGCCAAAGGTGAGCATGTAGGCATTCAGCACCCACACCAGCGAGGACCCGGAGAACCCCAGGTCGGCCTGGATCGAGGGCAGCGCCACGGTGACGATGGTGCTGTCCAGCACGATCATCAGCACACCCAGGCACAGCACGTAGAGGGCCAGCCAGCGGTTGGTCAGCTTGGACATTTGCCACCTCTTCAATGTGATTCGTTCAGACCCCAAAACAAAACGCCCCGGAAGCGGCTTCCGGGGCGTCGAGAGCATTCACGGAAGACCGGCATCGCGCCGGTCTTCCTGCGGTCATTTCAGATGACTGGGGTCAGACAGGCGTCCCGCGCAAGACACGCATGCCGCAATCGAGCGGCACGGTGCGGACGGCAGTGGGCGACTGAATCAGCACATTCAATCTCAAGGCGCGCGGGCTCGCGCGACGGGTCTGGAATCTACGCCGGTTGCGGAGAGAAGGCAACAGACCATGTTCCCTGAAGAGTGGGCCGTGGTTTTGTATGACCGCCGGGCGCCGCTGCTCGAGCGGCGGCGCTTGCTGCTAGCGCCTCACTCGTCGCGCATTTCGAGGCTGTGGTTGACGCGCAGCGCCGCCAGCGTGCACAGCGCGCCGGACAGCAGGTACAGGCCGACATAGCCCACGCCCAGGTGCACCGCCAGTTCCAGCGCCACCAGCGGCGCGAACGCGGCGCCGGCCAGCCAGCCGAAATCGGAGGTCAGCACCGCGCCGCTGTAGCGGTAGCGGCTGAGGAAGCTGGAGTTGACCGCGCCCGCCGCCTGCGCGTGGGAGAAGCCGAGCAGGGCGAAGCCGGCCAGGATGAAGACATAGCCGCCGGTGGTGCTGCCCGAGAGCAGCACCGGCGTCCAGCCGCTGTACACCGCGATCAGCACTGCGCCGATGCCCAGCGTGACGCGGCGGCCGTAGCGGTCGGCGATCTTGCCGGACAGGATCATGCAGGGGATGGCCAGGGCGGCGCCGATGATCTGCACCACCAGGAACTGGCCCATCGACTGGTGCGTGAACAGCAGGATCCACGACAGCGGGAACACCGTCACCATGTGGAACAGCGCGTAGCTGGCCAGCGGCGCGAAGGCGCCGAGCGCGATGTTGGCGCCCTGGGTCTTGAACAGCTCGCCCAGCGGCGAAGGCTCCAGTTCGCGCGATTTCAGCAGGTGCGTGAATTCGGGCGTGACCACCAGGCGCAGGCGGGCGAACAGCGCCACCACGTTGATGGCGAAAGCGACGTAGAACGGGTAGCGCCAGCCCCAGCTGTTGAAGTCCTCGGCGCTGATGCTGAGGATCAGGAAGGCGAACAGGCCGGTGGCGATGATGAAGCCGATCGGCGCGCCCAGCTGCGGGATCATGGCGTACCAGCCGCGCTTGTTCTGCGGCGCGTTCAGCGCCAGCAGCGAGGGCAGGCCGTCCCAGCTGCCGCCGACGGCCAGGCCCTGGCCGATGCGCAGCAGCGCCAGCAGCACGATGGCGGTCTTGCCCATCTCGGCGTAGCTGGGCAGGAAGGCGACGCCGGCGGTGGAGGTGCCGAGCAGGAACAGCGCGATGGTCAGCTTGGTGCCGCGGCCGTAGCGCTGGTGGATGATCCTGAAGGTCAGCGAACCGACCGGGCGCGCGATGAAGGCGAAGGAGAACACCAGGAACGAATACAGCGTGCCGGTCAGCGGCGAGGCGAAGGGGAAGAACACCGCCGGGAACACCACCACCGAGGCGATGCCGAAAACGAAGAAGTCGAAGAACTCCGAAATGCGGCCGATGATCACGCCTATGGCGATCTCGCCGGGCGCGATCTTCTCGTCGGCGCCGTAGGTGGGCTGGGCCTGCAGCGCGCCGCTGGCGGCCGGATCGTGATGGGCTACGGACATGGTGTTCTCGGCGTACCTTGATGCTTTGGCCTGGGCTACTATAGGGACGACCGCAGGCATTTCACAATGCCGGACAGGGCCGGCCGCTTGGATTCCAGGCTCAGGGTCGCCCGTCCGGAAGGAACAGTCGCATGGAATCAGCGCCCTGCGCCATTGGACAAAACGTCCAATCGCGGAAGCCGGCCGATGTTCTTATAGTCTCGGCCCCGACCATACTCCGACAGTGCGCCATGAGGTCCAGATTCCTGCGCGGCTTGCTGCTGCTTCCGCTGGCTCTGCTGGTGAGCGGCTGCAACGCCGTCCTGCTGCACCCCTCCGGCGACATCGCGATGCAGCAGCGCAATCTGATCATCGCCTCTACGGTGTTGATGTTGCTGATTATTGTGCCGGTGATGGCGCTCACCGCGGTGTTCGGCTGGCGCTACCGCCAGTCCAACACCAAGGCCCACTACGATCCCGAGTGGCACCACTCCACCGCGCTGGAGCTGGTGATCTGGTCGGCGCCGCTGCTGATCATCATCGCGCTGGGCGCGATGACCTGGATCGCCACCCACACGCTGGACCCGTTCCGCCCGGTGGCGCGCCTGGCCGAGGAGCGCCCGCTGCCGGCCGGCGTCAAGCCGCTGCGCGTGCAGGTGGTGGCGCTGGACTGGAAGTGGCTGTTCATCTACCCGGACTACGGCTTCGCCACGCTCAACGAGCTGGCGGCGCCGGTGGACGTGCCGGTGGAATTCCAGATCACCTCGTCGTCGGTGATGAACTCGTTCTTCATCCCGGCCCTGGCCGGGCAGATCTACGCCATGCCGGCGATGGAGACGCAGCTGCACGCGGTGATCAACCAGCCGGGCAGCTATGAGGGCTTCTCCGCCAACTACAGCGGCGCCGGGTTCTCCGACATGCACTTCCGCTTCCTCGGCATGAGCCGCGACGACTTTGCGCAGTGGGTGCAGACGGTGCAGGGCGGCGGCGGCTCGCTGGAGCGCGCCGACTACCTGGTGCTGCAGCGCCCGAGCCTGCGCGAGCCGGTGCGGCACTACGCCCACGTCGCGCCCGACCTGTACGACGCCATCCTCAACCTGTGCGTCGACCGCAACAAGATGTGCCAGCGCGACATGATGGCGATCGACGCCCGCGGCGGCCTCGGCCTGGCCGGCGTCTACAACGTCGGCCGCCTGGCATACGACCAGCCGCGCGCCGACGAGGCCGCGCGCGGCTTCGAGCGCGGCTACGGCCAGCCGGGCGTGCTGGCGCTGTGCGCCGCCGGCCCGGCCCCCGCCTGGTCGCCTGTGGCCAGCGTCGCCGCGCGCCCCGCGGCGGGCCACTGACCGCGTCCGGCATCCGTCGAGATCACCAGAATGCACGAACAATCCAAGCTGATGCACTTCCTCTTCGGCCGCCTCACCTGGGACGCGATTCCCTATGACGTGCCGATCCTGGTCTACACCTTCGTCGTGGTGGCGGTGCTGGGCACCGCGCTGCTCGGCGCCATCACCTACCACCGCAAGTGGGGCTACCTGTGGCGCGAATGGTTCACCAGCGTCGACCACAAGAAGATCGGCATCATGTACATGGTGCTCGGCACCATCATGCTGCTGCGCGGCTTCGCCGACGCGGCGATGATGCGCATCCAGCAGGCCATCGCCTTCGGCGGCTCGGCCGGCTACCTGCCGCCGCACCACTACGACCAGATCTTCACCGCCCACGGCGTGATCATGATCTTCTTCGTCGCCATGCCGATGATCGTCGGGCTGATGAACATCGTCACGCCGCTGCAGATCGGCGCGCGCGACGTGGCCTTCCCGTTCCTCAACAACTTCAGCTTCTGGATGACGGTGGCCGGCGCCATCCTGGTGATGGTGTCGCTGTTCATCGGCGAGTTCGCCCGCACCGGCTGGCTGGCCTATCCGCCGCTGTCGGGCATCGCCTACAGCCCTGATGTCGGCGTCGACTACTACATCTGGTCGCTGCAGATCGCCGGCGTCGGCACGCTGCTGTCGGGCGTCAACTTCCTGGTGACCATCGTCAAGATGCGCGCCCCCGGCATGACGCTGATGAAGATGCCGGTGTTCACCTGGACCGCGCTGTGCACCAACGTGCTGATCGTCGCCGCCTTCCCGGTGCTGACCGCGGTGCTGGTGCTGCTGTCGCTGGACCGCTACGTCGGCACCGACTTCTTCACCAACGATTTCGGCGGCAACGCCATGATGTACGTCAACCTGATCTGGATCTGGGGCCACCCCGAGGTCTACATCCTGATCCTGCCGGCGTTCGGCGTGTTCTCCGAAGTGGTCGCCACCTTCAGCGGCAAGCGCCTGTTCGGCTATGCCTCGATGGTCTACGCCACGGTGGTCATCACCATCCTGTCCTACCTGGTGTGGCTGCACCACTTCTTCACCATGGGCTCGGGTGCCAGCGTCAACTCCTTCTTCGGCATCACCACCATGATCATCTCGATCCCCACGGGCGCGAAGATGTTCAACTGGCTGTTCACCATGTACCGCGGCCGCATCCGCTTCGAGGTGCCGATGCTGTGGACCATGGGCTTCATGTTCACCTTCGTCATCGGCGGCATGACCGGCGTGCTGCTGGCGGTGCCGCCGGCGGACTTCGAGCTGCATAACAGCCTGTTCCTGGTGGCGCACTTCCATAATGTGATCATCGGCGGCGTGCTGTTCGGCCTGTTC
>CAYVKA010000128.1:0-9639 GCA_964451925.1 uncultured Nevskia sp. | reverse complement strand
CCAGGACTTGCATGGAATCACCATGCCGCGTCCTGTCCGACTAGGCGCTGCGCAAAAATGACCTCCGTCGCAGCGACCCAATGATTGTCAACAGACCCTAGCCGGGCAAGGCCTGCGGTTCCCCGCCTCGGCGCCGTTGTGGGCCCATTTGAACAAGCCCGGCTGCCGCCGCGCCCGAAGCGGATCGCTGCCTTAAAATACCAGCCGGGGGGTGCGCTGCCGGGGCGGCGGCGGAACACGCCAGGCAGGGTTCGCGGCAGCGCGCAGAGGCGGATGGATCCGCATGGGCGGGTCATCGGTCTTTCAGGGGGCAGCGGTGGGCGACAGCAGCTTTCGTTATCGCGGCTTCATCAGCTACAGCCATGCCGATGCGCGCTGGGCCGCCTGGCTGCAACGCCGGCTGGAGCGCTACCGGGTGCCGCAGCGCCTGGCCGGGCGGCTGCACCAGGGGCAGCCGCTGCCGCCCAAGCTGGGCAAGCTGTTCCGCGACCGCACCGAGCTGCCGTCCTCCAGCGACTTGGGCAGCACCTTGCGCCAGGCGCTGGCCGACTCGCAATGCCTGATCGTCGTCTGCAGCCCCGCCGCGGCCGCTTCGCGCTGGGTCAACGAGGAAGTGCGCCAGTTCCGCGCGCTCGGGCGCGGCCACGCCATCTACAGCCTGATCGTCGGCGGCGAGCCGGGCGGCCCGCCCGGCTAGGACTGCTTCCCGCCGGCGCTGCTGCGCACCGACGACGGCCAGGCCCTGGAGCACCTGGCCGCCGATGCGCGACCGTCCGGCGATGGCCGGCGCAACGCGCTTCTGAAGATCGCCGCGGCGCTGCTCGGCCTGGGCTTCGACGAGCTGCGCCAGCGCGAGCTGCAGCGCCGCCACCGCCAGCTCGCCGCAGTCAGCGTCGCCGCGCTGGCCATCGCCGCGATCACCGCCGGCCTGGCGCTGGAAGCCTACCGCGCGCGCAACGAGGCGCGGCAGCGCCAGCAGCAGGCCGAGGACCTGATCAACTTCATGCTCGGCGACCTGCGCGACAAGCTGCAGCCGGTCGGCCGTCTCGACGTGCTGGACGCGGTGGCGCAGAAGGCCATGGGCTACTTCGACACCCTCGACCGCGCCGGCGCCACCGACGGCGCGCAGGCGGCGCGCGCCCGCGCGCTGGTGGAGATCGCCCGCATCCGCAGCGCGCAGGGCAACCTCGGCGCCGGCATCGCCGCCGCCAACGAGGCGATCCGGCTGCAGCGCGAGCAGCTGCGGCGCAAGCCCGGCAGCGTCGATGACCTGTTCATGCTCGGCGACGCGCTGTCGGCTGCGGCCGAGCTGCAGACGAACGCCGGCCAGCCGCAGGCGGCGCGCGCCGACTACCAGGCCTTCGGCCAGACCATGAACCAGGTGCTGGCGCTGGACCGCGGCAGCCGCGCCGCGCGCGAGAAGCTGGCGGACACCGAGGACCAGCTGGCGATGATGGACATCGGCGCCGCCGACTATGCGCCCGCGCTGCGCCACACCGAGGCCGCCATCGCCTACCTGCAGGCGCTGCACGGCGAGGCGCCGCAGCAGCGCACCGTGGCCGTTTCGCTGGGCCAGGAGCTGGCGTGGAAGGGCTACGAGCTTTATTTCCTCGGCCGGCTCAAGGACGCGCGCGCCGCCAATGCCCAGACCGTGGCCTACGCCCGCACCCAGCTGGCCGCCAATGCCGCCGACATGGACTGGCAGTACTCGCTGTCACGCTTTCTCGAACACTCCGGCGCCATGGCCGAGGCCGACGGCGATTTCGACGCCGCGCTGCGCGACTGGGACGAGGCCGACGGCATCAACCAGCGCCTGGCCGCGCACGATCCGCAGAACCTGGAATGGCAGGCCTGGCTCGGTGCCGTGCAGGCGCGCCTGGGCGTGCTGCAGCTCAAGCGCGGCGAGTTGGCGCGGGCGCTGCAGCTCGACGCCGGCAGCCGCGGCATTCTCGACCGCGTGTTCCGCCACGACCCCGCCCAGCTCAATGCGCGCACCGCCTATTGCAACGCGCTGCTGCGCTCCGCCGACATCGACCTGCTGCAGCGGCCGCGCGGCGAGGAAGCGCGACGCGACGCGGCGCAGGCCCTGGCGCTGTGGCAGGGCATCGAGCCGGACGATATCGCGCGGCAGGCGATCCTGCGCGCCCACCTGATCCAGGCCGAACTGGCGGGCCCGCGCGACGCCGCCGCGCGGGCCGAGCTGCAGGCCGCGCGCCAGCTGCTCGACGGCATCGGCGCCGACGCGCAGAGCCACGAAGTGCTGGAGCTGCGCGCGCGCTATGCCTACCTGGACGGCGACCTCGCCGCCGGTGACGCCTACTTTGGCAAGCTCGTCGCCAGCGGCGACCGCCAGCCGTTCCTGGCCCGGGTCCGTGCCGGACTGTGCCGGCGGCTCGACACGCGGCAGCCGGCCTGCGCCGCGCCACCGGCGGCGCTGGGCGTGGTCGCCGTGGCTGCCGGCCGCTAAGCGGTTTCAGGCACGCAGCGTGGCGATGACGCGCTCCGGCGCTTCCAGCGGCACCCAGTGACCGCAGCCGGGGATGATCTCGACATCCTCGGTGTAGAAGCAGGCGGAGACCCAGCGCGGCAGGTAGGGATCATGCTCGCCCCAACGCACCTGCACCGGCACGCGCTGCGCCACGGCCTGCAGCCGCGTCTCCCAGCCGATCAGTTTCGCCGGGTCGGCGGAGCGGTACAGGCGCAGCACCACGCGGCGCGAGCTGAGCCGGGCGAAGGCGCCGCCGAAGGCGTGGTCGACCTGCTCGCCGCTCAGCTTGCGCGAGCCGCGCCGCATCTCGCGGGCGAAGATCCAGCGGTTCATCGCCAGCATCGACAGCTCGCCCAGCAGCGGCGTGCGCCACACGCGCGCCCAGAAGTGCCAGCGGTACAGGTGGGTGAAGGCGGTGTTGGTGATGACGACGCGGGCGATGCGCTGCGGGTACTTGGCGGCCCAGGCCAGGCCCATCAGGCCCCAGTCGTGCACCACCAGCGTCACCGGCTGGTCGATGCCCAGCGCCTGCACCAGCGCCTCGATCCAGTCGGCGTAGCCATCGAAGGAATAGTCGAAGCGCGGGTTTTCGGCGGAGCGGTGGATGCCCATGAAATCCGCGGCATAACAGGTGTAGCGGTCCTGCACGCCGTCGATGACCGCGCTCCACACATCGGCGGTGTCCGGCACGCCGTGCACGAACAGCGCCGGCGGCCCTTCGCCGCGGCGCTCGCAGTAGACCTTGTGATTCTGGACCAGGATTTCCATCGGGCGGGCGATCGGCGGGTGGGGCGGGTTCAGGCGCGGTCGCGTGCCGGCAGCAGCAGTTCCAGCAGCTTCAGCAGCCAGTCCATGCGCTGCTTTTCGCTGTGCGGGTCGTCGCGCAGGAAGCGGTCGACCGCCTCGCCGTGGAACAGCGTGACCATGGTATCGACCAGGATCGGGAAGTCCGGCAGGGTGCGCGCCGTGTCCGGCAGCAGCGCCACCGCCAGCTGTTGCGTGGCCTCGTCGCGGCGTTTCCAGATCGGCACCAGGGCGGCGTGCAGCACGCGGTCGGTGCGCGCCGCCATCAGCAGCTCGAACCAGGCCTGGTGCAGGTGCGACTGCGTGTTGGTGCGCAGCAGCTTCAGCGCCAGCACCAGCTCATCCGGCGTCGACCCGCGCAGCCGCTCGAAATCGCGGCGGTACAGCTCCAGCAGGCCGTCGCCCACATGGTCGGCGACGCGGATCAGCAACTCGATGCGCGAGCTGAAATGACGGAACAGGCCGCCGTGCGACACGCCGGCGCGCTTGCAGATCTCCTGCACGCTGGTATTGGCGTAGCCGACTTCGATCAGCGCCTCGGTGGCGGCGTCGAGCAGCTTGCGCACGGTGCTTTCGCGGCGCTCCTGCTGGGTGCGGCGCACGGGTGTGGGGGCTTTCATGGGGATTCACGCCGACCGGTCGCTGCGGGCAGGCCCGCGGCGCTGTATCGAAGCGGCGCCGCGCCGCAAACGGAGGCTCGCATGCGTGGCTTCGCGAGGGAGTGATGGGCTGTCAAGAACAGGGGCCGCATCAAGCCGCTTGCGCCATCGGTGCGGCAGTCGCCTCTCGCGCCGGATGCTCGCCGGCGCGCAGGAAGCGCCCGTAGCCCTGCGCCAGCCCGTAGTCCGCCGCGAACTGCCCGTTGCGGCAGGCGACGCGTCCGTTGATCACCGTGGCCGTCACCGCCGCGTCATTGCGGTTGACCATGCGCATCAGGCCGTTGAACTCGGCGATGGGCGCCTCGGCATAGGCGCCGAGCGACTCGTCCAGGCCCTTGGGGTTGACGATCACCAGGTCGGCGCGGTCGCCCAGGCGCAGGTGGCCGGCGTCGATGTCGAACCAGTCGGCCAGTTCGCCGGTGAGGCGCCATACCGCCTTTTCCAGCGTCATGAACGGGCGCCCCTGCTGCGCGGCGTCGTGCACCAGCTTGAGCATGCGCAGCGGGAAGTTGTAGAAAGCCATGTTGCGGATATGCGCGCCGGCATCGGAGAAGCTGAGGATGGCGCCCTGGTCCTGCACGATCTTCTCCAGCCGGTGCGGCCGGTAGTTGCCGATCAGCGTGCGCCAGCGCAGCTTGCGGCCGTGCTCGACCACCAGGTCGAGGAAGGCGTCCACCGGGTGGATGCCGCGTTCGTCCGCCACCTGGCCGAAGCTCTTGCCGACCAGCGTGGCGTCGGGGCAGCCGACGATCTGCGCATCGTGGAAGTCACGGTGCCAGACGCGCGGGCCGAAGCGGTTCTCGTAGTTGCGGCGGAACCAGCGGCGGTAGCTCGCGTCCTGCATCAGCTGGTTGCGCTCCATCTCGTTCTGCAGGTGCAGCGCGGCCTGGCCGGCGCCGAACTCCTCGAAGATCACCAGGTCGATGCCGTCGGAGTACACCTCGAACGGGCAGGGCAGGGCCTGCCAGCGGAAGTCGGCATTGAGGAAGCGGTTGCAGAAATGCGCCAGCTTGCCCACCACGCGGTGCATGATGCCATCGGACTTCACGTCCATCAGCGTGATCAGGGTGGTCTTCAGTTTCTTGCGGAACAAGCCCAGGCTGGCGCCGAGAAACAGAAAGGTGTTGATCTTGGTGACGATGTTCGGCGCGCCCTGGTGGATCTTGCCGCGGCGGCGCAGGATCTTGTTGAGCCGCGCGTACTCGCTCCAGCGCGCATAGGTGGTGGGCAGCGAGGCGGAGCGGTAGCGCTCGCCGTCCAGCTTGTCCCACTTGGTGGTCATGGTGGACAGGCCGAGCAGGCCGGCGTCCAGCCCTTGCTCCAGCACCTGCTCCATCCGCTGCAGCTCGGCTTCGCTGGGGCGCTCGTCGCGGTTCACCGCGCGGCCCAGGCCCATCACCGACACGCGCAGGTCGGAGTGCCCGAGGAAGGCGGTGGCGTTGGGGCCCAGCGGCATGCTTTCCAGATGCGCCACGTAGCCCGCCGGCGTGCTCCAGTCCTTGGTCCGGCGCAGCAGCGGCAGCACGTGCTCGCGCGGGATCGACTCCACCCGCGTGAACATGTCGGAGCAGTCCTCCGCCTCGGAGCAGACCATGCCGATGGAGCAGGAGCCGAAGGTCACGGTGGTGACGCCGTGGCGCACGCTCTCCTTCAGGCCGGGGCTGGCCAGCAGCTCGGCGTCGTAGTGCGTGTGCGTGTCGAGAAAGCCGGGCATGACCCACTGGCCCTGGGCGTCGATCACCTCGCGGCAGCCGGTCTCGTCCAGTGGGGTTTCCGACACCGCCGCCACCTTGCCGTCGCGGATGCCGAGATGGCGCAGCGCCGAAGGGCCGCCGCTGCCGTCGAAATGGCGGCCGTTCTTGATGATCAGGTCATAGGCCATTGGCCGCTTCTCCTCCGGGGCTCGGATGCCCGATTGCGGCCAGTCTATTAAAGAAAGAGACCAAGCGCAATCTAAAAATCCGGCGCTGCCGGAAGCGGATTCACGGCATGCAATTTGCTCGCTCCATACCCCTGAACAGCGCCGCTTGTCGCCAATCGCCATGGCAGCGGCCGCGGCGCGGTCCGCCCGACTCAGGTTCGGCCGGCGGGCGGCCGCTACCGGAAATGGAGCATGAAACAGGTGTTGCCATGAGCGACGATTGGATGCCAAGCCAGGAAGATCCCGCCGATCTGCTGTCGGACGGCGAATTGCAGCTGCTGTTCAGCCTCGGCTCGCTCGGCCACGAAAGCCTGCCCGCCATCCCGCGGGCGGAGAACGCCGAAATGGCGCGCAGCCTGGCGTTGCGCGGCATGCTCAGCTGCGTCGAAGGTTCGGACCCGCGTGTGCGCCGTTATGGAGCGTATGCGCTCACCGCGCGCGGCGTGGATGCCTTCAACCGGCGCATCTGCCGCCGGGCGCGCTGCCAGTCCGCAGCGTCGTCGGCGCGCTGATCCGCCGCGCGCCGTCCCTCCGCGCCCGGGCCGCAGGCCGGCCGGCGAGGCGATCAGATCGCCCAGGGCGCGCTATAACGTCGCCGGCACCGCCCTGCGCCAGCGCTGACAGTGCGGCATGGAGCCGGCGGGCGTCTTCCGCCACGCCGGTCCTGCGGGCCACGCTCAGCCCATGTCGTAGAAGAACTGCTCGCTGACGATCTTGCCGTTGTGCACGCGGTAGACGCAGATTTCCCGCATGTCCTGGCGGCCGCGGCCTTTCATCGTCACGTCCATGGTCATGGCGATGCTGAACCAGTTGCCCGCCACCACCGGCTCGCTGACGTTGCTGCCGTGCACCGTCTCCAGCATGGCGTTGAACTGGTGGCCTTTCTCGATGATCGCCGCCAGGCTTCCGGCGTTGCCCAGCGCGCCGGGTGGCGCGCCTTCCGGCTCGATGCTGACGGCATTGTCGGCGTACAACTCGCGTTGCGCCTGTTCGAACTTGCCTTCCCGGCACAGCGCCACCAGGCGCTTGGCGATGGTTTCGACGTTCATGCGCGTGCTCCGCTAACGGGGGAGCCCGCAGCATAGCGCCGGCCGCATGACAGGGGCATGTCCGAAAATCCGCTTCAGGTCCGCTGCCCGCCGGGCCGCGCCTGCATCTCGCGGAAGCCGGCCGCGACCTCCTGCACATCGGCCGGGAATTCCTCGATCTCGTGCACCTGGCGCAGCTCGATCACCTCGTTGTCCGAGGCCGGGCAGCGCTTGGCCCATTCCACCGCCTCCTGCTTGGACTTGACCTGGATCATCCAGTACCCGCCCAGCACTTCCTTGGCTTCGGCGAACGGGCCATCGCTGACCTTGGGCTTGCCGCCGGAAAAGGACACGCGCACGCCGGCGGAGGGCGGATGCAGGCCGTCCAGCGCCAGCAGCACGCCGGCCTTCTGCAGCGTCTCGTTGTACTTCATCATCGTCGCCACGGCCTTGGCATCGGGCTTGGTGTCCGGGGCGGCGCTCTCGTATCCCTTGGGGATCATCAGCATCATGAAACGCATGGTCATTTCTCCGTTTGGGGTTGGGTGAAGGCGCGCGGCTTCACGCCGGCACGACGACCATCCACTGCACGCCGAAGCGATCGGCCAGCATGCCGAAGCACCTGGCGAAAAACGTCTGGTGCAGGGCCAGCTGCACCTGGCCGCCCTCGGCCAGCGCGGCGAAGCGGCGCTGCGCATCGGCCTCGTCTTTCGCCGTCAGCGACAGCGACATGCCGTGGAAGCTGCCCTTGCCGGTGCAGCGGCCGTCCGAGGCCAGAAGCGTGGTGTCGCCGATGCGCAGGCTGGCGTGCATCACCTTGTCGCCGGAGCCGGGCGACATCTGGCCGGCCACTTCCGGCGGCGCTTCCTTGAAGCGCAGCAACAGGTTCACTTCGGCGCCCAGCGCCTTGCGGTAGAACTCGATGGCTTCTTCGCAGCGGCCTTCAAACGACAGGTAAGGCTCGATCTTCATGGCAGGGTTCCCGTTGCCTGGGCCGGAAGGAATTTTCCGGCCTACATGGAAGCGTCGAACGGGCTGCCACGGAATCGACAGGGGTTTTGCCGATTCCAATGAAAAATTTTACAAGCGGCTGTAACTGCGCGGATTTATCCGCCGGCGCGCCTCCGCGCGGAGGGCCGATGGTGAACGGCGACGGCCGCAGCGACGGGCCGGGGTCTTCAGCTCCCGGTCCGCCGCCGCGGCCGCTCCGTCTTCACCGGTTTGCCCGCCAGTGAATTCTTGGCCGGATCCTCAGTCGGCCGCCGCCGGCGCGGCGCCGCCGGCGGGCCGGCGCACGATCCAGCACAGCGGGATCAGCGCCAGCGCCAGCCAGCCGGAAAAGTAGAAGATGTCGAGGCTGGACAGCAGGTAGCCCTGGCCGATCAGGCCGCGCATGATCACCGCCGCCGCGGACTGGTCGCTGAAGCCGGCGCCATTGAGCTGCGTCATGGTCTGCTGGAACGCCGGGTCGTACACCGTGGCCGATTCCACCAGGCGCGACTGGTGCAGGGCCTCGCGGCGATCCCAGTAGGTGGTGGTGAGCGAGGTGGCAAAGCTGCCGCCGGTGATGCGCAGGAAGTTGTTGAGGCCGGAGGCGGCGGGCACCCGCTGCGGCGGCAACCGGTCGAGGGAGATGGTCAGCATGGCGACGAAGAACATGCCCATGGCCACGCCCTGCACCAGCAGCGGGATGACGAAGGTCCAGAAGCTGGAGTCCGCGGTGTAGCCCGCGCGCATGAAGTAGGAGATGGCGAAGAACAGGAACGAGGCGCTGGCGAACCAGCGTGCATCGTAGCGGCCCATGAAGCGGCCCACCGGCGGCGAAATCAGCACCGCCACCACGCCGCTGGGCGCGGCGACCAGGCCGGCCCAGGTGGCGGTGTAGCCGAGCTGCGTCTGCAGCCATAACGGCATCAGCACCACGTTGGCGAAGAACACGGCGTAGCCCAGGCACACCGCCAGCGTGCCGACGGCAAAGCTGCGCGACTTGAACAGGCTCAGGTCGACGATCGGCTGCTTCTCGTTCAGTTCCCAGATCAGCCAGGCGGCGAAGGCGACCAGCGTCACCAGGGCCATCACCACGATCGGGGTGGACTCGAACCAGTCCAGGTCCTTGCCCTTGTCCAGCATGATCTGCAGGGTGCCGACCCAGACGAACAGCAACACCAGGCCGACGCGGTCGATCGGCAGCTTGCGGATCGGCGTTTCGCGCGTCTTGAGGAAGTTCCAGCAGACGAAGGCGCAGAACAGGCCCACCGGCAGGTTGATCAGGAAAATCCACGACCAGTCGTAGTTGTCGGAGATGTAGCCGCCCAGGATCGGCCCGCAGATCGGCGCCACCAGCGTGGTCATCGACCAGATGGCCAGCGCGGTGGCCTTCTTGTGCGGCGGGAACAGCGAAATCAGCAGCGCCTGCGAGCCGGGGATCATCGGCCCCGACACCGCGCCCTGCAGCACGCGGAAGGCGATCAGCGAAGGCAGGCTCCAGGCGATGCCGCACAGGAACGAGGCCAGCGTGAACATCAGCACCGAGAAGACGAAGGTGCGGACCACGCCGTAGCGCTGCATCAGCCAGCCGGTCAGCGGCACCGACACGCCGTTGGCCACGGCGAAGGAGGTGATGATCCAGGTGCCCTGGTCGGCGGAGACGCCGAGGTCGCCGGCGATGGTCGGGATGGAGACGTTGGCGATGGTGGTGTCCAGCACCTGCATGAAGGTGCCGAGCGCCAGCGCCAGCGC
>CAYVKA010000127.1:0-10018 GCA_964451925.1 uncultured Nevskia sp. | reverse complement strand
AGATTCCCACCAATACAGCCGGATGAACAACCTATCGAACCTTCACACCTAGCGGTAGTCGACGCAGCGGAATGCGGTCTCGCCGAAGCGCGCCTCGCAGGCGCTGACGCCGGGCTCCGGCCAGCTCGGCTGATAGTTGAACACCAGGCTGCCGCGCCGCGCCGAATAGTTGAGCTCCGGCTGCGCCGGCAAGGCGGCCAGATAGCGCGGCACCAAGTCCTGCAGGCTGGGCGGCCCGCGGCGGTGATCGTGGATATAGGCATTGAGCGCCGCCTGCACCGTGACGGCGTTCTGCATCAGGGCCTGGCCCTGCGGGTCGCGGCCCGCCGACCAGACAAGGCAGCCGGCCAGCGGCAGCGCGAGGCACGCCGCCAGCAAGCGCCAGGCCGGGACGGTGCGCCAGCGCGACCGCCGGCCGAGGGCCGTAGCCCGGCGGGCCGCACGCACCGCGCCGCCCTGCCCACCATCGTCCGGTCTGCCTGTTACCAAGCTGCCTTGCTCCCCTGCCGCGCTGCCACCCGAGTCCCGCATGTCACCGGGGTACTTTAGGGCCGGCAGGAGAATGAATCACGCCTTTGCGTGCCGTCGCTCCAGTTCCATGGCGCATCGCCCGCAGCGGAACGACCGCCAGCGCTTGGCATGATGCCGCGGACTTGTCAGGGACCCGGGGCATCCGCGGCGGCTGCAGCGCCTGAATCCCGCAGCTGTTTCTCCAGCTGCTGCGCCTCCGGCCAGTCGTAGCCGCCGCTGCGCAGATCGGCCGCCAGCCGCTGGCTGTAGGCCTGCACATCGGCATACTGCTGGCGGCTCTCGGACAGCTCGAAATAGCGCTCCACGCCGTCAGCGTGAAGGCAGCCACGGCGTTTGCATCCCAGTTCCTCATAAAGCGGACCTGAGGCCGAGCAATCGTAGCCCATGGCGCATTTGGTCAGGGCCTGCTCCGCGAAGCTCGAATCGAATGTGGCCGCGCTGTTGTCACCGGTCGCCGAAGCGAAGATCAGGAGGTCGATCACCGTGGGATCGAAGGAGGCGATGGCCTGGTGCAGTTCCGCCACGCGCCGGTCCAGGGGTTCACCGCCGTCCCTGTCATTCGCCAATTGCAGCAATGCCATGCCATTGCCCTGCGCGGCGGATCGCTGAAACCACTCCCGGGCACTGACGTCCTGCGGCAACAGGTCCAGGGCCTTGCAGCGCTGCCGGAAGGCCTGCACCGCGGCGGCGTGGTCCGTGTCCTGCGCCTCGCCAGGTTTGGGGACGGGATCGCGCAACTCCTCCCGGCACAGGACCATGGCTGTTCCGATCTGCAGCTGGGATTCCGCATCGCCAGCCTGCGCCAGCGGCAGGTTTTCACGCACGAAAGGCTCCCAGTCACCCGCCACCAGTTCGCGCACCAGCTGCCGGCGCCGGGCAATGTCCACCCGCGGCGGCGCGACGCTGGCGATCGCAGCAGCCTGCGTTTTCGCGCCTGGCGACGGCTCCGGCCTGGACGCGATCTGCCGCGGCTTCGGCCTGACCCCTTGCGCCGCGGCCGCTACAGGAATGCGCTCATCGGGACTCCGCATCTCGCGATAGGCCAATGCGGCAAGCAGAGCCAGCGCCAGCACCGCCAGACCCGTGCGTATCAATCCTTGAGTGCCCAAGCGCGTGGGAATCCTTCGGACGCCAGTGTCCCGCCGATTTTATCGTGGCCCGCTGCCATGCCAGTGATACCTGCTTGCAGATTTAATATCTTGTGATATTATCTCCAAAGTTTTTATAACACAGCAGATCATCACTATGGATCGCTTGCGCAATTTCGGCTTTCTGATCAAGGACGTATCGCGCCTGTCCGGGCTCAATTTCGAGCGTGAGGCGGCGGGGCTGAACCTGACGCTGGCGCAATGCAAGGTGCTCATCTACCTGCAGCGGAGCCAGGGCATCAGCCAGGTGCGGCTGGCCGAGCTGACCGATACCGATCCGATGACCCTGGTGCGCATCCTCGACCGCATGGAGCGCGAGGGGCTGATCGAGCGGCGTCCCGACCCGGCCGACCGCCGCGCGCGGCGCCTGTTCATGACCGCGGCAGCCGAACCGCTGGTGGACGAGATCTGGCGCATCGCGGCGCGTGCCCGCGCCGCCACGCTCGGCGCGCTGTCTCCGGACGAGCGCGTCGTGCTGGTGGAGTTGCTGGAACGGGTCCACGCCAATCTGACCACCCTGCTACCCGGGGCCGAGGCGGGCGCCCCGCCCTGCCCGCCCCCGGAGCAGGATGAGGAAGCGACCGCGCCGTCCGACACCGCCGCCAGGCCGGCCGCGAAGCGCAAGGCCGCGTCATGAACGCGCTCAGTCCGATTCACGCGCCGCAGCGGCCACCGATGCTCGGCGGCGTGCTGCTCGCCATGCTGGATACGCTGTACTTCTGGTTCAGCGGCGGACGTCCGCTGTCGGCCGACCTCGAAGCCGTGCGGCGCATCGTCATCCGCCTGCGCGCCGCTGCCACGCGCTGACGCGCCCCATCCCACTGGTCGGCCCTTCGCCCGGGCGCGGCCGAACGAAGAAGGTTCATCCCATGAGCGCAGTCAGTCCCACCGCCGGCGC
This sequence comes from uncultured Nevskia sp., assembly GCA_964451925.1. GTDB lineage: Bacteria > Pseudomonadota > Gammaproteobacteria > Nevskiales > Nevskiaceae > Nevskia. The sequence continues at coordinate 7,441 of CAYVKA010000127.1, read as the reverse complement.
CGCCGGCAGCTCCAAGTCCCGCGCCGAGCGGCTGCGCCTGCCGCTGATGCTCGGCGGCGTGGTGCTGGTCGCCGTCGGCAGCCTGTATTTCTGGCTCACCGGCGGGCGCTACATGTCCACCGACGACGCCTACGTGCAGGCGGCGCGCGCCTCGATCAGCAGCAATGTCTCCGGCCAGGTGTTGGAGATCGCGGTGCGCGACAACCAGCGCGTGCACCGCGGCGACCTGCTGTTCCGGCTCGACGACCAGCCCTATCGCATCGCGGTGGAGGAAGCGCAGGCCAAGCTCGGCACGGCGCGCCTGCAGGTGCTCGCCGGCAAGTCGGCCTACCGCCAGCAGCTGGCGGCGCTGCGCTCGGCGCAGGACACGCTGGCCTACCAGGAGCGCGAGTACCAGCGCCAGCAGAAGCTGCTGGCCTCCGGCATCGCCTCGCAGATGCAGTTCGACCAGGTGCAGCACGCGCGCGACACCGCGCGGCAACAGGTGGCCTCGGCGCAGCAACAGGCGGCCAGCGTGCTGGCGATGCTCGGCGGCAACCCCGATATCGAGCCGGACCAGCACCCTTCGGTGCAGCAGGCACAGGCCGAGTTGGACCGCGCCCGGCTGAACCTGTCCTACACCCGCATCACCGCGCCGGACGACGGCATCGTCGCCAAGGTCGAGCAGCTGCAGGTGGGCGACCACATCAACGCCGCCAACCCGGTGTTCGCGCTGCTCTCCAGCCGCGACGTGTGGGTCGAGGCCAACTTCAAGGAAGACCAGCTGAGCCACATGCGCGCCGGGCAGAGCGCGGCGGTGGACATCGACACCTATTCCGGCCGGCGCTTCAAGGCCCACGTGGTGAGCATCGCCCCGGGCACCGGCTCGCAGTTCTCGGCGCTGCCGCCGGAAAACGCCACCGGCAACTGGGTCAAGGTGGTGCAGCGCCTGCCGGTGCGGCTGGAGCTTGACGACGCCGATGCCGGCCTGCCGCTGCATTCCGGCCTCAGCGCCACGGTGGAGGTGGACACCGGCCACCGCCGCAGCCTGTTCGGCACCCACCCGGCGCAGTAGGACCGGCCGTGTCGCCCACTTCGCTGCCGCAACGTGCGCCGCTGAACCGCGGCATGATCACGCTGACGGTGATGCTGACCTCGATCCTGCAGACGCTGGACAACACCATCGCCAACGTCGCGCTGCCGAAGATGCAGGGCACGCTGTCCGCCACCCAGGACCAGATGACCTGGGTGCTAACCTCGTACATCGTCGCCGCCGCCATCATGACGCCGCTGACCGGCTGGCTCGCCGGGCAGTTCGGGCGCAAGCGGCTGTTCCTGGTGTCGGTGGCGGCCTTCACCGTCACCTCGATGATGTGCGGCCTGGCGCAGTCGCTGCCGCAGATCGTGCTGTTCCGCTTCCTGCAGGGCCTGGCCGGCGCGGCGCTGGTGCCGATGTCGCAGGCGGTGCTGTTCGACATCAACCCGCCGGAGAACCACGGCAAGGCCATGGCCGCCTGGGGCCAGGGCGTGCTGCTGGGGCCGATGCTCGGACCGATCCTCGGCGGCTGGCTCACCGACAACTACAGTTGGCGCTGGGTGTTCTACATCAACGTGCCGCTGGGCATCCTGGCCTTCCTCGGCGTGCTGGCCTTCCTGCCCGACGGCGAGACGCGCCGCTCGCGTTTCGACTTCTTCGGCTTCGCCCTGCTCAGCATCGCCATCACCGGCCTGCAGCTGGTGCTGGACCGCGGCCCGCTGCAGGACTGGTTCGGCTCGCGCGAGATCTGGATCGAGGCCATCGCGGCGGGCCTGGCCTTCTACCTGTTCATGGTGCACAGCGCCACCAGCCCGCACCCCTTCATCCGCCCCTCGCTGTTCAGGGACCGCAACTTCCTCACCGGCAACGTCTTCATCTTCGTCGTCGGCATCGTGCTGTTCGCCACGCTGGCGCTGCTGCCGCCGCTGCTGCAGGACCTGATGAACTACCCGGTGTACCAGGCCGGCCTGCTGACCGCGCCGCGCAGCCTCGGCTCGCTCGCCGCCATGCTCATCGTCGGCCGGCTGGTAGGCAGGCTCGACGCGCGCGCCATCATCGGCGCGGGCTTCGGCCTGACCGCGCTGTCGCTGTGGCTGATGACGCGCTTCGACGCGCAGATGGACGGCGTGCCGGTATTCTGGTCCGGCGTGTTCCAGGGCCTGGGCACCGGCATCGCCTACGTGCCGATGGCGGCGCTGACCTTCGCCACGCTGGCGCCGGACCTGCGCAACGAGGGCACCGCGCTGTTCAGCCTGACGCGCAACATCGGCAGCAGCGTCGGCATCTCGGTGGTGCAGGCGCTGCTGGTGAGCAACACCCAGGTGGTGCACGCCTCGCTGGCCGCGCAGGTCTCGCCCTACAACCTGGCCGCGCGCGACCCGCAGCTGCTGGCGCAGCTGTCGAGCCACTCCGGCCTGGCCGGCTTCAACGCCGCGCTGACCGGCCAGGCCTCGATGATCGCCTATATCGACGATTTCCAGCTGATGCTGGTGCTGACCCTGCTGGCCATGCCGCTGCTGCTGCTGGTGCGGGTCAACAAGGCCGGCGCGGCGAAGCCGGAAGATGCGCCGCACGTCGCCGTCGAATGATGCCGAGCCTGCCCATGAACCCGAATGCAATACCGCTTTCCCTGCGCGCACGGCACGCCGCCGTGTTCGGCGCCGCCCTGCTGCTCGGCGCCTGCAGCGTCGGCCCGGATTACCAGCGGCCGGCGGCGCCGCAGGACAGCGCCTACACCAGCGAGCCGCTGGCCAGCCTGCAGCGCGGCGGCCAGCAGCTGGCGCCGGGACAGGACCCGGCCGCGGACTGGTGGAGCGGCTTCCACAGCGCCGCGCTCGACGCCACCATGCGCCAGGCGCTGGCCGGCAACCGCAGCCTGGCCGCGGCCCAGGCCACGCTGGCGCAGGCGCAGGAAGCGGTGAAGGCCGGCAGCGGCGCGCTCTACCCGCAGCTCGATCTCGACGCCGGCGCCGGCCGCCAGAAGTACGGCGCGCAGTTCCTCGGCCCGCAGACGGTTCCGGCCTTCAGCTATTACTCGGTCGGCCCCAGCGTCAGCTACCTGCTCGACTACACCGGCGGGCAGCGCCGCGCGGTGGAGCAGCAGCAGGCGCTGGCCGACACCCAGGCCTTCCAGCTGCAGGCGGCGGCGCTCAGCCTGACCGGCAACGTGGCGCAGCAGGCGCTGGCCATCGCCGCGGCGCGCGCGCAGATCGCCACGGTCGAAGCGCTGCTGCAGGAGGACCGCAGGAACCTGGCGCTGGTGCAGACCGCCTTCAGCGCCGGCTCGGTGACGCGCGTCGACGTGCTCAGCGCGCAGAGCCAGCTGGCCAACGACCAGACGCTGCTGCCGCCGCTGCGCCAGCAGCTGAGCCTGGCGCGCCACGCCCTGTCGATCCTCGCCGGCAGGACGCCCGCGGCCTGGACGCCGCCGGACTTCGAGCTGGAGCAACTGCAGCTGCCGCAGACCCTGCCGCTGAGCCTGCCGTCGGAGCTGGCGCACCGGCGCCCGGACATCCTGGCCGCCGAGGCGCAGCTGCACGCCGCCACCGCCGCGGTGGGCGTGGCCACCGCGAAGCTCTATCCGCAGATCAACCTCAGCGCCTCGCTCAGCCAGCAGTCGACGCGGCCGTCACAGTTCTTCGACGCCTCCAGCACCGCCTGGGGCCTGGCCGCCGGCCTCAGCGCGCCGCTGTTCGACGGCGGCACGCTGCGCGCCCAGCGCCGCGGCGCGCAGGACGCGGCCCGCGCGGCGCTGGCCAGCTACCAGCAGACCGTGCTGCAGTCCTTCGGCCAGGTGGCCGACGTGCTGACCGCGCTGGACCACGACGCCGAGCAGCTGGCGGCGCAGCAGAACGCGCTCGACTCGGCCCAGTCCAGCCTGGACCTGACGCGGCAGAGCTACAGCGTCGGCAATGTCGGCGTGCTGCAGGTGCTGGACGCGGAGCGCCAGTACCAGCAGGCGCGGCTCGGCTACGTGCGCGCGCAGGCGCAGCGCTACCAGGACACGGTGCAGCTGTACCTGGCGCTGGGCGGCAGCACACCGGCGGACGGCGCCGCGCTGGCCGCCGCATCCGCGGGCGCTGCCGCGCCGTAATCAGCAGCGGGCCGCATGGGCCCGCCACGGCAAGTCCGATGAACCGCGTCCGAACCTTGGTGGAACTGCTGCGCTTCGCCGCCGCGCTGTGCGCGGCGGCCGGCGCGGCGCGGCAACGCAGCCCGGGCGGGACTCAGGCGACGTAGCGCCGCCGCCACTGGATCTCCGGCAGCTCGATGCGTTCGCTGATGCTGCCGGACCAAGTCACCGCCAGCCCGTGGCGGTGCAGCACCTCGACGATGCGCTCGCCGATCTCCTCGCCCTTGCCATCGGTGCCCAGGATGTCGCCGAACGACAGCAGCAGCCCTTCGCCGTCCACCGCCCGCTCCAGGTCCTGACCGTGGTAGAAGCAGTAACCCTCCACCGTGGACTCCTCGCCGCCCAGCTCCTGGTAGACCTCGGTGATGTCCTCGATGCCGTCATCCTGGGTATAGCCGGTGTTCTGCAGGGCGATGATGCCGCTCTCGTTGAGCTCGTCGAAGGCGCGGTCGAGCTTGTCGCAGTCCGTCACCACCGGCCAGGCGCGCTCCACCTCCAGCTTGCGGGCGAATTCCTCGTCGATCCTGCGCTCGACCCAGTCCGGCTCGATCTCCCCGGGCTGGAAGATCTCCTCCAGCACGATGTCCCGCACCGCCGGCGCGTCGTAAAAGCCCGACCACACCAGGCGGCGGATTTCCGTTGCAGCGTATTCGCTCATCGTGTTCCTTCCCGGGCGCAGCGCCCCGCATCACCATCGCATGGTAGACGCCCGCGCCCGCGCTTGCGAACTGCATCCGTGGCTGCGCGCAAGATACCGCAGCAGCCGGGTGGATTTCCGCACCGGCAGTCGGCCCGATGGTGATGGTGATCGCGTGCGCCGCCGGGCCGTGGCGCAGGCAGCCTATCGCCGTCGCCGTGGTTTCTAGGCCTGCCTGACCGGCATCGGGCTGTCGTCCGCCTCGGACTTGCTGCACAGGGCCTGCAGTGCTTCCGGCATGCACAGCTCGCTCGCCGCTTCCCATTGTCCGGCGAGGAAGGCATGCCGGTAGACCTGGGCGGAGCGCAGACGCACATGCACGACGTCGTATTCGGCGCGTTCCTGCGGCAGATAGACCCAGGCCGCCTGCCCCTGCAACTGCGGCGGCAGCGCGTTGAATGCCGGCGTCAGCACCACACTGCCCAGTACGGCCACATTGCGTCCATACAGCTCGGGGTCGAGCGGATAGTTGAGGGCATTGAGCAGCAGGCAGAACAGATCGGGCCCGAGATCCACCGGCACATCCAGCTGCAGCACACCGCCCGGCCGATGCCGCACATCGACGTGGAAGCCGTCGCGCAATTCGCGGCGGCACAGGCTGGCGAACTCGCGCACGATCGCGGAGATCTCCTGCGCGCTCCAGCCGCTGACCGCGAACTGCGACCCGACGCTGCCGTTTACCGGACGCAGGCGTACGGTGCGCACCAGTCGAACTAGGACGAGCCCCAAGGCCAGCAGCAGCAGAAACGCAAACAGCCGTGCGCCAAACATGCGGTCTCGCTCCTTGAACCGGCCCCGGTGGCGCGCGCTGCCCGCCCTGCGCGCTGCCTTTGTTGGTACTGTCTTATCGGACGGCCCCGCCGCATTACGCAGGGCCGCCGCGCCGGCTTCGCGCGCCCGCGGGCGTCACCGCCAAGCCGATGGACCAGTCTAGCGCACTGGCGGCATCTGTCAGCCCCCCCGAGCGGCTGCTTCGTCCACCCGTTTGACGGGTTTCGCCGGCGGCCCGATACTGCGCGCGCCATGAACCACGCCGCCGCCGCCCTCGCCTTGCACCGCAGCCTTCGCTGCGCGGCGGCCCGTGCGCAGGGCAAAAAACACACGCTCACCTGACCGGGCGTGTGTCCCGTCAGGCGAGCTGACGGGATCGTGCGCCGAACCGCTGTACTTCGCTCTCTCCAGTCCGCAAGCCTGACCGCAGCAACGGCCAGAGCCTGAACCTTCCCTGGAGAAACGATATGAGCGATTTTTGCGGAATCTGGATACCCCTGGTGACACCCTTCGGCCGCGACGGGGCCATCGACCATGGCGCGCTGCGCACGCTGACGCTTCATCTGGCGCCGCAGGTCGCCGGGCTGGTGGCCTGCGGCTCCACCGGCGAAGCGCACGCGCTGGACGAAGACGAGCAGCTCGCCGCGCTCGACACCATCCTGCAGGCCGCGTGCGGCACGCCGGTGATGATGGGCCTGGGTGGACCGCACCGGCCGCGGCTGCACGCGCAGCTCGAAGCGCTGCGCCGCCGCCCGCTGGCCGGCCTGCTGGTACCGCCGCCGTACTACGTGCGGCCGTCGCAGGCGGCCATCGTCGACTACTTCCTCGACCTAGCGGACCGCGCCCACTGTCCGCTGGTCGCCTACAACGTCCCCTACCGCACCGGCGTGGCGATGCAGCTGGATACCTTCGAGCGCATCGCCGCCCATCCCAACATCGCGGCGGTGAAGGACTGCGGCGGCGATCCGGCGCTGACCCTGGACCTGATCACGCGCACCCGCCTGCAGGTGCTGGCCGGCGAGGACGGCAACATCCTGACCACGCTGTGCGCCGGCGGCAGCGGCGCCATCGCCGCCTGCGCCCATCTGTTTCCGGAGCGCTATTCGGCGCTGTACCGGGCGGCGCGCGGCGGGCACCTCGATGCCGCGCGCGCCATCTTCCTGCGCCTGTGGCCGCTGATCCGCCTGCTGTTCGCCGAGCCCAATCCGGCCGGCGTCAAGGCGGCGCTGGCGCAGCGCGGCCTGATCGGCGACAGCTGCCGCGCGCCGATGCGCGGCGCCTCGCCGGAACTGGGCGCCCGGCTGGCGGCGCTGCTGCGGCAACTGGACGCCGACGCGCCGCCGGCCGCGGCGCTGGCCTAGGCGCGGTCTCGCTAGCGCCGCTGACAGTAGTGCACGTCGGCGGCGCTGCCGAGCGGCCGCGCCAGATCGCAATCGAGCAGCAGCAGCGGCGGCGCGAAGCCTTCCTCGCTCTGCGTCAGCCCGGGATAGCCGCGGCCGTCCGCCTGCAGCTCCAGCACATAGCCCCAGGAGGGGTCGCGCAGCAGGGAGCTGGACAGCGCCAGGCCGGACAGCGGCGGCAGCACGAAACGCCCGTCGCCATCGCTGGTGGCGACGACGGTCTGCTCGGTGCCGCTGCCGCGCAGGCGCAGCTGCACGCCGGGCTGCGGCTCACCGTCGCGCATCACCGCGCCGCTGACGCGCGGCGTGTAGTACACGCGGTGCGGCGCCGGCAGGCAGGCCGACAACAGGCAGCCAAGCCCTAGGGAATCTCTGAACAAGTCCCTGCCCTGCCGTTGCCCCCCATTTTGCGCCAGGCAAGGCGC
>CAYVKA010000126.1:0-10605 GCA_964451925.1 uncultured Nevskia sp. | reverse complement strand
TCTGACAACGCCGCCTGGCGCGCCCGCTGTTATAAAAGTGGGGGGCGCAACCCTTCGGGACGGGGCCATTTTTGCGCATCGCTACGCCGGCCAGGACTTGCATGGAATGACCATGCCGCGTCCTGTCCGACTAAGCGCTGCGCAAAAATAGCCGCCGTCGCAGCGACCCAATCAGTGTTAACAGGCCCTAGCCGGCCACCCGCCGGACCCGGCCTGTGTTCGCGCTGCGGGTCACGCCGCCGGCCGCTGCGATTCCCCGCGCAATCACAAGGCTCACCGCATGTGCCACCTGTTTCGTCCCGCGCGGCGCGCCCTGCGCCGCGCCGCCTGGCTCCTGCCGCTGCTGCTGGCCGCCTGCGGCGGCGCCGTGGGGCAGGGTAACGCGCCGAAGCTGCTGGTCATCACCAAGTCCGGCGTCAGCGCCACGCAGACCTCGGGCCTGGCGAGCCTGGGGGTCTATCTGTGCATGCCCAGCGCGCTCAGCGCCACGCTGTTCTTCCAGGACGGCAGCAGCGGCAATTTCAGCGCGCGGGTGCACTGGAGCAGCTCTGACCCCGGCACGCTGCAGGTCAGCAACGGCGACATCGAGATCGGCAGCAGCGGCTCGTACTACGCCGCCGGCACGCTGGTGGCGGTGGCGGCGGGGCAGGCGATCATCAGCGCCGACTACGACGGCATCCAGGCGCAGACCGCCGTCAGCGTCGGCACGCCGCAGTCGATCGCGCTGCAGATCGAGCAGGACGGCAACTTCGTGGTGCCGTCCGGCAACAGCTTCACCCTCGGCGCCGGAACCACCCAGCAGCTGCAGGTCACGGCCTGGCTCGACGGTACCCAGACCGTGCTCAACGACTACGCCAGCTGGAGCTTCCTCGCCGCCAACGACAGCGAGGCCACCATCGACAGCAGCGGCCTGATCAGCGCCGTCGGCGCCGCCAGCCAGGCGCTGCAGCCGGTGGCCAGCTTCGCTTCCTGCGCGCTGAGCAGCCAGACCGATCCCTCCAGCGCGCTCAGCTTCACCGTGCAGCACCTGCAGGGCATCGCCATCGAGCCGGAATTCAGCGGCAATCCGGCGCTGGTAGTGGGCAATACTGAAAAGATGCACGTCGTCGCCACGCTGGACGACGGCTCCACCCAGGACATCAGCGGCCAGGCCACGCTGAGCAGTTCGAACACCGCCATCGCCGCCTTCACCAACAGCTACATCCTCAATGCCGAGGCGGCGGGCGGGCCGGCGGTGATCAGCGCCGCCTTCAGCGGCGGCGGCGTCAGCTACAGCGCGCCCTCGCTGACGGTCAGCGCGGTCAGCGCCACATTGCAGACCGTGGCCATCTGCTGGGGCGCGGTGGGCGCCAGCTTCAGCGCCTGCCCGTCCGGGCAGGGCGCGGCCACGGTCAGCGCCGGCAGCCTCACCCCGGTGCAGTACCACGCCGTAGGCACCTACGACGCGGGCACGCTGACGCAGGAGATCACGCGCCAGGTCAGCTGGAGTTCGAGCGACAGCGCCGTCGCCAGCATCACCAGCGGCGACGCCCTCGGCGCGGGCCAGGCGCGCGGCCTGGTGGCGGGCTCCGCGGTCGTCATCAGCGGCAGCGACAGCAGTGCCCAGGACGTGAACTCGGCGCAGCAGCAGCTGCTGGTGCAGTAGCGGGCGGGGCGCGCCGCCGCGGCTGTCACAAAAGCCCCGCTGGCACTGCGCAAAACGCCCAACGTGACCTTGTGCAAACTCCGCTTCATTGATATGTCATAGACTGTTCACAATGCTGCGCAAGTTCCGTTAGCATAGCCAGTGCCCAAGTGGGGCCACAGTCCGAGGGAGACGACATCATGGCGAAAGCCAGCAAGAAGAAGCCGGTGGCGAAGAAGGCCGCCGCCAAGAAGGTTGCGAAGAAGGTCGCTGTGAAGAAGGTGGCGAAGAAGGCCGCGCCGAAGAAGGCCGTGGCCAAGAAGGCCAAGCGCAAGCCCAGCGCGGCGCTGATGAAGGCGGTGACGCCGAGCGCGCTGCTGGCCGAGATCGTCGGGCCGACGCCGGTGCCGCGCGGCCAGATCATCAAGAAGCTGTGGGCCTACATCAAGAAGTTCGATCTGCAGGACAAGATCAACAAGCGCCTGATCAACGCCGACGAGAAGCTGAAGAAGATCTTCGGCGGCAAGTCGGTGGTCAACATGTTTGAAATGACCAAGCTGGTCAGCAAGCACATCAGCTGAAGCCCGGCGAGGCGGCCCCGGCCGAACGGCCCGGGCCGCCGCCCGATTGTTCCGATTCCCGTCGCTCATCCGCCCGCAGCCCCGCGCGGCAAGCACGCTTGCGCCGGGCCCGGTGCCGCGTGGGCGCCGCGTGGGCGCAATGTGGGCGCCGCCGCGGCGATCCGAGGAGTGTCTCCATGCCCGCAGCTGCGGGGAGTGTGAGCGGCTGCGTGCCGCCTGAGCCGGGCTGTCCATGAACGAGCGCGACTGGGACCGTGTGGCCGCATCCTGGGACGAGCACATCATGAGCTCGCTCGAGGAGAACACCAACGGCAGCATCGCCGCGCTGATCGGCGAGGTGGCCGCCAGCCACCGCAGCATTCTCGACTACGGCTGTGGCGTGGGGCGCTACCTGCCGCTGCTGTCCTCGCGCTTCGACCAGGTGGCGGGCGTCGACTACTCGGCCCAATGCGTCGAGCAGGCGCGGGCCCTGACCCGCGCCCTGCCCAATGTCAGCGTGCACACGGCGCGGCAGTTCGCCGGGCGTCGCGCCTCGTTCGAAGCGGTGCTGCTGGCCAACGTGCTCCTGCACCCGCGGCCGGCAGTGCGGGCCCGCATCCTCGACCTGGCCCTGGCGCGCCTGCGCCCGGGCGGCGTGCTGCTGCTGCTGTTGCCGGCGATCGAATCGGTGCACCTGTCCGAGGCCGCGCGCCTCGCCCACACCCGCAGGCGCCGCTCCGCCTACTCGCGTCCCGTTGGCGGCGGCCGCTTCGATCCCGGCCTGATCGCCATCCACGGCCAGGCCACCAAGCACTACTCCGCCGAGGAGATTCCGCTGCTGCTGCGCGCGCGCAAGCTGAACGTGACGCAACTGGCGCGCGCCGAATACTCCTGGAACTCGGAATCCTTCGACGGCCTCGACCGCCGCCTCGCGGCCCGCCCCTGGGACTGGCTGGTCAGCGCCACACGGGTCTAGCCCCGGCCCGACACGCACCCGCTCTGCGCCGCCGGGGATCAGCGCGGCGCGTCCCCTGGCGCCGAAGAGGATGCGGGCGCGGAAGCGGGCGCGGCGCCCGCCGCAGGCGGGTCGCGCCGCAGCGCTTCATCGTAGTGCTGCAGCACCGGCGGCCGCCCGCCCAGCACCGGCGCCGGACCGTTGGCGGCGCCGATCTGCGCCTGCCGCGTGTCCTCGTACTTGCGCCGGGTGAAATAGTCGCTTTCGCCGCGTTCGCGCAGGATCTGCGGGTGCAGGAAGATCATCAGGTTGCGCTTGCTGCGGCTGACCGAGCGCGACTGGAACAGCCGGCCCAGCCAGGGAATGTCGCTCAGTCCCGGGATGCGCGTCACCGAATCGTTGAGCTGGTCGTCGATCAGCCCGCCGATCACCAGGATCTGGCCGCCCTCGACGCTCACAGTGTTGCTCACCGTGCGCTTGTTGGTGATCAGGCTGGAAGTGCCGGCAGTGCCGCTGGCGATGGTGGAGTTCTCGAACTCCAGCTTCATGCGGATGCTGTTGCCCTCGCCGATGCTGGGGGTGATGCCGAGCTTCAGGCCGATGTCCTGGCGGTCGATGGTCTGGAACGGGTTGACGGTGCCGCTGGTGCTGGTGGTGCCGGTGCTGGCGTAGCTGCCGGTCAGCTCCGGCACCGACTGTCCGACCTCGATCCTGGCCTCCTCGTTGTCCAGCGTCACCAGCGAGGGCAGCGACAGGATGTTGGTATCGGCGTCGCTGAGCAGCGCCTTGACCAGCGCGCCGTAGAGCGAACCGTTGGAGCTGGTGGTGCCCAGCAGCAGGGTGCCGCCGCTGCCGACCGCGCTGGCGGCCGCCGCCGCCAGGGTGCTGGTGCTGATGCTGGAACTGCTGCTGCTGGACAGCGCGCTGGCGGCGGTCGACAGGGCGCTGCTGGTGCTGGAATTGAGGATGCCGGCGGCGGCCACGGCATGCGGGTTGTAGGCCAGCCAGTCCACGCCCAGGTCGCTGCTCTTGCTGGCGCTGACCTCGGCGACGATCGCCTCCACCAGCACCTGGGCGCGGCGGATGTCGAGCTGGGCGATGACCTTGCGCAGCTGCTGCATGGTCTTCGGCGGCGCGGTGATCACCAGCGAATTGGTGTTGCGCTCGGCGATGACGCGCAGGTCGGCGTTGGCGCCGCTGCCGTTGTAGGCGGTGGGCGCGGAGGACGCGGCGCCGGCGGCGGCCGCGCCCGAGGACCTGGACGAGCTGCCGAACGAGGAGGCGCTGGAGGACGAGCCGCTGCTGCCGCCGAACATCGACGAGCCGCCCGATGCGGCGGAACTCCTGGCCGGCTGCGCATTGCCGGTGAGGATCGGCGCCAGGTCCTCGGCGTCGGCGTACTTCAGGTACACCACCTGGGTGTCGCCGCTGTTGCTGCCGGGCTGGTCGAGCTGGCGGATCAGGCCACGCAGCTTGTCGCGCTCGGCGCCGTCGCCGCTGATCAGCACGCTGTTGCTGCGCGTGTCGGCGATCGCCGCCGGCTGCGCCGCGCCCGGATCGGCCTGGCGCGCCTGCTGCGTCAGTCCGCCCAGCACCCGCACCACCTCGTCGGCGCTGGCGTTGTCCAGCGCCACCAGCTCGACATCGCGGTCGCCGCTGCGGTCCATCTGCTCGATCAGCTTGCGCAGGCGCTCGACGTTGGCGGCGCGGTCGGAGACGATCAGGCTGTTGCCCGAGGCATAGGCGGCGAGCTGCCCCGACGGCGCCACCAGCGGCCGCAGGATCGCCACCAGCTGCGCCGCCGAGCCGTTGTGGATGTCGAACACGCGCGTCACCAGCTCGTCGCCGGCCAGGCCGCCGCGGTCGACCGCGGCGCCGCCTTCGCTGCGCGCATTGGTGTCCGGCACGATCTTGATCGAGGCCCCGGCGGGGATCGCGGCGAACCCGTTCACCGCCAGCACCGACAGGAAGGTGGCGTAGACGGCGCTGGCGTCCATCGGGCTGGCCGAGATCACCGTCACCTTGCCCTTGACCTTGGGATCGACCACGAAATTCTTGCCGGTCACCTCGCTCACCGTGGTGATCAGCGTGCTGATGTCCGCCTCCTTCAGGTTCAGCGTCACCTCGGCGCCGCCGGATTCGGCCAGCGCGGCGCCGGCGAGCAGGCCGCACAGCGCCAGGGCGGGGAAGCGGGGCAGGCACGGACACAGGGAACGAAGGCGCATCGGCGGGAGTCGGGAGTCTGAATGCTGGGGGAGGCAAGGGGCGGCGGGCGTCGCTGCTCGCGGCCGCGGCTTGTGCCCGGAGCCGGCCGGCCTTGCGCCGGGGTGCAAGGTGCCGCCTTCGCCCGGCCCGGTGGCGGATTGTCGTCACGGAAGGAACAACCCACATCGGCGGGGTCACAGGGCCGGGGCGAAGAGCGGCGAGCTATTGATAGCACTGGTGGGTCAAGGTCCGTGCCGCTTTAACAAAGTCTTTACGTCGCCGCGCCAAGGCCGGTATCCGCAGCGGCGGCGCCTTGTAAACCTTCAGTAAAGACCGTCGGCGCCGCGCCGCCGCTGCGCCAGAGTGCGCTGCGAAACGCGGTCGCGGGCCGGCCCGCGGCGGCCAGCCGTGCTGCGCCCGGCGGCCCTTCGCTTCCCCAATCAAGGAAAACAAGCTGATGAAACAAGCGGTCCGGAAGATCCCTTCCCACGCCCTGCCGGGCTTCACCGCGCCGCTGCTGCTCGGCGCCGTACTGGCCGGTTTGGCCGCCTGCGGCGGCAGTTCCTCCAGCAGCTGCCACAACCTGCCGGTCGCCGACGGCCTCATCGGCCAGATCCTCTATACCAGCGCCGTGGCCAATCCCGACGGCGTCGACAGCCAGTACATCAGCGGCCCGCGCGGCGCGGTGGCGATCAGCGGCAGCCTGATGTACGTGGTCGACACGCTCAACAGCCGCATCCTCGGCTACACCTCGGTGCCGAGCGGCATCGCCGGCACTGCCAGCTTCGAGCTGGGGCAGGGCGACGATACCGGCACCGATTTCAGCGACAACAGCACCAACGGCGGCGAGTACGGCCTGGCCAATCCCAGCAAGGTCAGCATCGGCACCTACAACAGCACCAGCTACCTGGTGGTTACCGACACCGCCAACAACCGCGTGCTGATCTGGGATTCGCTGCCCACCGCCAACAGCGCCGCCACCTACATCATCGGCCAGAGCAGCTACGACGCCGACTCGCCCAACCAGGGCAATGCCGCGCCCACCGCCGCCACGCTGAGCAATCCCACCTCGGCCATGATCGCCAACGGCAAGCTGTTCGTCGCCGACCAGAACAACAACCGCGTGCTGATCTACGACCTCGCCTCCCTGGCCACCGGCATGAGCGCCGAATACGTGCTCGGCCAGGCCGGCTTCACCACCGCCACCGCCGGCATCGACACCTATTCCGCCACGGCGCTGAGCTACACCATGGCGATGAACCAGCCCTCTGACCTGTGGACCGACGGCCGCGGCAACCTGTTCATTGCCGACACCGGCAACAACCGCGTGCTGTATTACTCGGTGGTGCCCACCGGCAACAACCCGCAGGCGACCTACGTGCTGGGCCAGACCGCATTCGAGCAGAACAGCGCCGCCGCCGGTTCGCAGCACTTCGACGCGCCCTGGGGCGTGTTCTCCGACGGCTCCAACCTGTATGTCGGCGATACCGGCAACAACCGCGTGCTCGAGTTCTCGCTCAGCTCCCTGGCCAGCGGCGCGGCGGCCGAATACGTCTTCGGCCAGGAGGATTTCAGCCACACCGCCTACAACGACGACGACCAGAACGGCGAGAACGGCGACCAGCAGAACAACCAGACCAACACCAACCCCACCAACAACACGCTGCACAGCCCCAAGGGCGTCTATGCCACCTCCGGCGGCGCCCTGTATGTGGCGGACTCGGGCAACAACCGCGTGCTGCAGTACGCCAGCGACAGCGGCGTCAACGGCACCGACACCAGCCTGTGCGTCAGCCAGTAGCCGCGGCGGCGCTTTGTGAAGCAATGGTAAATGCCGGCGGCCGCCGCCGCCGCCCTGCCTATGCTGCGCACGTCGCGGCGGGCGCGGCCTGCCGCAAGGCAACCTGGGAGAACATCGCATGTATCCTTCGCAGCATCGTCGGCGCCTGGCGCCGCCGCTCCTGGCGTTCGCCTGTCTCGCCGGCGCCGCGGCGCAGGCGGGCGAGGGCGCCGCGCCAAGCCGCATTGCCGGCGCGCTCGGGCCCGGCGCGGCGGTGACGCTGCCCGGCTCGCAGCATCCGCTGGCGCAGGCGCGCTACGACAAGGGCCGGGCCGACGCCGAGCAGGTGCTGCACGGCGTATCGCTGTACTTCCGTCTGTCGGATGCGCAGCAGCAGGCGCTCGACCAGTTGCTGCAACAGCAGCAGGACCCGGCCTCGGCCAGCTACCATGCCTGGCTGACGCCGGCGCAGTACCGCAACCGCTTCGGCATGAGCCAGGACGACCTGGCCGCGGTGGAGACCTGGCTGCGTACGCAGGGTTTCACCATCGACGACATCGCGCCCAATGCCAACCGCATCAGCTTCAGCGGCAGCGTGGCGCAGATCGAGGCCGCGTTCCGCACCGAGATGCACCGCTATCGCGTCGACGGCGTCAGCCACTACGCCAATGCGACCGCGCT
Source organism: uncultured Nevskia sp. (assembly GCA_964451925.1). Lineage (GTDB taxonomy): Bacteria > Pseudomonadota > Gammaproteobacteria > Nevskiales > Nevskiaceae > Nevskia. The sequence goes on along the minus strand of CAYVKA010000126.1, from coordinate 2,800 downwards.
GGCGCTGCCGGCGGCGCTGTCCGGCGTGGCGCTGAGCCTGCGCAACCTGTCGGACTTCCGGCCGCATGCGCGGCGCCCGGCCGCATTTCACCTCCAGCATTTCCGGCAACCATTACCTGGCGCCGGACGATTTCGCCACCATTTACGGGCTGCAGTCGCTGTACAGCGCCGGCGTCACCGGCGCCGGGCAGAAGATCGCGGTGGTCGGGCAGAGCGCGGTGTCCAGCACGGACATCGCCGCCTTCCGCACCGCCGCCGGCCTGTCCGCCAACACGCCGGCCATGCTGCTGGTGCCGCAAAGCGGCAGTTCGGTGGTGAACAGCAGTTCCGGCGACGAGGGCGAGTCCGACCTCGACCTGGAATGGTCCGGTGCGGTGGCGCGCGACGCCAGCCTCAGCTTCGTCTATACCGGCAGCAACACCAACTACGGCGTGTTCGATGCGCTGATCTACGCCATCGAGAACGACACCGCGCCGATCCTCAGCATCAGCTACGGCGACTGCGAGGCGGATTACAGCAGCTCCGACATCGCCACCATGGAAGGCTACCTGAAGCAGGCCAACGCGCAGGGCCAGGCGCTGGTGGCGTCCTCCGGCGACACCGGCGCCGCCGACTGCGACTACTCCACCAGCACCACCCTGGTCACCTCGGCCAGCCACGGCCTGGCGGTGGATTACCCGGCGTCTTCGGCCTACGCCACCGGCATCGGCGGCAGCACCTTCAACGAGGGCAGCGGCAGCTACTGGAGCAGCGCTAACGACAGCTACGCCGGCTCGGCGCTGTCCTATATCCCGGAAACGGCCTGGAACGACACCTCCGACAGCAATGGTCTGGAGGCCGGCGGCGGCGGCAAAAGCACGCTGTTCGCCAAGCCCTCCTGGCAGAGCGGCAGCGGGGTGCCGGCCGACGGTGTGCGCGACGTGCCGGACCTGGCCCTGGCTGCCAGCCCCGGCCACGACGGTTATCTGTATTGCTCCGCGGGCAGCTGCAGCAACGGCTTCCGCGACAGCCAGAACTACCTGACGGTGGCCGGCGGCACCTCGTTCGGTGCGCCCGCCTTCGCCGGCGTACTGGCGCTTCTGGCACAGCACAATGCGCTCAGCGCGCTGGGCAATGTCAACAGCCGGCTGTATGCCATCGCCGCCGCTTCGTCAAGCGCATTCCACGACATCAGCAGCGGCGACAACAAGGTGCCGTGCACCGCCGGCACCACCGGCTGCGCCAGCGGCGGCAGCATCGGCTACAGCGCCGCAACCGGCTACGACCTGGCCACCGGCCTGGGCAGCGTCGACGGCTATAACCTGGCGGCGCAATGGCTGGCCAGCGGCAGCAGTTCCGGCAGCTCGTCGTCCTCGTCCAGCTCGTCCTCGTCCAGCTCGTCCGGCAGTTCCTCCTCCGGCAGTTCGTCCAGCAGTTCCTCGTCGAGCGGTTCTTCGTCCAGCGGTTCCTCCAGTTCCTCCAGCAGCTCGGGTGGCGCTTCGCTCAGCAGCGGCGGCGGCGCCTTCGATCCGCTGTTGCTCGGCGCGCTGGCCCTGCTGCCGCTGCTGCGCCGCCGCGGCACCACCCATCACCCGCAATGAAGCCCATGAACACATTGGTCCGGGGCGCCGTCGCGCTCGCCGCCGCGCTGGCGCTGTGCGCCTGCCAGAAGAACTACACCGCCTACGCGCTGACCAGCACCGGCTCGATCATCACCTTCGACACCTCCAAGCCGGGCAGCATCAGCGCCACCGCCAGCGTCAGCGGCCTGTCTTCGGGCGAGACGCTGGTGCAGATCGGCTATCGGCCGGCGGATTCGACGCTGTACGGCATCACCAGTGACAACCTGCTGGTCACGGTGGCGCCGGGCAGCGGCGCCGTGACTTTCGTCAACAGCAGCGCCTTCAGCAGCGATACCTTGTCCAGCCCCGCCATCTCCTTCGACCCGGTGCAGGATCAGCTGCGGGTGGTTTCCACCGAGTACAACCTGCGCGTCAGCAGCAGCGGCACGCTGGCCGCCTCCAACACCAAGCTGGCCTTCGCCAGCAGCGACACCTACAGCGGCAAGACGCCGCAGATCGCCGCCATCGGCTACAGCAACCCCGCCTCGGGGGCAACCAGCACCACGCTCTATGCGCTGGATGTGACCACGCAGAGCCTGCTGCGTGTCGGCGATGCCGATGCTTCCAGCACCAGCAGCGTCGACAACGGCCTGCTGCACACCATCGGCAGCACCGGGGTCAGTTTCACCGCCGACGCCGGCCTGTGCCTGCAGTCCGGCAGCACCACGGCCTATGCGGTGTTGCAGCAGAGCGGCAGCGGCGCCGCCTTGTACACCATCGACCTGGGCAGCGGCGCCGCCAGCGAAGTGGGCGCCATCGGCAGCGGCGACCAGACCTTGATCGCGCTGGCCCTGGCGCCCTGAGCGGCCGGCGCCGTGTGTAAAGATGGAGTAAAGATGCCGCGCCCCGCGCTTCACCGGATTTAGTATGGCTGCGTGGATGGCGGCGCCGGGTGGCCTGGGCGCGCAGCGCGATCCGGCCGGCGGCCCCGGCCTTGCAGATGATGCGCCGGTTCCCCGCGGGAGCCGGTCGTTGCGGAATCACCATGCGGTTATCCCTGCCCCATGGTGTGTGGCCCGGTTGACGTCTTCCCCATTCGTCAACCACTGCGGAGGCGCCAGCGAACGTAGTCCCCCTGCCTCGCTGGCGCCTTCCCTTAAGGAACCTCTGAACAAGTCCCTGCCCTGCCGTTGCCCCCCCATGTGGGGGCGGCGACGCGCGCGGGCCGGGGGGGGCGGGGGGTGAGGGTGGGGGGCGCG
>CAYVKA010000125.1:0-10824 GCA_964451925.1 uncultured Nevskia sp. | reverse complement strand
TGGTGGCGATCCAGCAGCGGGAGGCGAAGGCGCTCGGCACCGACGCCGTCACCCGGGTCAGCGTGGATGCGGAGAATCTGGGGGCGGAGATTTTGGGGCTGCTCGGCAAGCTCGGCGGTGGCGAGGACGGGCAGCAGTGACCGAGCTGGCCGCCGTCGCACACCACTTCGAGCAGGACGGGATGCGCGTCGAAGTGCGGTACGGCAACGACCGGGAGCAGCCGACGGTGTTCATCAGCATCCCGTGGAGCCCCTTCGTCGAAGCCCAGGCCCCCGTCGACAACCCGGCGCTGATCACGGCTATCGCAACCCGCGCGCTCGAGCTGGCCGACATCAAGCTTGACCCGGGCGCACAACCGGCCATCCACACGTACCCGGTCGTCGACGCCCGCTACGAGTGGGCGATGACCTGGCACTATGACAACGCCTGACCTCGCCAGCATCCGCCAGCGGGTAGAACAGCTCGTCCGCGCAGGCGACGTCAAAGCGTTGCGCGCCGTACGAGACCAAGTCCGCACCGCCGTCGACGCCCACGAAGCCACCGCCCGCCAAGCCCGATGGATGAACGACCCCGCCGGATGGGTCACCCAGCGCATCCGCAAGTTCATCTGGTCCAAGCAGCACGCCATCATGGAAGCGGTCCGCGACCACCGCCGTACCGCCGTCCGCTCCTGCCACGGCGTCGGCAAGAGCGACGTCGCAGCCAAGGTCGCGGCCTGGTGGCTCGACACCCACCCACCCGGCAGCGCGTTCGTCGTCACCACCGCCCCCACCTTCCAGCAGGTCCGCGCCATCCTGTGGCGCTACATCCGCCGCCTCCACACCGCCGGCCACCTGCCCGGCCGCGTCAACCAGACCGAATGGTGGCTCGACGACGAGCTCGTCGCGTTCGGCCGCAAACCCAGCGACCACGACGAGGGCGCGTTCCAGGGCATCCACGCGCCGTACGTGCTGGTCATCCTCGACGAGGCATGCGGCATCCCGCCCGACCTGTGGATCGCCGCCGACGCGTTGACGACCAACGACGGGTGCCGGCTGCTGGCCATCGGCAACCCCGACAACCCAGCGTCGGAGTTCGAGCGGGTGTGCCGGCCCGGCTCCGGCTGGTATGTGATCCACATCAGCGCGTTCCACTCGCCGAACTTCACCGACGAGGACGTGCCTGACGAGCTGCGGCAGGTGCTGATCAGCCGGGCCTGGGCGGAGGAGAAGCGCCTGGAGTGGGGCGAGGACTCGGCGCTGTACAAGTCGAAGGTCCTCGGCCAGTTCGCCGAGGACGCCTCGAACCAGGTGATCTCCACCGCCGACTTGCTGGCGTGCGCCCTCCCGGTACCCCGCGCTCCTGAGGAACTGCTGCCGGTCGTGCTCGGCGTGGACGTCGGCGGCGGCGGCGACGAGACGGTCGTACGCGAGCGCAGAGGGGTGCGTGCGGGACGTCAGTGGTGTGAGCGGTCAGAGCGGCCTGAGACGATCGCACGGCTCGTCGTGCACGCCATCCTGGAGACGGGCGCCACCGACGTGAACGTGGACGCCATCGGTGTCGGCTGGGGTGTGGTCGGCGAGCTGCGGAACATGAAGGCGCGCGGTGACCACGGCGCGCGGATCCACGCCATCAAGGTGTCCGAGGCCGCGTCGGATCCGGTGAAGTACAAGAACCTGAAGGCTGAGATCTGGTGGGAGGTCGGCCGGGCCGGGTCGCAGCAGCGGTTGTGGGACCTGTCGGAGATGGACGACGCGGATCGGACGCTCGGCCAGCTGCTCGCGCCGCTGTGGTTCCTGGACCCGACCGGGCACATCCAGATTGAGAAGAAGGAAGATCTCATCGAGCGCATCGGCCGGTCGCCGGACCAGGCGGACGCGCTGTTGCTCGCCTTCTACGTGCCGCGTAGCGCCGCGCAAGATTACTGGGACGCGCTTGCATCTGGAAAGCTACGTAGATAGCTATTCGGAAAGCTTTTGGTCGATACTGGTCACGTCATGTAACCCCCGATCGGAGCTGCACCGTGACCAACGCGAACGGCCGAGCCCCCACCCGAACCGCCGAGCAGGCCGTCCGCGCCTCGCAGCTCCCGCCCGGACCGCCAGACCCCGCCGTCACCATGGCGACCACCATCGTCAACGGCGTCGTCCAGGGCGTCGTCAACGGCTTCGTCAACGTCCTCCAGCAGGTCCCGCTCCGACACCACCGGATGTGCGCCCCCTGCTTCGTCGCGCTGCGGCAGTGGGAGAACGCGCACAAGCCGCAGATCACAGAGGCGGCCCGCGCGATGGTCGAGGCAGTCGAAGCCGACGAGTCCGCGTCGCAGAACCCCGCCGACTACCTGTCCGAGCAGTTGCGGGCGCAGATCCCGGCGGTGCAGTACGCCGTGACGGCGGTGGGTGGCACGGAGGTGTGCGAGCTGCACGTCATGGCCGACCAGCAGGTGGGGCAGAAGCCGGGGCTGCTGGTGGCGGCGCCGCACGTGGACATGCGGGCGTTCGCTGAGGCGCACGGGCAGGTGGGCTGATGAGCGGGGGGTCGTACAACTACCTGTGCTTCCACTCGCGCGGCCTCGACTTCCACCGCGGCGACATCGGCGCCATGGCCGAGCGCCTCGAAGGTCTCGGCTACGCGTTCGAGGTCACCGCCGACACCCGCAAGGTACTCGCCCTGCTCGATGAGGCCGAGGTTGTGGCCAAGCGGCTCGAAGACGTGTGGCACGACGTCGAGTGGTGGGACTCGGGTGACTGCGGCGAGGAACGCGTCCGCAAGACGGTCGCCGAGTATCAGGGCGAGTACCCGACCCGGTTCGCCAACGCCCGCGCGCTCCAGGCCGCGCTCGCCGCAGAACTCGACGGGCTCAGCGAGATCGACGCCGCGAGCGTCATGGCACCGTTCATGGAACCGCCGAAGTGCACCGAGGACTACGCCACAGTGCTGGCTACCGAGGAGGACTGGGAGGAGTTCAGGCGGCGTCACAGCACGCGCGGGCGCGGCGAGGTCATCGTCAACACCGAGGAGATGAACCGGCCATGAACCCGCTCACGGTGTATGTCAGCATCGGCAACAGCGACGACAGGCTCACCCAGGCCCGCTGGAGCAGCCTCACCGTCGAGCTGCACAACGTCGCAGCGGAGTACGCCAGCGAGACGCACGGCTTCTGGTACTCCGCCCCCGGCGTCATGTGGCAGAACGCGTGCATGTGCATCGAGATCCCCCCGGCCAACGTGGAGGCGGCGCAGCGGGAGCTGCGGCGGCTGGCGGCTGAGTATGGGCAGGACTCGATCGTGTGGGCCGAGGCGACCACGACCTTCCTGGAGCCGTCGAAGTGAGCCGTCGGGGACGCCGCAACCGGGGCCGAGGCAACGTCGTCTCCGGCACCGTCGTCAAAGCTCCCCAAACCGGGGTGACCTTCTCCCCGCAGCAGGTCCAAGCCCTCCTCAACCTCCAGCAGGGCAAGACCCAAGCCAAGCTCATGCCCCGCCCCGAGACGTGGTCAACCGACCCGTTCGGGCCAGGCCGGGCACTCCCGCCGGCACCCATCAACGTCCCGAGACCGGACACCGGCCGCGCAGACCCGCGCAGCTACCAGTACGACCCCGCCGTCAACCTCCAGCTCACCACCCGGCAAGGCCACGTCCCCTGGGCCACCCTCCAGGCCGCCGCAGATCAGCCGCTTTTCCGCAAGTGCATCCAGCTCCGCAAAACCATCTGCGACCTCGAGTTTTCGGTCACCGTCGACCCTGCGAAGGTCGCCCGGTACGCCGAACTCGACTCCGCACCCAAGCAGGACGTCGAAAGCAACCTGCGGCAGAAGTACCGCAACGACATCGCCCGCCTGACGGACTTCTTCCAAACCCCCGACCGCAAGAACGGGTTCAGCTGGTCGCAGTGGACCGGGCTGATCATGGAGAACTACCTCAAGTACGACGCGGTCGCCATCTGGCCGCAGTACACCTACGGCGGCGACATCTTCGCCTTCAAGGTCATCGACGGTAAGACAATCAAGCCGTTGCAGGACGAGTACGGGGAGCGGCCACTGCCGCCATTTCCGGCCTTCCAACAGATCCTGTACGGTTTCCCGCGCGGCGAGTGGACGGCCAGCGTCGAGAACGTCGACGGCAAGGAGATCACGCCCGGCTACCCGTCCGACCAGCTCCTGTACGAACGGCGCATCATCCGCAACGAGACGCCGTACGGCATGTCACCGACGGAGATCGCCCTCATCGAGGGGCTGCTGTGGTCGAAGCGGTTCTCGTGGATGCTCAGCGAGTTCACCGAAGGCGTCCAACCCGACTCGTTCCTGCTCAACAAAGGCGAAGTCGACTGGACGCCCGAGCAGGTCACCGAGTACGAGCGGTTCCTGAACCAGCGGCTCGGCGGCAACATCGCCGAACGCATGAAGTGGCCGCTGCTGCCGCCCGGCATCGAACCCGTCCAGTCCGTCAGCCCTGGCGAGAAGTACAAGCCCGAGTACGACCTGTTCATCATCAAGCTCGTGGCCGGCTGTTTCGGCATCCCTGTGACGGAGCTCAACTTCGTCGAGACCGGATCGCTGGGCGCGACGTTCCACGAGGGCAACGAGGACATCCTCTACCGGCAGACCAGGCGGCCGGACGCCGACTGGCTCGGCGGTGTCGCCACCAAGCTGGCGCGGGCGCACCTGGGCATGTCGCCGGATCTGAAGGTGCAGATCCTCGGCCTGGAGTCCGAGGATGAGGCCGCGGCTGACGCGGTCGCGCAGACGCAGGTGAATGGTGGCCGGCTCACCATCAACGAGGACCGCGCCCGGCGCGGCCTGCCGCCGTACGACTTCGCGGAAGCGGACATGCCGATGTTGATGACGCAGCGCGGCGTCGTCTTCCTCGAGGGCGCGTCCGAGGTCGAGCCGCCTGGTGTGCTCGTCACGCCGGTGCAGGGCCAGCCGTTGCAGGCGCCGCCGATCGGTCCGGACGGTCAGCCGCTCCCGCCCGCGCAGGGGGCACCGGGCGGGCCGCCGCAGGGCAAGCAGCCGCCCAAACCAACAGCTCAGATCACGCAACCGGCGGACACCAAGCAGGACGCGAAGTCGGGCAAGAAGCCGCCCGCGAAGCCCGCGGCCAAGGCCTCGCTCGACAAGCACGCGCCCGCCCGCAGCATCAGCGACGAGGTGTACGCGCAGCTCACTGAGGATTACCCGGCCAGCAGCCTGGACTGGGTGCTGCACACCGCATGGGAAGGGCCGCAGATGGTGCCGCTCGCCCAGATCGACACCTCCGGCAGGTCGACGTGGCGGGCGTCGCACGAGGGCGACAAGGTCGACATGTTCGCCGACAAGATCCGGCACAAGCAGGGCAAAGGCAAGCAGATCAAGCCGGTTGTGCTGGTGCGGACTCCGGGCGCGTCGAAGAACATCATCATCGACGGGCATCACAGGTTCCTGGCGTACGAGCAGCTCAACGGCCCGGTGTGGGCGTACATCGGCCACGTCTCGCACACGACCGGCCCATGGGACTCGTTGCACGACTTCCAGTTCAGCAACCCCGACGACCTCGGCGAGAAGAGCCCAGCAGACGCCGACGCCGGGGCGAAGGCCGACGACACCGCCAAGGCCGCCACGGAGCTGCGAACGTACCGGCGGTGGCTGTCCAAACGCGCCGCACCCGGCCGCACCTTCGAGTTCAGCGCCGGCCGGGCCGCGGTGCTCGAGCTGGACCCGTCCCTCGCCGACGATCCCCGCGTCACCTTCAAGGACCTCAGCCCGCCACCCGGTTATCCGGCTTGGGAGAACGAGTGGGATTCCCACGGTGGTGCGTGCCCGGTGTGCAAGGCCAACGAGGACGGCGGACCGAAGTGGGCCGGTGCGCTGTACCCCTCCGGCCACAACGCGCCGCCCGCGCACCCCAACTGCCAGTGCGACCTGATCCCAGCGAGGAAAGCATGACGACTCCGGACCCCCGCGACCGCAACCACGACGGCCACGTGTCGGCCGCCGAGCACATCCACGACTACCTCGCGCGCCGCAGCGGCCCGATCAAGACCGTCCACGTACTCACCGGTGACAGCCGAATCGGCGCGTTCAACGACTGGCTCGCACTCCAGATCACTCACCGCGTCGGGACCATGTGGGCGGCGTACATCTTCGCCGCCCTCGCCCTGACCTCGCTGCCGCAGGCCATCGAGGGCGGCGTGGCCAGCATGGTGACGTGGGTCGCGCAGACGTTCCTTCAGCTCGTGCTCCTGTCCGTCATCATCGCCGGCCAGAACCTTCAGGGCCGCGCTTCGGAGGCGCGGACGGTGCAGGGCTATCAGGACATCAGTCAGGCGCTGCTGGGCATCGGCCGGCTCGAGAAGGCGATCCAGGACGTGGCGGGCAAGCTGACCGGAGGCGGGAATGGCTGAGCAGTGGGACGGCACTGGCGTCGCGGGCGCGGTGCTGAAGACCGAGGACGAGCGCCGCTACACCCTGACGGTCGCCTACCCGGCGAACAAGGCCGACACGTCGGTGGCGGCCGACGGGTACCGGGACTTCGCCGGTCCGCAGGCCGTTGAGGACGCCTGCTGGGCGTACACCACCAAGTCGCGGCAGGTCGGCCTGTGGCACGCCGACGGCACCGACGGGGCCGGGGACGTCGTCGAGTCGTACATCTACCGGGGCCCGGACTGGAACGTGCAGGCAGCCGACGGTAGCGAGCAGGTCATCAAGGCCGGTGACTGGCTGCTCGGGATCCGGTGGAGCGAGCAGACGTGGCCGCTGGTGAAGCAGGGTCTGATCGGCGGGGTGTCGATGCAGGGCACGGCGTCGCGGCGTCAGCCGTCCGCTGAGGCGATCGAGCAGTTGAGGAGCTGAGCATGACCGACACCGCAGTGGCGGCCGAGGAGACCCCGGTCGAGATCACCGAGCTGGAGAAGATCGAGGCCGAGCGGGTCGACGGGGTTAAGCACCCAGCGAACGGGACACCGATCCTGATGATGAAGGCGCTGCCCGACGCGCCCCCCGCGCCGCAGGCCGAGTCGACGCCGACGCCGGCCGCGCCCGGTATCGACGTCGCCGAGCTCGCCAAGGCCGTAGCCGCCGAGCTGGCGAAGGACAGCCGCACGTTCAGCGCTGACCAGCGGTCCAAGCAGGCCGACCAGGGCAACGCGCTGCCGGACGGCTCGTACCCGATCCCCGACGCGGACGCGCTGCGCCGTGCGGCGATCCTGGCACGCAGCAAGCACGGCAACTACAAGGCCGCGCGGAAGCTGATCGCGCGGCGGGCCAAGGAGCTGGGTGTGCCGAACCCCCTCAAGAGCGACACGGCGGGCAAGAGCGTGCTTGCGGATCAGCCGCCGGGCGTGAACACTGAAGGTGCCGGAACTGGCGATCTCGCTGAGGTCGTCAAGGCAGCCGTCGCAGAGGCCACGAAGGCGTCCGAAGAGCGCGTTAAGGCGCTGGAGACGCAGTTGGCGAAGGTGTTGGCGCAACCAATCCCCGGCGGACCCGTCACGAGCATCGCTGTGTCCCCTCACGGCGCGCAGAAGCTCGACGACCGGGCCGCCAAAGCCGCGTACTACCGGGACATGGCCGAGACCATGACCGACCCGAAGGACGCGGACGGATACCGCCAGCTCGCCCGCCAGCTCGAAGAACAGCCAGCCGAAACGGCCCAGGCCTGATCCTCGCTGCGGGCAACCGATCTTCTGGAGTGCCCGCATGGCCCCCAAGCCGTCCGAGCTGTTTTCTGACCGCAGCGGCGTCGCTGTCCTGGAGCGGTTCGAGGAATACAAGGCCGAACTCACCAAGTCGATCCAGCGTGCCGACGAAGGCGTCGACGTCTTCGTCAAGGGCGAGGGCATCCGCAAGAACGCCCGCCCGTCGCAGGCATCCCGCGCTGAGCACGAGCGGCGCATGGCCACGCTGGAAACCCTCACCAAGGGTCTGACGCAAGACCAGCTCGCCGCGATCGACTCCGACGTGGCGGCGCTGCGCGACACCCTGGCCAAGGACTGGCAGCAGGGATTCCCCGAGAACGGGAGCTTCCCGTCGTGGACGCCCGGCCCGCAGCTCGCCCCGATCGACCTCGAAGGCCCAGCGAAGATGCTGGTGCCGCGGCAGACCAAGCTCGTCAACGAGGTGCCGCGCGAGAACAACGGCAAGGGCTCCGCGGTTCAGTTCCGGCGGATCCTGGGCTGGACGAACTCGGGTGTCGGCGGTGTGCCGGACATCCTGCCGTTCATGTCGTCGGAGTTCCCGACCACGAGCCCGCCTCAGCAGCCACTTCCGCAGTTCGGCGGCAACTCCTCCACCTCGGGCACGGTGACCAACGGTCTGGCGCTGCGGCGCGGCCAGAAGATCACCTACGCGGCCGACTCCAAGACCGTGACCTACATGGAGCTCGGTCTGTCGGACAGCGTGAGCTTCAAGGCTCAGTTCGTCGGCCAGGGCTACCAGGACATTCGCCAGCTCAGCGCGACGTCGCTGCTGTGGGCGCACAAGATGGGCGAGGAGCGCGCCCTGCTGTACGGCCGGGGCCTCACCACCAACGGCTACACCGGCGCCGTATCGACCCCCGCGACTCCGACCACCGCAACCGCGACCACCGGCGGCAGCATCGCCGCGGCCACCTACTTCGTCACCGTCACCGCGGTCGCGGGCGGCGGCGAGTCCGTCCCCGCCACCGCAGCGTCCCAGGTCACCACCGGTGCCACCTCGACGATCACGGTCACCTTCCCGGCGCTGCCCAGCGGCGCGACCGGCTGGAACATCTGGGTCGGCACCGCGTCGCAGACAGCGGGCCCGTTCTTCTTCCAGCTGTTCGTCCCCGCCGGTTACGCCTCGTGGACGCTGACCAGCTACACCAACTCCGGCACCACGCTGAACAACCTGGCGACCACGCTCGACACCTCGGCGAACCCGTTCGCCTACGACGGGTTCCTGACGATCCTGCTCAACCCGTCGGTGTCCGGCTATGTCGGCACCTACCTGGCCGCGTCCACCGCCGCCGCCACCCTCAACTCGGTCGGCGGCAACACCCTCATCGGCGGCACCGCCCCGCCCGCGGTCGGCGACGGTCCTTGGCAGACCGCGTTCGCCGCCTTGTACGGGGCCAGCACCGAGCCCGGCAACTACGGCATGGCCACGGTCGCGGGCACGGGCACCTGGCCCTACAACCAGGGCACCGCCTACGGCTCCAAGCTGCTCGCCGACCCCGACGTCGTCTACGTCGATGGCGCCATCAGGAAGGCCTTCGGCGACTTCGTCCGCAAGTCGAGCGGCGGCAGCACGGCGTTCCGGATCATGTACTCGGCCGCCGACGTCGCCAACGGTTCGCAGGTCGGCGCGATCGTCACCGGCCTGGCCAACCAGACCACCGGCAAGATGGTGGACCTCGAAGTCCACCCGTACATGCCGCCCGGCGCCTCGTTCATCTGGTCCAAGACGCTCCCAGTCCCCGACAGCGAGGTTTCCAACACCTTCGCCGTCCGCAACGTCTGCGACTACGTCATGTACCCGTGGCCGGAGATCCAGTACACCTACGACGCCAGCACCTACCAGCTGGGCACGCTGGTGCCGTACGCGCCGGCGTGGTCGGGCGCGATCGTGGGTCTGCTGCCGTGAACACGGTCAGCTACACCGGGACGCACCGGGTCCGGTCGGTGCAGTCGCCGACCGGCACGGTCATCGTCTCCGAGGCCGGCCAGGCGGTCGAGGGCAGCGCGGGCAGCCAGAAGCAGCAGGTGACCTGAATGACGCGCGCCATCTTCTCGGAGGGTTGCCGGGAGTTCGACGCTCCGTCCGGCCGCCGCTACTACGCCCGGAACTACCGGCAGGGCGGCTCATTCGACCTGTCGCCTTCGGATGCGAAGGCGCTGGTGGCGATGGGCGGGGCGCTCGTCAGCGAGGCCGGGACGACGTCGCGCCGGATCGGCTTCCGCTGCACCGACTGCGGCTTCGGGTCGTTCGTCAGGACCTGCTCGAAGTGTGGCGGCACCTGTGAACGCGAAGGCGTGGCCCCCGCGGCTAATGCAGCGGCCGCGGGGGTCGCACAGGAAGGAGAGGCGACGTGAGCGGGCTGGACGACTGCTTCCCCGACCTGGAGACGCTCGCCGGGCTGGCCAGCGCCGCCCAGGCCGGGCATCGGGTGCCGTACGTCGGTGACGGGTCGGCGGACACGGTCGTGGCGTGCCAGCACGGCTCCGTGCGTCTGGGCGACGTTCTCGACTACGAGGGCGCGACGCCGGACACCGGCGACGACGTCCAGGAGCGGACGTGCAAGGAGCCGGGCTGCGGCAGGGCCCCGGCGAAGGGCCGGAAGTGGTGCTCGACGCACGCGAGCCCGAAGAACCGGTCTGGAGGTGACGGCGGTGTGCAGGAAGGCCAGCAAGACGACCAGAAAGACGACGGCGGCGAAGGCCAGCCGTAAGGCGCGCACCCACCGCGCGTCGAAGCGGTCCCGCAAGCCACACACCGCCAGGTCCACGACCTGCGCGGCCGACCGGAACTAGGGAGGGGTTGTGGCCTGCGCGAAGCCTGCGAAGAACGACCACGACAAGGACGACGTCGGCCGCCCCGCGTCCCCTCGCCGCTCCCACCGCCACTCCGGCCACCGCCACCACATCCACCACGCCCACAAGCGCCGCAGCATCCGCAGGCGGCGCACCCACCGCGGTTCGACGAGGAAGTGCTGATTGACCACGCCGCTGGTACCGCAGTTTCTGGCGCCGGTTGTCGCCCCGTATGTGACACCGGCCCAGTTTCAGACGTACCCGACGTGGCTCGATACCGATGATTTGATCCAGGGCGGTGCGGCGAACGTCCAGGTCGACGTCCTCAAGGATGTGCTGCTGGCGGCGACGCAGTGGGCGATCAACACCGTCGAGGGC
>CAYVKA010000124.1:0-10884 GCA_964451925.1 uncultured Nevskia sp. | reverse complement strand
CAGGTAGCCATCGCCGCCGTACCCGCCGATCAGGCGGCCAAGCTCGGCAAAGAGCTCACCCCGGTCGGTGCCGAAAAGGCCGCCAGCAGCGATGGCCTGGTTCCGGCCTGGACCCCCGCCCAACAGCACGGCAAGCTCAACGGCGAATACGCCAGCAGCCCCGAGATCGAAGGCGACAAGCCGATCGCCACGATTACGTCCGAGAACATGGACAAGTACGCGGACAAACTGAGCGAAGGCAACAAGTACCTGCTCAAGACGTTCAAAGACTACAAGATGATCCTCTATCCCAGCCACCGCACAGTGGCCTGGCCGGACTTCATCTACAAGGCCACCGCCGCAAACGCCGTCAACTGCACCTTGAGCGGGACAGACGACCCAGACAACTGCAAGCAGGGTTTCCCGTATCCGATCCCAAGCGACGGCGCCCAGGTCATCTGGAACCACCGCCTGAAGTGGCGCGGCAACAACGTCCAGCGCAACAACGACGAAATGATCGTTGACGCCAACGGGCATTCGCAGCTCGCGCAGTTGGTGGAGGACGTCCAGTTCCTTTACGCGAACGAAAAGAATCCCGTCCCTATGGTCAAGGGCAAGGGCTTGTTCCTGTACTACCTGTCGCGCATCGTCGCCCCCGCCCGCACCGCCGGCACGATGATCCTGGTGAACGAGAGCGGCGGCACCGGCGCCACCGGCCGCGCCGCCTGGCTCTATGCGCCGGCGCTCAAGCGCATCCGCCGCGCCCCGGCGGTGTGCTGCGACAACCCCTACGAGGGCACTGACGGCCAGCAGTTCTACGACCAAGTGGACATGTTCAACGGCGTGCTCGAGCGTTACACCTGGAAGCTGGTCGGCAAGAAGGAAATGATCATTCCCTATGACAACTTCAAGATCGCCCGCGCCAAGTACGACACCCTCGTCGCCCCGAACCATCTGAACCAGGATCTGCCGCGCTACGAATACCACCGCGTGTGGGTGGTGGAAGCGACCCTGCGTCCGGACCAGCGCCACACCTACGCCAAGCGCGTGTTCTACGTCGATGAGGATTCTTGGGACATCGTCATGGTCGACTGTTACGACGCCAACGGCGGCCTGTTCAACTTCCAGGAAGGCATGTCCACGCCGCAGTACAACGTGCTGACCGTCTTCACGGTGCCCGAGCTGATCTACCACTTCGATTCGGGCCGTTACTTCATCACCGCGCTGTCTGCTCAGGGCCACCCCAACGATTACAACGTACAGTACCCGGATGGCTTCTTCACCGATCAGGCAGTACAGCAACGCGCGTCCAAGTAGTCCGGCAGTGAGTTGAGGCCGCAGCGCAGGCCGCAAGGTCTGCGCTGCGGTTGAATCCGATACCAGGAGTAACACCCGATGCACGGCGATTCCCGTGGCTGGTTCGCAACACTATTCGTAAAAATCACCGAGCCGATGATTTTCTCGAAGCGCCCGATCACCCTCACGGTGGTCGCGCTGCTGACGGCGTTTCTCGGCTACCAGGCGTCGCAACTGCGCCTCGATTCAGGCTTCGAGAAGCAGCTGCCCAAGGATCATCCGTACATCCAGATCCTAAAGAAGTACCAAGCGCAGTTTGGTGGCGGCAACACCGTGCTGGTTGCAGTCTCGCAAAAGTCTGGCAAGGGCGACATCTACAACGGCTCCTTCATGGACTCCCTGAAGACGGTCACCGACTCGGTGTTCTTCCTGCCCGGCGTCGACCGCACGCGCATCAGTTCTCTGTTCACCCCAAATGTCCGCTTCCTCGAGGCGGTAGAAGGCGGCTTCCGAGGCGGCAACGTCATCCCGTCAGGATACCATCCGACGCCGGAAATGCTGCACCAGATCGCCGAAAACGTGACCAAGGCCAGTGTCATCGGTCGCCTGGTCTCCAACGACCAGCACTCGGCGATGGTCGTGTCGGAGCTGGTGGAGACCAATCCTCGCACGCTGGAAAAGCTGGACTACATCGAGACGGCGCACCAATTCGAAAACGTTCGCGGCAAGATCATCAACCCGGAGCAGTTCGACTTCACGCTCAAGGTCGATAGCCCGCCCTTCAAGGCCGGCACCGTAGTCGCCACCGTCTACAACGATCCGCGCGGTCTGCTTTTTGCGGTCAAGAAAATTCACGCGACCCTGATCAGCCCCACCGGAGAAACGATCGATCGCGACTTCCGCGGATCGGAGCTCTCGGTTGTCACCCAGAAGAACCCTCACTACAACCCGGACGTCGACGTCGAGATCATCGGTTTTGCCAAGGTGATCGGCGACGTCGCCGATGCCTCGTTCCAAGTCACCAGCTTCTTTGCCCTGACCGTGTTCCTGGTCTGGCTGGTGCTGTCCTACTACATGGGCTCATTGGTGGTGTCGCTGTACCCCCTGAGCTGCGGCCTGCTTGCTGTGGTCTGGGAGCTGGGCATTCTCAGGATGGCCGGTTTCGGGTTGGATCCATTCGCGATCCTGGTGCCGTTCCTGGTGCTCGCCATCAGCGTATCCCACGGCATTCAGATCACCAGCTTCTGGCTGCTCGAAGTGTCAGACCACGGCCTGGACAGCTTCTCGGCGTCACGGGCCACCTACCGCCGCTTGGTGATTCCGGGCATTACTGCCCTGGTCACCAACATCATCGGTTTCGGCACGATCCTGCTGATTCCGATCGGCATCGTGCGGGAGATGGCGATCAACGCCATGTTTGGCCTGATCGCGGTCATCGTCTGCAAGAAGATCCTGCTGCCTTGTCTGCTGTCCTACGTCAAGATCAAGAACCCGCAGCGGTTTCGTCAGTATCAGCAGAATCGCGATGCCAAGCTGAAGCCAATATGGTTCCAGATGTCCCAACTCACCCGCAAGCCAATGGCGGCGGCTGTGCTGGTGGCGATGCTAATCACCTGGGGCGGCGCCGAGTGGGTCGGCCGGGACCTGCAGATCGGCGAGTTGCACGCCGGCGTGCCGGCCCTGCGGCCGGATTCCCGCTACAACCGCGATTCCGACTTTATCTCGAGGAACTACGCTATCGGCGTCGACATCCTCCAGGTCTACGCCGCGACCAAGACAAACGGCTGCATCGACTACGACATCATGAACCGCATCGGCCGCTTCGGCTGGGCCATGCAGAACACTACCGGCGTAGTGTCGGCGCAATCGCTGCCGGTACTGGAGAAGGTGGTGTGGACGCAATACAACGAGAATAACCCGCGGTGGTTCCAGATACCTCGCTCGCCCGATGGCCTTATCCTGGCCGGCCAGCAGTTCACCACCTCCACCGGTTTGTTGAATGACGACTGCAGCGTGATGCCGACCTACGTCTTCATGGGGGACCACAAGGCGACGACCATCGATTCGGTCATCGCCGCGATCAACAAGGACGTCGAGGACAGTCCGGACAAGGACGTGACTTTCCAGCTCGCCGGCGGTAACGTCGGCGTGATGGCGGCAACCAACGCCGTCATCAAGAAGACAGAGTTCTCCGTGCTGGCCTGGCTGTACGCGGCAATCACCCTGTGCGTGTTCGTCTCGTTCCGTGGCATCGTCGGCATTATTTGCATCCTGGTGCCGCTGGCCGCCGTGTCGGTGTTCACCTACGCCATCATGGTGTTCCTGGGCATCGGCGAAACGGTGGCGACCCTGCCGGTGGCGGCGTTCGCCGCAGGCATAGGCGTGGACTACGGCATCTACATCTTCAGCGTCCTCGAGGAGAACGTGAAGTCGAAGGGGATGCCGCTGCGCGAAGCGTATGCGGACACCCTGCACCAGACCGGCAAGGCGGTCGTCGTCACCGGCCTAGCACTGTCGGCCAGCGTGGCGACCTGGATGCTGTCTGGCCTGCAATTCCAGATCGACATGGGCATCCTGCTGACAGTGATGTTCCTGGCCAACGCCGGCGCGGCGCTGATGATCCTGCCAGCGTTTGCCTCCTTCCTGATGAAGCGGCCAGCCGGGGCGGTGGATGTAACTGCGGAAATGAAGTCCTACGAGGTGAAGTCATGAGGCTGACAGGCATGTGGAACCGGGGCTGTTCCGTCGTCTGGGCCGTGTCGTGCTTGGCGGTGTCCGGAATGGGGGTCGCCTTGGCTGAAGAGGTGGGCGGGGGGAGCCCGCCGGATAACGCCCCTCCCAGCGAGTCCGCAGCCCCGGCTCACCCCACGCCGGCGCTGCAGGTACAGCATGCCGAGAAAGGGCTGCTGCTCGGCATCGCCTCGGCCGGCAGCCGCCTGGTGGCGGTTGGTGGAAACGGGGTGATCGTGATCTCAGACGACGGCAAGACTTGGTCGCAGGCTCCCAGCCCGGTCGATATCGCGCTCACCGCGGTATCGTTTGCCGATAGCCAGCAGGGTTGGGCGGTGGGACACGATGCGGTGATCCTGCACACCGCCGACGGCGGACACACCTGGAAGATGCAGAACTTTCAGCCGGAACTGAATGCGCCGCTGTTTTCAGTCCTGGCAGTCGATGGCCAGCATGCCTATGCCGTAGGCGGCTTTGGCACGGTGAAGTCCACCGAAGACGGGGGCGAGCACTGGACCGATGTGACGGCTGATTCGCTCAGCAGCGACAAGCTTCATCTCAACGCCATCACCCGACTGGCCAACGGTGACCTGTTCATCGTCGGCGAGCACGGCCTGGCGGCTACCTCCCACGACGGCCACGACTGGCACCGGCTCGAATCGCCCTATGAAGGGTCGTTCTTCGGCACCGAGCCCTGGGGCGCGCAGGGCGCCATTGCGTTCGGCCTGCGAGGAAACATCTACGCCACCGCGGATGTGCACGCCGTGAAGTGGCAGAAAGTCGATGCCGGCAGCATTAGCAGCCTGTTCGGTGGCGCCGCGACGGCCGACGGCAAAGCGGTTCTGGCCGGTGCCGACGGTACCCTGATCGCCGTCAACGGCAGTGGCGCAGCGCGTAAACTCTCCATCACGCCAACAGGGCAGGGCCAGGCCGGCACCTATGTCAGTCTGGTTGGGTCGAGTGGCGCACTGATGGTGGTGGGCGACGGCGGCATCAGCAAGATCGTCCCCTAATAATCGTTCGCGGCATCACACAAAGGAGCGGGTCATGGCAATTCAAGTTCTGAGCGAAAAGGAAGTGGCAGCGGTCGCTGGTGGCACCGGCGGCACCATCATCGGCGACGTCCTCGGCCTGGTGAATGGCTTGATCGGACAAAACAAGGTCGTGATGGGCGTCCTGAACGGGGTGCTGAAAATTGCGATCGGGGTGGTGGACAGCAAGCCCGTGTCGACACTGATCGACGCCGCCCTTCCCATCGTCAGCAAAATCCTGGTCGGCCTTCATATTTTTTGAAGGGCCGTTTCAAACGTCCGTTGCATGATGCCATCAATACATTAAGCTATTGATTGGAAATTGCAAAAGACTACTGAAGAGACATTGATCGATGCGGAGCGGCGCGCGATCCGAAATAGCTGGAGCGGCGGAGCTTTCCGACCGTGCTGCCGGTCGCGCGCACGGTGGCAAAGACTTGTTCCGCCAGCGGTTGTTGGCCATGGATCGTGGCCAGCCGGTGATCGTGGCCGAGGCCCCATCGGGCTACGGCAAGACGGTCTTGGCGAGGGACTGGTTGAACCGGGCGCCGGACAACATTCGCCGCGCCTGGGTCATTCTCGACGAGGGCACACGCGACCCGGCCGTGTTCCTAGACCGCATTGCCGCGGTGTTGACCGGCAAGGTCCAGACACGCGGCGAGTGCGCCCCCGATGACGAAGCGACGCGCGCCGGCCGCTTCGCCAGGATCGCCGAGCTGCTGACCGAGTCGGAAGAGCCCTGGTGGCTGGTGTTCGACGACGCGCACACCCTGGCGGGCAGTACGGCCCGCATGTATCTGCGGCGCCTGCTCAACGGCGCCGGCCCGAACCTGCGCTGCTTCATCGCCATGCAGCCGGTGGCGATCGATGTCGGGATCGGCGAGCTGACCACCCAGAACCGCGTGTGCTGGATCAACGCGGGCGCGCTGGCGCTAAACCGCTCAGAAATTGAGGATTTGATCCGGCTTCGCCAATACGAGGTCGACAGCCAGCAGATCGACTGGCTCATCCGTGCTACCCAGGGCTGGCCGGCGCTGGTGCAGCTTGCACTGGCGATGCCGCCCGACCGCGAGTTGTCGATGTCCAACAGCATCGGCCGTCTCGGGCCGGTGCGCGAATACATCTACGAGCGGTTCCTTTCGCGCCTTGAGCCATCGGAGCGCGACCTGCTGTGGGTGGTGGCCTGCGTCGGTAGCTGTTCGTTGCCGCTGCTGAAAACGCTCGTCGCGTTGCCTGGCGAGCCGGAAGTCTCGCTGCATCGCCTGCTCACC
This sequence comes from uncultured Nevskia sp., assembly GCA_964451925.1. Classification (GTDB taxonomy): domain Bacteria; phylum Pseudomonadota; class Gammaproteobacteria; order Nevskiales; family Nevskiaceae; genus Nevskia. The sequence continues at coordinate 4,577 of CAYVKA010000124.1, read as the reverse complement.
ATTGGCATCGCCCAGCACGGCGGCGACGGCGCGGTCAGCATCCACCCCCTGGTCAGCGATGCTGTGCTGCGCATCCTGTCGCCGGAGCGCGCCCAAACCAAGACCCAGCTGCGGTCCTCGGCCGCGATCTGGTTCTGGCGGCACGGGCAGGGCGTAGCGGCGGTCAGGCTGCTGCTGGAATCCGGGACCGAATACCTGAACAAGGCGCGCGACTGGCTATTCGAGCTGTCGCAGAACCTGATTTTTTCCCATGGGCAGCACCAGACCGCGCTGGATTTGATCGAGCAATGGGAGTTCGCCGCCGACAGCACCGCCCCTCTGCTCGACCGAATGGCCACCTGGGCGCTGATCTTCCAGCGGCGCTTTTCCGAGGCGAATGCGCGTCTGATGCGGTCGGTCACCACCGCCATGCCATCGGAGAACGATGAGGCGCAGCTGCAGTTGGCGGTAATCGCGGCGCTGAGCGACGACTACGCCTCCGCCGGCAAGATCAGCTCCGAGTGGCTGGAGATCCACGCCAGCAAATCGCCGTTCCTGTCCAGCATCGCCTGGACCGTGTACGGCTTCCAGCTCAAGTGCGTCGGCAACGCCGACCAGGCGATGCTGCTGCTGCAGAAGGCGCACACAGTCTTCCGCCAGGCCGAAACCGGCTTCGCCATCACCTGGGCATTCGTCGTCGGCGCGCTGTCGCTGGTCAAGATCGGCGGCTATCGCAACGCGCTGGCCGAGGTGGAGCGCGGCATTGAGCGCTGCGGCAACGCCGCTGGCCTCAGTGGGCAGCGGGCCATGCTACGCAGCGTCGAATCGTTCATCCGCTACGAGCGCAATGAACTCAATGCCGCGCGGGACATCCTGGACGAGGGCCTACCGCTGCTGGCGGAGCAGGATGCGCCAGACGTCATCATCCTGGGATTCTCCGCGGCGGCGCGCCTGCGTGCAGCCACCGGCGACCTCGGCGCCGCCCTCGACATCCTCTCGGAAGGCGAGCGCTGCGGCGTCGACCGCGGTTTCCCGCGCCTGGCGCTGTGCCTGCAGGCTGAGCGCGCTTTGCTCCTGATGCGCAGCGGTGCTTCGGGCCAAGCGCTGCAGGTTGCGGAATCGGCGGGACTGACGCTGGCCGAATCCTCTGGCGGCCTTCGCCGCGACCGCGCCATCCGTCTCCACGCACGCCTGGCCCTGTTCGATGGCGACACCGCCAAGGCGCTGGAGCTGCTGATGCCGCTACTGGAGCACGCACGGCAGTCTGGGCAGCGCTACAAGCTCTGCGAGCTGCTGATCGTCAAGGCGCTCGCGGACGACCTGGCGAAGAACCACGACGCCGGCTGCGACGCCATCACCGAGGCACTGGGCATCGCCAGCACCGAGAACTTCATTCGCGTGTTCATCGACGAAGGGCAGGAGACGATCGGCTTGCTGCGGCGCTGGATCAAGGCCAATGCTCAGGTCCCCCGCCTCAAGAGCGAACTGGCCTGGGCCGAGACCATCGTTTCGGCCGCCAACGATCTAAACGCGACCGCCGCCGACGTCGGGCCGATCCCGTTGCAGCCGCTGAATAAGCGTGAGCGGCAGATTCTCGGCCTCGTCGACCAGGGCCTCAGCAACGCCGAAATCGCGGCACGCTGCTTCGTGGTGGAGGGCACCGTCAAGTGGAATCTGCACAACCTCTACGGCAAGCTCGGCGTGAAAAACCGCACCGCCGCGCTGCGCATCGCGCACGAGCACAACCTGATCCCAACCCGGCCGCCCTAGGGCCTGTCATCAATTAAGTAAAATGACGGCAGCGGCGCAGTAGATGGCGCCGAGGAAGTTGTGTGCTGTTTTGTCGTATCGGGTGGCAATGGCGCGGTATTGCTTGAGCTTGGCGAAGAAGTTCTCGATCAGGTGCCGGGCCTTGTACAGCGCCCGGTCATAATCGCGGATCACCTTACGCGTGGGGTTGGAGGGAATGACGATCTTGGTCCCGCGCCGTTGCATGGGCTGGATCACGCGTTCGCTGGCGTCGTAGGCGCGGTCAGCGATCAGCGCTTGGGCCGACAGGTTCGGCAGCAAGGCATCGGCACCTTCCAGGTCCGAAGCCTGGCCTGCGGTCAGGTGGAAGGCCACCGGATTGCCCAAAGCGTCCACCACTGCGTGAATCTTGCTGCTCAACCCGCCCCGGCTTCGCCCGATGGCTTGCGGCGCCCCCCTTTTGCCCCGGCGCTGTGCTGGTGCGCCCGGACAATGGTGCTGTCGATCATCGCGTATTCATTGTCCGCGTCCTCGGCCAGGGCCTTGAAGACACGTTCCCAGACCCCGGAGCGGCTCCAGCGGGTGTGCCGTAGGTGGACCACCCGGAAGTCACCGAACCGCTCCGGCAAGTCCCGCCACGCAATCCCTGCTCGATAGCGATACAGCACGGCTTCAACGAACAGCCGGTTGTCCTTGGCCGTCACACCGACGTGTCCTGTCCGCCCGGGCAGAAGATCCTTGATACGAGCCCATTGATCCTCTCGAAGTCCGTAGCGCCGTGTCATCGACCGTCAGTATCTCGCTAGATAGGAACCAGAAGCATCGCCTATTCAAGCGATTGATGACAGACCCTAAGCCCGGCGGTCGCGGGCCCGATTCTTCTTCTGGCTGTAATCCCGCGGTGACATTCCTTCCCGATCGCGAAACGAGCGGGGTACGAGAAGGACGAACTACCGCCAGAGGTTGCCGCCGCACGTTCGCTGATCACCGAGGAGATCCAGGCCGGAATCGAGCTATTGGCGGAAAAACTGGCGGTAGCGAGATCTTATAAATCAATGGACTGCGTGCATAACCGACGATTTATCAAGTAACATCAAGCAGTTATGATTTCTTTGCGCGGTCAACATCTGCTGGTGCCTCGGCAACAGCTGCTTGGTTGCGCAACGCCAACGCCAGCCGCTGATCCAGGCAATGGACTTCGGCGCGCAGTTCACCCTGCGTAAGCGTCCAGCCATCCCATCTTGATCCCCGCCGCCGGCGCTGTGAGCATCGTGTCCACGATATTTATCCGTGGACACGTACACACTATGACCGAAAGCAAGAGCGGAAGGCGTCGCCGCCTCTACAGCCCAGAATTCAGAGCTGATCTGGTAGCCACCTGCAAACAGCCCGGCGTATCGATTGCAGCGATCGCCCTGGCCAATGGCATGAATGCCAATGTTCTGCGCCGCTGGCTAGCCGAAGACCGCCAAACATCGGCAGGAGCCCCGGAGCAGGCTGGCGCAAATGAAGGCGGTGACCGGTGAAGCGCCCGCCTTCGTCCCCGTACAGGTCGAGGAGCGGCCTGCCGCAGCTGTACCCGACATTCGCATCGAGCTGCGCCGCGCCGCGACAACGGTCACAGTGACCTGGCCGATCACCGCAGGGGCCGAATGCGCGGGCTGGATGCGTGAACTGTTAAAGTGATCCGCGTCGACGCCGTGTGGCTGGCGGTACAGCCATTGGACATGCGCGCCGGCACCGAAACGGCATTGGCCCGGGTAGTCCAGGTCTTCGGCGCCGCCCGCCCGCACCACGTCTACCTCTTCGCCAATCGCCGCTCCACCCGAATCAAGGTGCTCGTGCACGACGGCATCGGCGTCTGGCTGGCGGCTCGGCGCCTGCACCAGGGCAAGTTCTCCTGGCCGCAGAGCGGCTTGGTCGAGATGAGTCTGACCCGCCCACAATTGGATGCCCTGGTCCTGGGCCTGCCCTGGCAGCGGGTCGGCGAAGCCGGTGTCATCAGCATTCTCTGAAAATATCTTGTACCGGTCTGATTTTGTAAGGGTTCTGACGCGATTCTTGCGTCATAATCAAGCATGCAAACCACCCCGCTTGTCGATCGCGCGCAATTGCCTGCGATGGACGAAGCCGGATTGCGCGCCCTGGTGGATCAACTCCTCCAGCGTATCGACGATGACGGCCACCAAATCCAGTGGCGAGACGCCAAGATCAGCAAGCTGAGCTTCGAGATCGCCCAGATCCGGCGAATTCAGTTCGGGCGCAAGAGCGAGCAACTGAGCGCCCCCCAGAAGGCGCTGTTCGATGAAGCCCTCGATGGCGACCTGGCGGCGCTGGAGCGCGAGCTCGATGAGCTGCGCGACACCTCCACCAAGTCCCTCGACAAGGAAAAGCAGCAGCCCAAGCGCGCACCGCTTCCCGCCCATCTGCTGCGAATCGAGTTTCGCCACGAGCCGGAAGCCACCGCCTGCGCTTGTGGCTGCGCCCTGCGGCGGATCGGCGAGGATGTCAGCGAAAAGCTGGACTACACGCCGGGCAGCTTCACCGTGCACCGCCACATCCGCGGCAAGTGGGCGTGCAACCAGTGCCAGACTCTGATCCAGGTGCCCGTGGCGCCGGACATCATTGACAAGGGCATCCCCACGCCGGGGCTGTTGGCCCATGTCGCCGTCTCCAAGCACGCCGATCATCTGCCGCTCTACCGCCAGGAAGCCATCTTCGGGCGCGCCGGCCTGGCCATTCCGCGCTCGACCCTGGCGAGTTGGGACGGCGTGACCGGCTACCGGCTGCAACCCCTGTAGATGGCGGTCGAAAACCGCGTAAATTTGGCGGCGAGGGGGTTCGGCGGA
>CAYVKA010000123.1:0-11352 GCA_964451925.1 uncultured Nevskia sp. | reverse complement strand
GACGCGATTTTGAGCAGCAACGCAGCGATCCAATGATTGTCAACAGACCCTAGTCTCACGCTCCAAACGCGCCAAATAAACCAGTGCCTGCTCGCGCACTTCCCCGCACATCTCCAAGCTAGGCTTAAGGCTGGAACAGACCGCCGGCCGGCGTGGATCGCCGAAGATCAGGCAGCGGTAATCCGCGGCCAGCTGCACGCAGCGAACCCCGGCCGGCTTGCCATCGGGCATGCCGGGGATCGGCGAGGAAATGGACGGCGCGATGCAGCAGGCGCCGCAGCCGGAACGGCAGTCCATCAGCATCCGCCTTTGCGCGTTTCCACCGCATCGACGGCAGGCGCGTCGCCGGTCGTCGCCAAGGCGTCGCCATCACTCCGCGCGCCGGCCCTGCGGCTGCATTCGCCGCTGACCTGTTCGCGGATGATCTGCGCCAGCCGCAGCGCGCCGGGCCCGGCATAGTCGCGGTCGGCGAAGACCAGATAGAGATCGACCCAGCGCTCGCCGCCCTCGCGCAGCGGCAGCGCCTTGAGCAGGCCGTGCTCCAGCTCGCCGCGCACCATCTCCTGCGGAAACCAGGCGAAACCCAGGCCCATGCCGGCGGCGTGGATCGATGTGGCCTTGTGGCTGAAGGTCCAGTTCTGCTCGGCGCCGAGCCAGCTGCCGCTGCGCCGCTGGCTGCCGCTGTCGCGGATCACCAGGTGACGGTGCTTGCGCAGGTCCTGCAAGGTCAGCTCGCGGCCGAGCTGGTGCAGCGGATGAGCGGGATGCGCGGCGGCGATGAAGCGCAGGCGCATCAGGGGATCGCCGGCGAAACCCGGCGGAATCTGCGAGCTGATCGCCAGGTCGACCTTGCGCTGCAGCAGCGCCTCCTCGGTGCCGCTGAGCACGGTCTCGTACAGCTCGATACGCGTCTGCGGCCGCTCCCCCGCGAAACGCTCGAAGCACTGCAGCAGCAGCCAGGTGGGAAAGATGATCTCCACCGCCAGCCGCAACTCCGGCTCCCAGCCCGCGGCGAGGCTGCCGGCGGCGTTCTCGAGCACGCTGGCTTCCTCCAGCAGAGCCTTGGCGCGGCGGTACAGCACTTCCCCGGTGGGCGTCAGGTGGGCCTTGCGGCCCACCACCTCGAAGACCTTCACTTCGAGCAGGGATTCCAGCTTCTGCACCGCGTAGGTGACGGCCGACTGGCTCTTGTGCAGAGCCTCGGCAGCCTGGGCGTAGCCCCCCGCATCCACCACGGCCAGCAGCGCGCGCCATTGTTCCAATGAAATCCGTGGGTTGGCAGTCATTATCTATTCGATAGATAGGTAGGCGCTAAATTTTGTGCTTTTTTATCTAATCAATCAATATTTAAATAACGCCACTCCGGAACGAGACCGTTCCATTCACTGAACCCAGGAGATGCGCCATGACCACCCTTCTTCAGATCAACGCCAGCATCAACAACGGCAACGGCCAGTCCAGCCAGCTGGCCAAGCAGTTCGTCGCCGCCTTCCAGAACAGCCGCCCGGATGCCAAGGTGGTGGTGCGCGACGTCGCCGCGGCCGAGCCGGTGCCGCACCTCAACGCCGAGCGCTTCGGCGCCTTCATCACCAAGCCGGAAGAGCGCACCCCGGCGCAGCGCGCCGTGGTGGAATATTCCGACGCGCTGATCAACGAGCTGAAGCAGGCCGATGTCATCGTGCTGGGCCTGCCGATGTACAACTTCGGCGTGCCCTCGCAGCTGAAGGCCTACTTCGATCACATCGCCCGCGCCGGCGTCACCTTCAAGTACACCGAGAAGGGCCCGGTCGGCCAGCTCACCGGCAAGAAGGCCTATGTGTTCGCCGCCCGCGGCGGCCTGTATGCCGGCACGCCGCTGGACACCCAGACCAGCTACGTGCGCGACTTCCTGCGCTTCATCGGCATCGCCGACGTGGAATTCGTCTACGCCGAAGGCCTGGCCATCAGCGCCGAGAGCCGCGAAGCCAGCCTGGCCAAGGCCACCGCCGAAGCCGCGCGCCTGGCCGCCTGAGCGACACTCAAGTTCAAATCCCGTTTTGACCTCTCAAGGAGCATTTCAATGAACAAGCTATTCGATACCACCAAACCTTATTCCGACCTCGTCGGCCGCATCCTGATCGCCGCGCTGTTCGTGGTGGCCGGCGGCGGCAAGATCGCCGCCTACGCCGCGACCCAGGGCTACATGCAGTCGGCCGGTGTATCCGGCGGCCTGCTGCCGCTGGTGATCCTGATCGAAGTGGGCGGCGGCCTGGCCATCGTGCTCGGCCTGTACACGCGCCTGGTGGCCGTGCTGTTGGCGGGCTTCAGCATCATCACCGCGCTGCTGTTCCACGCCGGCCACGACCAGGTGTCGCAGATCATGCTGATGAAGAACTTCGGCCTGGCCGGCGGCTTCCTGTTCCTGGTCGGCAACGGCGCCGGAAGACTGAGCCTCGACGCGCTGCGCAGCAAGAAGTAAGTGATCCGTCCCGCCGGCGCAAGCCGGCGGGATTTTCAGACCAGGAGAGCGAACCATGAACCTCACCACCCCAAGGACCCTGGTCCATGTCATCGAGTCGCTCCCGACTTCCGATGGCGCCGGCGTCAAGCTGCGCCGCAGCCTCGGCAGCCAGCGCGGCCTGCACGTGGACCCGTTCCTGATGCTTGACGAGTTCTATTCCGACGACCCGGACGACTACATCGCCGGTTTCCCGGCGCATCCGCATCGCGGCTTCGAAACCGTGACCTACATGCTCGACGGCCACATGCAGCACGAGGACCACCTCGGCAACCAGGGCGACCTCGGCCCCGGCGGTGTGCAGTGGATGACCGCCGCGCACGGCATCATCCATTCCGAGATGCCGTTGCAGAACGAGGGCCGCATGCGCGGCTTCCAGCTGTGGATCAACCTGCCGTCGCGCGAGAAGATGAAGCCGGCCGGCTACCGCGATATTCCCGCCAGCGAGATTCCGCAGCTGGAGCTGGCCGGCGGCGGCAGCGCCAAGGTCATCGCCGGCGCGCTGACGCTCGACGGCCACGCCGTCAGCGGCCCGGTCAACGGCAGCGGCGAGCTGTCCACCGATCCGCTGTACCTGGACGTGCGGCTGCCGGCGGGCGCGGTGTTCATCGCGCCGCTCAAGCCCGGCCACAACGCCTTCCTGTATACCTACGAAGGCAGCGCCCAGGTCGGCGCCGACGACAGGACGCGGGCGCTGCCGCACCGCGCTGCCGGCGTGCTGTCGGACGGTGACAGCGTGCGCGTACAGGCCGGCGGCGAAGGCGTGCGCTTCCTGCTGCTGGCGGCGAAGCCGCTGCGCGAACCGGTGGTGCAGTACGGCCCGTTCGTGATGAATACGCGCGAGGAGATCGAGCAGGCGCTGGCCGACTACCGCGACGGCAAGCTGGCCGTGGCGGCCTGAAGCGACCGCATATTCCCCCTTCCGCAGCGAGGAGAGGGGCGACAGCGTTGGGCCTAGGCTTTCAGCGCTGCGTCCGACACGTACGGATTGCTCCTGCGCTCCTGCCCGAACGTCGACATCGGCCCGTGGCCGGGCACGAACTGGTTGTCGTCGCCCAGAGGAAACAGGCGCTGGCGGATCGCGGCGATCAGGTCGGCATGGTTGCCGCGCGGAAAATCGGTGCGGCCGATCGAGCCCTGGAACAGCACGTCGCCGACGAAGGCCAGGCGCGACGGCGCATGGTGGAACACCACGTGGCCCGGCGTATGCCCCGGGCAGTGCAGCACGTCGAGACGCAGCGTGCCCACCGTGACCGTGTCGCCGTGCTCCAGCCAGCGGTCCGGCGTGAAACTGCGCGCCGGCGGAAAGCCGTAGCGGCGCGCGGCCTCGGGCAGGCCCTCGATCCAGAACAGGTCGTCGCGGTGCGGCCCTTCGATCGGCAGCCCGAGCCGCTCGGCCAGGTCCTGCACGCCGCTGGCGTGGTCGAGATGGCCGTGCGTCACCAGCAGCTTTTCCAGCTGCACGCCGTGGTGGCTGGCGCGCTGCAGCAGGTGATCCACCTCGCCGCCGGCATCGACCAGCGCGCCGCGCAGGGTGTCGGTGTCCCACAGCAGCGAGCAGTTCTGCTCGAAAGCGGTGACCGGGATGATCTCGCAGCGCAGGCTCACGCCGCCTCCCCGGCCCTGGCCGGCGGGCCGCCGGCGACGGCCTTGAGGCTGACCGGGCTTTCCACGGTGAGGGTCTGCGAGGGGTAGGCCAGTTGCACGCCTTCGGCGGCGAAGGCGCGCACCAAGGCCAGGTTGATGGCCTGCTGCGCGTCCATGTAGCTGCGGTAGTCCGGCTGGCGCACCCAGTACACTACCTCGAAGCTGTAGGCGTTGCCGCCCAGGTCTTTGAAATGGGCGCGGTCGAAGCGCACCGTGTCGCGGCCCTCGATGGCGGCGCGCACCAGCTGCGGGATCTTCTCCAGCTGCTCGGCGCCGGTGCTGAACGGCACGGTGAAGCTGAAGGTGATGCCGCGCTCGTTCATGCGCTTGTAGTTGCGCAGGCGGGCCTTGAGCATGTCGCTGTTGGCGACGATCAGCTGCTCGCCGGTGGAGCTGCGGATGCGCGTGGTCTTCAGCCCGATGTGCTCGACGGTGCCGGACAGGCTGTCGACGGCGATGGCGTCGCCGATGACGAAGGGCTTGTCGGTGACGATGGAAAGCGCGGCGAACAGGTCGCCGAGGATGTTCTGCACCGCCAGGGCCACCGCGATGCCGCCGACGCCGAGGGAGGTGGCCAGGGCGGTGATGTTGACGCCCATGTTGTCCAGCACCAGCAGCAGCAGCACCGTCCACAGGATCAGGCGGCCGAGGAAGCTGAACGGGTCGATGCTGGTCGAGCCCGAGTCGCCATTGGACTGGTTGTTGCGCGAGCGCGCGATCCAGAAATCGAGCAGGGCGCTGATCCACAGGCCGATCTGCAGGAACACCGCCACGGTCATGATCCGCTGCAGCGCCAGGTCGGCCTTGTGCGGCAGTTCCAGGTACTCGCTGCCCAGCTGCAGCGCCAGCAGCGCCACCAGCCACAGCCGGGTGGCCTGGGTGGCCCTGACCATGGCGCCGAATATCTGGCGCGGGCTGCTGCGCGCCAGCACCGACAGGCGCTTGATCAGCTGGCGCTTGAGCACCACCGCCAACAGCAGGATGCCGAAGAAGATGGCGGCGGCGATCAGCCAGTCTTGCAGGGGGTTGTGCAGCAGGGTGCGGTCGAGTTGCAGGAGTTCTTTCATCAGGTTTCATCCGCGGCCGGTCTTGGACCCCGCGCCGCGCGAACGGTTCTGGATTTCCGCTACATTATCGCCCAAACACAATCCGCGCTCCGCCATGCAAGCGGGCGCGGCACTGGAGGCGGGAGCCCGTATGCAGACCATCAACGTGCGCTACACCATCGCGGCGCCGATCGAAAAAGTATTCGATATCCTGGCCGACCACGCCAATTACAAGCTGCTGCCCGGGGTGCGGGATTCGCGGCTGATCAAACTGGGCTCGCCGGTCAAGAACGGCGTGGGCGCGGTGCGCTTCATCGACGCCGGCAAGGCGCGCTTTACCGAGGAGATCACCCGCTTCGAGCCGCCGACCCGCATGGACTACCAGATCACCCGCTCGTTCCCGCCGCTGCATCACAAGTGCGGCAGCGTGCGCCTGGAAAAGACGCCGGGCGGCACGGTGGTCAACTGGACTTCGACGGTGGAGCTGAAGATCCCGCTGGTCGGCAAGCTGCTGACGCCGCTGCTGGCGGGGGAGCTGACCAAGGCGTTCCAACACACGCTGCAGGCGATCGAGGGGCGCCTGGTGAAGCAGGCCTAGAAACGGCCTGGAACCGCTGCGGTGCGGAAGCCGGGCCGCTCCTAAACGCCGAGGATCACCCGCCAGGCGATGGTCAGCAGCACGCCGATGGTGAGCGAGGCGCGCAGCGTGAAATAGCCGCTGAGCGGGTCGATGGTGCGTTCACGCCACACTTCCGCCGCCACCAGCAGCACGAACACGCCAGCCAGCGCGAACAGGCACAGCCGGAACGGCAGCGCCAGCGCGCCCCAGGACAGCAGGAACAGCACCGCCGACATGGCCATGCCGATCATGCCGTTGGGGCCTTCCGCCACCAGCAGTGACATGCCCCAGAAGGTGCCGGACATGAAGCTGGCGATCATCGCCGCGTAGAGCAGCCACAGGTGGTCCAGCCAGGGCGGCGCCGACTGCGGCGCAAAGCTCAGCCACACCGGGCCGGCCAGGAACGGGATCAGCCCGGCGTAGCCCAGTGCATACACCAGCGGCGGCAGCTTCATGCGGCTCTCCAGGCGGACATGGCGCGGCTATTATGCGCTTCGGCACGTCCGCCGCAGCCCCACCGATGAAATCACACCGCAAGGAACTCTGGTTCGACACGCCCGGCCGCACCGCCTACCTCAACATCACGCCGCAGGTGGAGCAGGCGCTGCGGGACAGCGGCGTGCAGGAAGGGCTGTGCCTGGTCAACGCCATGCACATCTCCGCCTCGGTGTTCATCAACGACGACGAGCGCGGCCTGCACCAGGACTTCGGCCGCTGGCTGGAGCAGCTGGCGCCGCACGATCCGGTGCGGCAGTGGCGCCACAACGACACCGGCGAGGACAACGCCGACGCGCACCTCAAGCGCCAGCTGATGGGCCGCGAAGTGGTGGTGGCCATCACCAACGGCCAGCTCGACTTCGGCCCCTGGGAACAGATCTTCTACGGCGAATTCGACGGCGGGCGCCGCAAACGGGTGCTGGTGAAGATCATCGGCGAATAGCGCCGCGCGGCGCGCTATGCCCCGCGCTGCCATACCAGGCAGCGGTTGTTGGCCGGCATCGCCCGGTCTTCCAGCAATTCCAGGCCGATGCCGCGGGCCAGCGCATCCACCGCCTCGAAATCGCGGATGCCGCGATGCGGCACGCTGGCCTTGAGCGAAGCGTCGAACGCGGCGTTGCTGTCGCTGGTATAGCGGCCACCGTAGTTGAACGGCCCGTACAGCGCCAGCCTGGCCCGTGGCGTCATCACCTCCGGCAGCCGCGCGAACAGCAGCCCGACCTCGGCCCAGCTCATGATGTGCAGGGTGTTGGCGCTGTAGACCGCGTCGTAGTTCTGGGCCGGCCAGCGCGGCTGGTTCACGTCCAGCTCCAGCGGCGCCGGTGTATTGGCCAAAGCGGCCTCGTCCAGCCAGGCGCGGATGCCGCCGAGATTCTCCGCGCGGTCGCTCGTCTGCCAGCGCAGGTGCGGCAGCGCGGCGGCAAAATGCACCGCGTGCTGGCCGGTGCCGCTGCCGATTTCCAGCACCCGCTCCCGGTCGGCGAAGTGCTCGCGCAGCACCGCCAGGATCGGCTCGCGATTGCGCTCGCTGGCGGGGGAATACGGCTTATCGGGCATGCGGGCTCTCGTTGGCGATCTGCGGGGATGGGGCGGACATGGTCGGTCCGGGAACGCGGCCGGGCAAGGCCGGCGGGCAACGTATGCACATAAGTTATAATCTCTGCCGGAGGTTCCGCCATGAAGCTGAAAATCACGACTGTCGGTAACTCGGCCGGGGTAGTCCTGCCGAAAGAACTGCTGACCCGCCTGCGGCTCGACAAGGGCGACACGCTCTATGTCACGGAACTGCCGGACGGCATCAAGCTGATGCCTTATGACCCGGAGTTCGAGCAGCAGATGGATGTGGCGGAAAGCGTCATGCGCCGCCGCCGCACCCTGCTGCGCAAGCTCTCCGAGAATTGATCGGGTGGCGCCATGATCGTCTGGCTCAGCAGGGAGCTGGTACTTGCCATCCATGATCGCCAGCTCGCCGAGCACGGCGGCAGTTCCGGTGTGCGCGACGACAAGATGCTCGACTCCGCGCTCGCCCGTCCGCAGCAGCTTTACAGCTACGGCGAGCCGCTGCCGGACATCGCCGACCTCGCCGCCAGCCTGGCCTTCGGCCTGGCCCGCAATCACCCGTTCGTGGACGGCAACAAGCGCAGCGCAGCCGTCTGCTGCGAAACTTTCATCGAACTGAACGGCGCACAGCTCACCGCGCAGGACGCCGAACTCTTTCCGCTCTTCCTGGCTTTGGCCGAAGGCAAGCTTTCCGCCGAAGAGCTGGCTGCCTGGCTGCGGCCGCGCATGCTGATTCACCCGCCGGACAGCGTTCAGGAAGCATCGCCTACCTACAAGCCGGCGGGCAGGGCTTCCCGCAAGAAGTAGTCGCCGCGGGCCAAGCGCGTGCCTGCCATGACGGCCGGGGCCACCAACAAGCTCAGACGGACGCGCCGTGCCAGGCCAGGTAACCCTGGATGCCCTGGCGGATGCAAAGCACGGCGGCGCTCAGCAGCAGGATGAAGGTAACCAATGTCCCCCAGAAGCGGCCGAACATCCATTTCCGGGTGAAGGACAGCGCGATGCCGTGCAGCACGCGGGCGGCCAGCAGCGTGGCGCCGAGGCCGTGCAGGATGTAGATGGAGGTGTGGCCGAGTTCGAGCAAGCCCATCATCAGCAGGATCAGCGGCACGTACTCGCCGAAGTTGGCATGGGCGCGCACCAGCCGCAGCATGGTGGGGTCGCCACCGTCCCCCAGGTTGATCTTGGCGGAGCCGCGGTGCTGGATCACGCGGATGCTCAGCACCAGGTACCAGATCGCCAGCAGGCCGGCGTAAAGCGGTGTCACCATCATGCTTGTTTCTCCCCCGAGAAATTGGCGCGGGCGCCGGGACGGCGCCGGGCACCGCGGATTGTGGCACAGCCGCTCCGGCGCCCGCCTTCCCATTTGACAGCGTGGAGAGCAAGGCGCCATTGTTGAACATCGAATCCAGGCGCCGGGTCCGTCGCAAAGCCGACCGCTGATGCGCCGCGGCGGGGGCTGCGCAGACGCAGCCTCAGAGCCGCCGGTGGCGGCACCGTGCCGGTCAAATTCCAAAGGATGGTCGATGTTCCTTCAAGTCGAAAATCTGCTCAGTGCCGCGGAAGTGCAGTCGATTAGTGAAATCGCGCTGCAGGCCAAGTTCGTCGATGGCAAGTTCTCCAACCCGCACAACACCACCAAGAACAATCTGGTCGGCGACCCGGCCGACGCCCAGGCGCAGAAAGCCGGGCAGATCGCGCACGCCGCGCTGCTGCGCAACGAGCAGGTGAAGAGCTTCGTCATGCCCAGGCGCGTGGCACTGCCGGCGCTGTGCCGCTACGAGCCGGGCATGCACTACGGGCCGCACGTGGACGCCGCATTCCTCCCGGTGGGCCCGCCGCCGCTGCGCTCGGACGTCTCCTGCACCATCTTTCTGGGCGATCCCGCCGCGTCCCAGGGCGGCGAGCTGCTGGTCTATCTCGGCACGCAGACGCTGCGCTTCAAGGGTCCGCCGGGCTCGGCAGTGTTCTACCCCTCGACCACGGTGCATGAAGTGACCCCCGTCGTGTCGGGGGCGCGCCTGGTGATGATCACTTTCATCGAGAGCAGCATCCCCGACCAGATGCAGCGCGACCTGCTGTACGCGCTCGACGAAGTGCGCGCCCTGGAAGGCCTGAAGATGGACTGGCACAACCGCACGCGGCTCAGCTACGTCATCACCAACCTGCGCCGCATGTGGGCGCGCTGAGCAGGAAACTCCGCGCAAGCGCTGACCCCGGCGGCTACGCCGCCACACAATCACCCTCCCCCATTCGGACGGCGCGCCGGCCCCGGAATCTGCCGCACGCTGGGCCTCATCCACCCTGGGCGGAGACGGCGACGATGACGACGGAACAGCGCAACAAGGAACGGGTCGCGGCCTTCTTCGATGCCCTCAACCGGGCGGACGCCGCCGCCCTGGTCGAGGCCTACGCCGACGACGGCCGCTGCGTCACCATGGGCAACACGCTGATCTCCGGCAGCTACGGCAAGGAACAGATCAGCCAGTATGCCGCCGGCATCCTGCAGGTGTTCCCGCAGGGCATCCGCTTCACCATCCAGGCCATGACCGCCGAAGGCGAGCGGGTGGCGGTGGAAGCCGAGTCGGAAGGGATGCACGTCTCCGGCAGGCCCTACAGCAACCAGTACCACTTCCTGTTCCGCTTCCGCGACGGCAAGGTGGTGGAGTTCAAGGAATATATGGACACCGAGCGGGTGACCGAAATTCTTTGCGGCGGCCAGCGGCGGCCGGCGTAAGCCCTGCGCTTGAGAACCGCCGGGCTAAGGCTTTGCAGCCAGAAACGGGTTTTGCACGGTCAGCCGCGACTCCACGATCTGCCCGTGCTGCAGATCTTCCGAATACAGGACCGTGCAATCTGCCAGCAGGGCGGAGGCGACGATCATGGCGTCATACACGGAAAAGCCGTAGCGCTCCGCCACGGCCCTGCCCCGGTCATGCGTTTCCAGGCTCAGCGCCTGCACCGGGCAGATGGCGCGGACGGTATCGAGGATTTCGCCGACTTCCGACCAGGACATCTTGAGCTTGCGAATGGCGGTGGCGGCGAATTCGTTGAGTACCTGGACGCTGATGATGCCGCCCTCCGCGATCAGGGCTTCGGCGCGGTCGGCCTTGGCCGAGTCGGCGGAAAGCAGGTAGAGCAGGACGTTGGTATCGAAGAACGCCTTAGCGCTCATTGGCTTCAAGCCGGTCGAAGCGGAAGCCGGCGGGCAGGCGGCCGCGGTGCTTCCTCAGACGGGCGAGGAGTTCCTTGGGGCCGGGGGATTTGCCGACTGCGAACTGGCGCGCGCCTTCGACATGGATTTCGATGTCATCACCTTCCTTGAGCTTGAGCGCTTCGACAACGCTCGCGGGAAGGCGGACGGCGAGGCTGTTGCCCCATTTGGCGACTTGCATGGCGGAGCCCCTGGATATACGTATGTTTCACGTATATCCTAGCGAAGATTGGAGAGGGTTAAAAGGGTTGGTGCCGGCGGTTAGAGCTTCTTGTAAACCTCCGCCCCCTGCTGCTTGAACTCGGCCGACTTCTCCTCCATGCCTTTGGCCAGGGCCGCGGCCTCGTCCATGCCTTGCTTGGCGGCGTAGTCGCGCACGTCCTGGGTGATCTTCATCGAGCAGAAGTGCGGGCCGCACATGCTGCAGAAGTGGGCCAGCTTGGCGCCTTCCTGCGGCAGAGTTTCGTCGTGGAATTCCTTGGCCTTGTCCGGGTCCAGGCCGAGGTTGAACTGGTCTTCCCAGCGGAATTCGAAGCGCGCCTTGGACAGGGCGTTGTCGCGCACCTGGGCGGCGGGGTGGCCTTTGGCCAGGTCGGCGGCGTGGGCGGCGATCTTGTAGGTGATGATGCCCTCGCGCACGTCGTCCTTGTCGGGCAGGCCGAGGTGTTCCTTGGGGGTGACGTAGCACAGCATGGCGGTGCCGAACCAGCCGATCATGGCGGCGCCGATGCCGCTGGTGATGTGGTCGTAGCCGGGGGCGATGTCGGTGGTG
>CAYVKA010000122.1:0-11929 GCA_964451925.1 uncultured Nevskia sp. | reverse complement strand
CGCGTCCTGTCCGGCTAGGCGCTGCGCAAAATGACCTCCGTCGCAGCGACCCAATGATTGTCAACAGACCCTAGGCGCTGCGCAAAAATAGCCGCCGTCGCAGCGACCCAATCCCAATCCGTGTTAACAGGCCCTAACGCTCCTGCGCCGGATGCCCCTGCTGCGGCTGCCGCCGCGGCGGCGGCGGGCGGTGCGCCTGCGGCGCCGGCGGGCGCGGCGGATGGTTCTGCGGCGCATTGCGGTGCGGCTGCGGCTGCGGCCCATGCGGCTGCGGATGCGGCGCGCCGTTCTGCGGCGCCGCCGCCGGCTGCGCCTGCTCGCGCTGCTGCGGGCGCGGCGCTTCCTGCTCATGCGGCGCCGGCGTGCCCTCCTGCGCATGCGCCGCCTCTGCCGGGTGCGGCCCGCCCTCGTTGCCGGGGCGCGATTCGGCGGCATGCGCCGGCACCACGGCATGGTCGTTGAAGGCGCCGGGACGCGGCGTGGCGGCGATGGCCGGCGCGCCGTGGTTCTCCGAAGCCAGCAGCGCGCGGTTGTTGCCGGCCTCGCGCACATGCTGCTGCTGCTGCGCCGTCGGCTGGAAGCGCGGCTCGTTCTGCGCCGCCTGCTCCTGCGCCGTCGGCTGCGCCTGCACACCGCCGCTGCCGCCGTTGTAGCTGACGCGGTTGACGGTGACGTTGTTGATCACCGTGGTGTTGTAGGTGTTGTGGATGTTGGTGACGTTGACGTTGTTCACCGCCGTGTTGTAGTTGAACACGCCGTTGTTCCAGCGGCCGCCCTCGTAACCCGCGCCACCGTAGCCGAAGCCGTAGTTCACGCCGCCGTAGAAGCCGACGTGCGGCCCCCAGTAGCCGGCATGGAACAGGAACACGCCGCCGCTCCAGCCCCAGTAGCCGGGCGTCCACAGCACCGCCGGACGCGGCGGCTGCACCCAGGTGCCGGGCACCCAGTAGTACGCGGAGCCGTTCCAGGCCCAGTAGCCCGGGGTCCACAGGAAGCCCGGCCCCGGGCACTCCGGCTGCACGTACACCGGCAGCGGCGGCGGCGGCTCGCTCACCCGGATCACCGGCTCGACCTCCACCACCGGCGGCGGCGGCGGGGGCCGCGACACCACTTCCTCCTCGACGCAACCGCCGAGTTGAAACAGCACAAAAACGCCAGCTGCCGCGCGCAGCATGGTCTGGTTACGCATGAGCGGAACTCCCTGTTCAGTACGGACAGGTTCGCATATTCCCCGCCCGCGGCTGAACGGCACATGAAGGCGGCGGTAAGCCGCCCGTAAGCTCCGGTGCCGCGCCGTGATTATTTGACAATGTATATTTAACAATGTTTAATTATCGCCATGCCCCGTGCCCAGCTCACCGCCGCCGAAGAACACGCCATGCGCCGCCGCCTCGCCGAAGCGGCGCTGGCGATCTACCGCGAGGAGGGCCTGGAAGCGCTCACCTTCCGCCGCCTGGCCGAGGCCATGGGCCTGAGCCACACCCTGCCGTACCGCTACTTCCCGCACAAGGAAGCGCTGCTGGTGGCGATGCGGGTGGACTGCACCGAGCGCCTCACCCGCTTCGTGCGCCAGCACGAGCCGGCGCACGCGCCGCCGCTGGCGCGCATCCGCGCCATCGCCGCGGCCTATGTCGAGTACGCGCGCAAGCACGCCGCCGAATACCTGCTGATCTTCTCCACCCACCAGCCGCCGCCGGACCGCTACCCCGAGCTGCTGGCCGCGCGCCGCGCGCTGTTCGACCATGCGGTTGAAGTGCTGGCACTGGCGGTGCAGGCCGGCGATCTGCACGGCGATCCGCGGCAGCTGGCGCACGAATACTGGATCGCCCTGCACGGCCTGATGACGCTGCACGTGGCCAACCAGCTGGTGCACGGCCGCAGCCTCGAGCAGCTGGTGCAGCCGCTGATCGAGCGCATGCTCGGCGCCGCGCGGCCGCATGCCGCGCCGGCCGCCGCAGAAGCCGCCCGGCCGCGCACCCGCGGCGCCGCGCGCAGCCGCCGCTGAATCCGCCCTTTTTTCCCGGCGCAACCCGCCCCACCGGCCAGGAGTCCGCCATGAGCCAGCCGCCCGTCTCCATCGCCAGCCTCGGCCCCGCGCAGAAGGCGCGCTTCCAGGCCCTGACCCGCGCCCCCACCCTGTCCTGGCCGACCGTGGCGCTGTGGCTGCTGGTGATGACGGTGTACCTGGGCTCGGACGTGCTCGCCGTGCTCGGCCGCATCCCGCTGTGGGCCGGCATGCTGGCCAACAGCCTGATCGGCTATCTCGCCTTCAGCGTCACCCACGACTCCATCCACCGCGCCATTTCCACCAATGTGCGCCTCAACGACTGGATCGGCCAGAGCGCGGTGCTGCTCGGCGCGCCGTACGTGAACCTCAAGCTGTTCCGCTGGGCCCACATCCTGCACCACCGCCACACCAACGGCCCGAAGGACCCCGACATCGTGCTGCACGGCCCCTGGTGGAGCCTGCCGTTGCGCTGGCTGTTCATCGACGTGATCTACTTCGTCCATGCCGTGCGCCACGGCGACCGCGTGTCGCGCCCCTACCTGGTCACCACGCTGTGGTGGGCGCTGTTCAGCTTCTCGGCCATGGCGCTGCTGGTCGCCCTGGGCTACGGCATGCCGCTGCTGATGCTGTGGTTCATCCCCTCGCGCGTGATCTTCCTGACGCTCGGCTTCAGCTTCTTCTGGCTGCCGCACGTGCCGCACGACACCGAGCAGGAGAAGAACTTCACCCGTGCCACCAGCGTGCGCCTCGGCCACGAATGGCTGCTCGGCCCGGCGCTGCAGTGCCAGAACTACCACCTGATCCACCACCTGTTCCCGACCACGCCGTTCTACAACAACGAAAAGGTGTGGAAGCTGCTCGAACCGCAGCTGCGCCAGCACGAGCTGGCCATCCAGCACGGCTTCGCCATCCGGCCCACCATCCACCCCGCCCCGGGCCGGGCGCAGGCCGCCTGAGGCGGCCACACCGGAGCGCCCATGCCCGCCGCCAGCCGCCGCTACCGCTGCCGTTATTGCTCGCACGTTTACGATGAGGCGCTGGGCGACCCCGCCGGCGGCATCGCCCCCGGCACGCGCTACGAGGACATCCCCGACGACTGGATCTGCCCCGAATGCGGCGCCGCCAAATCGGACTACGAGCTGATCGAGGGCTGAGCGGCACACCGCGCCGCGCCTGCGGCGCCTGGCGGGGATAAACTGCACCGCGGCCCGGCAGGGTGTGCGGGCCGCAGGACTGCATCGGCAGGCGGCGTCCGCGCCGCCGCAACATCCAGGCTGGGAACAAGACTGATGAGCACCGTACTGGTCACCGGCGGCTCCGGCTTCATTGCCGGCCATTGCATCCTGCAGCTGCTGGCCGCGGGCCATGCGGTGCGCACCACCGTGCGCAGCCTGGAGCGCGAAGGCGAAGTGCGCGCCCTGCTCGGCCGCTGCGGCGCCGTGCCGGGCGAGCGGCTGGCCTTCTTCGCCGCCGACCTGGCGCAGAACTCCGGCTGGGCCGAGGCGGTCCGCGGCTGCGACCACGTGCTGCACGTCGCCTCGCCGTTTCCGATGACCGCGCCCAGGGACGAGAACGAGCTGATCGTGCCGGCGCGTGAAGGCGCGCTGCGCGTGCTGCGCGCCGCGCGTGACGCCGGCGTGCGGCGCGTGGTGCTGACCTCGTCCTTCGCCGCCGTCGGCTACGGCCACGCGCCGCGGCAGGCGCCGTTCGACGAGCACGACTGGACCGATGCCGGCGCCGGCGTGCCGGTCTACGTCAAATCCAAGACCCTGGCCGAGCGCGCCGCCTGGAATTTCATGGCCCGCGAAGGCGGCGCGCTGGAACTGGCCGCGGTCAACCCGGTGGCGGTGTTCGGCCCGGTGCTGGGGCCGCGCCATTCGACCTCGATCACGCTGATCCAGCGCATGCTGGACGGCGCCATGCCGGGCTGCCCGCGGCTGTATTTCGGCGTGGTCGACGTGCGCGACGTGGCCGATCTGCACCTGCGCGCCATGACCCACCCCGCCGCCGCCGGCCAGCGCTTCCTCGCCGTCGCCGGCGATTTCATGGCGCTGGCCGACATCGCGCGGACGCTGAAAGAGCGCCTGGGCGCCGCCGCCGGCCGGGTATCGGCGCGGCAGCTGCCGGACTGGCTGGTGCGCCTCGCCGCCACCTTCAGCCCCGCCATGCGCCAGGTGCTGCCGGAACTGGGCAAGGCCAAGAACGCCAGCAACGCCAAGGCGCGGCGCCTGCTCGACTGGTCGCCGCGCAGCAGCGAGGAAGCCATCGTCGCCGCCGCGGAAAGCCTGCTGCGGGGAACCTGATCCGCGCATCACCCGGCGGCTGCGGTGGTCGCGGCTTGCGTAATTCCTACACTGCTGTATATATTTCCTACATGAATGTAGGAACCAGCAAGCCACGCGGCCGCGCCGCCCATCTCGGCCCCGAGCGGCGGCGGCCGCAGGTGCTGGACGCCGCGCTGCAGCTGGCCGCCGTCAGCGGCGTGCGCAGCGTCTCGATGGAAGCGGTGGCGCAACGGCTGGGCGTGACGCGGCCGGTGGTCTACGCCTGCTTCGCCTCGCGCGAGGAGCTGCTGGCCGCGCTGCTGCGGCGCGAGGAGAAGAAACTGTTCGACGGCGTGCTGTCGGCGCTGCCGCGCGTGCCGGACTTCAGCCACCCCGAACGCCTGATGGTGCAGGGCTTCCAGGCCCTGCTGACGGTGGTGGCGCAGCACGCCGATTCCTGGCGCCTGGTGTTCGCCGCCGACGCCGACCCGGCCATCGCCGACCGCTACGGCGAGGCGCGCCGGCGCGTCGCCGCGCGGGTCGGCCAGCTGATGCGCCCGGCGCTGCAGGCGCGCGGCGTCACCGACCTGCCGCGCAAGCTGCCGGTGCTGGTGGAAACCTTCATGTCGATGGGCGACGGCGCGGTGCGCGCCCTGCTGCACAGCGAAGGCCGCTGGACGCCGCAGGACCTGGGCGCCTATGTCGGCCGCATGGTGCTGGCCGCACTGCTCAAGGCCTGAGACGCCGCAACCCGCGAAGGAGACTCTGATGCAGACCCGACTTGCGCAAACCCCGGCGCGCCGCTCGCGCCCGCGGCAGGACTGGGGCCTGTTCGGCCCGCACTCGCCCACCTGGAAAGTGTGGAGCAGCCCCACCGCGCTGATCGCATTCCAGCGCTCCATCGTGGTCGAGACCTTCGACCCGTTCCTGGCCGCCGCCGTGCAGCAGCAGAACGGCGTGCGCTACAACGCCACGCGGCGCTTCGACCGCACCATCCAGTACTTCCTCACCGTGGCCTGCGGCGACGCCCGCGCCGCCGTCGAAGCCTCGGAAATCCTGATGCGCGTGCACGCCAGGGCCGCCGGCATCGAGCCGGTCAGCGGCCAGCCTTACAGCGCCAACGATCCCGCCTCGCAGCTGTGGATCCACGTCACCGGCTGGCAATCCAACCTGCTGTGTTACGAGCGCTATGGCCCTGGCCCGCTCGGCGCCGCCGAGGAGCGGCGCTACTGGGCCGAGTGCGCCGTCGCCGCCGAGCTGCAGACCTGCAGGCCCGCCGACGTGCCGCGCTCGCGCGACGAAGTGCGCCAGTACTACGCCGCCATGCGCCCGCGCCTGTGCCTGTCCGAATCCGCCCGCGCCCTGGTGCACTACTTCCTGCACAGCCCGCGCAGCGTGGCCGGCGCCGGCCTGTGGCTCGGCAGCCACCTGATGGCGCGCGCCACCATCGCCACCATCCCGCGCTGGATGCGCCAGCTCGGCGGCTTCGACCAGCCGGCCTGGATCGACAGCGCCGTGCTGCCCGCGGCCCGCGCCGCCGTGCGTGTCGGCCGCCTGCCGCCGCTGTCGCGCCTGACCTTGCGCGCCCTGGCGCCTTCGGCGCTGCCGGTGATGGAGCAGGTGCTGCGGCGCGAGCAGCCGGCGCAGCCGGAAACGCTGTCCCCGGCCACCGCACGCCAGCGCTACGGCAATGCCGCACCCGGATCGCAGCACGCCGCCTGAGCCCTGCGCAGATTGACGCGCACGCCGGCTGTAGGTCGGATCAAGCGCAGCGGATCCGACCGCTGCTGCTGCCGACTGCGCGACAGTGGCGGGCACCGTAACAACATCCCCGGCGCCGCCGCGGCAATCCGGTACTCGACCGTGCCCGAGCAAACCGTTTAGCATCGGCCCCACAGGGAAACCGGCAGCGACAAGCCGGACCGGGGAACCGAAATGAACCAGGGACTTGCGGGTGGCTTGCGCGCGGCGATGATCGCGCTGCTGCTGCTGGTGATGGCGGCGGTGATCGTCATGGTGCGCGCCGGCCAGCTGCTGACCCATGTCTCCGGCGCCGCCAACCTGGGAGCGGACGCCCAGGGCCGCATCTGGCTGACGCTGAACGGCGCGCTGCTGCGGCTCGCACCGGACGGCGGGCTGCAGGCGGACTTCAGCCTGGAGCAGCTCGGCCTGGGCGTGCCCGCCGCGCTGGCGCCGTTGCCCGACGGCCGTGTCTGGGTCGGCAGCCTGAGCCAGGAGCGCCTGGTGCTGCTGTCGCCGGAGGGCCGCCAGCTGGCGCAGGCGCAGCCGCCGCCATCGGCCGGCGGCCTCTTCGGCACCTTCCACGCCGCCTACGAGCCGCGCGCCGACCGCCTGGTGGTGACCGACACGCAGAATCACCGCCTGCTCGCCTTCAGCGGCGCCGGCGAGTTCATCGCGGCCAGCGGCCCCGCCCTATCAGTGCGCTTCCCCAACGGCGTGGCGGCCGATGCGCAGGGCCGCCTGCTGCTGGCGGACACCAATCACAACACGCTGGCCTGGGTCCTGCCCGACCTGAGGCCGGCGCCGGCATCGCCGCCGCCGCCGGCGCCGATGGACCTGCGCGTCACTGCCTACTGGGGCATCTGGCCGGTGTTCGTCAGCGTGGCGCCGGACGGCGTCTGCTACGCCTCCTGGCATAGCGGCAAGCTGCTGCGCGGCGGCGTGCTGGCCTATGCCGCCGACGGCCGTTACCTGCATGCGCTGCCGCTGGACCGGCTGGCCGAGCCGCAGGCGCTGCTGGCGCGCGGCGACGACGTGCTGCTGGCTTTCAAGACCGGACAGGATTTCAGCCTGCGCAGCTACGACCGCGACGGCCGCGACCTCGGCCCCTTCGGCGACGCCGCGGTGCAAGCGCGCCTGCAGCAGGCCTCGACGCATGCCAACCAGCTGCGGCGCATGCAGAAAACGGCGCGCTTCGCGGTCCTGCTCGGCGCCGTGGCGCTGCTGGCCTGCGCGCTGCGCCTGCGTCGCCAGCGCGACCTCGCCGCCGCCGGCAGCATCGTCGAGCTGCGCCGCAGCGCGCCGCGCGGCAGTACGCTGCTGCTGGCCGCCGCGTTGGCCGGGCTGGTGCTGCTGGTCGTGCTGGCGCAGCTGAGCGGCCTGGGCCTGTCGGCGCGCGCGGCGATGCACGCCGGCCACAGCGGCCTGTCCGGCCCGCTGCTGCTGGCGCGCGTGCTGCTGCCGCTGCTGTTCGGGCTGGCGGTGCTCGGCGGCTCCGCGGCGTGGCGCAGCAGCGCGGCATTCCTCGACCTGCAGACACGGCTGATGCGGCGGCGCATGGAAGCCTGGGCGCCCCACCTGACCGGCATGCTGGCGCCGGGCGAGAAGATCGAGGATTACGGCGTGGCACCCGGCGTGATGCGCGGGCGCCTGCTGCTCGCCACCAGCAGCCGACTGCTGTTGCTGCCCAACGCCGTCGCCTCCAGCCGCCGGCCGCTGTGGCAGGCGGCCTGGAAAGACATCCAGGGGCCGACGCTGCCGCCCAAGCCCTGGTGGCTGTGGCTGCTCAACCCGCCCGCCACCGCCGTCGACATCGAAACCACTGACGGGCAGCCGCCGCTGCGCGTGTACGCGGTGAGCGATCTGCACGTGCAGCAGCTGGTCGAGCTGGTGCACGGCGGCCTGCAGCGCAACTTCGAGCGCACCCAGCCCTTGCGCCCCGCCATCGCCCTGACCGCTGAGGCGGCTGCGGCGGCCACGGCACCGCCGGCCAGACCGCTGCGCGGCGCGCTGCTGTCGCTGCTGTTCCCCGGCCTGGGCCAGCTCGACCAGGGCCGCACCTGGACCGGCCTGGGCCTGATGCTGTTCGCGCTGCTGATTCTCAGCGGCGGCCTGATCAGTTGGTACGTCGCGCTGCGCCGCATCGCCGACCAGCCGCTGCAGGACCCGCTGCTGCTGGCGCTGCTGTACCTGCCGGTACTGATATATGCCACCTGGGATGCGGCACGCTATGCGGGCGACGGCGGCGCCACCCCGCTGCCCCGGGCCTGAGGCTCCGCGCCGGGCCGGCGCCGGCGGCGCCCGCACACCGTGCGCGCCGCATCCGCTACAGTGCCGCCCATGTCCACCGCCGAGCCAAGCCGCTGGTCCGCCGAGGCCCTGGCCGAGGATGCGCTGCTGCTGCGCTTCGGCCAGGACATCGACCTGGCGCTGAACAGCCGCGTGCACGCCGCCGCGCAGGCCCTGCGCCGGGCGCTGCCCGGCGTGGAATGCGTGCCGGCCTATGCCAGCCTGCTGCTGCGCTTCGAGCCGCGCGACTGGGCGGCGGCGGACGGCGGCGGCGCGCACCAGCGCCTGGGCCGGGCGGTGACGGCGGCGCTGGCCGGCGGCGCGGTGGCGGCGGAATCGCCGCGCACGGTGGAAATCCCGGTGTGGTACGGCGGCGAGGCCGGGCCGGACCTGGACGAGGTGGCGGCGCTCAGCGCCCTGCCGGCGCGCGACGTGGTGGCGCGCCACTGCGCCGCCGAGTACCGCGTCGCACTGCTCGGCTTCGCGCCCGGCTTTCCCTACCTGCTGGGCCTCGACCCGGCGCTGGCGGCGCCGCGCCGCGCCGACCCGCGGCTCAAGGTGCCGGCCGGCAGCGTCGCCATCGGCGGCCGCCAGACCGGCATCTATCCGGGCGAGCTGCCCGGCGGCTGGCAGCTGATCGGCCGCACGCCGCTGACACTGTTCGACGCCGCGGCCGCCGCGCCCTCGCTGCTGCAGCCCGGCGACCGCGTGCGCTTCCGCGCCATCGACAGCGCCGCCTACCACGCGCTGCGCCACGGCCGGCCGTGAGCGTGCGCGTGCTCAAGACCGGCCTGCTCAGCAGCCTGCAGGACGGCGGGCGCCCCGGCCATGCCGCACTGGGTGTGGGCCGCGCCGGCGCCATGGACCCGCCGGCCTGGCGCCTGGCCAACGCGCTGGTCGGCAACGCCGGTGACGAGGCGGCGCTGGAGTTCACGCTGCTCGGCCCGACACTGCGCTTCGAGCAGGCCGCGGCCGTGGCCTTCACCGGCGCCGCCGTATCGGTCGAGGCCGACGGCCAGGCCCTGCCCGGCTGGACCTGCTGCCTGCTGCCGGCCGGCTGCGTGCTGCGCATCGGCGGCGTGTCGCGCGGCTGCCGCGGGTACCTGGCGGTACGAGGCGGCTTTGACTTGGCGCCGCTGCTGGGCAGCCGCAGCGCCGACCTGCACGCCCGCCTCGGCCCCGGCGGCGGCCGCGCGCTGCGCGTCGATGACGAGCTGCCCATCGGTGCCGGCGCGCCGCTGCGCCACGGCCCGCGCGGCGACACGGCGCGGGCGCTGCCGTGGAGCGTGGACCCGGCGCCCTGGTTCGACGACTCGCCGCGGCCGCTGGCGCTGCTGCCCGGCAGCCACCGCGACTGGCTCGACACCGACTCGCTGCGCACCCTGCATCACGCCGCCTTCAGCATCAGCAAGGACGCCAACCGCACCGCCATCCGCCTCGACGGCCGCCGCCTGGCGCTGCGCCAGCCGCTGGAGCTGATCTCCGAGGCGACGCTGCCTGGCACCCTGCAACTGCCGCCTTCCGGCCAGCCCATCGCGCTGATGGCCGAGGCGCCCGTCACCGGCGGCTACCCGCGCATCGGCCAGATCGCCGCGGTGGATCTGCCGCGCCTGGCGCAGCGCCGTCCCGGCGATGCCGTACACTTTGAGGAGACCACGCTGGACGAAGCGCTGCGGCGCCTGCAGGCGCGCCGGCAGGGTCTCGACCGGCTGGTCGCCGCCGTCCGCCAACGCTTGGAATCCGCATGAGTGCCCCGCCCGCCATCGACCTGAACAGCGACCTCGGCGAATCGTTCGGCGCCTGGAGCCTGGGCGACGACGCCGCGCTGCTCGCCGTGGTCAGTTCCGCCAACATCGCCTGCGGCTTCCATGGCGGCGACCCGGACATCATGCGCCGCACCGTGACCATGGCCCTGCAACACGGCGTGGCGATCGGCGCGCACGTCTCCCTGCCCGACCTGCAAGGCTTCGGCCGCCGCGAGATGGCGGTCAGCCCGGACGAGGCGTACGCGCTGACGCTCTACCAGATCGGCGCCCTGCACGCCTTCGTCCAGGCGCAGGGGGCAAGGCTGCGCCACGTCAAGCCGCACGGCGCGCTGTACAACATGGCCGCGCGCGACGCCGCGCTGGCCGCCGCCATCGCCCGCGCGGTGCGCGACTTCTGCAGCGAGCTGCGCCTGGTCGGCCTGGCCGGCTCCGCGCTGCTGCAGGCCGGCCGCGACGCCGGCCTTGCAGTGGCGGCGGAAGCCTTCGCCGACCGCCGCTACCGTGCCGACGGCAGCCTGCAGCCGCGCCGCGAAAGCAACGCCGTCATCGCCGACCCGGCCGAAGCGGTGGCCCAGGCCATCGCCATCGCCCGCCACGGCACGGTGCGCGCGGTCGACGGCAGCACCGTCGAGCTGCACGCCGACACGCTGTGCCTGCACGGCGACACCGCGCACGCGGTGCAGTCCGCGCGCCAGCTGCGCCAGGCCCTCGAAGCCGACGGCCTGCGCATCGCCGCGCCGCAGTAAGCAGGACTTCCAATCCCCTCGCCCCGCGCGTGTGGGGAGAGGGCCGCAGTGAGGGGCGGCACCATCAACCCGTAGCGCACAAGGGACAACTCAATGCCAAGCCCGCCGGGAACCTGACATGCACCAATGGCTGCCCCTGATCGGCATCCCGGTGATGCTCGCCGGCTTCGCCCTGCGCCTCAACGCCCTGCTGGTTGTCGTCGCCGCCGGCGCCCTCACCGGCTGGGCCAACGGCCTCGACACCGACGCGGTGCTGCAGGTGTTCGGCGACAAGTTCCTCGCCAGCCGCCAGCTCGCCGCCTTCGTGCTGATCCTGCCGCTGATCGGCCTGCTCGAACACTACGGCCTGAAGCCACGCATCCGCGCCCTGGTGGCGCGTTCGCGCGCCGCCACCTCGGCGCGCATCCTGATGCTCTATTTCCTGCTGCGCGATGCCACCGGCATCTTCGGCTTCCCGCAGGCCGCCGGCCAGGTGCAGACGGTGCGCCCGCTGCTGGCGCCGATGGTGGAGGCGGCGGCCGAGGCGCGCCACGGCGAACTGCCGCTGGAAGTGCGCGAACTGCTGCGCGCCCACGCCGCCGCCTGCGACAACATCGCCATCTTCTTCAGCGAGGACATCTTCATCGCCTTCGGCGCGGTGCTGCTGATCGACAGTTTCCTCAAGGACAGCGGCATCGGCGGCATCGCGCCGATCCAGATCGGCCTGTGGGGCATCCCCACCGCGCTGTGCGCGCTGGCCATCCACTTCGTCCGCCTGTCGCGGCTGGATGCCGCCATCGCGCGCCAGGTCGCCGCGCACCGCGCGCAGGCGGCGCACGCGTGAGTGCCCTGGTCTCGCAGCAGGCGCTGTTCGACCTGATCGGCGCCATCGTGCTGCTGCAGGCCGCGATCAGCCTGCGCGACCGCGACAACCCCAACCGCCACATCGGCGGCCTGTTCTGGATGCTGTTCTCGCTGCCCTTCCTGCTCGGCGACGCCCTGGTGCGGCACTGCGGCGCCGCCGCCGGCCATCGCGCCATCGGCATCGTGGTGGTGGCGCTGGCCCTGCTCGCCGGCAGCGGCCGCGTGCGCATGCGCGGCAGCCAGCGCCCCGCCCCGGCGCCGGCGCCGCCGTCC
>CAYVKA010000121.1:0-12026 GCA_964451925.1 uncultured Nevskia sp. | reverse complement strand
CTGCCGCCCATCAGCCGCATCCCGGTGAACAACGTGTCGAACCTCAACAGCTAGGCGGCCTGCGGTGCCGCCGCAGCGGCGGCTTCGCGCCGCAGCCGCGCCGCCTGCACCATCAGCGCCAGCGCCGCCCGCGTCTCCGGCCAGCCGCGCGTCTTCAGGCCGCAGTCCGGATTGACCCACAGGCGCTCGGCCGGGATCACCCGCGCCGCCTTGTCCAGCAGGCGCGTCATCTCGTCCAGCGCCGGCACGCGCGGCGAGTGGATGTCGTAGACGCCGGGGCCGATGTCGTTGGGGTAGCGGAACCGGCCGAAGGCCTGCAGCAGCTCCATGTCCGAGCGCGAGGTCTCGATGGTGATGACGTCGGCGTCCATCGCCGCGATGCTCGGCAGGATGTCGTGGAACTCCGCGTAGCACATGTGCGTGTGGATCTGCGTGGCGTCGTCCACCCCGGCGCTGCTCAGGCGGAAGGCGCGCACCGCCCAGTCCAGGTACTGCGGCCACTCGGCGCGACGCAGCGGCAGGCCTTCGCGCAGCGCCGGCTCGTCGATCTGGATCACGCGGATGCCGGCCGCCTCCAGGTCGCGCACCTCGTCGCGCACCGCCAGCGCCAGCTGCAGCGCGGTGTCGGCGCGCGGCTGGTCGTCGCGCACGAAGGACCATTGCAGCAGCGTCACCGGCCCGGTCAGCATGCCCTTCATCGGCTTGCGCGTCAGCGACTGCGCGTACTGCGCCCAGCGCACCGTCATCGGCCCGGCGCGCCACACGTCACCGTACAGGATCGGCGGCTTGACGCAGCGCGAGCCGTAGCTCTGCACCCAGCCGTTGTGCGACACGGCGAAGCCGGGCAGCAGTTCGGCGAAGTACTCCACCATGTCGTTGCGCTCGGCTTCGCCGTGCACCAGCACGTCCAGGCCGAGCCGCTCCTGCTCGCGCACCGCCGTCTCGATCTCGGCGCGCATCGCCGCCGCGTAGGCAGCCTCGTCCAGCGCGCCGCCGCGATGGCGCGCACGCGCCTGGCGGATCTCGGCGGTCTGCGGGAAGGAGCCGATGGTGGTGGTGGGGAACGCCGGCAGTGCCAGCGCCTCACGCTGGCGCACGATGCGCTGCGCGAACGACGTGCCGCGCCGCTCGTCGCCCGGCGCCAGCGCGGCGAGGCGCTGCCGCACACCTCCGTCGCGGGTCAGCGGCGAGTGAGCGCGCGTGGCCGCGGCCTGCGCGCTGGCCTGCAGCTCGCCCCCGATGGCACTCTCGCCCCGTGCCAGGCCGCGCGCCAGGATCGCCGTCTCGTCCAGCTTCTCGCGCGCGAAAGCGAGCCATTCGCGTACTTGCGGGTCCAGCGTGGTTTCGGCCGACAGATCGTGCGGCACGTGCAGCAGCGAGCAGCTCGGCGCCAGCCATAAGCGCTCACCCAGCTGCCGGTGCGCCGGTCGCAGCAGCTCCAGCGAGCGTGCCAGCTCGTTGCGCCAGATGTTGCGGCCGTCGACCACGCCGGCGGACAGCACCTTGTCGCGCGGCCAATCCTGCAGGAAGGCCTGCAGCTGCTCCGGCGCGCGCACCAGGTCCAGGTGCAGGCCGGCCAGCGGCAGGGTCTTGAGCAGCGGCGCATGCGCCGCGACGGAGCCGAAGTAGGTGGCCAGCAGGATGCGGCAGCCCGCCGTGGCCAGCTCGGCGTAGCTGGAAGGCAGGGCGTCGAGCCAGGTTTGCGGCAGGTCTAGGCACAGCACCGGCTCGTCCAGCTGCACCCATTCCACGCCCAGCGCGGCCAGCTGCTGCAGCAGGGCCCAGTAGGAATTGAGCAGCAGGCGCAGCAGCGACAGGCGCTCGAACGCCGCGCCGCGCGCCTTGGCCAGGTACAGGTAGGACAGCGGCCCGAGCAGCGCCACCTTGACCTTGTGCCCGGCCGCCTGCGCCTCGCGCACCTCGGGCAGCAGCCAGTCGCCGTTGAGGCGGAACACGCTGTCCGGCCCCAGCTCCGGCACCAGGTAGTGGTAGTTGGTGTCGAACCACTTGGTCATCTCCAGCGCCGGCTGCTGCGCGTCGCCGCGCGCCATGCGGAAGTAGCCGGCCAGCGTCACCGGCGCGGCGCCGCCGAAGCGCGCCGGCGCGGCGCCGAACAGCGCGGTGAGGTTGTGCACCTGGTCGTACCAGGCGAAATCGCCGACGGTGACGTAGTCCAGGCCGGCGGCGCGCTGCTCGGCCCAGTGGCGTTGGCGCAGCGCCTGCCCGGCGGCGCGCAGCGCCGCCTCGTCGCTGAGGCCTTTCCAGTGGGATTCCAGCGCGGCCTTGAGTTCGCGGCGCGCGCCGATGCGGGGGAAGCCGAGGACATGCGTGGTGGTCATTGCGATTGCGTGAGTGGGTGGCCGGTGCAGCGTGCGCCCCGGCAGGCTAGTATTCAATCTCATAATTTTCACGTTCATCATGAGGTTTTCTCATGCCGCAGCCGCGCGTCGACATCCGCCACCTGGCCATGCTGCAGGCCGTCGCCGCGAGCGGCAGCCTGACGCGGGCGGCCGAGCGCCTGTTCGTCACGCAGTCGGCGCTGTCGCACCAGTTGAAAAGCCTGGAGGGCGCCTACGGCGTGGAGCTGCTCGAGCGCGAGTCGCGGCCGGCGCGCTTCACCCCGGCGGGGCAGCGCCTGCTGGCGCTGGCGCAGTCGGTGCTGCCGCAGGTGGCGGACGCCGAGCGCGACCTGGCGCGCCTGCTCGAAGGCCGCGCCGGCCCGCTGCGCGTGGCGGTGGAGTGCCATACCTGCTTCGACTGGCTGATGCCGGCGATGGACGCGTTCCGTCCGCGCTGGCCGGAAGTGGAGCTGGACCTGGTGTCGGGCTTCCAGACCAATCCGCTGCCGCTGCTGCTCAAGGACCAGGCCGACTTCGCGGTGATCCACGACCAGCCGGCGCCGCGCCGCGGCATCGTGTTCGAGCCGCTGTTCGAGTACGAAACGGTGGCGCTGGTTGCGCGCAACCACCGACTGGCCAGCCGGACGCGGCTGGAAGCGCGCGACTTCGCCGCGGAGACGCTGATCACCTACCCGGTGGAGGACGACAAGCTCGACGTGATGCGCCACCTGCTGCTGCCGGCCGGCGTGCGGCCGCGCGCCAAGCGCCAGGTGGAACTGACGGTGGCGATCCTGCAGCTGGTGGCCAGCGGCCGCGGCATCGCCGCGCTGCCGGCGTGGAGCGTGGCGCCGTACCTGGCCCGCGGCTACGTCCTGGCCAAGCCGATCGGGCGCAAGGGCCTGCGCTGCGCGCTGTACGGCGCCACCACCAGCCATCTGGCGCAGAGCGCCTACATCCGCGAGTTCATCGAGCTGATCCGCAGCGCCGGAGCGGAATTCGCGGCCTAGTACCGTGACCCACCAGTTTGGGAACAAAAGATCGGAGTTGCGTTTGGTCGCTGGCAAGCCGGCGCGACGAGGCAGGGTGTGCGCCATGGTGAGGAGCGCCGGCGCCGCCAGCGGTCAAACGCGGCCCGAGACTTGTTTCCAAACGGGTGGGTCACGGTACTAGGGTCTGTTGACCATCAGCGGATCGCGGCGTCGACCACGCGCACCAGCGCCGCGCCGCGCACATCCACCCGGCCGCCGTTGCCGGGCTGCGGCGGCGGCGAGAACAGCCGCGCCCGGGCGAAGCCGCTGCGCCGCAGCGCGCGCCGCGCCTCGGCGACGGAGTCGAAGTGCAGGTGGACGCGGCCGCGCACGAAGCCGCCCAGCAGCCGGCCGAAGGCGCGCGTCGGCGCGCCCTGGTTGTCGGAGCCGAGGTGCAGGTCGGAAAAGTACCGGCCGGCGGGAAAGCCGCTCAGCACGCCGGCGAAGCGCCGCCACATGCCCAGCACGGCCGGCGTGTCGAAGTAGTTGAGCAGGCCTTCGGTGACGATGGCCAGGCCCTGGTGCGGATCGAGCGTGCGCGCCAGCGCGGCGAGCGACAGCGCGCCGTCGTCGGCCAGCGCGTCCAGCGCCACCACGCGGTGCCGCGGCGATTGCAGCCCGGCGGCGGCCAGGCGCTCGCGCTTGCGCTGCGCCATCTGCGGCAGGTCGGCTTCAACGTAGTCGATACGCGCGCCATAGCGGCGGGCGAAGTCCCAGCCGCGCGGCGACAGGCCGGCGGCCACCTCCACCACCTGCCCCACGGCGCCGCTGTCGATGGCCTGCGCCAGCAGCGCGTCGATGGCGCGGTGGCGGGCCAGCAGGAAGCCCTCCAGCGTCGGCCCGCCGAGACGGCGCGAACCGGCGTTGAGCGGCCGCACCGCGTGATACAGCGCGCGGCCCTGCGGCGTCACCAGGCCCGGGTGCGACAGCCCGTGGCGGTACCAGACGTAACCGGTGTAATGCGCGGTGGGGCTGATCGCGTCGGAGCCGCGCGCCGGCAGCGCCAGCCTCATGATCGCGCTTCCGTGGTGGATATGGACCACGCGACGCCCTTGATTCCCATCCCCGCCCTCCAGAGAAAATTCCGTCCCGGCACTGCGACCTGCTCCGCACCGCGCGGCGCCGGCGTCATTGACCCGGCGGCGGCGGCGGCGTAGCTTATGCGCGTTCCGGATAGACCGGTTCGCCTCGCCGACGGATCGTCGGCAGCCGCAGTAAGGAGCTTACTGCCATGCGTTACGACCTGCTCGTCTTCATCGGGCGCTTCCAGCCCTTTCACCAGGGCCATCTGGCCGTCCTCAGGCAAGCCCTGGCCGAAACCCGCCACCTGCTGATCCTGGTGGGGTCCGCCCACCGCCCGCGCTCGACGCGCGATCCATTCTCCGCCGATGAACGCGCCCTGATGATCCGGGCCTGCTTCGCCGACGCCGCGGACGATCTCGCGCGCATCACCATCGCCCCGCTGGACGACGTGATGTACAACGACACGGTGTGGATCCGCAATGTGCAGCGCGCCGTGTCCGATTGCGCGCAGGCCATCCACCCCGAACGCGAGGAAGCCGAACTGCGCATCGGCCTGGTCGGCCACGGCAAGGACCGCACCTCCTACTACCTGCGCATGTTCCCCGCCTGGGGCTCGGTCGACGTGGCCAGCCACGAGGGCATCAGCGCCACCGAAGTGCGCGGCCTGTACTTCACCCAGCCGTTCGAAAGCGGCCACGTGCCCGCCGCGGCGGAGGCCATCCTGGCCGGCCGCCTGCCGCCGCAGGTGTGCGACTGGCTGCGCCGCTTCGCCGCCAAGCCGGCCTACGCCGAGCTGAAGGCCGAGCAGGAATTCGTCGACAAGTACCGCAGCCAGTTCGCCGCGCTGAAATATCCGGCGCAGCATCACACCGCCGACGCGGTGGTGATCCAGAGCGGCCACATCCTGCTGGTGCGGCGCGGCGCGCGGCCCGGGCTGGGGCAGCTGGCGCTGCCCGGCGGCTTCGTGCGGCCCGAGGAAACGACGCTCGATGCCGCCATCCGCGAGCTGCGCGAGGAGACCCGGCTGAAGGTGCCCGAGCCGGTGCTGCGCGGCTCGCTCAGCGGCAAGGACCAGTTCGACGACCCGCACCGCTCCACCCGCGGCCGCACCTTCACCAGCGCCTTCCGCTTCGACCTGCGGGCGGAGACGGAACTGCCCAAGGTCAAGGGCGGCGATGATGCGAAGGAGGCGTTCTGGCTGCCGCTGGCCAGGCTGCGGCCGGAGGAGATGTTCGAGGACCACTACTTCATCATCCAGAAGATGGTGGGTCTTTAAGGCCGGGACAGACCCGCGCCGGCACGCAACGTAGAGGAGTTCTACGATGAACAGCAGCGGCAGCACGCACAACCTGATTCTCAACACCGACAGCTACAAGCTGACGCACTACCTGCAGTACCCGCCGGGCACGACGCGGATCTCCAGCTACATCGAAAGCCGCGGCGGCGCCTTCCACGATGTGCTGTTCTTCGGCCTGCAGGCCTTCCTCAAGCAATACCTGGGCCGGCCGCTCACGCGCGCCGACATCGACGAGGCCGAGGAGATCGGCCAGGCGCACCTGGGCGTGTTCAACCGCCAGGGCTGGGAGCACATCGTCGAGCGCCACGGCGGCTTCCTGCCGCTGGAGATCCAGGCGCTGCCCGAAGGCACGGTGGTGGGCAACCAGGTGCCGGTGCTGCAACTGCGCAACACCGACCCGGCCTGCTTCTGGCTGCCCAGCTATATCGAGACCGCGCTGCTGCGCGCGGTGTGGTATCCCAGCACCGTGGCCAGCCTGTCCTTCGCCTGCAAGAAAGTGCTGCGTCACTACCTGGAACAGACCGCCGACACGCTCGACGGCCTGGCTTTCCAGCTGCACGACTTCGGCGCCCGCGGCGCCACCTGCGACGAAGCCGCGGCCCTCGGCGGCGCCGGGCACCTGCTCAGCTTCCAGGGCACCGACACGCTGGCGGCGGTGCTGCTGGCGCGCCGGCACTACGGCGAGCCGATGGCCGGCTTCAGCATCCCGGCGTCCGAGCACAGCACCATGACCAGCTGGGGCAAGTCCGGCGAGCGCGAAGCCTACGGCAACATGATCCGCCAGTTCGCCGGGCCGCAGAAGGTGCTGGCCTGCGTCATCGACAGCTACGACGTATGGAACGCACTGGACCACATCGTCGGCGAGGAACTGCACCGCGAGGTGGTGGAATGCGGCGGCCGCATCGTGGTGCGGCCGGACAGCGGCGACCCGGTGGCGGTGGTGCCGCGCGTGATCGAGCACCTGATGCAGCGCTTCGGCCACAGCCAGAACAGCAAGGGCTACCGCGTGCTGCCGCCGTACATCCGCATGATCCAGGGCGACGGCGTCGACCTGAATTCCCTGCCGCGCATCCTGGAAGTGCTGAAGATGCGCGCCATCAGCACCGAGAACCTGGCCTTCGGCATGGGCGGCGGCCTGCTGCAGAAAGTCGACCGCGACACGCTGAAGTGGGCGATGAAGGCCAGCTGGGGCGAGATCGGCGGCGAGGGCCGCGAGATCTTCAAGGACCCGGTCACCGACCCGGGCAAGCGCAGCAAGGCCGGCCGCTACGCCGTGGTGCGCGACGCCGACGGCTACGTCGCGGTGCGCGAAGCGGAACTGGCCGGCCGCGACAACCTGCTGCGCCCGGTGTGGCGCGACGGCCGCCTGCTGGCCGAGGACAGCTTCGCACAGATCCGCGCCCGCGCCGCCGGGCACTTCGACGCCGCCTACCAGCGCGACCTCGCCGCCGCCGAATCACTGCGCAGCGCCTGAACCCGTCGTCCGCGGAGAGCACCGCATGCAACGCCTGCACAACAAGCTGTGGTCGCACCATTCGAGCGAGCCGAAGCAGCGCTACCTGCCGACCGAGATCCAGGCCAGCGAGCCGCTGGAGATCGGCTCGTTCCGCGAGCTGGTCAAGGCGGTGGCGGAGCTGTCCTACTACAACCCGGAGCATGTGCTGTTCTACCGCGGCCAGGGCCGCGCGGTGTACGTGCCGAGCGTCAACGGCACGCGGGTGGAGAGCTTCTACCCGTCGATCTACCGCAGCTCCGGGCGCGCGCTCGGGCACAAGGCGCTGCAGCGCCGTTTCGACGAGCTGGAGGAGCAGGCCGAACGGCTGCTGCAGCGCCTGGTCACGGAGAAGATCGCGGGGGTGGACAAGCTGCGCAAGTTCCCCGAGCTGGCCTGGGCCATCCTGCAGCACTACGAGGTGTGCCGCACGCCGCTGCTCGACGTGACACACTCGCTGCGCGTGGCCGCCTCGTTCGCGCTGAACCGCCAGGACGGGCACGGCTATCTCTACGTGTTCGGCTTTCCGCATCCCAACGGCAGCATCACCTACTCGGTGGACAGCGAGCTGCTCAACATCCGCCTGCTCAGCATCTGCCCGCCGCAGGCGCAGCGGCCGTATTTCCAGGAAGGCTTCCTGGTCGGCTCGTTTCCGTCGCGGCGCCTGCGCAAGCATTCCAGCCTGGATTTCCGCAACCGCCTCATCGCCAAGTTCAAGCTGCGCAAGCAGGGCTTCTGGAACGAGCATTTCCACGCCATTCCGGACGCTGCGCTGTATCCGGACGACGACCGCATGAAGGCGATCTGCGCCGACCTGCTGCCGGCGGGCGAAGCCGCCGCGCCGGCGGAACCCGGCTAGGGCCTGTCCGAATAAGCGCCGCGAAAAATAGCCGCAGTCGCAGCGACCCAATCCGTGTCAACAGGCCCTAATGAGGCGCCGCGCTCACGAGCCGCCGGGTTCGATATCCGCGCCGCTGGGCGTCTTGCCCAGCGCCAGCCAGCGCATCGCCGCGCCGGCCTCGGTGGGGCGCATGGCGTGGATCTGGTGGAAGGTGCTGATCGCCATCTCGCAGATCATGCCGTCGTCGACGCGCCCCTCGCGGCGCGCCTGCGGCAGCTCGAACACCACCCGCCCGTACTTCAGCCAGGCCGGGCGCACCGCCTGCCCCAGCAGGTCGGCGCCGTCCTCGTCGCTGGGCGGCGGGCGCGGGTCGCGCGCGGCGGCGTGGAGCATGGTGCCCATCAGCTTGAGATAGGCGCGCTGCTGCGCGGCGCTGAGGCCCTGGCTGACGGCGGCGGCGTTCTGGCCGCTCCAGATGGCATAGCACAGCGCCGGCGCGCGCACGCTGAAGTCCTGCAGCAGCTGCGCCAGGAACGCGGCGCGCTCCGCCTGCGCCGCGTCGCCGGCGCGCTGCAGCGCCAGCTGCTCGTCGGCATCCAGCGCCTGCTGCGTCACGGCGCCGATCTGCCCGCCCATCGCATCCTGCGCCAGCAGCGTGGCCACGTCCTGGCGCAACCGCAGCAGGTGCGCCGGCGCGAACTCGCTCAGCCCCTGCACCAGCGGCTCGAGGTCCGGCTCGGAGAAATACGCGTCCACCACCGCCAGGAAGTAGTCGCGCTCCTGCAGGTCGCGGCCATGGAAGCGCACGCGATCGATGACGCCGTTGTGCAGCAGCTGCGCCACGTCCGGCCACCACATCGAGCCCGACGGCGTGGTGATGGCGCGCTCGATGAAGGGCCGCGAGATGCCGCGCGCATTGAACACCTCGACGAAGCTGTCGTTGCCCCCCTCGCTCTCGCCCCAGCTGAACTGGCTGGACTCGGAGTGAAAGCCCAGCGCGGCGTCGGCTTCGAGCACGCGGTGCGGCACGCTTTCGAAAGCCAGCGTGCAGGCACTGGCGCAGCGGTGACGCGCCACCACCGTGCGGATACGGGCCTGCGCCAGCACGCGGGCGATGCCGCGGCCGGCGACCATCCAACCGCCGGCGCTGTCGAGCACCACGGTATCGACACCCGGGTTGTGCGCCAGCGAGGCCCGCAGGCTGGCCGGCGCGGCATAGCCGAAGGGCCCGGTGTAGACCAGGGTGCGGCCGCCGTCCTCGAAGCCGATGGCGAACTCGCCGTAGGGGTCGGGATTGCTGGCGATGCCGACGAGGGCCTTGAGCGGCCGGTAATTGCTGGACAACAGGAACAGCAGCAGCAGGCCCATGAACACCACCGCGATGCGCGGCAGCGCCGCGGCCGTTCCCTTGCAGCCGCGGCTGGCCGCCCACAGCCAGACGCTGCCGGCCAGGTACCACAGCGGCATCAGCAGCGTGATCGCGGCCAGCGCCAGCCACCAGGGACGCGGGTCGATGTCGTCGCGCACCGCGTAGATCACCCAGTAGAACGCCAGCACCAGCGCCAGCAGGGGGATCAGGTAGAACAGCAGCAGGCGCAGATCAACATCGCGCCGCGGCAGCGCTTCAACAGCGCCGGTCAACGCTTGCGGCGGCGCAGGGGCCGCGGGCGCCGCCTTCTCGGCCGGCACCGGCACCGCGGCGCCCACCTGCTGCGCCGCCAGC
This sequence comes from uncultured Nevskia sp., assembly GCA_964451925.1. Lineage (GTDB taxonomy): Bacteria > Pseudomonadota > Gammaproteobacteria > Nevskiales > Nevskiaceae > Nevskia. The sequence goes on along the minus strand of CAYVKA010000121.1, from coordinate 2,283 downwards.
GCCTCGCCCAGCGGCAGCCACAGGCCATCCTCGACACGCTGCACCGGCGTATCGTCCGGCAGCGAGCCGCGGCCATGCAGCAGCACAATCAGCGACCACGGATAGGGGCCGAGCGTGCGTCCTGCATGCCGGAAGCGCCAATAGCCTGTCACAGTCCCTTCCGCCATTCGCCGATGCGGCTAGTTTAGGGCCTGTCAACACGGATTGGGTCGCTGCGCACGATCAATCAAAGTCCGGGCAGCACCGGGCAGACCGGGGCTGTGCCGGCGATGGACCCTGCGGGGGTGGAACCGCGGCCGGCGGCATGCGCGCCGGGCCGCGCAAGCCCGCCGCGACGCGATGCCGCGGCGGGCTGTCGATGCTTACTTGGCTTCGGGGTTGAGGGTGCCGCTCAGCTGGGACGACGCGGAGAACTTCACCACTTTGCGCTCGGCGATGTGGATGGTTTCACCGGTACGCGGATTGCGGCCGCTGCGCGCCTTGCGCACGCCGACCGAAAGGGAGCCCAGTCCCGGCAGGCTCACCCGGTCACCCGCGAGCAGCGCCTGCGTGATCTGCTTGGTCAGCACGTGCACGATCTCGTGCGCCTGCACCTTGCTGATCGAAAGCTGTTCGCTCAGATGATCCGTCAATTGTTCCAAGGTCATTGCCGCTTCTCCTTAGTTATCGTGAGGCACGCCGCCTGCACCCTGCGGCCTGCGCATTGTAATCATACCCGCGTGCCGCCGTACGGGCGTGAAACTGCCGCCACCGATCCTTGCACGTCACCTTGCGGTCATATTTTGCGCAGCGCAGACCACGCGGCGGGCTTGATGGTGCTTGCCATGCAGGCGCCGCCACAAAGGTTGATGCGCAAAAATGCCCCTGTCTGTTAATGGCTTGCGCCATGAATCTCATCATGCGAAGCGCCAGCTTGAGGCCGCGGCTATCACCACGGCGGCAACTTGCGCTGCGCCCGATGCGATTTTCAGGCAGCCATGTTTCGATCAGGGATTCAGGACAGCAGACCCAACAGACCGTCACCGCGCCGGAAAAGTTCTCAGGAACGAGCGAACAATTCCAGCGAGGACCACAGCAGTTCGCGCATCGCATTGTTTTTGGTGCGCGTTTCGCTCTCCACCCGGACTGTTTCCAAGACCATCGCCACCGCCAGGCGCGCCCGCTCCATCGGCTGCGGGCAGTGCAGGGCGCTGAACTCGATCTGGACCATCAGCAGCACGCCGTGATTGCGCCGGCGCACCTCTTCGCGCAGCGCCGGAAAGCGCGCGCGCGCACGGCGGCACCAGGCATGCGCCGCGGCGTGCTGCAGGGAATAGTCGAGGTAGCCGTTCCAGGCGCCGCGGATGCGTTCCAGCCCCGGGACTATGCTGCCGGCCCTGCCGATCACCGCCGCCAGGCGCCCTTCAAAGAACTGCAATTGAAGCGCGGCAAAATAAGCTTCGACACCGTCGAACTCGGCGATGAAATCGTCCTCGTCGACGCCGAGCGCCGCGGCGATGGCGGCAGCGGTCACCGAAACGGGGTCAAACTGTTCGGCGAGCATCGGCGCGGCAGCGAGGAACAGGGCGCGGCGATCGGTGTGAAGTTCGGCGGTCATGATGTTTTTCCCTGACGTGACAAACTTGTAATTCGCCTAGGTTGGCACAACTGCGGGCGCCGGGCGCCGCCGGCGGGGGCCGTTGTTTGACGCAGTTCACGTTTGCCGGTGCCGTTTCCGCCGCCCGGCGGGGCCGGGCCTGGGCTAGAATCCCACGACCATTGCGGGCACGGCGCGCCGTGCCCGCCCCCATCATCCGAGGAACCCCGTTGCCAGACGCGCCAGCCATGCCGGAACCTCGCGGCATGGTCAATGCCGGCGAGTGGTCGCGTGAATTCCTGCGCTATGCCGTGGTCGGCGGCCTGGCCTTCGCGCTCGACTGGGGGCTGCTGCAGCTCTCTCTGGGGCAGGGCCTGCACTACCTGCTGGCGACGGCGATCGGTTTCATCGGCGGGCTGTGCCTGAACTACGCGCTGTGCCTGGCCTGGGTGTGGCGCGGCGTGGGCCGGCCCAGCGTGCTCGGTTTCCTGGTGTTCAGCCTGATCGGCCTCGGCGGGCTGGCCCTGACCGAAGGGCAGATGTGGCTGGCGGTCAGCCTGCTGCACCTGAAGCCGGCGCTGGCCAAGCTGCCGGTCGCCGGGCTGGTGCTGCTGTGGAACTTCATCCTGCGCCGCCTGTTCGTGTTCCCCCACTAGGGAACCTCTGAACAAGTCCCTGCCCTGCCGTTGCCCCCCATTTTGCGCCAG
>CAYVKA010000120.1:0-12085 GCA_964451925.1 uncultured Nevskia sp. | reverse complement strand
GGCGCCACGCAGTTGACGGTGATGTTGCGGCTGGCCAGCTCCAGCGCCAGCGCCTTGCTGGCGCCAATGATACCGGCCTTGGACGCGCTGTAGTTGACCTGGCCGCGGTTGCCGGCGACGCCCGAGACCGAGGACAGCGTGACGATGCGGCCGCCGCGGCGCAGCCGCACCATCGGCATCAGCAGCGGCTGCAGCACGTTGTAGAAGCCGTCGAGATTGGTGTGCAGCACGCGGTCCCAGTCGTCGCCGGACAGCGCGGCGAAAGTGCCGTCGCTGGCGATGCCGGCGTTGTACACCGCGCCGTAGTAGGCGCCGTGCGCGGCCATGTCCGCTTCCAGCGCCGCGGCGCAGGCGGCGCGATCGGCGATGTCGAAGCACAGCGTGGCCGCGGCGCCGCCGGCCTGCTCGATTGCCGCCGCCGCGCCGTCCAGCGCCGGCGACGGCGCGCGGCCGTGCAGCGTCACGGCGAAGCCGGCGCGCGCCAGGCGCAGCGCCACGCAGCGGCCGATGCCGCGGCTGCTGCCGGTGACCAGGACACGGCGCGCGCTCATCGCCGCTCCGCCCGTGGATGGATGGGAGGGTTCATGGGGTCTGCGATCCTGACTGTGCCGCCTCGGCCTCCACCGCCAGCGAATAACCGAAACGGAAATTGGAAATCCAGTAACGCCCCTGCCAGGGATCGGCGTCGGCGTAGTCCACCTCGGCGACCAGCCTGCCGTCGTGCCGCAGCCTGCGCACGCCGCCGCCCGGCTCGCTCACCTCCCAGCCGGCGGCGTGATAGGCCGCCTGCAGGGCCGGCAGCGGCCACAGCGCCAGCTGCACGTCGGCCAGCAGCGACTCCGGGCGCAGGCCGGACGGCACCATCGGCGCCGTTTCCACCTGCCAGTCCTTGCCGTCCCAGGTCACCGACATGGCGCGCTGGCCCAGCGCGGTCAGCACCACCACTTCGATCTGCTGCGGCGTGACATGCACCACGCTGCGCAGCGTCGCCTCGTGTTCGCCGAAGGCCGCGCGCAGGATCTGCTGCGCATCGCGGCTGGCGCCCAGCGTGGCCGGCGGCAGCAGCGGCACCTGCTCGGACTGCGGTGCCCAGGCGGAGGCCGGCGCCGGGCGTGGCGCGGTCCGGTGCGCGCAGCCGCCGGCACCGAGCCCGATCAGGCCGCACAGGCCGATGATGGCGATGCGCTGCAGGCGGCGCGGCATGGCAGGGGCTGAAAGGGCTGGGCGCTCGCTCATGGTGTCATCGTAATGAATCAGACTGGGCTGTGCGCCAGGCGCGCCGGCCGCAACGCCAGCGCCAGCACCACCGCGCCGCTCACGCCCAGCGCCTGCACCAGGCCGATGGCACGCAGGAACGGCGTGGAGGAGAAACCGAGCAGGCCGAACGACAGCACCGCGGTCAGCGTCGCCAGCACCACCGCCAGCAGCGCCGGCGCGTCGGCGCCGCGCGCCTCGCGCAGGAACAGCGTGTAGTCCGAGCCCATGCCCATCACCAGCAGCAGCGCCAGTACGTGGAACAGGTTGATCGGCACGCCGGCCCAGGCCAGCGCGGCCAGCGCCAGGGCGCCGCCGCCCACTGCCGGCAGCAGCAGCATGGCGGCGCCGCGCCAGCCGTAGCGCCGGCTCATCAGCAGGCCGGTGAAGACATACACCGCCACGATCAGCAGCGTGGCGATGCGGCGATAGCGGCTCAGCACCTCGGAGATGTCGGCCAGCTTGTCGATCAGCCGCACCCCGGGCAGTCCCGCGGCAGCTTGCGCCACCGCCGCCGGGTCGTTGGCGTCGAACAGGGTCACGGCGCTGGCGTAGCCGTCGGCGACGCCGCCCAGCCACAGCGGATGGTAGGGCTCCGACGCGTCGCTGGCGAAGAAATCCTCCGGCCGCAGCGGCGCGCTGCCGGCGGCAAAAGCGCTCCGCTGCCGGGCGATGGCGTCTTCGCCATAGCCGAGTTCGCGCATCAGGCGCGGCAGCAGGCCGTCGGCGCTGTAGACCTGCCGGGCCAGCAGCGCGTGGTTGGCGGCCTGCAGCTGCAGCGAAGGCAGCGCGTCGGACACCGCCAGCAGGTTGCCCAGGCGGCCGTCGGCCAGCAGTGGCGCCAGCCGTTCGCGCAGGGCTTCTTCGCGCTGCAGCACCTGCTCGGGCGAATCGCCGCGCACCAGGAAGAAGCGGCGGTCGGCTGATTGCCCGAGCAGCTCGCGCATGCGCACCTCCTGCCGGATCAGCTCCGGCGGCGAGCTTTGCAGCGCGCGCACGTCGTCGAGGAAGTTCAGGCGCAGCAGGCCGCCGCCGATGAACAGCAGCGCGCCCAACGCCAGCAGGACTTTCAGGCGCGGCGCGCGGATACGCGGCAGCCCCTGCAGGCGGCGGATCAGGCGCAACACCAGCGCCTGCGGCGGCACCGGCCAGTCGCGCGCCAGGCGTGGCAGCAGGAACAGCACGCAGCCGCAGGCCACGCCCAGCCCCACCGCGGAGAATGTCGCGATCTGGCGCAGGCCCGGAAACGGCGCCAGCAGCAGCGCGAGGTAAGACAGCGCGGTTGTGAGATAGCCCAGCGCAATGCCGGGCGTGACGAAGTCCGGCGCCTGCCGCGGCTGCCACGCGCCGGCGCTGCGGAAGCGGTCGCTGAAAAAGAAAATGGCGTAATCCACTGAAGTGCCGATCAGGCTGCTGCCGAAGACCAGGGTCACCAGGTGCACCTGGCCAAAGATCCACTGGCAGGCGCAGAGACCGGCGATGGCGCCGAACGCCATCGACAGCGTGGTCAGCAGCAAGGGCTGCAGCGAACGGAAGGTGAGCAGCATCAGCAGCACCGTGCCGATCAGCGAAATGCCGCTGAACAGCGACATCTCGCGCTTGCTGCTGGCCACCGCCGCCGCTGCGTGCTGGATCACGCCGGAGCCGACCACGTCGGTCGCGCCGGCCGCCGCGGCCGCGGCGCGCGCCGTGGCGATGGCCTTGCCGGCGGCCTCCTCGGTGGCGACCGAAAAGGCGCTGGTGCCGGTGCGCGCCACCACCAGCACGTAACTCATCTCCCGGCCGGACGAATCCCGGGCGGAAAGCGCCAGTACGTCCTGCTGCAGGCGCGCGCGGCCGGTGGGCGGGCGCTGCTCGGTGATGAACGTGGACAGCAGCCCCAGCGGATCCTCGCTGGCGTTGAACGGCCGCATGAAGCCGGCCGGGGTGTACAGCGCGCGCTGCGCTTCGTCGTGCAGGCGCTGCGACTGCCCCTGCTCCAGCCAGGCGCGATGCCGCGCGGCCAGCAGATAGTCGCGGTAGGGCAGGTCGGCCCGGGCCGCCTCGGCCAGCGCGCGGTCCACCTGCAGCCGCACCTGGGAGAAGCGGCCGCTGGCGGTGAGGGCGCCGGCGAAGGCCTTGGCCGCGCCGCGGGCGGTGGCGAAGTCGCCGGCGCCGACCAGGAAAATGCTGTTGCGGGCCAGCTGGTCGGTGTACAGGCGCACCGCCTGCTCGGCGCCGGCGTCGCGCTCATCGGCCGGCAGCAGGGCGAAGATGCTGGTCTCGACGCGCATCTGCGGCGCCACCGCAACGGCGAACAGCAGCGCCAGCAGCAGCATGGCCGCGCCCCACAGGCGGAAGCGTCCCTCGACGGTGCCCGGCACGGATCGGCGCTTAGTCGGCGAAACGCTGGCGATCGGCCGCGCTGAGGCCGTCCGTCAGCACCCCGGCCTCGGGGAACAGGATCTCGGTGCGGTCGCCGTGCGTGTCGCGCAGTTCGATGCGGCTGGCGTGGGCGGCGCCGTCGATCACCGCCTCGCGGAACACCGCCGACATGGCCGCCAGCTTCGGCCGCAGCCCGACCTGCCAGCCGGCGCCCTTGCCGGCGCCGGTGGCGACGCCGTAGGTGTCGAAATCCTTCGACAAGGCCTCGAAGTCCAGCGCGAACAGGGCGAAGAAGATGCGTGCGGCCACCGCCACGCCGGGCTGCTGGTCGGCGCTGACCCGGGTTTCGGCGCCGCCCTCGTCACGGCTGCGCGCGCCTTCGCGGGTCAGGATGAAGACCGAGTCGAACGGGGTGCGGGTGTGCCACCACACGCCGAGATCGCGGGCGAACAGAAACTCGCCGGTGGACAGCAGCGGCCGCGGCAGGTCGGGCAGGTACTTGCGCTGCTCGAAGCGGCCGCGCAGCCCCGGCGCGGCGGCCAGCGGCCGGGCCGCGGGGCCGAGCAGCAGCGACATCTGCGCCGGAGTCAGCGCATGGGCGAACACATTGTGCTCATCGTCCGCGTGAACCTCGCCGCACAGGACCAGCAGGCACAGCAGCAGGCCGCGTCCGACGGCGCCAATCCTCGCCCCCCTGATGATGCCGCTCATGATGCCGCTCACGGCACTGTTCACGGCCTGGGCTCGCCCAGCCGCTCGAACAGCACGTCGGGCGAGATCATGCACATCTCGCGCGTGGCGATATTCACCGCCACCTGCACCGACTCGCCCTTGGTCAGGCGCTCGCCGCTGGCGGCGTCCATCACCAGGTATTCGATCTTCAAGCGGTGCTCCCATTCCAGCAGCGTGGCGCGCACGCGGATCTTCTGCCCGAACAGCGCCGGCTTGACGTAGCGCAGGCGCAGGTCGATCACCGGCCAGCCGTAACCGCTGGCCTGCATGCGGTCGTAGTTGTAGTCGAAGCTTTCGAGCAATGCGCAGCGCGCGATCTCGAAATACTTGGCGTAGTGCCCGTGCCAGACGATGCCGGCCGGGTCGACGTCGTGGAACGGGACCTGGATCACCACCTCGGCGCTGCGCTTCACGGCCGCGCCTCCGCCCGCAGGCGCTGCCCCAGCAGCTGCGGCAGCCGCCGCAACATGCCGAAGAACAGCCGCGCGTGCATGGCGCTGATGCGCAGGTTGTCGCGCCACAGGTCGAAGTGCGACACGCCGTCGCGCGGGTAGGTGACACGGGTCGGCACGCTGATCACGCGCACGCCCTGCCAGAACAGCCGCACCAGGATCTCGGTGTCGAACTGCATGCGGGCGCCGACGCGCCCCTCGTCCCACACGCGCAGCGCCGCCGCCAGTGGGTAGACGCGGAAGCCGCACATCGAGTCGCGGATCTCGAACGACAGGGTGTTGATCCACACCCACAGGTGCGTGACGTAGCGCCCGTAGAGGCGGCCGCGCGGCACCGAGGCATCGTACAGCGGCACGCCGGTGACCACCGCGTCCGGGTGCTGCGCCGCCTGCTGCAGCAGGCGCGGCAGGTCGGCCGGATCATGCTGGCCGTCGGCGTCGATCTGCACGCCGTGGCTGTAGCCGGCCTGCGCCGCGGCGCGCAGGCCGCTCATCACCGCATGGCCCTTGCCGCGGTTCGGCGCCAGCCGCAGCACGCTCAGCCAGCCGCCCTCGCTGCGCTCCAGCGCGTCGAGCACCGGGCGGCAGCGCGCGTCGCTGCCATCGTCCACGATCCAGCAGCGCAGTCCGTGCGGCCGCAGGCCGGCGACCGTGTCGGCGATGGCGCGCTCGTGGTTGTAGAAGGGCACGACAATGGCGGCTTTCACACGGTCCCGGCAGTCAGGGCGGCGGGAGGCGGCGCCAGCGGCGCCGGCCGCGCGGCTTCAGCTGGCCGCCGGGGCGCCGCTGAGCCCCAGCGCATGGATCGCTTCGGTGACATCGGCAACCGTCCTGACATGCTTGAAAGTCTCGGGCTGGATCTTGCGGCCGGTCAGCTCCTTGAGCCGCAGCAGCAGGTCGATGGCGTCGATGCTGTCGATGCCCAGGTCCTGGTACAGGTGGGCCTCGGGCGTGATCTTCGCCGGGTCGATCTCGAACAGTTCGACCAACACCTCTTTCAGGCGGTTGTGGATTTCCTCTTTGCTTTCCATAGGCTCGTGATGATGGGAAAAGCCCTTCCGCCGGGACGGAGGCTCAGTGCATTGTACAATCTGACGCCAGCGCGGCACCGGCGGCGGACGCGCCGCCCTGCGCCGTTCCCAGCGAAACTGAGAAGTAGTTGGCAAAATGCTGCGTCAGCCGCCTGGCCGCGAGCGCCTCGGGCATGCCGGCCGGCGCATAGTCGGCGGCCGGGATCGGCTCGCCCACCAGCAGGCGCCAGTGCGGCCGCCGCGGCGGGATGCGATACCAGGGCTCGGCCTTGGTCAGCGTCGACGGCCGGCAGACGATGGTGACCGGCAGCACCTCCACCCCCGCCGCCAGCGCGATGCGCGCGGCGCCGCGCTGCATCTGCAGCGGCTGGCCGGGCACGCTGCGGGTGCCCTCCGGAAACACGATCAGCGAGCGCCCGGCGCGCAGGTTGGCCGCCGCCTGTTCCACCAGTTCCTCGGCCGAACCCTGGTTGGGCAGGTAGTCCGCCCAGGCCACCGGCCAGCGCAGGAAGGGGTTGCGCCACAGCGCCTGCTTGACGATGCAGTCCACCTCCGGCAGCAGCGCGATCAGCAGCACCACGTCGATCAGGCTGGGATGGTTGGCCACAATCAGGCGCCCGCTGCGCGCCAGGCGCTCGCCGCCGGCGACCTCGTAGCTGAGCACGCCGAGGGTGGTCATCTGCCACAGGAATACGCGGAAGGACTGGCGCATGGCGCGCTGGATGCGGCGGCGCGTGCGGTCGCGGTCGGGCGACAGCAGCCGGATCACAGGGAACAGGGTAAGGCTCAGCAGCACGCCGCCCAGCCCGAAGCAGGCAAACGAGAAGCCGGTGCCGAACAGGCGCCAGCCGTAGTCCAGTCGATCCCCCAACTTCATTGACTTTCCCTGCCCCGGGGTGCCGCCGGGGCTTCCCTGTGCGTCATATTCCGCCGCTGATTCAGATACATCCGGGCGAATCCCGCCGCAGCCTGGGTTACGATACCATCCGGGGGCGTATTCCGGCAGCACCCGCCCGGCGCGCCGGGCGGACGGGATCAGCCGTTTTCAGCACCAACTTTCTGGGAAGCCGCTCAAGTATGTCCGTCGAGGTCCCTGCCATCACCGCCGCCGAACGCGAACTGGCCGAACTGTTGGTCGAGGTGCTGCACCTGGAGGGGCGCGACCTCGACGCCGTCGACCCGCAGGCGCCGCTGTTCAGCGACCAGGCCGGCGGCTGGGGCCTGGACTCGATCGACGCGCTGGAGATCGCGCTGGCCCTGCAGCAGAAATACGGCGTGGTACTGCGCTCCGAGGACGAGGCCACGCGCCGCGCCTTCGCCTCGCTGCGGGCGCTGGGCGAGCATGTGCGGTGCCATGCGGCGCCGGCCGCCGCGGCGGGTTGAAGCCGCCGCCGGAGGCTGACGTGCTGCTGCGCGTGCCGCTGTTTCTGGCTTTTCCGCTGCTGACCCATCTGGCGGTGGTGCTGCAGCGGCCCTGGCTGCAGTGCGCCGCCGTGGTCTGCGCCTACGCCGCCTTCTTCTATGCGCCGCTGCGTGCCGGCCGTGTGCCGGCCTGGCTGGGGCTGGCCGCTTTTGCCGGCGCCGATGCCCTGCTGGTCCGTCTGGGCCACGGCGCCTACGTGCTGTACCTGCCGTCGATGCTGGTGCCGGCGTTGGTGCTGTCGGCGTTCGCGCCGACACTGCTGCCGGGGCGCGTGCCGCTGATCACCCGCATGGCGGCCGCCCTGGACGGCCCGCTGTCGCCGGAGCAGGCGCGCTACACGCGCGGCGTCACCTGGCTGTGGGCGCTGACGCTGGGCCTGATCCTGCTGCTGACCGTCGTGCTGCTGCTGTTCTGGTCGCCCCGGGCCTGGTCGGTGTTCGCCAATTTCATCAGTTACGCCGTGCTGGCGGCGCTGTTCGCCGGCGAATACGGCTACCGCAGGCTGCGCTTCCCGGAACGCACGCCGTTGAATTTCCGCGCCTTCCTGCGCAGCGTGTCGAGCTACCGTCCGCATTGAGCGCGCCGCCCCTCATCGGCGACTACCGGCCGCAGGCGCCCCTGCTGTTCACCGCGCAGGGCGCGCTGAGCCAGGCGCGCTTTCTCGGCCAGGCCACGGCGCTGGCACGGATGCTGCCGCCCGCCGGCCACGTTCTCAACCTGTGCGAGTCGCGGCACGCCTTCCTGCTCGGCTTCGCCGCCGCGCTGCTGCGCGGCCAGGCCAGCCTGCTGCCGCCCAACCGCACCGAAGCCACGGTGGCCGCGATCCGCGCCCGCTACCCGGACAGCAGCGTGCTGTCCGACGACGGCGCCGCCGGCACGCTGGCGGTGCCGCCGGACCTGCCGGCTGCGGACTGGGATGGGCCGCCGCCGGCGATCGCCGCCACGCAGCTGGCGGCGCTGCCGTTCACCTCCGGCAGCACCGGCGAGCCGCTGCCGCATGCCAAGAGCTGGGGCGGCCTGGTGCTGCACAGCCGGCTGCTGTCGCAGCGCCTGGGCTTCGCCGGCGCCCACGTCGCCGCCACCGTGCCGCCGCAGCACACCTACGGCCTGGAAACCACCGTGCTGGCAGCCCTGGCCGGGGGCGCCGCCAGCCACAGCGCGCGGCCGTTCTTTCCGCAGGATCTGATCCAGGCCTTGCAGCAGTTGCCGGCGCCGCGCCTGCTGATCACCACGCCGGTACACCTGCAGGCGCTGCTGCAGGCGCGGCTGCGCCTGCCGCCGCTGGCCGGGGTGGTCAGCGCCACCGCGCCGCTGGCGCCGGCCCTGGCGGCGGCGGCCGAAGCCTGGCTGGGCGCGCCGCTGCACGAGATCTATGGCTCCACCGAATCGGGCGCCCTGGCCACGCGCCGCACCACCGCCGGCGAGCTGTGGCAGCTGCTGCCAGGCGTGTCGGCCAGCGCCGACGGCGACGGCGCGCTGGTCCGCGGCCCGCACCTGGCGCAGCCGGCGCGGCTGTCCGACCGCATCGAAATCCTGCCCGACGGCCGGCTGCGCCTGCTCGGGCGCAGCGCCGACCTGCTCAAGGTGGCGGGCAAGCGCATGTCGCTGGCCGAGCTGAACCACCGCCTGCTGGCCATCGCCGGAGTGGAGGACGCGGTGGCGTTCCTGCCCGAAGCGGACGACAGCGCCGCGGTGCAGCGGCCGGCGGCGCTGGTGGTGGCGCCGGCGCTGACCCCGGCGCGGATCCTCGAGCAGCTGCGACACAGCGTCGACCCGGCGTTCCTGCCGCGGCCGCTGCGCTGCGTCGAGCGGCTGCCGCGCAACGAGCTGGGCAAGTTGCCGCGCGCCGCGCTGCTGGCCATGCTGCGCGCATGAGCCAGGCACCGCCGCCGCCAGAACCGCTGCACGGGGAGTTCACCGTGCCGCCGGACCATCCCTGCCTGCCCGGGCACTTTCCGGGCGAGCCGATCGTGCCGGGTGTGCTGCTGCTCGACCTGAGCCGTGCCGTGCTGCAGCGGTCGCGGCCGCAGCTGGGCGCGCTGTGCGAGGTGAAGACGGTCAAATTCATGCGTCCGGTGCGGCCGGGCGAGGCGGTGCGGGTGACGTTCAGCGCCGCCGGCGCGGCGGGCGCATGGCGCTTCAGCTGCGCAACGGCGGCGGGCGTGGTGGCCCAGGGCCAGATGCTGTTCGGGAGCGCGCCGTGAAGCCGGCGGCGGACGGCGCCGCGCCGCAGGCCGCCGCGCCCGGCAGCGCCTGGAAGGCCCAGCCGGAGCGCAGCAACGCGTTCTGGCTCGGTCTGCTGGTGTGGATCGCCACCCATCTCGGCCGCGGGCTGACGCGCCTGCTGCTGTGGCCGATCGCGCTGTTCTTCCTCGCCAGCGGCGGCAGCGCCCGGCGCGCCTCGCGCGACTACCTGCGCCGCGTGCTGGGGCGGGCGCCGCGCAGCGTCGAGCTGCTGCGGCATTTCCATACCTTCGCCGCCTGCATCCTCGACCGGTTGCTGATCCTGGTCGGGCGCGGCGGCAACCTCGATGTCACGGTGCAGCTGCCGGCCGAGGTGCAGCGCGCGGTCGGCCGCGGCGGCTGCCTGATGCTGGTATCGCATGTCGGCAGCTTCGAGGTGCTGCGCCAGCTGGGCGACAGCGGGCATTCCATCCCGCTGCGCATCGTGCTCGACCGCAGCCAGGGCCCGCTGCTCACCGGCCTGCTGGAACGCCTCAGTCCGCGCTTCGCCGCCTCGATCATCGACGCCGGGCAGCGCGGCCCGGAGCTGGTGCTGAAGCTGCGCGAGGCGCTCGACCAGGGCTACAGCATCGGCATCATGGCCGACCGCGTGCACGGCGCCGAAGCCGCACTGGAAGTCCCCTTCCTCGGCGGCACCGCGCGCCTGCCGGCTTCGCCCTGGGTGCTGGCCTCGGTGCTGCACGTGCCGCTGATCGCCGCTTTCGGTATCTACCGCGGCGGGCGCAGCTACCAGGTCAGCCTGGAGCTGTTGACCGAGGGCATCAGCGCCACCCGTGCTGAGCGCCAGGCGGCGATCCGCCACTGGGCGCAGCGCTATGCGGCGCGGCTGGAGCAGCAGGTGCGCGCCGCTCCGTACAATTGGTTCAACTTCTACCCGTACTGGACATGAGCGCGCTGCCGGTCAGCCATTACACCGTGACCACCGCCTGCGGCCACGGCAAGGCGGCGCTGCTGCAGGCCCTGCGCGAGGAGCGCAGCGGGCTGCGCCACGGCCGTTTCGAGGCCGCGGCGATCGACAGCTGGTTCGGCGAAGTGCCGGGGCTGGAACAGCCGCTGCCGGCGCCGCACGCCGCCTGGGACTGCCGCGTCAACCGGCTGCTGCTGGCGGCGCTGCAGCAGGACGGCTTCCTCGAAGCGGTGGCGGCCCTGCGCGGCCGGCACGACGCGGCGCGCATCGGCCTGTTTCTCGGCACCAGCACCTCCGGCGTGCAGCAGGCCGAGTTCGCCTACCGCGACCGGGACCGCGCGGCGCAGCGGCTGCCGTCGTGGTTCGACTACCGCTACTCGCAGAGCATCCATGTGCCGGCCGAATATGCACGCCTACTGCTGGGCTTGCGCGGCTGCGTCATGACCATCTCCACTGCCTGTTCCTCCAGCGCCAAGGTGTTCGCCGCCGCGGCGCGCGCGATCCGCGCCGGCGTGTGCGACGCGGCGGTGGTGGGCGGCGTCGACAGCCTGTGCCTGACCACGCTGTACGGCTTCAATGCGCTGCAGCTGGTGTCGGCCGACATCTGCCGCCCGGCCGACGCGCGGCGCAACGGCATCTCCATCGGCGAGGCCGGCGGCTTCGCCATCCTCGACCCGCAATGCGACGGCGCCGCGCTGCTGCTGCTCGGCTGTGGCGAGAGCGGCGACGCGCATCACATGTCCAGCCCCGATCCCGAGGGGCGCGGCGCGTGCCTGGCGATGCAGGGCGCGCTGCAGCAGGCGGGCGTGGCGCCGCAGGCGGTGGACTACATCAACCTGCATGGCACCGCCACTCCGGCCAACGATCTGGCCGAGGATCGCGCGGTGTGCGCGCTGTTCGGCGATGGCACGCCCTGCTCCTCGACCAAGGGCTGGACCGGGCACACGCTCGGCGCCGCCGGCATGGTCGAGGCGGCTGTCGCGCTGCTGTGCATCGAGCACGGCCTGATTCCGCGCAGCCTCAACACCGAGCAAGCCGACCCGCAGCTGCGCAGCGCCATCGCGCGGCAGGCGCAGGCGCGCCCGGTCGGGCGCGTGCTCAGCAATTCCTTCGGCTTCGGCGGCAGCAACTGCAGCCTGCTGTTCGGGCGCCGCGCATGAAGCCGCTGTACCTGCACGCGGTGGGCCTGGCCGCGCCCGGGCTGCCGGGCTGGGCGCAGGCGCGCCCGGTGCTGGCCGGCGCGCAGCCGTGGCAGGCGGCAGAGGAGCCGCCCTATGCGCCGCAGCTGCTGCCGCCCAACGAGCGCCGCCGCGCGCCGCCCGGCGTGCGCCAGGCGTTCCGGGCGGCGGAGGACGCGCGCGGCGCATCGGCGCTGGATTTCTCGCGGCTGGCCGCCGTGTTCGCTTCGTCCGACGCCGACCTGTCGGTGATGGACCGCATCAGCAGCGCCCTGGCCGAGCCGTCGCGCGCGGTGTCACCCACCGACTTTCACAACTCGGTGCACAACACCGCCGCCGGCTACTGGAGCATCGCCGTCGGCTGCCGCCAGCCGAGCAGCTCGGTCGGCGGCCATGACGGCTCCTTCGCCATGGGGCTGCTGGAGGCCGCGGCGCTGGTGCTCGGCGACGGCCGCGACACGCTGCTGTGGGACCCCGAAACGCCTGCCACAGCGCCGGTA
>CAYVKA010000119.1:0-12192 GCA_964451925.1 uncultured Nevskia sp. | reverse complement strand
GCACGACTTTGACCACCGGGTCGGCCTGCGACACCAGGTGTTGGATGGAGAGGTCAGCCGGGTTGATGGCGGCGACAGAATCCGCGGCATCTGCCGCAATATTGATCAGGGACAGTGACACTGGAAGGCTCCAAAAAGTTGTGCTCAAGCATAAGGAACGCTTGGGAGGCACTTGTATTTCGAATGCCGTATTGCCCCATTCGTCCCGCTGGGAAAGGGTCGAATAGTATCTAGCCCGTTTGCGGTAGGCAAGCGCCTACTTTTTGCTCAAGCGCCATGGCCCGACCGACGGCCGGGCCTGTCCATCAGGCGAAAAGCCCGCGCAGACTTTGCGCAACGCCATCCACGGTCAACCCGAACTGGGCGAAAACCTTGGCCGCCGGCGCCGAAGCGCCGAAATCGTCGACGCCGAGCACCGCGCCGTGAGGGCCGGCCAGGCCGCGCCACAGCGCGGTTACGCCGGCCTCGACCACCAGGCGGCGCTGCAGCCCCGCCGGCAGGACCTGTTCACAATAGGCCGCATCCTGCGCCAGGAACACCTCCAGGCAGGGCATCGACACCACCCGCACCGCGCGCCCCTCGGCCGCCAGCCGCTGTGCCGCCTGCACCGCCAGATCCAGTTCCGAACCGGTGGCGATCACCACCGCCTCCGGCGCACTGGACGGCTCCAGCAAGATGTAGCCGCCGCGTGCCGCCAGCGCCGCGTGTGCCTCGCCGTGCTTCTGCGGCGCCAGGTTCTGGCGCGACAGCGCCAGAACCGCCGGGCCGTCCTTGCGCTCCACCGCCGCCTTCCAGGCGATGGCGGTCTCGAACGCGTCGCCCGGACGCCATACGTGCAGGTGCGGGATCAGCCGCAGAGAGGACAGATGCTCGACCGGCTGGTGGGTCGGGCCGTCCTCGCCCAGGCCGATGGAATCGTGGCTGAAGACGTAGATGACGCGCTGCCGCATCAATGCAGCCATGCGCACCGCATTGCGCGCATAGTCGGAAAACACCAGGAAGGTGCCGCCAAAGGGGATGAAGCCACCGTGCAGCGCCATGCCGTTCATGGCCGCGCACATGCCGAACTCGCGCACGCCGTAAGACAGGTAGTTGCCGCTGACATCGCCCGGCACGATGGTCTTGGCGCCGTGCCACACGGTATTGTTGGATTCCGTCAGGTCGGCCGAGCCGCCGAGGAATTCCGGCAGCACCGGCGCCACGGCGTTGAGCACCGCCTCGGAAGACTTGCGTGTCGCCACCGGCTTGTCGGCGGCCGCGCCCTGCTCGATGGCGCGCTGGATCGCCGCATCCCACTCCGGCGGCAGTTCCGCGGCGACGCGGCGGCGCAGCTCGGCCGCCTGCTGCGGATACTGCGCGGCGTAACCCTGGAACAGTTCGTTCCAGGCCGCCTGGCGCTGCTGGCCGCGGCCGCGGCCGTCCCAGCCGGCGTAGATGTCCTGCGGAATCTCGAACGGCGCATGGCTCCAGCCCAGCTTCTCGCGCGCCAGCGCGATCTCGGCCTCGCCCAGCGCCGCACCGTGCGCCTTGGCGGTGCCCTGCCGGTTGGGCGCACCAAAACCAATCACGGTTTTGCAGCAGATCAGGGTCGGCTGCACGGTTTGCGCGCGCGCCGTCTCGATGGCGATGCGCACCTCGTTCGGATCGTGGCCGTTGACGTTGCGCACCACCTGCCAGCCGTAGGACTCGAAGCGGCCCGGGGTGTCGTCGCGGAACCAGGCGCGCACATCGCCGTCGATGGAGATGTTGTTGTCGTCATAGAACACGATCAGCTTGCCCAGGCCCAGTGTGCCGGCCAGCGAGCAGGCTTCGTGCGACACACCCTCCATCAGGCAGCCGTCGCCGACGAACACATAGGTGTAGTGATCGACCAGCGGGAAGCCGTCGCGGTTGTAGCTTGCCGCCAGCAGGCGCTCGGCCAGCGCCATGCCCACGGCGTTGGCCAGGCCCTGGCCGAGCGGGCCAGTGGTGGTCTCCACGCCCGGCGTATGGCCATGCTCCGGATGCCCCGGGGTCTTCGAGTGCAGCTGGCGGAAATTCTTCAGCTCCTCCATCGGCAGGTCGTAACCGGACAGATGCAGCAGCGCATACAACAGCATCGAGCCATGGCCATTGCTGACCACGAAACGGTCGCGGTTGAACCAGCCCGGGTCGGCCGGGTTGTGGCTCAGGTAGTCGTTCCACAGCACCTCGGCGATGTCCGCCATGCCCATCGGCATGCCCGGGTGACCGCAGGTGGCGCGCTGCACGGCGTCCATGGCGAGGGCGCGGATGGCGTTGGCGAGTTCAAAACGGGTCGGCATGGGAACGGCTCGGCTGAAGAAGGACGGCGACGCGGACGCGTATTGTCCATGCCCGCGCCCCGCCGGAGCAAGGCGGGACAGCAATGCGCCAGAAAGCGCCGCAGGCTGTTGCCCGGGATCGGCGCCGAAGGTCTCAGGCGCGATGATACGGGTGGTTTTGCGTCAGGCTCCAGGCGCGGTACAGCTGCTCGGCGATCAGCACCCGCACCAGCGGATGCGGGAAGGTCAGCCGCGACAGCGACCAGCGCGCCGAGGCCGCCGCCAGGCAGGCCGGCGCCAGGCCGTCGGGACCGCCGACCAGCAGGGCCACGTCGCGGCCGTCCTGCAGCCACCGCGGCAGGGCCTTGGACCAGCCCACGGTGTCCAGCGTTTCGCCGTGCTCATCGAAGGCGACGATGCGCGCGCCGCCTGCCGCCTTGAGCATCTTTTCGCCCTCGGCCTCGCGCAGGCGCGCGATATCGGCGTTCTTGCCGCGCGCCTCGACCGGCACTTCGACCAGTTCCAGGCGCAACTCGCGCGGCAGGCGCTGCGCGTATTCGGCGAAGCCGGCTTCGATCCAGGCCGGCATGCGCGTGCCGACCGCGATCAGGCGGACGCGCACAGCGCTCGGGAGGCGGGAGGCGGGAGGCGAGAGGCGCAAAAACCCGGGCGCGTAGAACCTGCGGTTGCGTTTGCTTCAAACGCCTCTCGCCTGCCGCCTCCCGCCTCCCGCCTCACGGCTGCAGCTGGCTCATATCCCACAGCTTTTCCAGCTGGTAGAACACGCGCGTCTGCGCCTGCATGACGTGAACCAGCACGCCGTTGAGGTCCACCAGCACCCATTCGCCCTCGTTCAGGCCTTCCACGCCGAGCGGCCGGAAGCCGCCCTGCTTGGCCAGATCGACCACGTTCTCCGCCAGCGATTTGACGTGCCGGTTGGACGTGCCGGTGCAGATCACCATGGCGTCGGCGATGGTGGTCAGGTCGCGTACATTGAGCACCTTGATGTCGACCGCCTTGAGGTCCTCCAGCGCGGCCACCGCCAGCGCGGTCAGGGCCACCGAAGGGTCGGGCCTGGCCGGGCTCGCGCCTTTGGGCGCCGCCTTGCTCTTCGGTGCGGGCTTGGCCACGGCCTTGCTCTTCGGGCCGAGCTTGGGGCTGGCCTTGCGCTTGGCCGGTGCCTTGGCGGAGGTTTTGGCAGCGGCCTTGAGCGGGCTCCTGGCGGGAGCCTTGGCCTTGGACACCGCTTTGGGGGCGGCTTTGGGGGCGGCTTTAGTCTTGGGCGGGGTCTTCATCGTGGGTCAGTGCGCGGACGTCCTCAGGGGTGAATGTCTGGATCACGGCATCGGGCACCAGGCCGCGGATGCTGCGCCCGGCCTTGAGCAGCTGCCGGATGCGGGTGGAAGAAATGGCCAGCGGCGGGATGCTGGCGGAAATCCAGGAGCCGGCAGGCCGCGCCAGCAGGGCCTGCGCCGAAGGCGCGCGGCGGCCGCGCAGGAACGCGGCCAACTCCGGCGCCGGCGCCGGCGGCTCGTAGGGCCGCTCGACGAACACCAGATGGGCCAGGTCGATCAGCTCGCGCCAGCGGTGCCAGGTGTGCAACTGGTTGGCGGCGTCGTCGCCGAGCAGCAGCACCAGCGGCGTGACAGCGCCCAGCTCGCCGCGCAGGCCGGCCAGCGTGTCGTAGGTATAGGAAGGGCCGGTGCGGCGGATTTCGCGGTCGTCCACCACCAGCCCCGGCTCGCCGGCCAGGGCCAGCCGCGCCCATTCCAGCCGGCGCTGCGGCGGCACTTCGGGCGCGGCGCGATGCGGCGGGTGCGCGCTCGGCACGATCAGCACCCGCGACAGGCCCAGCCTCTCGCGCAGCTCCAGCGCCAGGCGGATATGGCCGTGGTGGATCGGCGCGAAGGTGCCGCCGAAGATGCCGATCGCGTTCAAACGGGAATCGGGAGTCGGGAATCGGGAATCGCCAAAAGCGTGGGGAAGGAGCCTCTACGATTCCCCATTCCCGATTCTCGATTCCCGCTGTTAGCGCACATGCCCGTCGCCCAGCACCACCCACTTCACCGAGGTCAGGCCTTCCAGGCCGACCGGGCCGCGGGCGTGGAACTTGTCGGTGCTGATGCCGATCTCGGCGCCCAGGCCGTACTCATAGCCGTCGGCGAAACGGGTCGAGGCGTTGACCATCACCGAGGCGGAATCAACCTCGCGCAGGAAGCGCCGCACCTTGCTGTAGTTCTCGCTGACGATGGCGTCGGTGTGCTGCGAGCCGTGGCGGGTGATGTGGTCGATGGCCTGGTCGAGGCCATCGACCACCTTGATCGCCAGGATCGGCGCGAGGAATTCGGTGTCCCAGTCTTCCGGCTTGGCCGGACGCGCCTGCGGCAGGATCTTGCGGGTGCGCTCGCAGCCGCGCAGCTCGACGCCGTGGCCGGCGTAGATGCGTCCCAACTCGGGCAGCACGCGCAACGCGATCGGTGCGTCGACCAGCAGGGTTTCCATGGTGTTGCAGGTGCCGTAGCGCTGGGTCTTGGCGTTGACGGCGATGGCCACGGCCTTCTCGATGTCGGCCTCGCCGTCGATATAGACGTGGCAGTTGCCGTCGAGGTGTTTGATCACCGGCACGCGCGCATTCTCGCTGACGAAGGCCACCAGGCCCTTGCCGCCGCGCGGGATCACCACGTCGACGAACTGCGGCATGGTCAGCATCTCGCCCACCGCCTCGCGGTCGGTGATGTCCAGCACCTGCACCGCCTCCGGCGGCAGGCCGGCGTCGCGCAGCGCGCGCTGGATGCAGCGGGCGATGGCCTGATTGGAGTGCAGCGCCTCGGAACCGCCGCGCAGGATGCAGGCGTTGCCGGACTTCAGGCACAGCGCGGCGGCGTCGGCGGTGACGTTGGGCCGCGACTCGTAAATGATGCCGACCACGCCCAGCGGCACGCGCATGCGGCCGACCTGGATGCCGGAGGGGCGCATCTTCAGATCGAACATCTCGCCCACCGGGTCGGGCAGCGCCGCCACCTGGCGCACGCCGTCTGCCATCGCGGCGATGCGGTCACGGGTTAATTCGAGGCGGTCGAGCAGGGCTTGCTCCAGCTTGCCCTCGCGCGCCGAGCGCATGTCCAGTGCGTTGGCATCGAGGATCGCGGCCGCCTCGTCCTCGATGATCCGCGCCAGTTCGAACAGCGCCGCGTTCTTTTCGCCGGTGCTGGCCTTGGCCACTGCCCGGGATGCGTTGCGGGCACGTTCGCCCGCGCTGCGCATATAGGAGGCGACGCTGTCCTTGCGCGCCGCGCGCTTGCCGTCTTTCACCGATACCGCCGTCATAAAGGCTCGTTACCGCGCTGCGGCAATCCTGGGCTTTGCGGCGCCACTCGCCGCCAGCACCAATGTTAGCAACTCTTCCCAGGCGGCGGATTGGCCGCCGCTGGACTTGGCCAGGGCGTCGATATTGGCGCAATCGCGCAGCCAGCCCAGCACCTGGCCCGGCCGGCTGCGCTCCACCGCCCGGGCGAACGCCGGCTGGTTCAGCTTGAACACTCCGGCGGCGTCCAGCGCCGCGGCGGCATTGCGGCTGCGGGCATAGGCCGCGGCGGCACGGGCCAGCTGGCGCAGACCGTTGGCCACCACCGCCAGGATCGGCAGCACGTCCACGCCCTCGTCGCGCAGGCCTTCCAGGCCGCGCACCGCGCCGCGGGCGTCGCCGGCCATGACCTTGTTGAGCCAGCCGAACACCTCGTAGTGGGCCGAATCGGCCACCGCCGCCTCGATCTGGGCCACGCCGAGCGCCTGGCCGGGATAGAGCAGGGCCAGCTTTTCCACCTCCTGCTGCGCCGCCAGCAGGTTGCCCTCGGTGCGCTCCACCAGCAGACGCAGGCCGTCGGGATCGGCCTGCACGCCGGCGGCGCGCAGGCGCGCGCCGATCCAGGCCGGCAATTCCTCGGCTTTCAGCGGCCAGACATAAAGACTGACTCCGGCGGCGTCGAGCGCCCCGTACCAGGCGGCGTTGCGCGCGCGCGATTCGAGCTTGCCCAGCGCCACGATCAGCAGCACGTCCGGCGCCGGGTCCTGCGCCAGCTTGGTCAGGGCGGCGGCACCGGCCGCGTCCGGCGCGACGGACGCGCGCAGCTCGACCATGCGCTGCGGCGCAAACAGCGACGGCGTATTGCAGGTGTCGATCAGGCGCTGCCAGTCGAAGCCGCGCTCGGCGTCCAGCACCTCGCGCTCGGCATAGCCCTTGGCGCGCGCCGCGGCGCGGATCGCGTCCAGCGCCTCCTGCAGCAGCAGCGGCTCCTCGCCCGCGATCAGGTAGACCGGGGCCAGGCTGCGCTGCAGCTGGGACGGGAGTTGGCCGGGATTGAGACGCATGCCGGCATTTTAGCGGCTGGCGACAGGGCGGGGGCCGCCGTCACTCCGCGCCGAAGAACGCCGCCATGGCCGCGGCCGTGGCCTGCGGCGCGTCGAAGTGCAGCATGTGCCCGGCGTTCTCGATCTGCACCACGCGCTGGTCGGCGAACGCGGCGCGGCGCCGTGCACGCTCTTCCGCCGGCAGCGCCACCGTCGACTTGGCGGCATCGATGAACAGGGTCGGCGCGGTGATCTGGCGCCAGATTTCCTCGGCCTCGGCGGCGCGGTACAGCAGCGGCCCGGCCAAGGTGTGCTTGGGATCGGCACACAGGCGGATGCGGCCGCGGCCGTCCTGCTGGCCCCAGCAGTGCGCGACGAACAGCGCCTGCGCCTCGCTCAGCTGCGGGTGCTGGCGGCGCACCCGCGCGGCCAGCTGTTCGAATGACACATAGCTTTTCACCGGCGGCGGCTCGCGCAGCTGGTCCAGCCATTGGCGCACCCGCGCCGGCGCACGCTGCGGCGGCGCGTCCGGCAGGCCGATGCCGTCCAGGCACACCAGCCGGCGCACCCGTTGCGGCCGCAGGCCGGCGTACAAGGCCGCAACCTGCGCCCCCATGCTGTGGCCCGCCAGCAGCACCGGCTCGTCGGGCGAATAGTGCTGCAGCAACGCTTCCAGATCGGCGACGTAGTCGTAGAACCAGTAGCCGTCCTGCGGCCACTCGCTGTAGCCGAAGCCGCGCCAGTCCGGCATCAGCACCTGCCAGCGCCCGAGCAGCGGCTCCACCAGCGGCTGGAAGGTGGCGGACACGTCGAGCCAGCCATGGGCGATGAACAGGCGCGGCAGCGCGGCGTCGCCCCAGCGCCGGACGTGATAGCGCAGGCCGCGCAACCGCAGGAATTCGGAGCGGCTGGCCGTCGGCAGCCGCGCTGGCGCTGTCTGTGTCATCAGGCGGCAAGCTTGCCGCGCAGGAAATCTTCCAGCAGCACCAGCCGGTCGTTGCCCCAGAACATCTGCTCGCCGACGAAGAAGGTCGGCGCGCCGAAGGCGCCGCGACGCACCGCTTCCTCGGTATTGGCACGCAGCTGGTCCTTGACCGGCTGCTGCTGTGTCTGCGCCAGCAGCGCCTCGGGGTCGAGACCGACCGACGCGGCCACCGCGGCCACCGCCTGCGGCTGGCCGATGTCGGCGCCGTCGACCCAGTAGGCACGCATCACGCCCAGCGCGAACTCCGGGCCCTTGCCCAGGCCGGCGGCGGCGATGGCGGCGCGCAGGGCCAGCACGCTGTTCACCGGAAACACCTTGGGAAACGCCACCGGAACGCCGTAGTGCTGGGCCCAGCGCTGCACGTCGCAGAACAGGTGCCTGGCCTTGGCCGGCACGCTCGCCGGCATGCGGTTGCCGGTGGCCTCGAACACCTTGCCGAGCAGGAACGGCCGCCAGCGCACGGCGACGCCGGCACGCGCCGCCAGCGACGCCATCTGGGTCGCCGCCAGATAGGTGTAAGGGCTTGCCGCGTCCCAGAAAAATTCGATTTCGCGCTGACTCATGGCCGGCTCCTCCGCGCGCGGTTCGCGCCTGCCGGCAGTCTGCATGGGGCGGCCATCTGGCACAAGCCATGCTTGCCTTGAAGCGGCTCGGCTACAATCAGAGTCTTGCCGCCCACAGCCGCGGCCCGCCGCCCCACCATCGACTGCCAGATGACTTACTGCGTCGCCATCAAGGTCAACGAAGGCCTGGTCTTTGCTGCCGACACCCGCACCGCCGCGGGCGTCGACGACGTGCGCACCTACAACAAGATGCATACGTTCGAGTTTCCGGGCGAGCGCGTGTTCGTCATCCTGTCGGCCGGCAATCTGGCCACCACGCAGCATGTGCTGGCGCAGGCGCAGCGCGACATCAACGATCCCAACGCCACCGTCAACCTGCGCACCGTGCGCCACATGTTCGACGCGGCCGACTACCTCGGCCAGCTGTCGGTGCGGGCGCAAAAGCAGGTGACGCATCAGCACAGCCAGTACAGCGCGGTGAACGTGGAGACCACGCTGATCCTCGGCGGCCAGATCCAGGGCGAGGAGCCGGCCATCTACCTGATCTACCCGCTCGGCAACTGCATCGCCGCCAGCCCGGAGACGCCGTTCCTGCAGATCGGCGAGATCAAGTACGGCAAGCCGATCCTCGACCGCTTCATCCGCTCGCACGTGCAGCTGGAAGACGCGGCGCGCTGCGCGCTGGTGTCGCTGGATTCGACCATGCGCTCCAACATCTCGGTCGGGCCGCCGGTGGACCTGTCGCTGCTGCCGCGCGACGCGCTCAAGCTGACCCACTCGCTGCGCCTGGACCTGGATACCCCGTATTACTCGCAGCTCAAGGAAACCTGGTCGCGGCAGCTGGAGAACGCGATCCGCAACCTGCCGCGCTTCGAATGGGAACTGCAGCCGCAGCTGCCGCTGCAGGGGATGAACGCCGCACCGCAGGCGCAGGCACAGACCGCCGCGCAGGGCCAGCAGAACGGGCAGAACGCCGCCGCGCAGATGCAGTTCGGCAGCATGCCCTCCAACGGGCAGCAGACCTACTAGCCGCTCCGCCGCGGACAGCCGGGCGCGCTTGTCTGCGTAGACTTCCGCGCCGCGTCAGGCGGCGCGGAAGTAGGCCGCGCTGAGCGCCTCGTGCAGTTCGCCCAGGCCGATCTGGATCTCGTCCATCAGCCGCGGCACGCCGAGGTCGGCCTTGAGCAGGGCGTCGATGTTGGCGTCGCGCGCCAGCGCGCGGATGCGCTCGATGGAGCGCTCGATCTTGCGGCTCTCCGGCAGTGACGGCAGGGTCGAGGCGATCTGCGACAGGCAGAACATGATGCTGCGCGGAAACTCGCGATTCTGCAGCAGGAAGCGCAGCACGCCGGCACCGTTGACGCGCACCTTCATGTGCTTGCGGTACATCTGGTAGGCGGTGAGGGAGCGCAGCACGCTCATCCAGATGATGTTCTCGAACGGTGACAGGTCCGGGCCGGACTGCTCCCGGCCGAGGCGGGTGGAGCGCACGTCGAGGATGCGCGAGGTCATGTCGGCCTGTTCCAGGCTGGCGCCGATGCGCAGGAACTGGAAGCCGACGTCGCGGCTCATGTTGCTGTTGAGCACGCTGTGGATCAGCAGCGTGCGGTTGACCAGCTCGCTCAGCACGCCCTGGCGCTGGGCGCGCGGGATGCCGGCCTCGCCGCGCTCCTGCACGTAGAAGTACAGGTCGTTGAGCCGCTCCCAGGTTTCACGTGGCATGGTGTCGCGCACCGTGCGCAGGATCTCGCGGGCGCTGTACAGCGAGGACTGGATCGACCCGGGATTGCGCGGGTCGGTCATCAGGAAGCGCACCACGTTGTCCTCGCTGGCCTCGCTGTAGTGGGCGCGGAAAGTGGCGTCGGCGCCGACGATCTCGATCAGCGGCCCCCAGCCCAGCGTCATGCGCCGCGGCAGGTCCAGCATCAGGATGGCGTTGACGTTGATCAGGCGCGCGGTGTTCTCGGCGCGTTGCAGGTAGCGCCCGAACCAGTACAGGTTGTCAGCGACACGGGACAGCATCAGCGCGGCCCTCCGGCGAGCTG
Source organism: uncultured Nevskia sp. (assembly GCA_964451925.1). Lineage (GTDB taxonomy): Bacteria > Pseudomonadota > Gammaproteobacteria > Nevskiales > Nevskiaceae > Nevskia. The sequence goes on along the minus strand of CAYVKA010000119.1, from coordinate 1,970 downwards.
CGCCTGCGTCTGCCGCGCCTCGGCTTCATCGTCCAGATCCACCACCCAGGTGTCCTTGCTGCCGCCGCCCTGCGAGCTGTTGACCACCAGCGAGCCCTTGACCAGGGCCACGCGGGTCAGGCCGCCGGTGGTGACGTAAGTGCTCTCGCCGCGCGACAGGATGAACGGCCGTAGATCGAGGTGACGCGGCTCGACACCCTCGTCGGTGATGGTCGGCGCGGTGGATAACGCCAGCGTCGGTTGCGCCATGTAGTTGCGAGGATTGGATTCGATCAGCGCGCGGAATTTCTCGCGCTCCTCCTTGGAAGCGCGCGGGCCGATCAGCATGCCGTAGCCGCCGGATTCGTTGGCCGGCTTGACCACCAGCTTGTCCAGGTTGGCCAGCACATGCTTGCGTTGCTTCGGGTCCATGCACAGGTAACTCGGCACGTTGGGCAGGATCGGCTCCTCGCCCAGGTAATACTTGATCATCGCCGGCACGAAGGCGTAGATCACCTTGTCGTCGGCCACGCCGGCGCCGGGCGCGTTGGCCAGGCCGACCTTGCCGCGGATCCAGGCGCGCATCAACCCCTTGACGCCGAGGATCGAGTCCGGGCGGAACGCTTCCGGGTCGATGAACAGGTCGTCGATGCGGCGGTAGATGACATCGACCCGCTTGGGGCCGTAGATGGTGCGCATGTAGACGCAGTCGTCGTCGTCGACGAACAGGTCGGTGCCCTCCACCAGTTCGATGCCCATCTGCTGCGCCAGGTAGGCGTGTTCGAAATAGGCCGAGTTGTAGATGCCCGGCGTGAGCAGCACCATCTTCGGCTGGTCGGCGGGACGCGGGCTCAGCGCCGCCAGCGTGTCGTACAGCTGCGCCGGATAGTCGTCCACCGGCAGGATGTTGCTGGTCTCGAACAGCTCCGGCCAGATGCGCTTGATCACCATGCGGTTTTCCAGCATGTAGGACACGCCGGACGGCACCCGCAGGTTGTCTTCCAGCACATACAGGGTGCCGTCGCCGTCGCGCACCAGGTCGCTGCCGCAGATGTGCGCCCACACGCCGAACTTGGGCTGCACGCCGACGCACTGCGGGCGGAAGTTCACCGAATCGGCCAGCACCTCGGCCGGCACCACCTTGTCCTTGACGATTTTCTGATCGCCGTAGATGTCCTGGATGAACTGGTTGAGCGCGTTGACCCGCTGCTTCAGGCCGCGCTCGGTGCGCTCCCACTCGTCACGCGCGATGACCCGCGGAATGATGTCGAACGGCCAGGCCCGGTCCAGCGTCTTGCCCTCGGAATAGACGGTGAAGGTGATGCCCATCACCTTGATCGCCAGGTCGGCGGCCAGGCGCCGGTCGGCCAGGTCCTTGGGCGAGATGCTCTGCAGGTAACCGAGCAGCTGCGCCGCCGCCGGCCGCGGCACCCCCGGCTTGGCGAACAGTTCGTCGTATACGTCCTGGCAGCGGTACTGGCTCCACTCGAAAGCCATCGGTCGGTCTGTTTCCTTCAGGGTTCTTCTGGGGCCGCAGGGCGTCAAAACCACGCCGACGCATTGATCTTGCGGGATTTGCTCTCTAACCTAGCAGGAACGCGAAGCAAAACCCAAGCCACACGCCGCACGCCCCCCTCAACACCGGCACCTTCCAGACCGCAAGACCTGATGACCCGTTCCCGCACCGCCCTGGAAATCAAGGGCCGCATGCTGTCGATCACGCGCGTGCGGGTGCTCGACCCCGACAGCGCCGCGATCCGCGCGCACATCGAACAGCTCGCCAGGCAGATGCCGCAGGCGGTCAAGGGCATGGCGACGGTGATCGACAGCGAATTCGACACCGATCTGGCCGCCCTGCTGGAAGCCATGCGCGGCGTCGGCATGCAGCCGCTGGCGGTGTCCGACGGCCCGCTGGCCGGCGCCGCGCGCAGCCTGGGCCTGGCGGTGGTGTCGAAGGATTCCGGCAAGGGCGGCTCGACCGCCGCGCCCGC
>CAYVKA010000118.1:0-12364 GCA_964451925.1 uncultured Nevskia sp. | reverse complement strand
GCGCGCCTTGCGCCGTGCCGGCGGGGGCTGCGACCGGGCCCGCCGTCGGAGCCGGAGCCGGCACGGGGTCGCCGGCGGCGGGCGCCGGTGCCGGTGGCAGTTGCTCCGCCACCAGCGTGGCCTGGTTGACCGCCGAAGGATCGTCGCGCAGCTTGACGTAGAGCACGCCGTTGGCCGGATGCGGCACCGGCAGCACGTAGCCGGGGAAGCCGTCCGGCACCGGTACCGCGTGCTCGAAGCGCGCATCGCTGGCCACCGCTTCCACCAGGAACAGGTCGGCGCCGGACAGCTTGCACGGCAGGTCGGCGGCGGCCGGGCACTTCAGCTCCTTCAGCACCGGCAGGCGCACCAGCGTCGCCAGCGGCTGCCAGTCGCCGGCCACGCCGTCGGCCACCGCGCGGAACTGCAGCGGCCCGAAGGCCGAGGGGCCGAAGGCCCGGGCCGGGTCGAGCACCGCCACCGCCACCCTGGAATCCTCCAGCCGCAGCCCGCCGTTGGCCAGGCTGAGCGTGGTGGAGAACGACTCGTCGGCCGTCGCCACCTCGATCGACTGCTCGCGGCCGAACTTCGCCGGCTGCTGCGCGCGCAGCGAGAACACCAGCCGCGCGTCCTGCGGCAGCTGGTCCTGGTTGGCCAGCTGGATGTTGCTGACGCCGCCGGAAGCCGAGGGCTGCGCGCTCTTGCCGATCAGCGCCACGCGCGGCCGCGCGGCATCGATGGTGGCATTGAGGCGCAGCGTGCGGCCGTCCTTCAGCGTCACCCTGGCGGGCGTGCTCAGCAGGTCGGTCTTCAGCTCGGCGGCGGCCGCGGCGTCCTGGGCGATCATCGGCAGCTGGTCGCGGCCGTTGCGGCTGGACAAGGCGCCGGGCAGGAATACGATTTTGCCGATCGACAGGCTCGCCACCTCATCCAGGCTGCCGCCTTTGAGCAGGCCCTGGCTGTCGCCGGCATGGATGACGAAGCTGTCGAAGCGCCCGGCGTCGGCGAACGCCTGCAGCGACACCGGCAGCGGCTGGCCGCCGCCGTACTGGCTGATCAGCAGCGTCATCGCCCCCGGCTGCGCGCCCTGCAGCGGCAGGTTCACCTCCACCTCGTTGGCGCTGACCGCCTTCCAGTCGGCCTTCAACTCCTTGCCGGCCGGGTCCTTGAGCATGATGCCGTCGACGCAGCTGACGCTGTCGGCCTGCAGGTGCACGGTGTCCTGGCGGCCGACGATCAGCGAGTCGGCGTCGCCCGCCGCCAGCGCCCAGGTCTTGGCGTGGGCGTTGCGCAGGCGGAAGCTCGGCCCCTGGTAGGCATCGAAGCCCCAGTAACCCTGCAGCGCGGCCTGCGCCGTGTCGCCGGGCGTGGCGTCGCGCAGCGGGCTGGTGTCGACCACATAGCCGCCCTGCGCCGCGTCGGCGGTGGCCGGCAGGGCGATGGTCTTGCCGTCGCCGCCGGTCAGGTTCAGCGTGATGTCATGGGCGTAGGCGGTCGAGAACGCCAGGGGCGCGCCTTCCACCGGCAGCACCAGCGCGTTGCGGCCGGCGCAATAGATCTCCTTCGGGTCCACCGCGTGCAGCGGCGGCAGCTGCGCCTGCTCCACCGCCGGCAGCGCCACCACCAGCACCGATTTCGGATCGTAGAACGACGGCGCCGCGTTCAGCGTCAGCGCCAGCTGGCCGCCCTTGTGCGTGGCCAGCGCCGGGATGTACTGGTACTGCGCGGTGCGGAACGAATCGAGGATGCGCGCGATGTCCACCACCGAGGCGATGTAGGGGCTGTAATAGCCGTAGCCGGCCTGCGGCGTGGCGCTGGCCGACAGCAGCAGATCGCTCTCCGGGCCGCTGGTCAGCGCCTGCACGATGGAGACGCTGTGGCCGTCGTTGAGGATCAGCGCCTCCTGGCCCTGCATCAGGCACGGCACCTGCAGCTCGGGCACGCGGTCCAGGCACTTGTCGTCCACCTTGATCGCCAGGCTGCGCGCCAGCAGCGGCGTCACTTCCTTGATCTTGGACGGCTCGGCGCCGTTGAGGCTGTGGATCGTGACCAGGTAGCGCTCCAGGCGCGAGCGGTCCAGCGCCGCCTGATTCAGATCCTGCGAGGCGCGCACGAAAGCGCCCGGCCGGCCGCGCACCGCGTTCACCAGCGTGCGGAAATCGCCGCTGGTCTCCGGCGCCAGGAACAGCAGCACCTGCTGCGCGTCCTTGGGCACCGTCACCGTCAGGCCGTCCTTGCCGCAGCCCTTCCAGGTCTTGCAGGGGAAGAACCATTCCTCCGGCGGCGGGTTGGTCGAGCCGCTGAGGAAGGCCAGCACCATCAGGTAATGCACCGACTGCGTCGGCGGCAGGTCGGCCTTGACCCAGATCTTGTCGCCCACCGCCAGGTTGGGCACCTCGGCGGCCGGCAGCACCGTGCTGCCGCGCGTGACCTTGGCCTCCAGCGTCGGCCCGGTCAGGTCGAAAGGCGCCGGGGTGCCGGCGCGGGCCGCTCCGGCCACCGCGGCGGCCAGCAGCAATAGAGCACATCGCAATGCCATGGGATGCCTGCAAAACCTGTAAACGGGTGGGGCCCGGGTTAGATCAGCGCGGAAGCCGTGAAGTTCGCCGCCACGCGGCGCCCGAAGGCGCCAGGGCGGCGCCAGGACGGCCCGGAAACCTTCGAATCCGGCCGCATTCCAGGCGCTTGCCACGCCCGGGCATTGTATCGCGAGGGCGCCCCACCCGGCCCGCGCGCAGCACTTCTTTTCACTGCGCCCGGCATTGCACCGGCGCCGCGGCCAGGCGTCTCAGGGTGCCGGCGGATCGCCGCCCAGTACGCGGCCGTTGACGCTCAGGCCGTACCGGGAATACGGCGAATCGTGGTAGCGCGCCCGTGTCCCGGCGACATCGCCGGTGTAGCGCGGGTCCTGCGGCCGCGGCTGGCTGTCGATATACAGCGCCGCGTCCCAGGCCTGCTGATCGCTCAGGCTGCCACCCTGCCCCAGCGGCATGTTGGCCTTGATGAACCCGGCGGCCTTGTCCACCTCGCCCATGCCGGCGCCCCAGTTGAACGAGCCGGCGCCCCACAGCGCGGGGAACAGCGTCTCGCCCACGGCGTCATGCCGGCCGGCGCCGTCCGCGCCGTGGCACTGCGCGCAGCGCGCCTGGTAGACCTCGCCGCCGCGCGCGTAGTCCGGCGCCAGCGCCGCCGGCGCCAGGCGCGGATAACCCTGCCCGGGCAGCCGTACGCCGTGCGGCGCGCCGCGGGCCATCCACGAGGCATAGCTTTCCAGCGCCACCAGCACCGGATCACCGAGCGGCGGCGCCCTGCCGTTCATGCTGTACTCGAAGCAGCCCTGCAGGCGGGCGGCGAAGGTATCGACTTGCCGCGTCTTGGCGCGGTACTGCGGGTACAGGCCATAGGCGCCCCACAGCGGCCCCGAGTCGGCGCGCCGGCCGCCGTCGAGATGGCAGCTGGCGCAGTGCAGCCGGTTGCCGACATAGGCCGCGGCGTAACGGTCGGTGTGCAGCATGATGTTCTCGCCCAGCCGCACCATGCGGCCGTAGTCGTCGTCCGCCAGGCCCTGCAATGACGGCGGCTCGAACGGCGCGCCGGGCGGGTCCGCGGCCACGGCGCCGGCCACGGCAGCGGACAACAGCGCAAGCAGTGCAGCAATCGGCTTCAAGCGTCCCCCCGACCAGCGTCCCCAGGTTTGTCTCATGGCGCGGCGGCCGGCACCGGCCGAAGCCGGGAACCTGCGACCGGCCCTCAGGATGCCTCAGCACCCGGCCCGATTGAAATGCCCCCGCACACCAACGGGCGCGCCGCCCGCACACCGCCCGGAGCGCCGCGCTCCGCTTGACAGAATATATGCACGGAGCGTTATATACACCATCGTGCATATTGATCCATTCCAGACGCTGGCCGACCCGACCCGCCGCCGCATCGTCGAAGCGCTGTGGAACGGCGAGCGGGCGGTGAACGACATCGTCGAAGCGGTGGCGATCCATCAGTCCGGCGTGTCGCGCCACCTGCGCATCCTGCACCAGGCAGGCTTCGTGCAGGTGCGCGCGGACGGGCAGAAGCGGCTGTACTCGCTGTGCCCCGAGCCGTTCCAGCAGCTCGACGCCTGGGTCGCCAACTGCCGCGGCCTGTGGGACGCGCGCCTCGACCGCTTCGCCGCAGCCCTCAAGCGCCGGCACAACGCCGGCCCGCGCAAACACGAGGAGACCGCCACATGAAACGACCCGACCCCGCCACCGCGGCGCAGCCGCGCCGGACCACGCTGGAACGCAGCTTCGACGCCACCCTCGAAGAGGTGTGGGCGCTGTGGACCACGGCGGAAGGCATCGAGTCCTGGTGGGGGCCCGAGGGCTTCGAGGTCAAGGTGCAGCAGCTGGAGCTGCGTCCCGGCGGCGCCCTGCGCTACACCATGAGCGCCGTCGGCCGCGAGCAGGTCGCGTTCATGAACAACGCCGGCATGCCGCTGAGCACCGAGGTGCGGATCACCTTCACCGAAATCACAGCGCCGCGGCGCCTGGCCTTCAGCCAGCGTGCCGACTTCATCAGCGGCGTCGCGCCTTACGACGTGGCGCTGCTGGTGGAGCTGCATCCCGGCGCCGACGGCGTGCGCATGGTGCTGACGCTGGACGCGATGCACGACGAGATGTGGACGCAGCGCGCGCTGATGGGCTGGCGCAGCCAGTTCGACAAGCTGGCGCAGGCCCTGCAAAGCCGCGCCGCCGCGCGGCGCTGAGCGGCGCGCCCAGGCGTCGCGCGGCGCCCCGCCCGCCGGCAGCGGCGGGTCCGCACCGGTACCGCCGCCACTGCCGGATTTTCCGATCCGTGACGCTTGCGGCGCGAAGGCCGCGCTTGACAAACGGGCGTGCGCGGCGATACTTAAGCAAATGCTTAACCAAAGCCTGGCTCTCGACCTGATGTTCCAGGCCCTGGCGGATTCCACCCGCCGGGCCATGATCGACCGCCTGTGCCGCGGCCCGGCCTCGGTCAGCGAGCTGGCCGCGCCGCTGACCATGTCGCTGCCAGCGGTGGTGCAGCACCTGCAGGTGCTGGAAGCCAGCGGGCTGGTGCGCTCGGAGAAAGTCGGCCGGGTGCGCACCTGCCACATCGAGCCGCGCGCGCTGCGCACCGCCGAGGACTGGGTCAACCAGCACCGCACCAGCTGGGAACGCCGCCTCGACCGGCTCGGCGAATACCTGGCCGCGCAGGAGCAGCAGCAGCGCGGCAGCAACGGCGGCAGCAAACGGAGCAAGCCATGAAGCGCAGCCCATCGATCCACGGCAGGAGAACCTTGTGAACCCGACATCCGGCACACACGCCAGCGCGGCCTCCGCCGCGCGCCTCACGCTATACCTGCACCCGCTCTCGTCCTATTGCTGGAAGACGCTCCTCGCCTTCTACGAAAACGACACGCCGTTCGAGCCGCGCATCGTCGATCTGGGCAATGCCGACGAGCGCGCGGCGCTGGCCGCGCTGTGGCCGTTCGCCAAGTTTCCGGTGCTGCGCGACGAGGCGCGCGACCGCACCGTTCCCGAATCCAGCATCATCATCGAATACCTGGCGCAGCATTACCCCGGCGCCACGCCGCTGCTGCCGGCGGACGCCGAGCAGGCGCGCGAAACGCGCCTGCTCGATCGCTTCTACGATCTGCACGTGCACCAGCACCTGCAGAAGATCGTCGGCGACCGCCTGCGGCCGGAAGACCGGAAAGACCCGGCGGGTGTCGAGCACGCCAGGGCGCAGCTGCGCATCGCCTACGGCCTGACCGAGCGGGACATGGCCAGCCGCCGCTGGGCCACGGGCGAGTCCTTCAGCATGGCCGACTGCGCCGCCGCGCCGGCGCTGTACTACGCCAACCGCGTGCAGCCCCTGGAACCGGATCACCCGAATACCGCGGCCTACCTGGACCGGCTGATGCAGCGCCCCTGCTTCGCCCGGGTGCTGCGCGAAGCGCAGCCCTACTTCGCCATGTTCCCGCAATAAGCCGGCGCGCCACCCGCGCCGAAGCACCGCCGAAACCGCGCCGACCCAGGCCAGGAGGCCGTCATGAGCGAACCGTCCGTGGTCCACGCCACCTTCACCGTCGAGCGCAGCTACCCGTCGGCGCCGGCGCGGGTCTTCGCCGCCTGGGCCTCGGCCGAAGCCAAGTCACGCTGGTTCGCCGGCCCCGACGGCTGGAGCGAAGTGCGCCGCGAGCTCGACTTCCGCGTCGGCGGGCGCGAGCGCGCCCACGGCCGCTTCGGCAACGGCGACACCACCGCGTTCGACAGCGTCTACCACGACATCGTGCCGGACCGGCGCATCGTCTACGTCTACGACATGCGGCGCAACGACGTGCACCTGTCCGTCTCGCTGGCCACGGTGGAGTTCAGGGCGCAGGGCCAGGGCACGCGCCTGCTCATCACCGAGCAGGGCGTGTTCTTCGGCGGCGAGGAAGACGCCGGCCGGCGCGAGGCCGGCACCCGCATCCTGCTGCAACAGCTGGAGGCCGCGTTGCGCCGCTGAGCGCGACGCCGCCTCGATCGCCCCGGGCTGACCGGAACCCGGCCGCCGCAGCAGACTTGTCGATTCGGCCCGCGCTGCTTCGACGTGCATCAGAGCCGGATTGCCCGGCGCCACCAACCAGGAGTTCCGACGATGCGATTCATGATCCTGCGCAAGGCCGACCGCGATACCGAGGCCGGCGTGCTTCCCGGCGAGCAGCTGCTCGCCGCGATGGGCGCCTACAACGAAGCGCTGGCCGCGGCCGGCGTGATGCGCGCCGGCGAGGGCCTGCACCCCAGCGCCGGCGGTGTGCGCGTCAAGTTCAGCGGCGGCAAGCCGCACATCATCGACGGCCCCTTCACCGAGTCGAAGGAACTGGTGGCCGGTTTCACCATGATCGAGGTCGGCTCGCGGCAGGAGGCGATCGACTGGGTCAAGCGCTGGCCGCCGCAGGACGGCCACGGCGAAGTGGAGATCGAGATCCGCGAGGTGGGCTGCGCCGCCGGCATGGAAGGCCACAGCGCCTCGCCGCAGGCGCCGTCGGTCGCGGCGGACAGCCCGGCGCTGCGGCGCTACATGGTGCTGCTCAAGGCCACCCCGGAAACCGAGAGCGGCTACCTGCCGGAGCGGGAGCACCTGGACAAGATGACGCGGCGCAACCTGGAAAGCGCGCAGGCCGGCCTGTTGCTGGCCGGTGACGGCCTGCAGCCGAGCCGCCTGGGCGCGCGGGTCAGGTTCTCCGGCGGCAAGCCGCAGGTGATCGACGGCCCCTTCGCCGAGGCCAAGGAGCTGATCGCCGGCTTCTGGATCCTGCAGGCGCGCTCGCGCGAGGAGATCGTCGAATGGGTCAAGCACTACCCCTTCCCGCTCGGCGACGAGGCCGACGTCGAGATCCGCAAGGTCTACGAGGCGGCCGACTTCGGCGCGGCCTTCACCCCGGAGCTGCGCCAGGCGGAGGAGCGCCTGCGCGCCCGGCTGGAAGCCGCCGACGCGCCGCCGGACGCCCAGGCACCTTAGCCACCACCGCCTCCCGGGCCCGCCGCGGCCGGCACCGCGGCGCGCCCTTTTTGCTGCCCGCGGCCCGCCGCGAAAAAAATCCGGCGGGCGTGTCGATTCGCCGCCGCGGCGTTCGACGGATTCATGAGGACGGCACGGCAAACGGCGGATTTCCCGCCCCCGGCGCCGCCCGCAGCGAAAACCGAGGAGCGAGCGCCATGCGTTACATGATGATTGTCAAAGCCACCCGCAACTCCGAAGCCGGCATCCTGCCGAGCGCGGAACTGCTGGCCGCGATGGGACACTACAACGAGGAACTGGCCAAGGCGGGCGTGCTGCTCGACGCCGCCGGCCTGCAGTCCAGCGCCAAGGGCCTGCGGGTCGATTTCAGCGGCGGCCGGCGCAGCGTCAGCGAAGGCCCGTTCGCCAATACCGGCGAGCTCGTCGCCGGCTTCTGGATGATCCAGGTCAAGTCCAGGGAGGAGGCGCTGGAATGGGCCAAGCGCTGCCCCGAGCCGATGCCGGGCGAGGAGGCGCAGATCGAGCTGCGCCAGGTGTTCGAGGCCTGCGACTTCGCCGAGGCCACGGCGGCCGGGCCGGAGCAGCGCCGCGCCGCGAGCCGCCCCAACTGAAATCCGCTCCGGCCCGCGCCGGAGCCTGCGACCCGGGAGAATGCGTCATGTTCAACACCATCGTCATCGTCGTCGTGCTGCTCGTCGCCGGCGTCCTCGGCTACGCCGCCACCCGCCCCGATCACTTCGCGGTGCAGCGCAGCATCCGCATCAAGGCGCCGCCGGAGAAGATCTATCCGCTGATCGCCGATTTCCACCGCTGGGGCGAATGGTCGCCGTGGGAGAAGCTGGACCCGGCGATGCAGCGCAGCTACAGCGGCCCGGACAGCGGCCAGGGCGCCACCTATGCCTGGGACAGCAAGGGCAAGGCCGGCGCCGGCCGCATGGAGATCATCGGCGGCAGCGCGCCGTCGCAGATTGTCATCAAGCTCGACTTCCTGCGGCCGTTCGAAGGCCACAACACCGCCACCTTCACGCTGCAGGCGCAGGGCGACAGCACCACCGTGGACTGGACCATGGCCGGCCCGGCGCCGTACATTTCCAAGCTGATGGGCCTGTTCTTCAACATGGACCGGCTGATCGGCAAGGACTTCGACAGCGGCCTGGCCAGCCTCAGGCGCCTGACCGAGCAGTGAGCACCCGGGAGCCGCGCGCATGAACAGCTCCGCCACCCATCGCGCCATCGAGGCGGTGTGGAGGATCGAGTCGGCCAAGGTCATCGCCAGCGTCGCGCGCGTGGTGCGCGACGTCGGCGTGGCCGAGGAGCTGGCGCAGGACGCGCTGCTCGCCGCGCTGGAGCAGTGGCCGCAGTCGGGCGTGCCGGACAACCCCGGCGCCTGGCTCACCACCGCCGCCAAGCACCGCGCCATCGACCACCTGCGCCGCGGCAGCCTGCACGACAGCAAGCAGCAGCAGATCGGCTACGAGCTGGACCTGCATCACGAGATCGCCGCCGACGAGCTGCAGGCGCAGGTCGACCAGCGCATCGACGACCCCATCGGCGACGACCTGCTGCGCCTGGTGTTCACCGCCTGCCACCCGGTGCTGTCCACCGAGGCGCGCGTGGCGCTGACGCTGCGCCTGCTCGGCGGCCTCACCACCGACGAGATCGCCCGCGCCTTCCTGGTGGCCGAGACCACCGTGGCGCAGCGCATCGTGCGCGCCAAGCGCACGCTGGCCGAGGCGCGGGTGCCGTTCGAGGTGCCGCGCGCGGCGGAGCTGGCGTCGCGCCTGGCCTCGGTGCTGGAAGTGATCTACCTGATCTTCAACGAGGGCTACTCCGCCACCGCCGGCGACGACTGGATGCGCCCGGCGCTGTGCGACGAGGCGCTGCGCCTGGGGCGCGTGCTCGCCGGCCTGGCGCCGGCCGAGGCGGAAGTGCACGGCCTGGTGGCGCTGATGGAGATCCAGGCGTCCCGCGCCGCCGCGCGCGTCGGCCCGGACGGCGAACCGGTGCTGCTGATGGAACAGAATCGCGGCCGCTGGGACGCGCTGCTGATCCGCCGCGGCCTGGCCGCGCTGGAACAGGCCGAACAGCTGTCCGGCGCGCTCGGCCCCTACACGCTGCAGGCCGCCATCGCCGCCTGCCACGCCCGCGCGCACACGCCGGAGCAGACCGACTGGCCGCGCATCGTGGCGCTTTACGACGCGCTGTCGCAGCTGACGCCCTCGCCGGTGGTGGAGCTGAACCGCGCGGTGGCGCTGACCATGGCGTTCGGCCCGGCGGCGGGCCTGGAGCTGGTCGACACCCTGCTCAACGAGCCGGCCCTGGCCAACTACCACCTGCTGCCCAGCGTGCGCGGCGACTTCCTGTTCCGCCTCGGCCGCCGCCAGGAAGCGCGCGCCGAATTCGAGCGCGCCGCGGCGATGACGCGCAACGCGCGCGAACGCGCCCTGCTGCTGGAACGCGTCGCCAGCTGCGGCGGCGGCGACACGCGGACGCGGCAGCACTGAAGGCCGGCGCTCGCCGACGCGAGCGGCGCGCGCCGATGGGGCTCAGCCGCCCAGGCCCTGCAGCGATTGCCGTACCGCCAGTTCCAGCGGCGTATGCGGCTCCGCTCCCAGTGTCGCCACCAGCCGCCGGTTGTCGAGCTGCAGCGGCTGGCGCCACAGGTAGCTCATTTCGCGCATTTCGCGGAACAGGGTCTTGAACGGCGCCAGCAGGCCCAGCGCGAACCACGGGAAGCGCCGCACCGGCAGCGCCGGCTCACCCAGTGCGCCGCGGATGGCGCCGATCATGGCGCTGCCGTCCGCATCCCAGTGGCCGCCGAAGTGGAACAGCTCGAACGCGCCGAGCTGCTCGTCGCACTGCACCAGGCGCGCGATGGTCTCCGCCAGGTCCGGCAGGTAGGCCCAGCTGTGGCCGACGCCGGGCGCGCCCGGGTAGGTGATGGAGCGGATCGTCCGCCCCGGCTTCACCAGCCCCATCGAGAACCAGTTGTTGCCCGGGCGCGGCCCGAAGAAATCGCCGGCGCGCACGATCAGGCTGCGCACGCCACCGTCGGCCGCTTCGCGCAACGCCTGCTCCATGCGCACGCGGATCGCGCCCTTGCGCGTCAGCGGCCGTTGCGGCGCCGACTCGGCCACCAGCGGAAAGGTCTCCGGGCCGTAGTTGTAGACCGTGCCCGGCAGCACGATGCGCGCGCCGCTGGCGCGGGCGGCGGCGATGGTGTTGTGCAGCATCGGCAGCACCAGCTTGTCCCAGTCGCGGTAGCCCGGCGGATTGACCGCGTGCACGATCAGCGCCGCGCCCGCCGCCGCGCGCTGCACATCGGCGGCCTGCATGGCGTCGCCGACGCACCACTCGGTCTGCGCCGCCGCGTCCGCCGCCGGCGCCCGCCGCACCAGCGCGCGCACGCGCCAGCCGTGGCGCTGCAACGCCGTCACCAGTTCGCCGCCGATGCCGCCGTTGGCGCCCACCACCAGGGCGAGTTTCTGCTGAGTCATGGCTGCTTCTCCGATTGAGGTGCAGCCATTGTCGGAGCCGTGCCAACAAAACGGAATTGGCTAAATTCGTGGTCCAGCTATACATTAATGTATGGATAGACAGGAACCCGACTGGGCCTGGTACCGCAGCTTCCTGGCGGTGCTGCGCGAAGGCTCGCTGTCCGCCGCGGCGCGGGCGCTGGGCCTGACCCAGCCGACGGTGGGACGCCAGGTGGAGGCGCTGGAGCAGGCGCTGGGGCTGGCGCTGTTCACGCGCTCGCTGCACGGTCTGGCGCCGACCGAGGCGGCGCTCGAACTGCAGCCCCACGCCGAGGCGCTGGCCACGGCCGCCGCCGCGCTGCGGCGCGCCGCCTCCGGCCACGGCGAGGAAGCGCGCGGCACCGTGCGCGTCACCGCCAGCGAGATCATCGGCGGCGAGGTGCTGCCCGCGGTCATCGCCGCGCTGCAGCGGCAGCATCCGCGGCTGGCCGTCGAGCTGGTGCTGTCCAACCGCCTCGAAGACCTGCTGCGGCGCGAGTCGGACATCGCGGTGCGCATGGTGGCGCCGACGCAGGGCCCGCTGGTGGCGCGGCGCATCGGCAAGGTGCAGCTGGGCCTGTACGCCCATCCCGACTACCTGCGCCGGCACGGCACGCCGAAGAGCCTGGACGAACTGTCGCAGCACCTGCTGATCGGCTACGACAAGGAAACCGCCTTCACCCGCGAGGTGCGGGCGCGCGGCGTGCCGCTGCACCGCGGTCTGTTCACGCTGCGCACCGACAACGACCTCGCCAGCCTGGCGGCGCTGCGCGCCGGCTGCGGCATCGGCGTATGCCAGCTGCCCCTGGCGGCGCGCAACCCGGCGCTGACGCGGGTGCTGCCGGCGGCGTTCAGGTTCCCGCTCGACATCTGGGTGGCGATGCACGGCGACCTGCGCGGCAGCCGCCGCTGCCGGGTGGTGTTCGACGCCCTGGTCGAAGGCCTCGGCCGCTATATCGGCGGCTGAGGCCGCCGCGCGGAATAAATCCATCGCCGATAACCACTTGGAACAAGCTGTGCGAACCATCACATTTTATGAACACCGTTTATTTACTATGCGCACAGCGCCCCGGCGCGATGCTCAGGAAGCAGCCCCAAGGACCCATAACATGATTCTCCTGTCCGCCGAAGAATCCGCCGTGCTTGAACTGCTGGACCCGGCCAGCGCCTGCCGCCTGGTGATCGGCCGCACCGGCCGCGCCTTCGTCTGGGACCCCATCGCGCGCACCACCGAGGTGCCTGCGGCGGCGGCGCGCGCGCTGGTGGCGCAAGGCATCGTCGACAGCCGCGGACGCATCGCGCCGCAGCACGCCGGCCTGTGGCGCCAGGGCAAGGCCGCGCCGCGCGCTGCCGCGCCGCGCCCGGCG
>CAYVKA010000117.1:0-12385 GCA_964451925.1 uncultured Nevskia sp. | reverse complement strand
ATTTTCACGAGTGGCGTTGGGGTTCGCAAGCTCACCCCAACCTACGAGTTCTTGGAGCGGATCACAACCCGGCCCGCTGAATTTGCAGCAAGACGGCCCGGAGCGGTCCCTCCCCAGTGGCAGCTTTCGGGCCGCCTAGTTAGCATTGGGGTCCATGAACGTCGAGGACTATACTGCGGATAACATCTGTTTGGCGATGGGGGTTGGTGCGTTCACCAACTTCGACTCGCCCGTGGGTAAGTGTTCAACGCTTCGTGTGCTGCTAATGCCTTCGTTCGATCCGGAGGTTCTGCTTACATTATCACCCCGTGATGATGGCGCTGATCTAAGTGTTGTAGTCCTCCTCGAAGGGTTCTGGAAGCTTTCTAAAGTGTTTTTACCAAGCGAGGAGGAACACATTCATATTGAAGCTCCGGCAGTTGTAAGGATACATGCACTGTTTGAGGACGCCATCACTTGCGGTGAACGAAAGCCTCGCTTCGTTTGCCTTGATGGCATGTCGTGCGAACTTGCTGAAGGCCAGGCGGAAGGAATCCGTCGCCTCCGCACCCACGTTTCTGCGAGACCGGAGCCAGGTGCCTTGGTCAAGGAAATGGTTTCGGTGGCCTGGCCAGCATGTCGGCACCCTCGTGTCAGAAATGGACTTTCTTCAGTTGGTAGGTATGTCGGCCTTGCGCTCCCGCCGGAACCGGTATCGCCACCAGCACAGAGCAGCGGCGTGGCTGTTATCGGCGATTCAGAGGAGAAGAGTGAACTCCTCAAAGCCCTTCGTCGCACCCCGAAGGCGTGACGTTGCGCTTGGGAGAGTTGCTTTGTTCCCGCCTCTTGTCCGGCTGCGGCCCGTTGCAGCCTGTCATGAACGACGGCTTTGGAGCAGGCTATGGTCCAACGTGACTCTCTAGATCATGCGAGGGAAGCATTTAGAAGCGGGAACCATCCGGAGGCGCTGAAACAATACGAGCATTTCTTTGATCATGCACTCGATGATGACCCACATTCTCTTTATGGCGTAAGGCTTTCCTACTGTCTCGACGAATGGGCCAGACTTGGAAAGAAATATCCACCAGCCCTTAGACGGCTTGAGGAGCGAGCCCAGGAAGCGCTGAGCCTGCTTGAAGAGACCCGCAACCCAGAACGTTTTCATGACTTCACTGCGATCTGCAGATACCTGAATCTGAATGGAGAGCCAGTACGACGTTTCTTGCTCTACCACTTATCAGACAGCGATTTGGCAACATCGATAGTCAGGTTCATTTGGGACGAGCTTGTCCGCGACAAGCAATGGGCTGTGTGCGTGTCATATCTCGGCGCTCCAAAGGAGAGATACGACATGGCCCTCCTCAAATTCGATCAATCGATGAAGATATCTAAGGGCGACCCATCCCTTGGCGGCAAGGACTTTGAGAAGCAAATCAGAGGCTGGTACGTTCGCGATGTCGCCAATCTTCTACTTGTTTTGCGAAATATTGGAGCCACTGAAGAAGCAGCGTCAGTTGAGGCGGCCATGGAAAACGACATGTGCTCTCGCGACGTTCTCCACATAGCCCACGAGGTGCGCGAACGGATTGCGCGCTAGCGATACCGTTTATCTGGCCGCTTTACGCCCGGGAACTTCTGGGGTCGAGGGACCGCTGTTGGCACACTGCGCACCTCACGAACATGGCTGCCGCCAGGCGCTCTACCCCGTCCCTGGGCCCTCGCCGGCGAGCCGGTCCTGCAGGGATTTCCGGAATCTTCTGCTCACGCGCAGGCGCAGCGCCGGCCCGAGTACGGCGTCGTACTCGCCGTCGGCGCGCAGTTCGAGGCCGCGGACGCGCCTGAGGTTGACGATGATCGAGCGGTGGATTCGGCAGAAGCCGAGCGGCTGCAGTTCGCGCTCCAGCTCGGACAGCGGCCGGCGCAGCAGGTGCGCGTCCCCGGCGAGGTGGAGCTGCGCGTAGTAGTCCGCGGCTTCGATCCAGTCGATGTCCGCCACCGGTATGAACTGGACGCGTCCGCGGCTCCTGACCACAAACCGCGCCGGCCCGGCCGGCCGTGACGCCGCCTGGGCGATGCGCTCCCTGGCCCGGTCGAGGGCGATGCGGAAGCGGTCTTCGTCGAAGGGCTTGAGCAAGTAGTCCAGCACGCCGGCGTCGAACGCGCGCAGGGCGTATTGGTCGTGCGCCGTCACCAGCACAACCGCCGGCGGCAGCTCCAGGCCGAGCTGTTCCAGCACCTCGAAGCCGTCGCAGCCCGGCATCTGCACGTCCAGGAACACCAGGTCGGGGCGCGTCCTGCGGATCTCCTCCAGCGCCGCCGTGCCGCTCCCGCATTCGCTGACTGCGGCGACGCCGGCGTCGTCGCGCAGGAGCGCCTTGATGTTGCTCCGCGCCAGCGGCTCGTCGTCGACCACCAGCACGCGCAGCGCGCTAGCGCCGGACATGGGCGGAGCCCCGCGACAGCGGAAGCGTGACCCGGACCTCGATTTCTCCGGCCTCGGTGCGGTGCAGGGCCAGGACCTGGTCCTCGCCGTACATCAGGCGCATGCGTGCGCGCAGGTTGGACAGCCCGATGCCGGTGCCGCGCGGCGGCTCCGCGGCTTGCGGCGCCGGCGGGTTGCTCATCAGCAGGTGCAGCCTGTCCCCGGCGCGCGTGCCCGAAACGCGGATCGCGCCGCCCTGCTCGCGGCCCGCGATGCCGTGCTTGATCGCGTTCTCGGCCAGGGGCTGCAGCAGCAGGTTCGGCACCTCGATCGCCAGCAGTTCCGCCGGCACGTCGATGGACACCTGCAGGCGCTCCCCCAGGCGGAATTTCTGAATCTCCAGGTATTGCCGCAGATAGTCCACTTCCTCGCCCAGCGTGGCGAACGGCTGCTGCGGCCGCGCCACGGCGTTGCGCATATAGTCGCCCAGGGCCACCAGCATCTGCACCGCCGCCTTGTCCTGGTGCTCGCGCACCAGGCCGCACACCGAGTTGAGCGCGTTGAAGATGAAGTGCGGGTCAAGCTGCTGGCGCAGCGCCAGCAGCCTGGCGTCCGACAGCTCCGCGCGCAGCTCGGCGGCCTCCGTCCGCGCCCCGGCAAGCCGGTCGCGCGAGGCCAGCGCCTCGACGATCACCACCACCACGACGTAGGCGGCGAGCGAGTCCAGGACGCCATAGGACAGCTTCGTCAGCATCAGGCTCAGGTAAGAAGGCCGCGGCCCCGGCGCGGCCCAGGGATTGGTGAAGTACTCGAACAGGGCATACCACATCGCCGAGGCCAGGGCGATCGCGGCGAGCATCCCCAGGTGCAGGCCCAGGCCGCGCCACAGCGGCGGGCGGAACGGCGGGTAGCGTCGCGCCAGGTCCATCAGCGGCGGCGTGGCCAGCGCCCACGGCAGCCAGGCCGCGCTCACCATCACGAACAGCGCCACCCAGTTGTGCTGCATGCCCTCGGCGCGCATGGGAAACACGGTCTGGCAGGCGTCGACGATGCCGAAGCCCAGCCAGCAGGCGGTGATGCCGCGCCAGGGCGCCGGCCGCTTGTGTGGATTGACGTGCTCCATCGCAGCCATGGTAGCCCAAGCACCGGGGCACGGCCGCTGCAATGCCGTGAAGCAACGGCCCGCTGCAGCCAGCGGTGTCGCGGGCAAGCCGGCGCGGCTCCAAGATGGAAGCCCACCCGGTGGAGCACCGCCATGCAGCGCCGCACCCTGCTTCAATTCGCCGCCCTCGCCAGCCTGGCTTCGGCCCCCCGCTGGACGCTGGCCGCACCGCTCCAGGCGGCGCCGGCCGCCGCCGGCGGCAAGCCGCTGCTGCCGCCGGCGGAAGGCGAGATCAACGTCGCCTTCCTGCTGTCTCAGGGGGCCGTGGTCATCGACTTCGCCGGCCCCTGGGAGGTGTTTCTCAGCGCCCACGTGGCCGGGCGGGCGCAGCCGCAAGCGTTCAGGCTCTACACGGTGGCGGAAACCGCCGCCCCGATCCACGCCGGCGGCGGAATGACCATCCTGCCCAACTACACCATCGCCAATGCCCCCGCTCCGCGCGTGCTGGTGATCCCGGCGCAGGACGAGCCGGGCCCGGCGGTGCTGGACTGGGTGCGCAAGGTGAGCCAGTCCACGGACCTGACCATGTCGGTGTGCACCGGGGCGTTCGTGCTGGCCATGACCGGCCTGCTGTCGGGCAAGACCGCGACCACCCATCACACGGCGTACGCCGAGCTGGCGATGGCCTTCCCCGACATCACCGTCCGCCGCGGCGCGCGTTTCGTCGAAGAGGGCAACCTGGCCAGCTCCGGCGGCCTGTCGTCCGGCATCGACCTGGCGCTGCGCGTGGTGGAACGCTACTTCGGCCGCGACGTCGCGCAAGCCGCCGCCGATAACCTGGAGTACCAGGGCCGCGGCTGGCTCGACCCCGACTCCAACGCGGCCTATGCGAAAAGGCGCGTGTCCACCGACGAGCACCCGCTATGCGCGGTGTGCGACATGGACATCGACCGCGCCAGCGCCCCCAGCTCCACTTATCACGGCCACACCTACTATTTCTGCATGCCCAGCCACAAGAAGCTGTTCGACGCCTATCCGGACCGCTTCGTTACGGCTTAGGGCCTCAGCTCGGAAAAACGCGCCGGGTCTCGGCCGACGCATGCTCGCCGTTTGCTTCGGCATGTGACAGCCATGTGTCGGTTGCGGCCCGGACGTGCCGACAGTCCCGGATCGCAAGCGGCTCCCAATCGAATCAGCGCAAACGACAGCTGAGCGTCCTCGGTGCCCTCGTCGATCGCAAAGTTCCGGTAGCCTGAATCCGCTAACCTGAATCCGCTTCTCGTCGGCCATTGTGCGATCATGCACGCTCGGCGCAGGGGAATCCGCAACAGTCCCCGGATCGATGCAGGGTCCGGTCCGGACAACTATGGCGTCCAGTGCAACAATATTGTCCCGATAGGCCGTGGCTTGAGCTGTAAGCGCCGAAGCCGCCAGCGCTATGGCACAGGCGAACGTAAGGCTGCGACAATGAGCGCGCAAGGCATGACTCGGGTTGGCACGGATTGGGCTTGCCTATTGAGTCCCCAGTGGCTGAAAGGCACTGCTACCGGACACCGGCCCGCATCGGCCTGCTCCAGCCGTGGGCATTGGCACAGGTCACGCGGCGAAATTTCAAAGAGATGACAACCGATGAGATTGGCAAGGAGGCTTCCCCTGGGCTCAAGCTGGGAGCGGATTTGCGCTTCCCTGTTTTGCCTCGCCGCAATGATCGTTGTAGTGCCGGCTTCTGCCGAGCCCTGGGTTGAAGTTGGCGACCGGGCACTGCGAAGCGATATCGAGATACTGGCGGCGCGCGGACTGATCGACAGCGCGACCACCACTTGGCCGCTGCCTGCAGGGGAGTTCGAGCGGCTTTCCGACAGTGAGGCCCTGCAGAGCCAGCCCGAGTATGTACAGCTTGCGGCCAGGCGGGTGCTGGAGCGCCTGCTGGGTGAAGGGCAGCCGAGGGGTCTTGTTCCCGAGGCAGACCTGAGCCTGACCAACCATCCGGACACGATCCGGGATTTCGGAGTCTTGGCCAGGGACAAGGCCGGCGGCGGTGCAGGATTGATCTGGGACAGCGATCACGTCAGCGCGGGGTTGAGAGTCAACAGCCAGCCCAGGGTAGACGGTCACGATTCACAACTGGCTTTTGACGGCAGCTATCTGTCCGCGCTGGTCGGGAACTGGCAGCTGTATGGCGGGATGGTCGATCAATGGTATGGCCCTGGCTGGACCTCCAGCCTGGTCCTGTCCAACAACGCCCGGCCGGTTCCGAAAGTCGGCATCATGCGCAACAACCCGCATGCTTTCGAGACGCCGTGGTTGAGCTGGCTGGGCGCCTGGCAGTTCAACACCTTCGTCGGCGTGATGAATGGGCCGCGAATCGATACCAACACCGTTCTTGCGGGTGTCCGCGGCACCATCAATCCGCTGCGCAATCTCGAACTTGGCGTCACGCGCCTGAGTCAGCTGTGCGGACAGCATCATCCGTGCAATCCGATCACCGGCGAATTTCACGTACAGAACAGCGATGCGAATCCCAGCCCGGTCAGTGACCAGGGGGAGGTTGATGCGAAATACACTTTTCTGATCGGCGGCGTATCGGTTTCTCCCTATGCGCAGATCGTGAATCGAGACAATGGGCCCTTCACCCATGCCAACGCGACCTATCTGTTCGGCTCCTCGATCGCCGGTCCATTCGGACACGACGGCGCCCGCTGGCGGGTGACCGCGGAATATGCGGATAGCATTGCCACCCAGAACTGGTTCAGTTTCAGCAAACACAACTACGGCTCGGCCGACAACGACTATAAATATGTCGATGGCAAGCGTTATCGCGGGCGGGCGCTGGGCTTTTCCCTCGACAGTGATTCGCGTCTGTTTTCTCTGGCGGGCCTGCTGACCGACACGCGCGGCTGGACCTATCGACTGGTCTACTACCGGGCCAATGTCAACTCCGAACAGCTGGCCGGTGTGTTGCCGACGGTTTATCCGGACGAGATCTACAACCCGCAGACGTCCTTCAATTCCGTCAGCGCCAAGCCGGTGCAGTTTGATCAGGTCGAGGCCGGACTGTCGGTTCCCTGGAGGCCGCTGACGTTCGATTTCTCGGTGCGCGCCCAGGACGCCCAGGTCTATCCGGAGCCGGGCGGCAAGATTGCGGCCGAGCTTGGCGTCAGCTACAAATTCTGAGATATGGCGGCGTTCGGAGGCGCGATTTGATGACTGCAAAGCCGCCCTCACGGACCCCGTTGGGGGTGACCGCGACGGTGTGCTCGAACTGGGCCGACAGCGATCCGTCGAAAATCTCAAGGCGTATCAAGCCGGACGGATCTCCGTAACGGGGCATCTGTTTCACGCGATCTCAGGCCATCACCACACGCCTGTGCTCATCGAAATCACTCGTGTGGGTCTGTACAGACCGTAGCCGGCCCGTTGCGGACGGCCATGAGCGGCAGCTTTCGGGTAGGGGCAGGGGCCTCTACTGCGCTCGCGCCCGCTGCCTGATCGCGGCATTTTCCAGGATCGTCGTGCCGTCCTGGCCGTGAAGGAATTCGGCGACAAAAGCGCGCCCGATATCGTCCTGATCAATGGTCCCGAACGATCCTGGCACCAGGCGCCCCAGCATGGCCAGATACCCCGGGGTGTGTGCATTGCCGGCAATGATGCCGGGGCGGAAGATTGCCAGGCGCTTGAACCCGACGCCGCGCACCGTGTCTTCCTTCTCGCCCATGATGCGGGCATAACGAATCCGGCTCCTGGCGTTGCTGCCGGCCGCCGAAAGAAGCCCGAAGCGTTCGATTCCCGCCGCCAGGCAGCCGCGCGCGAAGGCGCCGACCACGCCGGTCTCCAGCTTCCGCATGTCCTCCTCGCTCCATTGCCCGCTGCCCTGGCCGATGCCGATACAGGACGCGGCGTACACAGCTTCCCCCGGTGCGCCGCAGCTGCGGGCCAGGTGGGTGATCGCGCTGGAGAAATCGGCCGCGCCGGTGTCCATGACCACCTGGCGCAGACGCGCGTCGGCAGCAAGGGGAGCCGGGCGGCGATTGACCATCACCACTTCCGTGCACGAGGGGGTTGCGAGCAGCGCCCGCACCAATGCCGACCCGACCTGTCCGGTGCCGCCGGCGACCAAAACGCGAAAACCCATGCTTGCCAATCTCCGAGTGCTGCCGCTGGCGCTCATTCTAGGCGCGATTTGATGCCGGCAAAGCTGCCGTCATGCTCCTGGCCCGCTTTGCATTGCGCGGCTATCCGGGCATCGGCGTTTCATCGGGCCGCAGCGTCAGCACGCGGACCCCGTTGGGGGTGACCGCGACGGTGTGCTCGAACTGCGCCGACAGCGATCCATCGACCGTTTTCACCGTCCAGCCGTCACGCTCGGTGCGAACCCGCGGGCCGCCCTGGTTCAGCATCGGCTCGATGGTGAAAACCATGCCTTGCCGCAGCGTCAGGCCGGTGCCGGGCCTGCCGAAGTGAAGCACCTGCGGCGGCTCGTGCATGTCCCGGCCGATGCCGTGGCCGCAGTACTCCCTGACGACCGAATAGCCGTTGCGCCTGGCGTGGCTGGCTATGGCAAAGCCAACGTCGCCCAGCGTGGCGCCGGGACGCACCGCGCGGATGCCTTGCCACATCGCCTCGTAGGTCTTCCGCACCAGCAAGGCCGCGGACGGTGACACATTCCCCACCAGATAGGTCTTGCTGGAGTCGGCCAGGTAGCCGTTCTTCTCCAGCGTGACGTCGAAGTTGACGATGTCGCCGTCGCGCAGGATGTCGTCGCTGCACGGTATGCCGTGGCAAACCACCGAATTGATCGAGCTGTTGAGGGCGTACGGGTAGCCGTACTGCCCCTTGCTCGCGGGGCGCGCCGCCAGCGTCCGGACGATGTAATCCTCGACCAGCGCGTTCACCTGCAGCGTCGAAAGGCCGGCCAGCGGCTGCCGGTCAAGATGCGAAAACACCGACGCCAGCAGCCGTCCGGCCTCGGCCATCCGGTCAAGCTCCTGCGCGGTCTTGGTCATCCGCCGGCGGGCAGCAGGCGCGGAACCCGCACGCCCGCGTCCTTCAGCTCGCGCGCGGCGATCTGGTTGAAGCTGAGGGCGGGGTTCATTTCGCAAAGCATGCCGACGCGGATCCAGAACGCCGCCTGCGCATTGATCGAGCGGCACGACACCTTGCTCGCCCGGCGCAACTGCTCGTGCAGCTCATCCTCGATGTTGACGATCCCCATCGATCCGCCCTGTTTCAGTGACTATATGAATCATATACAGATCATATATCCGGGTCCAGCGTGCGGAGCGGCGAACGGTATGCCGGAAAGCTACACAAAGCCGCTGAATTCGGCCGTTGCGGCCAGCGGGGGCGTCGTGCAGCGGCGCGGATGCAGCGGCGCTGTTACGCCGCCGCCTCCGCCGCCTGCGGTGCGTCGTAGTGCGGCTGCTCCAGCCGCGGAAAGCGGTTGGGGATGGTGTCGCCGGTGTACTTCGCCGCCCAGCCCTCGGGCGTGCTGAACAGGCGGATGCACTGGAAGCTCGGCGAGGGCCCCATGTCGAACCAGTGCGGTGCCCCCGCCGGCACGGCGATGATGTCCCCCGGGCCGCACAGCAGCCCATAGACCAAGCCGCCGGCGTGGATGTAGAACAGGGCCTGGCCGCTGATGAAGAACCGCACCTCGAAATCGTCGTGGGTGTGTTCACCCAGGAACTGGTCGCGCAGCCCGTGCTTGCGGGGATGGCCCGGCCACATGCTGACCACGTCGACCGACTGGAAGCCGTACCGCTGCATCAACCGGTCCACCTGGTCGCGGTAGTCCTCGATCACCTGTGCCGGGGCGGCGTGCGCGCCGGTTGCGCCCGCGGCTTTGGGCCAGTGCTCCAGATGGGCACCGGTCTGTTCGACGATGCCGCAAATCTCATCGAAGCCGCTGCAGGTCAGCAGCCGCTCGCCGTTCTCCCGGTAGACGCGCAATTCGGTCATGGCAAAGCTCCCGCACGGTGACAGTGACTGCCAGGCTCCCCGACGCTGCCGGCCCGGGTTCCGGCATTGCCGATGACCGCGGATGGAGGTGGTCCAGGGAGAGATCATCGTTGCGCAGCCGCAAGCAGGCATTGACGTGGGTCATTTACTTCCTGAACCGCGGCCGGCCCGCAGCCCCGGCTTGGGAGTGCCGTGCTTTCGGCAGCCTTGTGGCGATTCGCGCGTGCGGGGCCTGTGCGGCGACCGCCTGGATTGACGCAGATCAATGCGTCCGCGCGGCGCGTGCGTCATTCTGCCGAAGCCCGGTTGAGGGTTCGCGGCGGAAGCCGTTCGGCAAGAGCCGAATCGGCGTGCGCCCATCGCCCGGAAGCGGCCTTTCGTCGCTGCGTGATCAAGTCCTGGCTGAGCTCGCCGCTATCCGCCACGACGGCCTTCTGCGCAAACCGGGGTACAGCGGCGGCCTGGCAACAATCTGCGCAGGGGCCCCCCGTCCATTATTTGAGTCGAGCGAATGGCCAAGACGATCCTGATCATCGACGACGCCGCGGTCGTCCGCCAGGCGCTTGGCTGCCTGCTGCGAGACGCCGGGTATGAGGTGAGCGAGGCCGTCGATGGCCAGGACGGTCTGGCGCAACTGGACGGCCGCCGCTTCAACCTGATTCTCTGCGACGTCAACATGCCGCGCCTCGACGGCCTGGGCTTTGTCCGCGAGGCCAAGAGGATTCCCGCCTATCGCTTCACGCCGATTGTCATGCTCACCAGCGAATCAGAGGAATCACGCCGGGAGGCCGGCCAGGCGGCGGGCGTCCGGGCCTGGGCGGTCAAGCCCTTTGTTCCGGAGAGCCTGCTTGGCGCCGTCGCCAAGTTGGCGCTGCCATGAGGGCGCGGCGCAAAGGCGGTCGGCCCGGGAAGCCGCTGCGCATCGAGGGTGAGATGTGCGCGCCGCGGGCTTCCGAACTGCGCTTTACCTTGCTTGAGCGCCTGACGCGCCCTGGCCCGCTCGAGCTGGATCTGTCGCAGGTCACCCGGCTCGATACCACCGGCGTGCAACTGCTGCTGCAAACGCAGGCCGCCGCCCGGGCCAAGGAAACGCCGCTGCACCTGCTGGCGATCAGCGACTGCGTGCGCGAGGTGCTGCAGCTGCTGGAGCTCCAGGAACAATTCCGGCAGGCGCTGGAGCCGGTGGTGCCGGCGCTGCCCGCCGCACCGGCTGCACCGGCCGCGGCGCCTCGGCAGGAATCGCGGCAGGAATCGCGGCAGGAGTCGCGGCAGGAGTTGCGGCAGGAGTCGCGGCAGGAGGGCGCGCCATGAATCTGGACGCCATCATGCAGACCTTCATCGTCGAGAGCCGCGAGCAACTCGAAGCGATGGAAAGCGCGCTGCTGCTGGTGGAGAAAAGCGATGCGCCGGCCGAGATCGTCAACTCGATCTTCCGCAGCGCGCACACCATCAAAGGCTCGGCGGGACTGTTCTCGCTCGACGCCATCGTCGATTTCACCCACGTGGTGGAGAGCGTGCTCGACGGCGTCCGCGCCGGGCGGGTCGCCATCAGCCGCGACCTGGTGGTGCTGCTGCTGGCCTGCCGCGACCATATCGGCGCCCTGATCGAAGCCGCCGCCGGGGGACAGCGCGACATCGACCCGGCCCTGGCAGCCCGCGGCGCGCCGCTGCTGGAGCGCCTGCGGCAGTACGCGCCCGCCGGCGGCCGCCCCGCCGCCGAGGCCGAAGCCGTACCGCTCGGCGGCGGCGGGCCCAGCCAGACTCCGCAGCACTGGCATATCTCGCTGCGTTTCGGTCCCAATGCCCTGCTCAACGGCATCGAGCCGCTGGCGGTGGTCCGCTACCTGGGCACGCTGGGCAGCATCACCGGCCTGGTCACGCTGTACGAGCTGATGCCGTCCCTGGCCAGGATGGACCCGGAGAGCTGCTACCTCGGCTTCGAGATCGGCATGGACAGCCAGGCCGGCCGCGATGCCATCGAGGAGGCCTTCGAGTTTGTGCACGGGCATTGCCGGGTGCGCCTGCTCGGGCCGGGCTCGCCGCCCCAGGCCTACGCGCGCCTGGTCCACCAGTCGCGCGAAGCCGCGGCCACCATCGGCGCGGCGCTGGTGCGCTGCGGCAGCCTGCCGGTCGAACAGCTCGCCACGCTGCTCAGCGATTCCGCCTCGCTCGACGCCGCCGCCGCCGCGCCCGCGCCGGCCCCGGCGCCGCCAGCCGCGGAAGGCGAGCTGGCAGCCGCCGAATCCGCCCCGATGGCACTGGCCGCCGGGTGCGCGCGCTCGGTGCGCGTGGACGCCGACAAGCTGGATCATCTGGTCAACCTGGTGGGCGAGCTGATCATCGCCACCGAGAGCGCGAGCCTGGTGGCGCGGCGCACCCAGGCCACGGAGCTGCTGGAGTACACCGCGCGGCTGTCCGAACTGGTGTCGGCGGTGCGCGACGGCACGCTGGAATTGCGCATGGTCAAGATCGGCGCCACCTTCGCGCGCTTCCAGCGCGTGGTCCACGACGTGGCGCGCGAGATGGGCAAGGAAATCGCGCTGGAGGTGTCCGGCGAGGACGCCGAGCTGGACAAGACCGTGGTGGAAAAGCTGGTCGACCCGCTGACCCACCTGGTGCGCAACGCCATCGACCACGGCATCGAGCCCGCCGCGCTGCGGCGCGAGCGCGGCAAGCCCGCGGTGGGCTGCGTGCGGCTCAATGCCTACCATGACTCCGGCAACATCGTCATCGAGGTCAGCGACGACGGCGGCGGCCTGAACCGCGACGCGATCCGCGCCAAGGCGATCGAGCGCGGCGTGATCGACCCGGCGATGGTGCTGAGCGACGATGACATCTACGCCCTGATCTTCGAGCCGGGCTTTTCCACCGCCGCCACGGTGACGACCCTGTCCGGCCGCGGCGTCGGCATGGACGTGGTGAAG
>CAYVKA010000116.1:0-12501 GCA_964451925.1 uncultured Nevskia sp. | reverse complement strand
TGGAATCCTCAATTGGCCGAAAAACGGGCTTGACGCAACATGGTTGCTACGGGCTGCCTTTGAACTGCTCACCGTTGGCAGTAGCGTCCTCAGAGCTCAGCATTTGGGCGGTCGGCATAACTGCACTGGTGGCTGGCAGTTAACTATTCCAGGGTTGTCCAACAAAACCGACAATCTCTTTGATGCGGCGGGCGATTGCATTAACTTTTTCGTCTTCCTCCAGAAACCGTTGAAGCACCTGCCCTTCAAGTGGCGCTCCGTTTGTTCGGAGCGCTTCAGCGGCGCGAGCAGTTGCATCTTGGTACTCCTTGTAGAGCTCTTGCAGTTTGGCACCAGCTTCCGGGCTAATAAATTTGTTCATATCGCGATTTTTACTCTCACTACTCAAGCCATCGACCAGCAGAAATTATCTTCCAGTGTCCTTCGGTGACCCAAACGGCCACCTGTGCCTGACAGTTCGCGCACAAGTGCATGTTGGTATCGACCTGTATTGGGGTCGAAATACAAAAATCTTCACCAGTAATTGGGGCTCCATCAGCGACATCTTTCCTGAAACTCCCGCACTGGCTGCCGCACTTACATACGATCGGATCTCCATTTTTTGCCTTCATGTTGCGTAGCTCCATGTTGCGCAGATAAACGCCGCAGCCGCAAAGCAGACGCTCGCGACCGGCAGCAATGGGCCGACTTGAGACGGCGGCCCATCAGTTGGCGACGAATTCAATATCGGAAGGCAGCAAGCTGAAGCCCTCAGTGCCATCCGCGAACGACAGCCAAAGGTATCCATGCGGCATCAGCTCAAGCACCGTAACAATTTCTCCCCTCTGGGCCTTGAGGCGGATCCGGTCTTCTTCTGGAAGATCACGCAGTAGCGATTCCGGGATATTAACTACCCGGACGCGATCGCCTGTTTGAACGGTAGCCATGTTGCTAATTCTAGCTTCGACGGCACCCCGGCGGTTAGCGTACCCAGTAGCCGCCGCTCGCGAGCGCCCGCTTCGGGCCGACTGCTGCCATTTTAGCTCCCTGCACCAGCGTGCCCATGCCATCAGCGGTTTTTCCCTAGAGGTGCCGCATTGGACCCGCGGAGAAGTGAATGACCATTCCCCGCGGCCCCGGTCGACATCGCCCTCATTTGCCAACAACTCTACTAGTTGGTAGAGTGCCCCTCCATGAACAGCAGCACCGCTCAACGCATACTCGAACGCGCCCAGGCCCTGATGGTCGAGCGCGGGTACAACGCGTTCAGCTACGCCGATATTGCCGAAGAGGTCCGGGTCACCAAGGCCACCATCCATTTTCACTTCGCCACCAAGGCCAAGCTGGCGGAGCATGTGGTGCGGGGCTACCGCGAGGAAGCGGTCGCCGGCCTGCGGCAACTGTCCGAGCAGGTGCCGGATGCGCCGGCGCGCCTCGAGGCTTACGCCCGTTACTGGGAGACCTGTATCCGCGGCCACAAGCCGCTGTGCCTGTGCGCCCTGCTGGGCGGGGAAATCCTGACGCTGCCGGAGCCGGTCAAAAGCGAGGTGCAGGCTTTTTTCCGCGATGTTGAAGGCTGGCTGGCCGGGGCGCTCGATGAGGGCGCGCGCCAGGGCACCTTGCAGCGGGGGCGTGGCCCGGCACTGGAAGCCAAGTCCCTGCTGGCGGTGGTGTACGGCGCCATGCTGGCGGCGCGGATATTCGGCGATGCCAAGGCCTTTGCCGCGGTAGTGGGCGAAGCCATCGGCCGGCTGAAGACGTCCGCGGCCACTTCAACGCGCGCCGCCGGGAAGAAGCGCGCGCAGGCGGCCGGCGCCCGGTAATTCCTGGAGCAACACGCGCCGCGCCGTGCAGGCGCGGCTTTTATTGATCTATTTTATCTATCAACTAGTAGATTGATTCCGATGTTTTGATGGTCCAGCAGTTCCACTCCGTTGTTTCCTCTCCGATGCGATCACTTTCAGGAGTTCCGTCATGCCCCATCCCATTTCCACCCTTGGCGCTTTTCATACCGCACTCAGCCTGATTCCGGTGGCGGCCGGGGCCCTGGCCTTCGCGCGCCACGGCCGCATCGATCCCGCCAGCGGCGCCGGCAAGGCCTACCTGGCCGGCATGGCGCTGTCCATCCTCACCTCATTCGGCCTGTCGAGCACCGGGCACTTCAACGCCGGCCACACGCTCGGCCTGATCGCGCTGTTCGTCATGGCCGCGGGCGTGCTCGCGCCGCGCATCCGCCTGCTCGGGCGCTCCGCCGTGTATCTGCAAACGCTGGCCCTGTCGTTCAGCTTCATGCTGCTGCTGGTGCCCGGCACCAACGAAACCCTGAGCCGCCTGCCGGTCGGCCATCCGCTCGCCTCCGGCATCGACTCGCCCATCGTGAAATCGGCGCTCACGGTGCTGTTCGGCCTGTTCCTGCTCGGCACGGCGTACCAGATGTTCAAGCTCGCCGCCGAGCGCCGCAGGCAGGCCGCCCCCGGGCGCATCGACGCCCGCGTATAGCCCGCAGCTCGGGGCGGGCGCGGCGAACCGGGCAAAATCAGGCGCCTTGCTTCCGGGTGTTCTCTTCGATCTTGACCATGAGCAGCGTCATGGTAAACGAGACGAAGAGGCCAAACGCGCCCCCCGCGGCCGCCAGGAAGGTCATCGCCTGCACATGCTTTTCGGCTTGCTCAAGCTCCTGTTGTCCGATCCGTGCCTTTTCGCTTTCCAGCTGCTCCTTGTAGGCGGAGCCATACCACTTCACGAACTTGCCCACATCGATGCGTTCGGGGCTGTTTTCCGGAAGCTTGGCGATCTCCGCTCCCTTGGCCGCCAGCTTGTCCGATTCATCGGCCAGCGATGCCAGGAAGTCTGGAAGCTGTTCCTTGTCCAGGTCCACACCGTCGGTCAGATACTGGTTCAGATCGTCGTGCTCAATGCTGTCGCGTCCGGTCGCCGCAGCAAACTTGTCCAGCGCCGCGGCGATATGGTCGATCTTGCCCTGGATGGTCTTGTCGTCCTTGCCCGCCCCTGGAGAGGATTTGTCAGCATCCTCATCCGGGTGCTGCGCCTGTTCCTCCCGCGCGGATTGAAAGAACTTGTCCAGCGCGGGTTTCACCGGCTTGGCCGTTTCTACCGGATGCCCGGCAAAACCCGCCGCTCCGGCGAGCGCCAATCCGATGGAGGCCAGGAGGGCGAGCAACGCGACCGCGTAGCTGAACCACCCCACGATCTTGAAGAATACGATGCCCATGTCATGCTCCTCCCTGATAGACCCAGGATTCTCGAAAATCCTGATGCCCTGCGGCGGCCCAGCGTACCGCGCGTTATGGCGCCGCCGCTGTTCCCGAATCCTGTTCCCTGCCCCGGCGCCTGCGCCAGGCCAGCAGGGCCAGCGGTGTCAGCCACAGGCTGCCGATGGCGCTGCCGCTTCCGCCGCCGCCGGTCGCCACCTGCTGCGTCACCGGTGTGCCGGGATCGTCGCAGTTGCCGCTGGCGTCGGTCTGGCAGGAGAGGGTCAGGGTGTTGCCGTTGATCGAAACCACGGACACGCCGAAGAAGGCCGGATCTCCCGGCATCAGCGGCTTGCACAGCCCTCCGGAACCGCACTTCTCGTAGGCGACGATCTGCTGCCCGGAGAGCGCCGGCACGGTGATGGTCACCGTCACCGTCGAAGAGGGCGCGGCGCCCGTGATCTGGAAGGTGAAGAAGCTGTAGGGCGTTTTCTGGCCCGCTCCCAGCACCCCCCCGGCGCCGGCTGGCGTCGTCGTGGTACTGGTGCCGCTCATCACGAAGCCGCCGCCGCTGGTTTGCAGGGCGATGGTCCCCCCTGAGGAGCCGATCATGGCAGTGCTGCTGCCGGAAGAGGAACCACCGGAAGACGAGCCGCCGCTGCCGCCGCTGCTCGACCCGGAACCGGCGCCCCCGGATGAGCCACCCGAGGAACCACCCGAAGAAGCTCCG
Organism: uncultured Nevskia sp.; assembly: GCA_964451925.1. GTDB lineage: Bacteria > Pseudomonadota > Gammaproteobacteria > Nevskiales > Nevskiaceae > Nevskia. The sequence goes on along the minus strand of CAYVKA010000116.1, from coordinate 8,580 downwards.
CCAGACGAGGAGCCGCCGCTGGAGCCGCCGCTGGAGCCGCTGCCCGAGCCGCTGCCGGAAGAACTTCCTCCCGAAGAACTGCTGCCGCTGGACGAGCTGCTGCCCGATGAGCTGCCCGAGGACGAACTGCCGCCCGAAGAACTGCCGCTCCCCGAACTGCTCCCCGAGGAACTGCCGCCCGACGACGAGCTGCTGTTGGCCACCACCACATTGGCAAGGCCGAACCCCGAACCAAAGGTGAGCGACTGGCAGGAAATGAAGTAGATCCTGCGCTGCCCGAGGGTTGCGTTGGCCGGCACCATGCCCGTTGCCGTCCCCGCCAGGGGCACACACTGCGCGCCGACGTTGGGCTCGTAGAGCTGGCAATAGTCCGCGTTCTTGGAAGTCCACGACAGCGTGAACGGTTGGCCCGGTGCCACGGTGAGCAGGTACGGGTCGAAGTACGCCCGCACCTTGGCTTTGATCTTGGGGTCCAGATAGCCCAGCACGGAGATGATGTCGCCCGCGGCATTGCCGCCGCCCTCGTTGGTCGGCAGCGCGAAGGCCCCCTGGCTGTTGTCGCTGCCGCTGCTGGAGCTACCGCCGCTGGAACTGCCGCCGCAAGCACCGGAGCCCCGCGTCTGCATCCAGCCGTCTGTGCCGGCCTCAAGAGCCCGCCCAGGCCCAGCCTGCGCGGCCGCCATGGTCGCGCCCGAGCTGCTGCCCGCATAGCCCCCGGGCCCCAGCCCAAAGAACTGCATCGGCCCCGGCGCAGCGCCGTCGCTGTTGACGCCGTTATTCAGCCCGCTGAACGTATACACCGGGCTGAGCGTGAGCGTGGCCGAAGGGCTGGCCGGGCTCGGCAGCACGATCTGCGAGATGGCGCCGTTGCCGTTGCCGCCGCCGAAGCTGAATGACTCGAAGATCGTGCCGTCGTCCGCCACCTGCGGAGGCCCGGCCGGCGTGGCGCCGCCGGCGTTGTGAGAGGAACCATCCACGCCGGGCAGCGAGCCCAGCACGGTCAAGCCCGCGGTGCCGCTGATCGGCACCAGGCCGAGCGCGCCCAGTCCATTGCTGCCGCCGTAGCTGGTGATGGCATAGAAGCCGCTGCCGTCGCTCAACGGGCCCAGCGCCAGAGGCAGGGCGCCGTCGCCGTTGACGGGATAGCCGGCGCTGTTGGAAGGCGCGGCGCTGTAGGTGTAGACCAGCGTAAAGCTGCCGCCGGTGCTGACGTTGAAGATCGTGCCCGCGCCGTTGGCCCCGCCGGATTCCGCCACGCCCCATAGCTTCCCGTCCGGCCCCAGCGTCAAACCGCGCGGCTGCGACCCTTCCGGATTGCCGTTGCCCGAGCCGGTGCTGGCGGCAAAATCATGCAGGTCGCCGAAGGCGCCGTTGGCGTACTTCCAGACCTGCCCGTTGAAGTTGGCGCCGCCGCTGGCCACGCCATACACGGCGCCGTCGCTGCCAAGCACCACGTGGCCGTCCGGATAGCCGCTGGTGAACCCGGAAGAAAGCGCGCTGGCACCGAAGCTGCCCAATATCGCCGGCATCGGCGAGGGGCTCTGCGGCGTCGGCACCGCGATGCTGAACAGCACGCCCTGCCCGTTGGTGCCGCCGAAGGTCGTCACACCATAGAGCTGCGTGCCGTCCGGCGACAGCGCCAGATTGCCCTGCGGCGTGGCGCCGTCGGCGTTCTTGCCCTGAGTGGTGGCGCTGAACGAGTACAGCACCGTGTAGGTCGTGCCCTTGCCGGTGGCGGGGTCCACCGCCTGCTCGAAGATGCCGCCGTTGCCGTTGGCGCCGCCTTTGGAGAAGGTGCCGTAGTAGTTGCCGTCGGGCGCCAGCGTCACACCGCCCCGCACGGTGTTGCTGCCCGAGTCGAAGTCATGCAGATCGGTCAACGTGCCCACGGTCTGGGCCAGTGCGATCACCGCTACCGCAAGCGCACCCAGGCCGATTCCCCACCGACGATGATGTTTGCGCATACAGCCCCCCCGCAGCCGTATTGAAACAAAACGGCTCGTTCAGCCTAAAAGCGGGCGATCCGGTTACGCAAGCCTCAAATCGGGGGTATGGCCCCTGGAGGTCACCATCACTGCCGGCGCACGTCGGCGGTGTCCATCACGCTCGTCCCGTCCAAAAGAACGAGAACCAGGTCGACCATCCGGACAGCCGGCATTGGCTCGAACGATCAATGGTTTTTTCCCCGCAGCAAGTGTGGGCAGGCTTCATCTGCCCACGCGCGGTTGGGCGTGGGCGGTCGGCGTGGGCTGAAGCCCACCCTTGCTGACACATCCCAAAAAGAAAGGCATCGTCATCCGGACTGATGCCGCTCACGCACCGCCGCGCCGTAGCACTCATCGCACCAGCCGCCGGAGCCCGGACCGGACGGATCATGCCGTGCATGCCCCGGCTTTCCACAGACTCCACAAATCGCGCAATAGCCGTAGGGAATCCGCTGCTTCTCCAGCAACGCCCGCCCCGCCGGATCATGCCAAAGGGAGCAATAGCAAGGCCGGCTCAGGGAATCCACCGCCTGTGGAGCGATTTCATTCATGACGAGAACTCCCCTGGTGGGGCGCAACAAGCGCAGCCTGCGTAGGGTGCGCAACGCGCACGCGGACGCACCGCAACTTCAAAGCGTGACGCGTGCGCGGTGCACCCCACTCCTGCTACCTCGCATCCGGCGAAGGCGCCTCGCTCTGCTTGTGGTGCATGGGAGGATGATTGTGATGATGCGGGTAGTGCTGGTCGATCCCGGCAAGTGCGCCCACAAAATATACGTAAAAGCCCATTCCAAGCGACCAGAGCAGGACAAAACCAAGCGAAGGAGCCAGCCTTATCATGCGCCGATCCTCAAACGCCACGGTCAGGACCGCCATCAGCAGCCAGACAAGAATCAAGGCAGCGGCCAGAATGGGCGCACAGAATAAGAGCAGCGACCCCCAGCGATCACCCAAGAAATAAAGTCCTTCCACGCCGATCACCAGCCACGCAAACGCCCCCGCCGATGCCGCGAGGGCGATTCTCGACCACGGCGGGTTGAACTGCGCGAGTACCACGTCCGCGCCGACGACCTGGCCCTTCCTGGTCGCGTACATTCCGCCACCGGCACCCGCCAAGAGCGACAAAATGACGATCACGCCCAACTGCCGCATCCATTGAATGCCAGGCTCCTTGAGCGTTACAACGTTGGAACCGTAGGGCAGATAGATCGCCGGCACCTGTTGACCGATCTTGTCCGCGCACCCACTTTCCGACCCGTAACCGAAGGTATTGCCGCCCGTGCCGTAGGTGAATGAACAACCTTCATGAAGCTCGGAGTGCGCCAGAATGACCGACGCCTGCGTGGCTTGCCCGAAACGCGCAAGCTGATACCAGGTGACCCAGCTCCGCGAGCACACGGCAAAGGCAATCGTCAAAAGGACGAATGTCGACAAGGCCACGAGAACACGGGCACCTTTGCGAGTGAGCGTCATACCCCATTGCCTCTCATAAACCCGGAATCCTCAGATGCGCCGCCACCGCCCGTGTGAGCTGCTGCATGCGTTGCTCACGAAGCGCCGCCTCGGCCACCCGCAACTGCCTGTTTGTGTGATGCTCGATGGCAATATCGTCTTTTACTTCCACCCCGGTCGGCACATGGCGCAAAACAATCGTTGACCCGCGAAGGCGGGCATAGTGGCCCCTCCATGACTCCTGAACATCGCCGCACTCCAGTTGAAACACTTTCTTCATGGCAGCGGCGCCCCTTCAATCCTCGCCCTTCGGGTTTCTGGATGAAAGCCATTGCCGCGCAAGATCATCCAGCCACTGCCGGGCCTTCATATGCCCTGCAACAAATACAAAGACCGGACCGCCCGCCAAAAACACCGGCACCCCGACGGGCGCCCGCACCAGCCAGCATATCAACCACCCGAACGAGCACAGCGCCAGAGGGCCCAGCATCGTCAGCCATGAAAGACGTACAGAGGATTTTGGCTCCATGGCCGGCAGGGCGGGCAATGTAATCTCGCCTCCCGCCAGGATCAGCATCGGCCTCCACGGCAACACACCGCCCTTGAAGCGAATGACGCCTTCACTCTTTCGCACGACAGTGGCCCCCACCGCCTCAAGCGCATCTTCAACAGTTGCGATGCCGTCTGCTCCCGGCTTCATCGCGTCACGCCGGATGGCGGCCGCAGGCGGCCAGGGTCGGGCATCATGATTGCACGCTCTCGACAAAAGACATCACAAAGAAAACAACCATCAAACAGGGAAAGGCCGCGCCCGCGAGCCTCGCCATCCAAAACAGCCCCTGAACCGCGAGCGGTTGCCGCGTCATCGAACCTGGCGGGGCAATCCAGGGAAGAAAATACTTGGCGCGCAACAAGCGGACACCAAACACCCGCGGCCGTGGACCAAGCCATGCGTTAGGCAGGGCGAAAAGCTCATCCGCCAAGGGATCGTCGCCCAGGATCGCCAGCAGCAACAGGGAAAGCACAACATGAGCCCCCATCCCCCAGCCTGCAATCTTGAAGATCGCTTCCATGGGTCAGCGTGGCGTCCCATGCTGAATTGAGCGAAGGCGGCAGAGGGTGCTATCGGAGCTAAGCCACATTGCGAACCCCTCGAACACCCCACCACGTCACGAGAGGAGCAACCATTAGAACTGGTGACACAACCAGCAGGGCGATGCCGCCAACTACACTGATTACGCCGGTTGCGACAACCACGCCAACACAGCGCACGGCATGACGCCGAATCATCCCGCGACGCGCCAGGTACCACCCTTGCGCGGCCCAGGCCAGCACCATCGGCGGCCCCCACCAGAAGAAGACCAAAGCCATAAACTCGCCGGGAAGAATATGCTCCTCGCCCATAGGCCTACTGCTGACCGGGCCGAACACTGCCGCTGCACAGCAGCGATCCGACGCCTCGACCCATGCGGCACCCCCGATATCACCCGGTACCGCATGGTAGTCCCCCGGGAACCTTCACGACAGGCTCACGGCCGCGGCCCGGCTCGCGGCAGCCACGCGTAGTGTGACGCGCATCACACCCCGGCAGCCGCCGCGCGGTCTCGCTACGGCCCCTCACCCCTTCCCCAGCAACACCCCCACCTCCGCCGCCGCCGCCTCTCCGGCGCGGATCGCGCCGTCCATGTAGCCGGTCCAGCGCAGCGCCGCCTCGGTGCCGGCCCAGTGCAGCCGCCCCACCGGCTGGCGCAGCGCCGGCCCCAGGCGGCTCAGCACGCCCGGCGGCATGAAGCTGGCCGGCGCGCCCACGGTCCAGTCGTCCAGGGTCCAGTCCTTCTCCACGTAGGCCAGCGGCTGCCGCGCCTGCGGCCCGAACCAGCGCGCGAAGCAGTCCAGCACCGCCGCCTTGCGGCCCTCGGCGGGCAGCGCGCGCCAGGCGCGCTCGGCGTCGCCGCCGATGAAGCCGAGCAGCGCCGCGCCCTCGGCCGAGCTGTCGTCGTAGGAGGCGGCCACCGGCCCCTGCAGGCTGGCCACGTCGCCGGCGTAGCCCAGCTCGCGCCAGAACGGCCGCTCGTAGCTCAGCACCACCTTGGCATAGCGCCCCATCGGCATGCGCCCCTGCAGCTCGCGCCGCTCGCCGGCCAGCGCGGGCTCGAAGGCGATGCCCGCGGCCAGCGCCGGCGGCAGCGCCAGGATGGCGTGGCGCCCGCGCCAGGCGCCGCGCCCGGTGTGCAGCGTCACGCCGGCGGCGTCGTGCACCACGCGCCGCACCGGCTGGCCCAGCTGCACCGCGGCGCCCAGCTCCTGCGCCATGCGCAGCGAAAGCTGCTGCGAGCCGCCCTCGATCACGCTGTCCTGCGCGCCCCCGGCGCCGTTGCTCAGCATCTCGGCGTTGTCGCCCTGCGCCACGTAGAACGCCCAGTACAGCGCGGACACCTCGTCCGGGTCCACCCCCAGCACCGCCCGCGTCATCACCGTCACCATCTGCAGCGTGCTCTGCCGGTGCGTCTGCTGCTCCAGCCACTGCCGCAGGGTCAGCGCGTCCAGCGCCGCCGCCTGCGGCGCCGCCCATGGCGCCGCCGCGCCCACCTGCTGCGCCAGCTCGTCCATGCGCTGCAGCACCCGCCCCAGGTCCAGCTTGGCCAGCGGCGAAAAGCCGCCCGCCGTCAGGAACGGCAGGTCCGAGGCGCGCGGCCAGCCCATCGCCGGCACCGTGCCGCCAAACTCCATGCGCCGCCCCGGCAGCTCCCACACGTGCCGCCCGGCGCTGTGCACCGTGCGCAGCGCCAGCCCGTACTCCGCCACCAGCGCCCGCACCCGCTCCTGCGTCGGCCCCACGAACTGCCCGCCGATATCGTACCGCCGCGTACCCACCGGCACCGTCCAGGTGCGCCCACCCACGCGCTCGCGCGCCTCCAGCACCGCCACCGAGCGGCCCTGCCGCGCCAGCGCCCGCGCCGCGGTCAAGCCGGAAAGACCCGCCCCCACCACCACCACGTCCACCACCACGTCCGCCGCCGCGCCTTCGCCGGTGGTGGCGGCGGTGGCAGTGACGGCGGCGGCGGCGCCCGCGCCCGGCAGCACCCCCAGCCCCAGCGCTGCTGCCGCGCCCTGCAGCAGCCCGCGCCGCCGCCGGTCCGGCGCCCCCTCCCCGTACTCGCCCATACCCGCCCTCCGTGCCGACTCCATCGCCGCAGTCTAGCCGCCGGCGAGTGCGCGCGTTTCCTCTCACTGGCTAGCCCACGCCGACCCCATCGCCGCAGCCGCCGGCGGCCGGCCGCTCATTGATGTGGATCAAGGGCCGCGCCGCCGCGCCCCCCTAAGCTGTGCAGCGTCTCGCCGTGCCGCGCCACGGCCCCACCGATCCCACCGCCGCCGATGACCCGCCACCTGTTCCGTGCCCTCCTGCTGCTCGCCGCGTCGGGCGCCGCCCGCGCCGAGACGCTGGACGAGGCCTTCGACGCCGCGCTGCACACCGACCCGCGCCTTGGCGCCGAGCACCAGCGCACCGCCGCCGCGCAGGAGCGCCTGGCCGCCGCGCAGGGCCTGCGCCTGCCCAGCCTCAACGCCCAGGGCGGCTGGTACCACCTCGACCAGCCGCCCGCCGCCGTGTTCCAGCTGCCGCCGCTGGGCACGCTGCAAACGCCCCTGATCCAGCAGGACGTGCGCGCCTACCAGCTCACCGCCAGCCTGCCGCTGTTCACCGGCGGCCGCATCAGCGGCGCGGTGCACGCCGCGGCCGCCGCCGCCGACGCCGCCGGCCAGTCCGAAAGCGCCGCGCGCGAAGACCTCAAGCTCAGCGTCGCCGGCGCCTATGTCGACGTGCTGCGCGCGCGCCGCGCGCAGCGCCTGGCCGAGACCAGCGTCGCCACGCTGCAGGCCCACGCGCAGGATGTCGACGCGCTCTACGCCAAGGGCCTGGTGGCGCGCAACGACAGCCTCGCCGCCCACGTCGCGCTGGCCGACGCCGAGCAGGACCGCCTGCGCGCCGCCAACGCCGTGGACCTGGCGCAGTCCGCCTACAACCGCGCCCTCGGCCGTCCCTTCGACAGCGCCGTGGCCATCGACGAGCTCAGCCCCGGCGGCGAAGCCGCGCCGCTGCCGCAGCTCACCAGCGAAGCCCTGGCCACCCGCGCCGAGCTGCGCGCACTGCAGCAGCAGGACCGCGCGCTGCGCCAGCAGGCGGTCAGCGCGCGCGGCGAGCAGTGGCCGCAGCTGGCCGTGTCCGGCGGCCGCTACTACGTCGAGGACCGCAACCTGGCCAACGACGGCTTCTGGGCCGTCGGCATCGGCGTGTCCTGGTCGCTGTTCGACGGCGGCGTCGCCCGGCGCAAGGCGCGCGCGCTCGACGACGAGGCCGCCGCCGCCGCCGATACCCGCCAGGACGCCGAATCGCTGATCCGCCTGCAGGTGCGCCAGTGCTGGCTCGACATCGGCGAGACCCGCCAGCGCATCGAGGTCGCCGCCGCCGCGCTCGGCCAGGCCGAGGAAAACCTGCGCGTGGCGCGCGACCGCTACACCTCCGGCGTCGGCACCAACACCGAGGTGCTCGACGCCGAAGCGCTGCGCCACAAGAGCGAAACCAACCACAACGACGCCATCTACGACAACGTGCTGGCGCAGCTGCGCCTGCGCCGCGCCATCGGCACCCTCTGAAGGACCACCCCGCGACATGGACTGGAAAAAACCCACCCGCAAACAGCTCGCGCTGGCCGCCGCGGCGCTGCTGCTGCTCGCCGCCGGCGCCTTCGCCTGGCAGCGCCTGTTCGGCGCCGCCGCCATGCCCGAGGGCCTGCTGCTGGCCAACGGCCGCATCGAGGGCGACCACGTCGCCGTCGCCGGCAAGCTCGCCGGCCGCATCGCCGAGCTGAAGGTGCGCGAAGGCGACGCGGTCAGCGCCGGCCAGGTGCTGGCGCGGCTCGACGACGAGCAGGTCAGCGCCCGTCTCGGCCAGGCCCGCGCCGCGGTGGAGGCGGCCGACGCCCAGCACCACGCCGCCGAAACCGCGCTGCACCTGCTGCGCCAGCAGGTGCCGCTGCAGATCGCCAGCGCCGACGCCGCGCTCGGCCTGGCCCAGGCCACGCAGCGCAAGGCCGAGGCCGAGCAGGCCCAGGCCGAGCGCGACGCCGCGCGCATGCAGGAG
>CAYVKA010000115.1:0-12852 GCA_964451925.1 uncultured Nevskia sp. | reverse complement strand
CCATGCCGCGTCCTGTCCGGCTAGGCGCTGCGCAAAAATGACCTCCGTCGCAGCGACCCAATGATTGTCAACAGACCCTAGACTGGAGCCCCGCGTTCCCCAGCGAGAGCCTCATGCAGCCCGCGACCATCATCCTTCCCGGCATCGGCGGCTCCGGCGATGCGCACTGGCAGACGCTGTGGCAGCAGGCCGACCCGGCGATGCGGCGCTTCCAGCCTTCGAGCTGGGACCAGCCCGAGCTGGAGGACTGGCTGGCCGCGCTGGACCGCGCGGTAGTGGCGGCCGGCGAGCCGCCGTTGCTGGTGGCGCACAGCCTGGCCTGCCTGCTGGTGGCGCACTGGGCCGCGCGCCGCGACCTGCCGCTGCGCGGTGCGCTGCTGGTGGCCGTGCCGGACCCGGACGGCCCGGCCTTTCCGGTCGAGGCGGCCAGCTTCCGCCATGCGCCCGACCGGCCGCTGCCGTTCCCGGCCCTGGTGGTGGCCAGCACTGACGACCCTTACGGCACGCTGCCCTACGCGCGGCAGCGCGCGGCCGCCTGGGGCGCCGGGCTGGTGGTCGCCGGCGCGCTCGGCCACATCAACGGCGCCAGCGGCCTCGGCAACTGGCCGCTCGGCACCATGCTGCTGCAGGCTTTCCGCGCCGGCACCGGCGCGGCGGCAGGCTGAGGCGCGGCCTGCAGCCGCGCGCCGCCGCGATGCCTGGCCAGCGGCGCCGGGCCGCGCGCTTCAGCCCTCGCGGTGATAGGCGGTGACGCGCTCCACTTCATTGCGCGAGCCGAGGATCACCGGCACGCGCTGGTGCAGCTTGCCCGGCTGGACTTCGAGCATGCGCTGGCGGCCGGTGGTGGCGGCGCCGCCGGCCTGCTCGATGATGAAGGCCATCGGGTTGGCCTCGTACAGCAGGCGCAGCTTGCCGCCCTTGTCGCGGGTCTTGGAGTCGAGCGGGTACATGAACACGCCGCCGCGGGTCACGATGCGGTGCACATCGGCCACCATCGAGGCGACCCAGCGCATGTTGAAGTCCTTGCCCAGCGGGCCTTCCTTGCCGGCGACCATCTCGTCGACATAGCGCTTCACCGGCGCTTCCCAGAAGCGCGCGTTCGACATGTTGATGGCGAATTCCTTGGTGTCGGCCGGAATCTGCAGGTTGCGGCCGGTGAGCAGGAAGCTGCCCAGCTCGCGGTCGAGGGTGAAGGCATGAGTGCCGTCGCCCAGCGTCAGCACCAGCGTGGTCGATGGCCCGTAGACGCAGTAGCCTGCGGCGACCTGGGTGGTGCCGGGCTGCAGGAAAGCCTCGTCCTCGGTGCCGCTCATGCCCTCCGGGCAGCGCAGCACCGAGAAGATGGTGCCGACGGAGACATTGACGTCGATGTTGCTGCTGCCGTCCAGCGGGTCGAACAGCAGCAGGTAGCCGCCCTTGGGATAGCGGTTGGGGATGGCGTGCGGGTGATCCATCTCCTCCGACGCCAGCCCGGCCAGGTGGCCGCCCCACTCATTGGCCTCCAGCAGGATGTCGTTGGACAGCACGTCGAGCTTCTTCTGCGCCTCACCCTGCACGTTGCCGGTGCCGGCGTCGCCCAGCACCCCGCCCAGCGCGCCCTTGCCCACCGCGATGGAGATCATCTTGCAGGCGCGCGAAACGACTTCGATCAGCAGGCGCAGGTCGGCGCCGATCTGCGCCTTGGCGCGCTGCTCTTCGATCAGAAAGCGGGTCAGGGAAATACCGTTCATGGGTCCTGGGATTGGGGCAAATGGTGGAAGGGAATGCGCGGCGCCGGACTGCGCAGGCCGGGCCTGCGCGGGCACCGCCGTGGCAACGCAAGCCGCGTGCCGCAAGCGATATCAGTGTACCCGCCGCAAGGCGGGCGCACCATGTTGGTCCGCGCCGCGCCGGCCGCCGCTGCCGCCGGGCGCCGGCGGCCGCCGCTCACTTCGCGGCGGCGGCCGGGCGGATCCAGTGGATCGGCGCCTCCACGGCCTGGGCCACGGTGTAACCCGGGCAGGCGTAGCGCTCGATATCGTGCGCGCTCAGCGGAAACGAGCCGCAGTTGGAGTAGCGCCGCAAAGGCGAGTGGTAGATGCCGCAGATGTACTTGCCCTCGGCGGTCTGCTCCAGGAACACGCAGCGCTTGTCCAGGCAGCAGTTGCCGCACTGGGTGCAGGCGCCGCGCACCTCCGCCGGAATGCTGCTCTGCCGCCCGGCGACATCCTGCAGGTAGTGCAGCACCGGCCCTTCGCTCAGGGCCTGCAGGTGGATCACCATCTTCTTCAGCGTGCGCGGATACTCCCTGACGTACTTGGAGCGGCCGTACACCACGCTGGCCAGCAGCGGCAGCAGGGGCAGCAGCAGGTACAGGCTGCCGATGAAGGCCAGTGCCAGCGCGCGAAGCAGGTAGTTCTTGAAGGAGACGGATTCTGGCGCCGCGGCGCTCTTGAGCGGAACACTGGTTGGGGGCGGCATTAGGGGCTGGGGGTTCTCTGGGGTGTGCGGGAATTCAAAGCAACCACTGCGCCAGGTGTTTCTCAAGGCGCGCGGGGCCGGGTTGCGGGCGCTTTGCATAAACAAGGCCCCGCGCCGAGCTTAGCCGCGCCGCGTGACTGTTCCGTGAATTCGGCCGCAGCGGCCCAGCGGCACTGGGGCCGGCGCGCCGCACATCGGGGATTCAGCACCGCAGGGAAGAGCAGCCCTTAAGAAGCGGCAATGCGGTGCCGATGGTTCTCGGGAAGATGCCAGGAGCTTAAGAACAATGAACGGTATTCCCCAAGCCGGGTTTCTGCAAAACATGGGCGTGGCCCGCAGGCTGCTGCTGCTGCTGGCGATGAGCCTGGCCGCCGTGGTGTGCCTCGCTGCGGCGACCTTGCTGACGCAGCGCCGCCACCTGCTCGCCGACCGCATCGAAGCAACCCGGCACGTCGTCGATACCGCGCAAGGCGTGGTGGCCTATTACCACGACCAGGCGCAGCAGGGCGCGCTGAGCGACGCCGCGGCCCAGGCGGCGGCGATCGCCGCGCTGCGCTCGCTGCGCTACGGCGAGGACGACTACTTCTGGATCAACGACATGCAGCCGCGCATGGTCATGCACCCGCAGAAGCCCGAGATGGAAGGCAGCGACCTGAGCACGGTTGCCGATCCCAACGGGGTCAAGCTGTTTGTCGAGGCGGTGGCGCGGGTCAAGGCCGACGGCGCGGGGTCCATCGAGTATTCCTGGCCCAAGCCCGGCTCCAAGCAGCCGGTGCCGAAGATTTCCTATGTCAAGGGATTCGCGCCCTGGGGCTGGGTCATCGGCTCCGGCATCTACGTCGACGACGTCGATGCCGTGATCAAGGCGCTGGCGCTGAAATTCGGCGCCGCGGTGCTGGCCCTGGTGCTGCTGCTGGCCCTGCTTTCGAGGACGGTGGCGCGCTCCATCACCCTGCCGCTGAATGCCGCCGTCGACGTCGCCGGGGCCATCGCCGCCGGCCGGCTCGACAACCGCGTCGACGCCGGCAGCGGCCGCAACGAGGCATCGACGCTGCTGCGGGCGCTGGGCTCGATGCAGGACAAGCTGGCCCGGCAGATCGGCGAAATGCAGGCCCTGGCGACCCACAACGGCTTCATCGCCCAGGCGCTCGACGGCATCGACTCGATGGTGCGCATCGCCGATCAGAGCGGCAAGGTGGTATTCGCCAACCGCGCGCTGCAGCGCATGCTCAAGGAGGTGGAGGAGGACGTGCGCCGCTATTCGCCCGGCTTCCGCGCCGAGAGCTTCGTCGGCGGCAGCGTCGGCGATATCTACCCGGACGGCGCAGCGGCGGTGGCGCGGCTGCAGCAGCTCAACGACACCGAGCGCTCGCGCATGCCGCTGTTCGGCAAGCAGCTCGACGTGGTCTACAACCCGGTGCTCGGGCCCAACGGCGAGAAGCTGGGCAGCATCGGCCAGTGGATCGACGTCACCGGCCAGGTGAAAGCCGAGAACGAACTGGTGGCCGTGGTCGAGGCGGCCAGCGCCGGCGACCTGCGCGGCCGCATCCCGGCCGCGGACAAGCAGGGCTGGCAGCGCTCCCTCGCCGAAGGCGTGAACCGCTTGATGGAGGCGATCGAATCCAATCTGAAGGAGCTGACGCGGGTTCTCGGCGCGGTGGCCAACGGCGATCTGACACAGGCCATCGCGGCGGAATACCAGGGCGCCTTCGGCGAGCTCAAGCACGACACCAATGCCACGGTCTCGAGCCTGCAGCACCTGGTCGGCCAGATCAAGGCGGCGAGCGAGTCGATCCATGTCGCCTCGCGCGAGATCGCACAGGGCAACGGCGACCTGGCGGCGCGCACCGAGCAGCAGGCCGCCAGCCTGCAGGAAACGGCCAGCTCGATGGAGGAGCTGACCGGCACCGTCAAGCAGAACGCCGAAAACGCCCGCCAGGCCAATCAACTCGCCATCAGCGCCTGCGACACCGCGCGCAAGGGCGGCGACGCCGTCGGCGAAGTGGTGCAGACCATGCACCTGATCCACCAGTCCAGCAGGAAGATCGTCGACATCATCAGCGTCATCGACGGCATTGCCTTCCAGACCAACATCCTGGCGCTGAACGCCGCGGTGGAAGCGGCGCGCGCCGGCGAGCAGGGCCGCGGCTTCGCCGTGGTGGCCTCCGAGGTGCGCAGCCTGGCGCAGCGCTCGGCGGCGGCGGCCAAGGAGATCAAGACCCTGATCAACGACTCGGTGGAAAAAGTCGGCAACGGCACGCAGCTGGTCGAGCAGGCCGGCAAGACCATGGAGCAGATCGTCACCGGCGTGAAGCAGGTCACCGAGATCATGGGGCAGATCACCTCGGCGTCGCAGGAGCAGAGCCAAGGCATCGAGCAGATCAACCAGACCGTGACCCACATGGACGAAGCGGTGCAGCAGAACGCGGCCCTGGTGGAGGAAGTCTCCGCCTCGGCCCGCGCGCTGGAGGAGCAGTCCAGCGGGCTGGTGGTCAGCGTGCGGCGCTTCGTGCTCGATCGCAAGAGCGCGCCGGCGGACGCCGCCGCCACACCGCCGCGCGGCGCCAAGCCTTTGCCGGCGGCCGAAGCGGCCGCGGCGCCGGCCGCGCCGGAAAGCGCGGGACGCAAGCCCTCGCTGCGCCCGGCCGGCGCGGCGGCCACGGTGCAGCGGCTGCCGGTCACCGCGTCGATCCGCAAAAACAGCTCCGCCGCCTCAAACAGCTCCGCCACCTCCACCACCGCCGGCGGCAAGCGCGCCCAGGTCGAGGGCGGCAGCGACCAGTGGACCGAATTCTGAGCCGCGGCGGCGCGGGGTAAGCGGCGCGCGGCGGTCACTTCTGCCGCGCGGCGCGGCACCCCCGCGAGGGAGCGCCCACCCCGGCCTCAGCGCGTGGAGCGCGCGGCGCGGCGCGGCTTCGCCGCGGGCGCCAGCGTGCGCTGCGCCTTGTCGCAGAACTCGACCCAGAAGCTCTCCAGCATGATGCCGGCCTGCAGCACCAGGTGCTGCAACTCCTTGTCGCGCGACTGCGCCGGATGCGGGAAGTCGCGCGCCTCGATGCGCTGATACAGCGCCAGCTGGTCGGCATGCAGCTGGCGCTGCCGCTCGATGTCGTGCAGCAGCGCGGTGGGGCCGACCACCGCCTCGGCGCGCAGCCGCACCATCAGCTCGTCGCGCATCGGCCTGGGGTCGTAGCTGGCGCCGGTCCAGCGGCGCAGCTCCTCGCGCCCCGCCGGCAGCACGCGGTAGGCGCGCTTGCGGCCGCGGCCGCTCTGCGCCGGCAGCGACTCGACCCAGCCGGCCTGCTCCAGCCGCCCCAGCTCGCGGTAGATCTGCTGGTGCGTGGCATGCCAGAAGTAGCCGATGGAGCGGTCGAAGCGGCTGGCCAGCTCCGACCCGGAGCAGGGATGTTCAAGCAGGGCGGTGAGCAGCGCGTGCGGCAGGGACATGGCTTCGGGAAAAGGCGGCGAGGCCACCATGCTAACCCGCATCCGGCGGCTGTTTCTGCAACCAGTTGCATAAATGTTGCCGCGGGGACCATAATGCAACCAGTTGCATAAACAAGGTGCCCGCGCATGACCCCCTACCCCCGCCTGCTGGAGCCGCTCGACCTCGGCATCGCCACCCTTCCCAACCGCGTGCTGATGGGTTCCATGCACGTCGGCCTGGAAGAAGCCCGCAACGGCTTCGAGCGCATGGCGGCGTTTTACGCCGAGCGCGCCCGCGGCGGCGTGGGCCTGATCGTCACCGGCGGCATCGCGCCCAACGAGCGCGGCCGGCCGTGGAGCGGCGGCGCCAAGCTCAACACCGAGGCGGAGGCGGCGCAGCACCGCCGCATCACCGAGGCGGTGCACCGCGAGGGCGGCCGCATCGCGATGCAGATCCTGCATTTCGGCCGCTACGCCTACCACCCTTCGCTGGTGGCGCCGAGCGCGCTGCGCGCGCCGATCAATCCCTACGTGCCGCACGAGCTGACGCCGGAGGAAGTGGAGCAGACCATCGCCGACTTCGTGAACTGCGCCGCGCTGGCCCAGGACGCCGGCTACGACGGCGTGGAGATCATGGGTTCGGAGGGCTACCTGATCAACGAGTTCATCGCCGCGCGCACCAACCGCCGCGACGACGAGTGGGGCGGCGCCTACGCCAACCGCATGCGCTTCGCGGTGGAGATCGTGCGCCGCACGCGCCAGCGCGTCGGCCCGCGCTTCATCATCATCTTCCGCCTGTCGATGCTCGACCTGGTGGAAGGCGGCTCGACGCTGGACGAGGTGATCACGCTGGCCCAGGCCATCGAGGCCGCCGGCGCCACCATCCTCAACACCGGCATCGGCTGGCACGAGGCGCGCGTGCCGACCATCGCCACCAAGGTGCCGCGCGCGGCCTACGCCTGGGTGACGCGGCGCCTCAAGGGCAAAGTCGGCATCCCGCTGGTGGCCACCAACCGCATCAACACGCCGGAAGTGGCGGAGCAGCTGCTGGCCGAAGGCTGGTGCGACATGGTGTCGATGGCGCGGCCGTTCCTGGCCGATGCCGACTTCGTGCGCAAGGCCGCCGCCGGCCGCGCCGACGAGATCAACACCTGCATCGCCTGCAACCAGGCCTGCCTGGACCACACCTTCTCCGGCAAGATCACCTCCTGCCTGGTCAACCCGCGCGCCTGCCACGAGACCGAGCTGGTGATCGCGCCGGCGCCGGCGCCCAAGCGCATCGCCGTGGTCGGCGCCGGCCCCGCCGGGCTGAGCTTCGCCGTCACCGCCGCGCAGCGCGGCCACCGGGTGACGCTGTTCGAGGCCGGCGCCGAGATCGGCGGCCAGTTCAACCTGGCCAAGAAAGTGCCGGGCAAAGAGGAGTTCTACGAAACGCTGCGCTACTTCCGCCGCCAGATCGAGCTGCACGGCGTCGAGCTGCGGCTCAACACGCGGGTGCAGGCGCAGCAGCTCGTCGACCAAGGCTACGACGACATCGTGCTCGCCACCGGCGTCACGCCGCGCCTGCCGCAGCTGGACGGCGTGGACCACCCCAAGGTGATGGGCTACCTCGACGTGCTGCGCGACGACAAGCCGGTGGGCGGGCGCGTGGCCGTGGTCGGCGCCGGCGGCATCGGTTTCGACGTCTCCGAATACCTGCTGCACAGCGGCGCCAGCGCCAGCCTCGACGCGCAGAAGTTCTACGACGAGTGGGGCATCGACACCAGCCACACCTCGCCCGGCGGCCTCAAGCCGCCGCGGGTGGAGCCGGCCGCGCGCCGGATCGACCTGCTGCAGCGCAAGACCGGCAAGGTCGGCGACAACCTGGGCAAGACCACCGGCTGGATTCACCGCACCTCGCTCAAGGCGCGCGACGTGGCGATGATGCCCGGCGTCCGCTACCAGCGCATCGACGACGCCGGCCTGCACCTCAGCGCCGACGGCCGCGAGCAGACCCTGGCGGTGGACAGCGTGGTGCTGTGCGCCGGCCAGGAGCCGCTGCGCGAGCTGTACCAGGAGCTGCGCGACAGCGGCTGCAACGTCCACCTGATCGGCGGCGCCGCCGAAGCCAGCGAGCTGGACGCCAAGCGCGCCATCCACCAGGGCACCACCCTCGCCGCCAACATCTAGGAAAACCTCTGATCGATTGGATCATCGTCATTCCCGCGTAGGCGGGAATCCAGTTTTGCGAAGGCCGGAAATCAAAACTGGACCCCCGCCTACGCGGGGGTGACGAATCGATCAGAGACTCCCTAGCGCTCAACCCTCATACTGATTTCACCCCTCACCGGAGAACGCCATGGACCCCCTCCCCGCCAACCTGCACCCGGCCGCCGCCGCCACGCTGGAGCTGTGGCACGCCGGCGTCGCGCGCCGCGACCTGTCCGGGCTGCCGCCGCTGGTCCACCCCGACGCGGTGTTCCGCTCGCCGATGGCGTTCAAGGCCTACGGCCCCGCCCCGGCGCTGATCCTGGTGCTCGGCACCGTGGTGCAGGTGTTCGAGGACTTCGTCTACCACCGCCAGTTCGCCAGCGCCGACGGCCTCAACGCGGTGCTCGAATTCAGCGCCCGTGTCGGCGACAAGCAGCTCAAGGGCATCGACATGATCCGCTTCGACGAGCAGGGCCGCATCCTCGAATTCGAGGTGATGGTGCGGCCGTTCAGCGGCCTGCAGGCACTGGGCGAGGAAATGGGCCGGCGCCTCGGCCACCTGCTGCCGGCGTACAAGGCGCAGGCGGCGAAGCCCGCCTGAGGGCCTTGCCGGAAACGCCCCGGAACCTGCGTCCGATCGGACCGATGGGAGTCCAGCCCGGCCCCGAACTGATACCAGAACTGGAGGCAGAGGGAGTGGCTGCCGCCGGGTGTTCTACGGTATAACCCGGTACGCCGTTCCGTTCTTTCCAGATCAGGCGCAGCGCGTAGCCGCGCGTAGGGTGCGCACCGCGCACCGCCCAATCACCGGGGTTGCACAACCATGGCAAATCCTGACTCGCGTGTAACGGTCCACATGGCGGCGAGCCTCGACGGCTTCATTGCCCGGCGGGACGGACGTGTGGACTGGCTCGAAACCGCGGACGAATTCGCCGGCGGGGACACCATGGAGCCGCAATTCGTTGAAGCGTTTCTCAAGACCATCGACTGCTACGTCATGGGATCGCGTACTTACGAGACCGCGCTGGGCTTCGAAGCCAAGGGATTCGGCTGGGCGTACGGGGACAAGCCCACTTTTGTCCTCACCAGCCGCGATCTGCCGCGAACCCGCAATACGATCGAGTTCTACTCGGGCGATCTTGCACGCTTGGTGAACGAGCGCCTGCGGCCCAGGTTCCGCTCGATCTGGTTTGCCGGGGGCGGCGCGGTTGCCGGCGAATGCCTGCGTCTCGGGCTGGCCGACGAAGTGCGCTACTCGATCCTGCCGGTATTGATCGGCGACGGCATCGCGTTCTTCGAGAAGCTCGACAGGGACGTTCCGCTCCACCTGACCGAGGTCAAGGCCTACAAAAACGGCATGGTGGCGCTGTGCTACCAGGTGCGGGCGCGAGTTTGACGATGCGACGGCGTGCGAGGCGACTGATCAGGGCGTCCGCTTTTGCGATAGCGGCGGCGATGACGATTCCGTCCTCCGGTGGTGCATCGGATACAACTCTCATGCCTATTGGCAGAGAGATAGCCACGCTGTCCTTCCCTGAAGAGATTGGGACTCTGGCCTGGAGCCCTGATCAAAAACTCCTTGCAGCTACGAATGGTTGGAATACCAAGGTCTACCTGCGCGGGGTTGATCACGATCGTGAGCTCTGGCAGGCGCCCAAAATGGGAACTGCGGATGAGCGATGTCTTGCGTTCGATAAAACGGGCCGCTACGTTATTGCTCGCTCTACTATTGCGGTCGCATCTGAAAATCGCGAAACCAGCGTATCCCTGCTTCGCGTCGACAACGGCCATGTTTTCCGGCATCTTGGCGACGAGATGCCGGCGGTGGGTTCCAACGCCGCGGCCCACTTTGCGCTGTCGGCGGACCAATCGCTGCTTGCGGTCATTCTCGGATCATCGTCGGGCCGCGTGGGGCTTTACAACACCTCGACATGGGAACTAACCGGTCACGTTGGACCCTTGGCGAACCCCTACGGCGTCAGACAGGTGGCTGTAGACCCGCTGCGCAACCTGGTGGTATTCGGAGTCGGCAACGGCGAAATCCAAACCTGGCGTATCGCCACGAATGAACGGTTGGCGACGTTCAAGGCCTACGACGTCGAGCTAGATTACATGGTGACTAATCCGTTGACTGGCGACATCGTCACCGGGGGCAATGCCAGTATCGAAAGAAGATGGATTCCAGATCTGAAGGCACCACCCAGCCCGCGTGCACAAGGTCATATGGAAACGTTTCACGACGATCAGCCCACGCTGGTACGCGCCTGGGATCCGCTCAGCGGCGCTCGACGTGTCACCTACACAGGGCCGGGTCAGGGTGTAAGTGCACTGACGGTGAGCCCGGACGGCCGTTATGTCGCGGCCGTCAAAGGGGGTATAAACCTTGAAGCCTATCTGCTGATGTGGGACGCAGGCAGCGGCCGGCTAATCGGCGGCATTGACTATAACCATGGCACTTCGAATGGCGGTTTGGCCTTTAGTCCAGACGGGCGCCAGCTGGCGGTGGGCATGGATTCGAGAATTCACGTCTTCGAGTTGGATAAAGAGCTGTTTCCGCTGCGCTGATTCCAGCCCACGGCGTCAATTGCCGTATCAGCCCTAGCCCCGCGAACCCACCCTCGCCTGCAGCAACGGAAACACCCCAAAACATAGCTGCGCCGCCAGGCCCGGCACCTGCTCCGGCGCCAGCAGGCCGCGGACGTACCCGGCGGGACTGCGGCCGAGCAGCAGCGCCAGGCCCAGCTCCAGCGCCATCAGCAGCGCGAACGCGGCGGCGCCCATCGGCAGGCGCGCGGTGATGGTGGCAGCCACGCCGTGGCGCGCGGTGCAGCGGCGGCAGATCAGCCAGCTCAGCCACAACATCGGCGGGATTTCCAGCGCCACCGCGGCGGCGCTGCCGATGCGCGGCGCCAGCAGCAGCAGGCGCAGCGCGCCGAACGCGAAGCCGGCGAGGAACACCGCGCCGGCATACGCCGCCGCGGCCCTGAGCCAGGGGGCGATGCTCAGGCGCGGGCCTGCGCCTTCGGCACGGGCGCCGCGCTGCGCGGCGCGGACGGCGGGTGGTGCAGCCAGTCGCAGTCCGCCGCGCCCACCAGCACGGTGCCGTCGGCTTCGCGCCGCCGGCTGAGGATCAGCGCCTGCGCCGCGCGCTCGATGGCGCCGCGGTGCCGCTCGAACGCCGCGTCGGGATGCACGGCGTCGGCCTCGAAGTGCTGCGCCAGCGCGTCCAGGCTGACGCCGCAGGGGATCATGCGGCCGTGCCAGAAGGCGGTGAAGCGCACCGCGCGCGACTCGGCGTCGACTTCCAGGGCGTGGGCGAAACGGACCTTGTCACTCATTGCTGCCTCCTCGGCAGTGCCGCTGCCGGACGGCGCCGCGGCGGCGCCGCGGTGGCCGGCGGGCGCATCGTGCGCGGCGAACTTGTGGGCCAGCTGCAGCGCGCGCAGCTGCGGGCTTTTCTTCAGCTGGTGCGCCTGCATGCGGCGCAGGATGTCGTCGAGGACTTTCACCGCCTCGAGGATGTGCGGGCCCTTGTTGAGCATCACGCACTCGGCGCGGTCGCCCATCGCCGCGTCGGTGATCTCGGCGCGCGAGGGCTGGCCGCTGCGCGCCAGGCTCTCCAGCACCTGGGTGGCCCAGATCACCGGCACGTGCGCCGACTCGCAGATCCACAGGATCTCCTCCTGCACCTCGGCCATGCGCTCGAAGCCGCACTCCACCGCCAGGTCGCCGCGCGCGATCATCACGCCGCAGCGCGGCCACTGCATCGCCTCCAGCAGCATCTGCGGCAGGTTCTCGAAGCCGCGCCGCGTTTCGATCTTGAGCACGATGCCCGGCCGCCGCGGCCCCTGGCGTTCGATCTCCTCGCGCAGCTGGCGCACGTCGGCGGCGCAGTTGGCGAAGGACAGCCCCACCAGGTCGGCGTTGCGCGCGACGAACTCCAGGTCGCTCAGGTCCTTGGGCATCATCGCCGGCAGCGACAGCTGGCTGTCCGGCAGGTTGATGCCCTTCTCGGCGCGCAGCCTGGAGCCGCCCGGCGCGGCCTGGGTGATGCGCACGGCGATGCCGTCGGCGTCGGCGCGCTCCACCACGCCGCCGATGCGGCCGTCGTCGAACCAGATGCGCTCGCCGGCCCGCACCGTCTGGAACGCCTCGGCCGGAATGCAGCCGATGCGCGCCGGCGTCAGCACCGCGCCGCCCTGGTCATGGCTGGCCGGCTGGCCCGGCGTGTCGCCGCGCGTCAGCAGCAGCAGCTCGCCGGCGTGCAGCGTCAGCGCGCCCTCCTGCGCCGGCAGCGGGCCGATGACCGCCGCTGCGCCGCCATGGCGCGGCCGCAGCTCCAGGCCCGGCACGAAATAAACCGTCTTGGCGCAATGCGCCCAGCAGCCCTCGGCCCCGGTCTCCACCACCTGCAGCTCGCGCCGCGCCTCGCGCGCATCGCGCAGGCGCAGGCACTGGCCGGCGCGCAGGCCGTGCAGCCAGTCGCGCGGCAGCTGCAGGCAGGCATCCGCCGCGCTCGGCGCTGGCCAGGGATGCTCCTGCGCGGTGAGCCACAGGCGCGCCGGCGCCATCACGCGGCCCAGCTCGTCGCGGCGCGGCCGCACCTTGAGCACCTGCGGCCCCGGCGACAGCGGGCCGGTGCGCAGCTTGGGGCCGCCCAGGTCCATCAGCACGCGGCAGCGCCGCTGCAGCGACTGCTCGGCGCGGCGCAGGTGCGCGATCATGCCGGCCCAGGCGGTGGCGTCGTCGTGGGCGCAATTGATGCGCATGCAGTCC
>CAYVKA010000114.1:0-13320 GCA_964451925.1 uncultured Nevskia sp. | reverse complement strand
GACATTCGGCTGGATCGCGACACAACGCTGCGCCTCGTCGACGTTCTCCTGGAGCGCGGCGATCCGATCCTTTTCGTGACGGGTACCGCGCCCGGGTCGATGCCCGAACCGCGGCATTGGCGCAGCTCGGCGCCGAGGTGAGCCTGGTGAGCGGGCCGGTGCACCTGGAAACCCCGGCGGGGGTCAAGCGGATCGACGTGGAAAGCGCGCAGCAGATGCTGGCGGCCACCCTGGCGGAAGTCGACGGCGCGCAAATCCTGGTCGGCGCCGCCGCCGTTGCCGACTATCGCAGCGCCGCGCCCGCCGGACAGAAGATCAAGAAGAAGGCGGAGACGCTGGAACTGGCATTGACCCGCAATGCGGACATCCTGGCCACGGTGCGCGCCGAGCAGCCGCAGCTGTTCATCGTCGGCTTCGCCGCCGAAACCGAGAAGCTGGCCGAGCATGCGCGTGGCAAGCTGCAGCGCAAAAAGCTCGACCTGATCGCGGCCAACTGGGTCGGCGAGGGCCGCGCCTTCGACCGCGACGACAATACGCTGGAAGTGTTCTGGACAGGCGGCGAACGCAGCCTCGGCCCAGCCGCGAAAACGGAAGTGGCGCGGCAGCTGGCCGACCTGATCGCGGAACGCTACGCCGCCACGCACCAAGCGGCACAACAAGGAGTCTGACGCCAGTGCTCGAACTGCGCCCCAACTGCGAGTGCTGCAACCGCGATCTGCCGCCCGACGCGGCGGGCGCCTTCATCTGCTCGTTCGAGTGCACCTTCTGCGCCGACTGCGCGCACCAGCATATGCACGGCCGCTGCCCCAACTGCGGCGGCGAACTGCTGCCGCGGCCGCCGCGCGCCGCCGCACTGCTGGCCAAGTACCCGGCGAGCGACAAACGCATTCACAACCCCAATGGCTGCAACAAGACTCTAAGCGCGTGAACAAAATCCAACTGAAGATCCTCGACCAGCGCATCGGTCGCGAACTGCCCCTGCCCGCCTATGCCACCAACGGCAGCGCCGGCCTGGACCTGCGCGCGGTGCTGGACGCGCCGCTGACGCTGGCGCCGGGCGAAACCCGGCTGATCCGCACCGGCCTGGCCATCCACATCGCCGATCCGGGGCTGGCGGCGGTGATCCTGCCGCGCTCCGGGCTGGGCCATAAGCACGGCATCGTGCTCGGCAACCTGGTCGGCCTGATCGACTCCGACTACCAGGGCGAGCTGATGGTGTCGTGCTGGAACCGCGGCCAGACCGCGTTCACCATGGAGCCGGGCGAGCGCCTGGCGCAGCTGGTGTTCGTGCCGGTGGTGCGCGCCGAATTCGAACTGGTCACCGACTTCGA
This sequence comes from uncultured Nevskia sp., assembly GCA_964451925.1. GTDB lineage: Bacteria > Pseudomonadota > Gammaproteobacteria > Nevskiales > Nevskiaceae > Nevskia. The sequence continues at coordinate 11,989 of CAYVKA010000114.1, read as the reverse complement.
GGCCAGCCATCGCGGCGAAGGCGGCTTCGGCCACACCGGGCGGCACTGACGCCCGCCGTAATGACCGCCGATCCCCGCGCCCTACTGCCCAGCAACATTCGCGTCCAAATGCCGATCGACCACGAAAAAGCGATCAACATCGCCCACGTCCTCACCGAGGCCCTGCCTTACATCCGCCGTTTCGCCGGCAAGACCTTCGTCGTCAAGTACGGCGGCAACGCCATGGGCGACGACGACATGATCGACAGCTTCGCCCGCGACATCGTGCTGATGAAAGCCGTGGGCATGCACCCGGTGGTGGTGCACGGCGGCGGCCCGCAGATCGGCAAGCACCTGGAGAAGCTGGGCAAGAAGAGCGAATTCATCGAGGGCATGCGCGTCACCGATGCCGAGACCATGGACGTGGTCGAGATGATGCTCGGCGGCCTGGTCAACAAGGCGGTGGTCAATGCCATCGCCAAGCAGGGCGGCCGCGCCGTCGGCCTCACCGGCAAGGACGGCGGCCTGATCCGCGCGCGCAAGCTGCTGGTCAAGGGCCAGGACATCGGCCAGGTCGGCGAGGTCGAAGCCATCGACCCGCGCGTGGTCGATCACCTCGAGGCCGGCGGCTTCATCCCGGTGATCGCGCCGGTCGGCGTCGGCGCCGACGGCACCGCCTACAACATCAACGCCGATCTGGTCGCCGGCAAGCTGGCCAGCGTGCTGCAGGCCGAGAAGCTGATGCTGCTGACCAACGTGCAGGGCCTGATGGACAAGCAGGGACAGGTGCTGACCGGGCTGACCGTGCATCAGGTCGAGGCCCTGATCGCCGACGGCACGGTGCACGGCGGCATGCTGCCCAAGGTGGCCTGCGCGCTCGACGCGGTGCGCTCCGGTGTGAAGAGCTCGGTGATTATCGACGGGCGGCTGCAGCACGCCGTGCTGCTGGAGCTGTTCACCGACGAGGGCATCGGCACGCTGATCCGGGCCTGAGCAGGCACCGGCCCTCACGCTTTGCGTGGGGAGCTGTATTGGGTGGCGGTGAAGCCGGTGTTTTTGCGCGTTGCCGTGCTGTGGGCCTTCTCCCCTGTCCGGCGCCGACATCGGGGCGTTTCTTGGTCACTGCTTTTTCGCTGCGGGAAAGCACGGCATGTCGGCTCCGCTTCGCTTGAGCCGACCTGCATAGCCCCCTGATGCGTTGGCGGTCGAAGGTTCAAGCCGCCACGTGCATCTACTCGCGCCACACCAGGGAAGTATCGACCGGCGCATCGTCGCGCCACTTGATGCTGCAGCCCAGGCTCGGCTGCTGGTCCTCGCCGGGCGGCTTGCCCGCCAGCAGGGCGTTGAGCGCCTGGCGCAGGTCCTTGCCGCTCACCGGCAGGGGGTTGCCCGGCCGCGCCTCGTCGAGCCGCCCGCGGTAGGCCAGCCGCAATTGCCCGTCGAAGACGAAGAAGTCCGGCGTGCACGCCGCCTGGTAGGCGCGCGCCACGTCCTGCGCTTCATCGTACAGATAGGGAAACGGAAAGCCGTGGCGCTGCGCCACCAGGCGCATGCGCTCCGGCGAATCCTCGGGATAGGTCTCGCAGTCGCTGCTGCTGATGGCGACGAAGGCCACGCCCTTGGGCCGGTAGTCGTGCGCCAGCCGCACCAGGCCTTCCAGCACGTGCCTGACGTAAGGGCAATGGTTGCTCAGGAACATCACCACCGTGGCCTTGCCGGACTTGAGCCGGTCCAGGCTGAGGACGCAGCCGCTGAGGGTGTCGGGCAGTTCGAAAGCGGGGGCGCAAAGGCCCAGCGGGGGCATGCTGGATGGCGTCAATGCCATTGAAGCTCCTTGGTGGACTCGAACCGCAAAACCGGCCTACACGAACCTGCAATGTTGCGTGGCGCATTGTAGCGGGGGCACCATCCGCCGCCTACCGGCAGGCGTGTGGCCGGGCAGATGCGCAGCCCTGCCGTTTACTCTACAATATCCGTTTATCCGTATACACAGATGACGAGGATTGACCTTTGAGCGAATACCTTTTCACGTCCGAATCCGTGTCCGAAGGCCACCCGGACAAAGTCGCCGACCAGATTTCCGACGCGGTGCTGGACGCGATCCTGACGCAGGACAAGCGCGCGCGCGTCGCCTGTGAAACGCTGGTCAAGACCGGCGTCGCCATCGTCGCCGGCGAAATCACCACCAGCGCCTGGGTCGACCTGGAGCAACTGGTGCGCAAGGTCATCACCGACATCGGTTACAACTCGTCCGACGTCGGCTTCGACGGCGCCACCTGCGGCATCCTCAACGTCATCGGCAAGCAGTCACCCGATATCAACCAGGGCGTCGACCGCAAGAACCCCGAGGAACAGGGCGCCGGCGACCAGGGCCTGATGTTCGGCTACGCCTGCGACGAGACCAAGGAACTGATGCCGGCCCCGATCTACTACTCGCACCGCCTGGTCGAGCAGCAGGCCAAGGTGCGCAAGGCCAAGAACAGCAAGCTGCCCTGGCTGCGCCCGGACGCCAAGTCGCAGGTGTCGCTGCGCTACCGCGACGGCGTGGCCGTCGGCGTGGACGCGGTGGTGCTGTCGACCCAGCACGATCCCAGCGTCAAGTACAAGACGCTGAAGGAAGCGGTGATGGAGGAGATCATCAAGCCGGTGATCCCGGCCAAGTGGATCTCCAAGGCCACCAAGTTCCACATCAACCCGACCGGCCAGTTCATCATCGGCGGCCCGGTGGGCGACTGCGGCCTGACCGGCCGCAAGATCATCGTCGACAGCTACGGCGGCTGGGCCCGTCACGGCGGCGGCGCCTTCTCCGGCAAGGACCCGTCCAAGGTCGACCGTTCGGCCGCCTACGCCGCGCGCTACGTGGCCAAGAACATCGTCGCCGCCGGCCTGGCCTCGCGCTGCGAAGTGCAGGTCAGCTACGCCATCGGCGTGGCCGAGCCGACCTCGATCTTCGTCACCACCTTCGGCACCGGCACCATCGGCGACGACAAGCTGGAAAAGCTGGTGCGCAAGCACTTCGACCTGCGCCCCTACGGCATCGTCAAGATGCTCGACCTGATCCACCCGATGTACCAGGTCACCGCCTCCTACGGCCATTTCGGCCGCAAGCCTTTCGACGTCACCCTGCCCAACGGCGAGAAGTTCACCGCCTTCTCCTGGGAAAAGACCGACAAGGCCGAGGCGCTGAAGGCCGACGCCAAGTCGATCAAGTAAGCCGCATGCAGTCCGAAAAAGGCCGCCCCAGGGCGGCCTTTTTTTGTGGCTGAATCCACTTCTATCCTTTTATCCGTATAAGCGGATATAATGCGTTCAAACCTGTCCCCACCGAGGGGCGCTGCAAGCCGCCGGGAACCGATTCCCGGGCGGATCAGGCTCGGTGCGGCGATATCCGAGGAACCGCGCCCTCCCAATCAGTGAGAGACCACCATGAGCGCCGTGATCAAAACCCCCGCAAACGCCGACTACAAGGTCCGCGACATCGCCCTGGCCGAAGCCGGGCGCAAGCAGATCGACATCGCCGAGGCCGAGATGCCCGGCCTGATGTCGATCCGCAAGAAGTACGCGGCCGGCAAGCCGCTGCAAGGCGTGCGCATCACCGGCTCGCTGCACATGACCACCCAGACCGCGGTGCTGATCGAGACCCTGGTCGACCTCGGCGCCTCAGTGCGCTGGGCCTCGTGCAACATCTTCTCGACCCAGGACGAGGCCGCCGCGGCCATCGCCGCCACCGGCGTGCCGGTGTTCGCCTGGAAGGGCGAGACGCTGGAAGAGTACTGGGACTGCACCCTGGACGCGGTGGTCCACCCCGAAGGCAAGGGCCCGCAGCTGGTGGTCGATGACGGCGGCGACGTGACGCTGCTGATCCACAAGGGCTACGAGCTGGAAGACGGCGACACCTGGGTGGATTCGGCTTCCGGCAACCACGAGGAGCAGGTGATCAAGAACCTGCTCAAGCGCGTGGCCAAGGAGCGCCCGGGCTTCTGGCACAAGCTGGTGGCCGAATGGCGCGGCGTGTCGGAGGAGACCACCACGGGCGTGCACCGCCTGTACCAGATGCTGGAAGCGGGCAAGCTGCTGGTGCCGGCGATCAACGTCAACGACTCGGTCACCAAGTCCAAGTTCGACAACCTCTACGGCTGCCGCGAGTCGCTGGCCGACGGCATCAAGCGCGCCACCGACGTCATGGTGGCGGGCAAGGTGGCGGTGGTGTGCGGCTACGGCGACGTCGGCAAGGGCTCGGCGCACTCGCTGCGCGGCTTCGGCGCGCGCGTCATCGTCACCGAGATCGACCCGATCAACGCCCTGCAGGCGGCGATGGAGGGCTTCGAGGTCACCACGGTCGAGGAGACCCTGGGCCGCGGCGACATCTACGTCACCACCACCGGCAACCGCGACGTCATCACCCTCGAGCACATGGAGAAGATGAAGGACCAGGCCATCGTCTGCAACATCGGCCACTTCGACAACGAGATCCAGGTCGACCGCCTGGTCAAGACCGCCAAGCACGTCAACATCAAGCCGCAGGTGGACAAGTACACCTTCGCCGCCGGCAACAGCCTGTACCTGCTGGCCGAAGGCCGCCTGGTCAACCTGGGCTGCGCCCACGGCCACCCCAGCTTCGTCATGTCCAACTCCTTCTCCAACCAGACACTGGCCCAGCTCGACCTGTGGGCGCACAAGGACAGCTACGAGAAGAAGGTCTACCGCCTGCCCAAGCACCTCGACGAGGAAGTGGCGCGCCTGCACCTGGAAAAGATCGGGGTCAAGCTGACCCGCCTGACCGACGCCCAGGCCGCCTACCTCGGCGTCTCGGTGGACGGCCCGTACAAGCCTGAGCACTACCGCTACTGACGGGAAGCGGGAATGGGGAATCGGGAGTCGTGAAAAGACCCCACCAAAAGCTCGCCGTCTGGCAAGAGGCCGTGAGCTTGGTCGAATCGGTCTATCTGATCACGGCCCGATTCCCCAGCGATGAAAAGTTCGGTTTGGTGTCCCAGTTGCGGCGGGCAGCGGTTAGCATCCCATCCAACATAGCTGAGGGCGCCGCAAGACGTTCGCGAAAAGAGTATTTGAAGTATTTGTCGATTGCACGCGGCTCTCTTTCGGAACTGGATACGCAGTTGGTGATTGCCAGAAGACTCCGCTTCGCCGAAAACGATGAGGTCGTTGACGAAGCAATTGATCGCTTGTTTGCGAAAATCACAGCGTTAATGAGAGCGCTGGATCGCCCGGAAGGTGAAGGCCAGTGACGATTCCCGATTCCCGATTCCCGATTCTCCCTCAGAGCTTTTCCTTCGAATTGTTTCCGCCGCGCACTCCTGAGGGCGTGGCCAAGCTGCCGGGCGTGGTGGCGCAGCTTGCCGCGATGCAGCCCAGTTATTTCTCCGTCACCTTCGGCGCCGGCGGCTCCAACCAGGACGGCACCTACGACACCGTGGTCAAGGTGGTGGAGCACACCGGCGTGGATGCGGCGCCGCACCTGACCTGCGTCGGCTCCACCCGCGCCAACATCGCCGCGCTGCTCAAGCGCTACCGCGACGCCGGCGTGAAGCGCATCGTGGCGCTGCGCGGCGACCTGCCGGCGACGGCGATGAGCCCGTCCGCGCCGGGTGAGTTCCACTACGCCAACGAGCTGGTCAGCTTCATCCGCGAAACCCAGGGCGATGCTTTCGAGATCGAGGTGGCGGCCTACCCGGAGATGCACCCGCAGGGCAGCGGGCCCGGCGCCGACTTCGAGCACTTCCGCCGCAAGGTGGAGGCCGGCGCCGACGCCGCGATCACCCAGCTGTTCTACAACGCCGACGCCTATTTCGATTTCCTCGAACGCTGCGCCAGGGCCAATCTGAACATCCCGGTCATCGCCGGCGTGATGCCGATCACCGGCTACCAGAACATCGTGCGCTTCTGCACCAGCTGCGGCGCCGACCTTCCGCGCTGGATCCGCCTGCGGCTGGAGGAGCTGCAGGACGACAAGCCGGCCCTGCTCGACTTCGGCCTGGACGTGGTGACGCGGCTGTGCGAAACCCTGCTCAAGGGCGGCGCGCCGGGGCTGCACTTCTACACCATCAACCAGGCCGAGCCGACGCTGCGGCTGTGGAAAAACCTGGCGCTGCCGGTGCCGGTGTAGCCGGGAATCGGGAATGGAGAATCGGGAGTCATAGAGGCAAGAAGCGAGTAATCGCGGGCTGTTACGATTCTCCATTCCCGATTCCCGATTCCCGCCAGATGCCCATCCTGCAGACCCTCGACTACGCCGGCGTCGCCGTGTTCGCGGTGAGCGGCGCCATCGCCGCCGGGCGCAAGGGTTTCGACCTGCTCGGCGTGGTGGTCATCGCCATGGTCACCTCGATCGGCGGCGGCACGGTGCGCGACGTGCTGCTGGAGCGCCACCCGGTGTTCTGGATCGCCAATCCCACCTACCTGCTGGTGATCGTCGCCACCGCCCTGCTGACGGTGCCTTACACCCGCCACTTCCCCACGCCGCGGCAGACGCTGCTGTGGGCCGACGCGCTGGGCCTGGCGTTCTTCGGCATCAGCGGCGCGCAGGTGGCGGAGAACGCGCACCTGCCGGGGGTGATCCTGGTGGTGATGGGCACTATCACCAGCGTCTGCGGCGGCGTGCTGCGCGACGTGCTGTGCAACGAGATCCCGATGATCCTGCGCAAGGGCAACATCTACGCCACGGCGGTGATCGCCGGCGTCAGCCTCTATGTCCTCGCCGGCGCCGCCGGCCTGTCGCGCGAGATCGCCTCCCTGCTCGGCATGGGGGTGATCACCGGGCTGCGCTTCGCCTCCATCGCCTGGAACCTGACCCTGCCGGTGTACGAGCTGCCGCCGGAAGACGGCGAGCCGCCGGCCCGATGAGGCACCTGCTGCGCCGCGCCCTGCTCGCCGCGCTGGGCCTGCTCGCCTTCAGCGTGCTGCTGGTGCTGCTGCTGCGCTGGCTGCCGCCGCCGACCAGCGCCTTCATGCTGGAAGCCGACATCCGCCCGCTGCACCAGCGCTGGGTGAGCTGGTCGCATATCAGCCCGGCGGCGCGGCTGGCGGTGGTGGCTTCGGAGGACCAGAAATTCCCCGAGCACCACGGCTTCGACTTCGAGGCGATCGACAAGGCGCTGGAACACAACCAGAAGCACCGCCGCGTCCGCGGCGCCAGCACCATCAGCCAGCAGACCGCCAAGAACCTGTTCCTGTGGTCCGGCCGCAGCTATTTCCGCAAGGCGCTGGAAGCCTATTTCACGGTGCTGCTGGAAACCCTGTGGCCCAAGCGCCGCATCCTCGAGGTGTACCTGAACATCGCCCGCTTCGGCCCGGACGTCTACGGCGTGGAGGAAGCTGCGCAGCGTTACTTCGGCAAACCGGCGGCCCGGCTGGACGCGCGCGAGGCGGCGCTGCTGGCGGCGGTGCTGCCCAATCCGGAGAAGATGCACGCCGGCACGCCCTCGGCCTACGTGGAGGAGCGCGCCGGCGAGGTGGAGGAGCAGATGCGGCTGCTCGGCCCGGATTACCTGGACGGGCTTCGCTAGCTGGCCAGTTCCGCCCGGGCGCCCTCGGCCGGCATCGGCGCGGCCGAGGCGCGCTGGATCTTCGCCACCAGGTCGTGGCCCAGCACGCTCTGGATGCGGCTCCACAGCGCCGCGTTGCGGCCGCGCAGCTGCAGCAACGCCGGCGCCGGCCAGCGCATCAGCTCCACCTCGCCCAGCGCCACGGCATTGGCGGTGGCCGGCGCGCCGGTCAGCAGGCTCATCTCGGCAACGAAGTCGCCGGCACCCAGCCGCGTCAGCTCGCGGCCGTCCTGGCGCACCGCCACCGCGCCGCGCAGCAGGAAATACAATGCCGGCGGCGCCTCGCCCTGGCGGGTCAGCGTGGCGTCGTTGAGCTGCTGGCGCTCGGCCATGCGCCACAGGCGCAGGAAATCCGGCGGCTCCAGGGCCAGGAAATGGCGCTCGCGCAGCTGCGCCAGCTCCGGCGGCAGCTGCACCGCGCGCCGCTCGCGCAGGATGCGCAGCACCCACAGCGCATTGATCACCACGAACACGGCGTTCCAGGCGGCGATGCTGTCAATGCCGCGGAACCAGGAATACAGGCTCAGATTGGTCTGCGCCGCGACCAGCAACAGGCGCAACCACAACACGTCGCGCGCCAGCAGCGCGAGCAGCATGAGGCTGTACCCGATGTGGACCAGATACGGCGTGAGCATGGCCGGAAGTTCTTATGGAGAGCCGCGCGAGCATAACCGCAGTCGGGCTGGCCCAGGGCGAAAAACGTGGAACGGCTCAGCCGCCGCAACGCAAACCCATTCAAGGATTTACTTTAAAAAACCACCATAACTCATTGGTAAGAATGGCAATACGCCATTCACACACAAATACTGTGGATAACACTGTTAACAAGCCATTGGGTACCCGCCCAATCGCACGCTGTGATGCGGGTTTCTGCCCTGCCGGGCATTTTCTAGTCATCTCATACCATTGAACTAAATCAATGGCTTACCAACTTATTACTGCATTCTTGCAGAAATATGTCGTAGTGACGGGGCTTGCAGGCGTTTGCTGCGCTGCAATGTGCATAAGTAAATGCGCAATGCAATAGCCGCGGCGGATTTTTCTGCATGGATCGTGCCGCTAGACAGCGACGCCGGAGGCATTGGCTAAACTGGCGCATGTCTTCCCTCCCTCTCGTCCTGTGCCTGTCCGGGCTCGATCCCAGCGGCGGCGCCGGCTTGCAGGCGGATATCGAAAGCATCGCCGCCCTGGGCGGCCACGCCCTCGGCGTGGTCACCGCGCTGACCGCGCAGGACACGCACGACGTGGCGCGGGTGGTGGCCACCGAGTCCGCCCTGCTGCGGCAGCAGCTGGACCTGCTGCTGCGCGACAGTCCGCCGCAGGCGTTCAAGCTGGGCCTGCTCGGCGGGGTGGAGCAGCTGCCGGTGATTCTCGACGCGATCCGCCGATGCCCGGCGCCGGTGGTGTGCGATCCGGTGCTGCGCGCCGGCGGCGGCAGCCTGCTGCACGGCGAAGCGGCGGCGCGGGCGCTGCGCCAGGAACTGTTCGGCGCCGTCACGGTGCTGACCCCCAACGCCGCCGAGGCCCGCCGGCTCTGCCCTGAAGCCGCCAGCCTGGACGATTGCGGCGCCCGCCTGCTGGCAGCCGGCTGCGCCCATGTGCTGATCACCGGCGGCGATGAGCCCGGCGCCGAGGTGCTCAACACCTGGTACACGCAAAGCCAGGCGCCGCGCCGCTACCGCTGGCCGCGCCTGCCCGAAACCTTCCACGGCGCCGGCTGCACCTTGGCGGCGGCCATCGCGGCGCTGCTGGCGCGCGGCCTGGACACCGGCGCGGCCCTGCAACAAGCGCAGGAGTGGACCCAGCAGACCCTGGGGCGCGCACAACGCGTCGGCCAGGGCCGCCGTATTCCGGGGCGCCGCGCATGAGGGCCGCCCCGGCGTTGCGCGGCCTGTATGCCGTCACCTCGGACGCGCTGTGCGCCGACCCGGCGCGGCTGGCGGCGGCGGCCGCGGCCGCGCTGCGCGGCGGCGCCGCGCTGATCCAGCTGCGCGACAAGCACAGCGCGCCGGCCGCGCGACTGGCCAATGCGCGCACGCTGGCGCGGCTGTGCCATGAGCACGGCGCCAGGCTGATCATCAACGACGATGTGGCGCTGGCGCTGCAATGCGGCGCCGACGGCGCACACCTGGGCGCCAACGACGGCTCGCTGGCACAGGCGCGCCAGGCGCTGGGGCCGGCGGCGATCCTCGGCGCCAGCTGCGGCCCTTCCCTCGAACGGGCGCACGCCGCCATTGCCGCCGGGGCCGACTACGTTGCCTTCGGCCGCTTCTTCGCTTCGCGCACCAAGCCGGACGCGCCGCCGGCCACGCTAGAATTGCTGCGCCAGGCGCGCGCCGCGCTGCGCCTGCCGCTCTGCGCCATCGGCGGTGTCACGCCGGACAACGGCGGCGGGCTGATCGCCGCCGGGGCCGACCTGCTGGCGGTGGTGGATGGCGTGTTCGGCGACAGCGGGCCGGCGGCGGTGGAAAAAGCGGCGCGCACCTACCGCCGTTTGTTCGATAATTAGCGCAAGGCCGCGGCGCGGACCTTGCGTGGAGGTGGATTTCAGCCACGCGCTGCGGCGGCCACCGGCCGCCCCGACTACTGGACACAGCTTTCATGGATCGTTCCGAAGAACTCTTCAATCGCGCCCAGCGCAGCATCCCGGGCGGGGTCAACTCGCCGGTGCGCGCCTTTCGCGCGGTCGGCGGCGCACCGCGCTTCATCACCGGCGCCGACGGCGCCTGGCTGACCGATGCCGATGGCAGGCGCTACGTCGACTACGTCGGCTCCTGGGGGCCGATGATCCTCGGTCACCAGAACCCGGCGGTGCGCGAGGCCATCCTCGAGCAGGCCCAGGTGGGCATCAGCTACGGCGCGCCGACCGAGCTGGAAATCGAGATGGCGGAGCTGCTGTGCGCGCGCGTGCCGGGGCTGGAGCAGGTGCGCATGTGCAACTCCGGCACCGAGGCCACCATGTCGGCGCTGCGCCTGGCGCGCGGCGCCACCGGCCGCGACTACATCCTCAAGTTCGAGGGCTGCTATCACGGTCATGGCGACGCCCTGCTGGTCAAGGCCGGCTCCGGCGCCCTGACCTTCGGCGTGCCGACCTCGCCGGGCGTGCCGGCCGAGTTCGCCAGGCTGACCCTCACCGCCCATTACAACGACCTCGATTCGGTGCAGCGCCTGTTCCAGGCGCACCCCGACCAGATCGCCTGCATCATCGTCGAGCCGGTGGCCGGCAACATGAACTGCATCCCCCCGGCGCCGGGCTTCCTCGAGGGCCTGCGGCGGATCTGTTCGGACAACGGCGCGCTGCTGATCTTCGACGAGGTGATGACCGGCTTCCGCGTGCACCCGCAGGGCGCCGCCGGCCGTTACGGCATCCGTCCGGACCTGGTGACGCTGGGCAAGATCATCGGCGCCGGCCTGCCGGTGGGCGCTTTCGGCGGCCGCCGCGACCTCATGCAGAAGCTGGCGCCGGTGGGGCCGGTGTACCAGGCCGGCACGCTGTCGGGCAATCCGCTGGCGATGGCGGCCGGGCTGGCGCTGCTGCGCCAGCTTGATGACGCGGCGCTGTACGCGCGGCTGGAGAGCGGCACGCGCAGCCTGCTCGACGGCCTGCGCGACGCGGCGCAGGCGGCCGGCGTGCCCTTCACCACGGTGCAGGTGGGCAGCATGTTCGGCCTGTTCTTCACCAAGGCCCAGGCGGTGCGCAGCTACGCCGAAGTGATGGCCTGCGACGTGGAGGCGTTCAAGCGCTTCTTCCACACCATGCTCGGGCGCGGCATCTACCTGGCGCCGTCCGCCTACGAGGCGGGCTTCGTCTCCGCGGCCCACGGCCCGCGCGAAATCGAACTCACCGTGAGCGCCGCCCGCGAGGCGTTCGCGGAGCTGGCCAGGAAATGAGCGCGCCTTTTTGGGCGGCAACGCAGCGATCAGACACATGACGACAGACTCTCGTCCCGGCTTCATTGCCAAGTTCCGCAAGAACATCAACCGCGGCGACTCCTGGCTGACCTATGACCTCGGCCGCCTGTTCACCGCCGATGCGCTCAAGGAAGACGCCATCGACGAGCTGGGCGACCGCCTGCTGCTGGCGGACGCCGGCATCGAGGTCACCACCTGGCTGACCGAGCGCCTCGGCGCCGACCTGCGCGCCGGCCGCATCAAGAATGAAGCACAGCTGCGCAGCGCGCTGAAGAAGGCGCTGCTGGAGATCCTGCAGCCGATCGCCAAGCCGCTGCTGATCCCGCCCTACATCAAGCCCTACGTGCTGTTCGTCGCCGGCGTCAACGGCGTCGGCAAGACCACCACCATCGGCAAGCTGGCGGCCCGTTTCAAGAAGGATGGCCGCCATGTGCTGCTGGCCGCCGGCGACACGTTTCGCGCCGCGGCGGTGGAGCAGCTTGCCACCTGGGCCGAACGCGCCGGGGTGCCGCTGATCTCGCAGGGCGCCGGCG
>CAYVKA010000113.1:0-13358 GCA_964451925.1 uncultured Nevskia sp. | reverse complement strand
TGGTGGGTGTTTTCCGCAATGACCCCCCCGCCCCGCGCGCCGCCCCCGGGGCTAAACGCCACGCCGCGGCAGGGCAGGGACTTGTTCAAAGGTTCCCTAGCCCCTGTAAACTCGACCACGACACGCCGGCGCAGCGCGGAACATACCGCGGCACGGCATCCAGCAACGCTCGACGCACTCCAAATATATGAGCAAGACAGCCATCATCATCGGCGCCGGTCCGGCAGGGCTGACCGCGGCCTTTGAACTGCTGCACCACAACAGCGGCATCCAGCCACTGGTGCTGGAGGCCACCGACCGCATCGGCGGCATCTCCTGCACCATCGAGCACCACGGCAACCGCATCGACATCGGCGGCCACCGCTTCTTCTCCAAGAGCGACACGGTGATGGACTGGTGGGCGCAGCGCATGCCGCTGCAGGGGGCGCCGTCGCTGGACGACCGCCTGCTGGGCAAGGACAAGCCCTGGGCGGCGCAGGGGCCGGACCCGCAGCAGGCGGACCGGGTGATGCTGATCCGCGAGCGCATCTCGCGCATCTTCTACCTGCGCAAGTTCTTCGACTATCCGATTTCGCTCAAGCTGGCCACCGTCACCGGCCTGGGCCTGTGGCGCACTTTCGTCGCCGGCATCGGCTACATGCTGGCGCAGGTCAACAAGCGCAAGGACGAGTCCTCGCTGGAGGACTTCCTGATCAACCGCTTCGGCGGGCCGCTGTACCGCATGTTCTTCGAGGACTACACCGAGAAGGTGTGGGGCGCCCACCCGCGGCAGATCTCGGCCTCGTGGGGGGCGCAGCGCATCAAGGGGCTGTCGCTGTCCAAGGCGCTGCTGTCGGCGTTCAAGAAGCTGCTGCCGTCGCGCAAGGCCACCGACCTGCGGCAGAAGGACACCGAGACCTCGCTGATCGAGCAGTTCTTCTACCCCAAGCTCGGCCCCGGCCAGCTGTGGGAGTACGTCGCCGGCGACATCCGCGGCATGGGCGGCGAGATCCGCATGCGCCACAAGGTGGTCGGCCTGCACCGCGAAGGCGGCCGCATCGTCGCCGTGACCGCCGAGTGCGACGGCGTGCGCACGCGCATCCCCTGCGACTACTGCCTGTCGACCATGCCGGTGAAGGACCTGGTCGCGGCGCTGGATGGCGAGCCGACGCCGGACGAGGTCAAACGCATCGCCGCCGGCCTGCCCTACCGCGACTTCATGACGGTGGGCGTGCTGACGAAGAAGCTGAAGCTGCGCAATACCACCGGCATCCGCACCGTCGGCGACATCGTGCCGGACACCTGGATCTACATCCAGGAGCCGGAGGTCAAGCTGTGCCGCCTGCAAATCTTCAACAACTGGTCGCCGTACATGGTGCGCGACGCGGCGGGCACCGTGTGGCTGGGGCTGGAATACATGTGCTCGGAGGACGACGCCATCTGGAAGATGAGCGACGCCGAGTTCATCGCCTTCGCTGTCGACGAGCTGGTGAAGATCGGCGTGGTGGAGCGCGCCGACATCCTCGATACCTGCCGCATCCGCATCGAGAAGGCCTATCCGGCCTACTTCGGCAGCTACGGCGAGTTCGACCAGGTGCGCGCGCACCTCGACGGCATCGACAACCTGTACTGCGTCGGGCGCAACGGCCAGCACCGCTACAACAACCAGGACCATTCCATGCTCACCGCGATAGAAGCGGTGCGCTGCATGCGTGAAGGCGACAGCTCCCGTGAAGTGTTGTGGTCGATCAACACCGAGCAGGAGTACCACGAGACCAAGCGCGCATGACGGCAGCGCCGCAGCGCGTGCCGGCGGCCAGCGCGATGCTGCCCGCCCCGCTCGCCGCCGCGCTGCGCGGCCTGGCGCGGGGCCTGGGCAGCCTGCTGCTGATCGCGCTGGCGCTGTGGCTGGTGCAGCCGCGTATGACGGCCACGCAGTACCTGGCCGGCGGCGCCAGCGGCCCGGTGCGGATGCCCTGGGTGTTCAACGAAGTGAGCCGCGGCAACCGGCTCGACGTGCAGCTGCGCGCCGGCTGGCTGACGCCGCGGCGCTGGAACATCGTGCCCGACGACCACTTGCGCGAGCTGCGCATCAACGGCCAGGCGGTGCCGCTGGACGGCGTGCCCGCGGGCGGCCTGGAAGACTACGAGCGCGGCTTCACGCTGGACCTGTCGCCGTGGCTGCGCCACGGCGACAACACGCTGCAGTTCGTGCTCGACAACAACGGCGGCGTCGGCGGCCTGACGCTGCGGCCGCGCCTGGGCTGGCGCTGGCTGCTGCTCGGCGCGGGCTTCGTGCCCTGGCTGCTGACGCTGGCGCGGCTGTTCCGCCTGCGCCGCGGCCAGACTGTGGTGCTGATCGCCGCGCTGGCGCTGCTGTGCGCCTACTGGGCGGCGACGCCATGGACCACGCGGCAGCACGATGCCGGAGGCGACAGCGGCCATATCGCCTACATCGACTACATCGCCACGCGCCTGGCGCTGCCGCCGCCGAACGCGGGCTGGACCTATTTTCATCCGCCGCTGTACTACCTGGGCGGCGCCCTGGTGTGGAGCGCCGCGCACGGCCTCGGCCTGCCGGCCATGGAAAGCCTGCAGGCACTGTCGCTGGCCTTGTGGCTGGTGTTCCTGGCCGCCTCCGCCGGCTGCCTGAAACTGGCGCTGCGACGCTCGCCGGCGATCCTGGCGCTGGCCACCGCGGCGCTGGCACTGTGGCCCTCCGGCATCATCCACGGCCTGCGCATCAGCAACGACGCGCTGCTCTACGCCGCCACCGCCGCCGCCTCCTGGTACCTGCTGCGCTGGTGGCGCGGCGGGCGCCGCCGCCACCTGCTCGCCGCCGCGCTGCTGACCGCCGTGGCACTGCTGGCCAAGAGCAACGCCATCGCCCTGGCCGCGGCGCTGGCGCTGCTGCTGCTGCTGCGGCTGCTGCGCCGCTGGCGCGCGCCGCGGCGCTGGGCCGACGCGGCGCTGGCCGGCGCGGTGGTCGGTGCCGGGCTGCTGCTGAGCCTGGCCAGCCGGCTGTACTACTACTGGCGCGGCGAAATCCCGCACTGGCTGATCGCCAACAGCGACGGCCTCAGCAGCGGCCTGCGCGTACCGCTGCAGCTGCGCTACTTCCTGCCGCTGGACGTGCCGGTGTTCCTGACGCAGCCGTGGATGGCGCCCTACGAAGAGGCCACCGGCCGCAGCAATTTCTGGAACTACCTGCTGCGCTCGGCGCTGAGCGGCGAATTCCGCTTCGACGGGCCGATGCACCGCTTCATCGCCTACGCCTGGGGCGCGCTGCTGCTGTGCCTGCTGCTGCTGCTGCTGCGCGCCGCGCGCTGGCCGCGCTTGGCGCAGTGGCGCGACCTGCCGCTGCTGGCGCTGGGCCTGCTGTGGCTGGCCAGCCTGCTGACGCTGCGCATCCAGACGCCGTATGCCTGCAGCAACGACTTCCGCTACGTGCTGCCGGTCCTGCTGCCGTTCATCGTCTTCTGCGCCCGCGCCGGCCTGGCGGCGCGCTGCCTGCTGCTGACGCTGGTGCTGGGCTCGGTGCCGTTCTTCAGCAGCCTGTAGACGGCCGGGCATTGTCGCAAATTGTTCCCTGCGGTCGCCGGCGGTCATAGTGCCCGGGACGGCGCGCGGCTAGAGTCAGCGGACAGATCATTGGCGTCGGAGGAGCATTTACCGCCATGCAGCAGGGCAACCCCCAGGCGCAGGCCATCGTGCCGCGCGAAAAGCTCGATTTCGGCCTCGACGGCGACATCCCCAAGTACTGGTTCGGCGGCGACCCGTTCAAGACGCGGTTCTTCGACGCGCTGTCGACGCTGTTCCCCGAAGGCGAGAAGTTCTTCATCGTCTGCGTGCGCGACTTCAGCGGGCAGATCGACGATCCGCAGCTGGCGCAGCAGGTGCGCGACTTCACCCGCCAGGAAGGCCAGCACGGCATGGTGCACACCCAGTTCAACAACCGCCTGCAGCAGCAGGGGGTCAACGTGCCGCGCCTGCTGGAGCGGCAGAAGCACATCATGTTCAACATCTTCCGCCGCTTCTTCTCGCGCCGCTACACGCTGGCGCAGACCGCGGCCTCCGAGCACATGACGGCGATCATGGCGCACAGCTTCTTCGAGCGCCGCGAGATCCTGCAGGATACCGACCCGCGCATCCGCGCCATGTACGCCTGGCATGCCATCGAGGAGATCGAGCACAAGGCGGTGGCCTACGACGTGATGCAGAAGGTGGCCGGCGTCGGCTACCTGACGCGCATCATGGCCATGCTGCACGTGACCTTCGGCCTGCCGCTGCACACCTTCCTGATCATGGCCCACATGTTCAAGGTCGACGGCTTCAGCCTGCGCCAGCGCGCCGGCCTGTGGCTGCGCGGCCTGTGGTGGCTGTACAAGCCGGGCGGCCTCTACGCCCCGGTGCTGGGCCATTACTTCGCCTACTACAAGCCCGGCTACCACCCGTGGAAGGAAGGGCAGATGCGCACCTACAGCAACTGGGTCGACACCTACGAGCGCACCGGCGATCCGATCGCGGCGGGCAACGCGCTGCACGCCGCCGGAATCTGAGGCCGTTTCACCGATTCATCACACAGCCCGGCGCAAGCCGGGCTTATCATTTGCACCACCCGCCCCTGCCCCGCCCCGTCCATGAACAGCAAAACCGCATTCCTCACCGGCGCCAGCTCCGGCATCGGCCTGGCCCTGGCGCCCGAACTGGCCTCGCGCGGCTACGACCTGGTGCTGGCGGCACGGCGCAGCGAAAGCCTGGAGCAGCTCAAGCACGGGCTCGACGCGCGCTTTCCGCAGCGCCGCATCGCCATCCAGGCGCTGGACGTGACGCGCTACGCCGACGTGCACAGCGCCATCGACAGCGCCGCCGAGGCGCACGGCGGCCTCGACCTGGTCATCGCCAATGCCGGCATCGGCAGCACCGGCCCGATCGGCCATGGCCACTTCGACGCCGACCGCGCGGTGATCGAGACCAACGTGCTCGGCGCCATGGCCACGATCGACGCCGCGGTGGCGCTGTTCCGCCGCCAGAACCACGGCCAGATCGTGGTCATCTCCTCGGTGGCGGCGTTTCGCGGCCTGCCCGGCGCCGGCTCGTACAGCGCCTCCAAGGCGGCCATCGCGGTCTACGCCGACGCGGCGCGCGGCGAACTGCACGGCACGCCGGTCCGCGTCACCACGCTGTTCCCCGGCTACATCGACACGCCGATCAACCAGGACATGAAGAGCCGCCCGTTCCTGATCGGCGTGGACAAGGGCGCGCGCATCATCGCCGACCTGATCGAGCGCGGCGTGCAGACCTCGACCGTGCCGGTCTATCCCTGGAACGTGGTGGGCAAGCTGCTGCGGGTGCTGCCGACCGGGCTGCTGGCGAAGTCGGCCAAGGGCGCGATGCCATCGGGCTGAGAATCGGGAATGGAGAATCGGGAATCGTGCCCCCCCGTTCCCGATTCCCGATTCCCGATTCCCGATTCCCGATTCCCGAATCTACTTGTTGGTCAGCTTCTGCACCGCGCCGGGAGTCAGCTCCTCGTCCGCCGGCGTCACCGCCAGGTCGTAGGGCTGGTCCTCGTTGAAGGCCGCGGTGACGATGTAGCGGCCGGAGGAGAAGTCGTAGATCACTTCCGGCACGGTGGTCGCCGCCTGCACGCTGGGCGTGGTGATCAGGTGGCCTTCCTGGAACTTGTACAGCTGGTCTTTGTTGTCGTAACAGTCCACCGCCTCGATGTTCCAGCTGTCCTCGTCGATGTAGAAGCGGCGCAGCTTGAAGGTGTGGTTGGCCGAGGGCTTCAGCGCCGCCTCGACAATCCAGTAGCGGTGCAGCTCGTAGCGCGGCAGGTCCTGGTTGAGATGGTGCGGGCGGATCAGGTCGCGGAAGTGCACGGCATTGCCGGCGATGTGGTTGGAGTTGTAGGGCAGATACAGCTCCTTCTTGCCCACCAGCTTCCAGTTGTAGCGGTCCAGCGCGCCGTTGAACATGTCGACCTGGTCGTAGAACTGGTTGCCGTCGGTGCCCTCGTAGGGGTTGTCGTACTGCACCGTGGGCGCGCGGCGCAGGCGCTTGATGCCCGGCGTGTACAGCCAGGCGGCGCGGCCGGTGTCACCGGTGCCGGCCTTGTCCTGCAGCAGGATGTAGGTGCCCGCCAGGCGCGGCGGCGACAGCGTCTGCGACAGGTAGCGCAGGAACTCGCCCTCGCCGTTGCGCAGCGTCACCGGGTTGCGCAGGCTGGCGTAGTAGAACTTCACCTTCTCCAGGATCTTGGTCTGCTGGTAGCTGCCGTCGGGCTGCGCGATGAACTGGTTGTTGAAGCGCAGCACCGCCTCGCCGCGCCATTTCAGCTTGTGGTTCCAGATCACCTCGGCGCCGGACTTGGGCTGCGGGAAGGGGAAGCCCTGGCGGCAGCCGTCCGGCTCGTCGCTGCCCAGCAGCTTGCAGCTCACCGCGTTGGCCGCGGTGGCCTTGTAGATGAAGTCCGGGTAGCCGACGCTGCGGTGCGTCGGGTAGACGTTCATGCGGTAGTCGGGAAAGCGCCGCAGCAATTCCTTGTGGCCCTCGCTGAGGCGCTCGGCGTAGCGGGCGTAGTTGTCGTGGGTGATGCTGAACAGCGGCTTGTCGCCATCGATCTGCTCGTCGCGCGGGAATTCGCCGCTGAGCTTGCCGGAGCGCGGGTGGCCGCCGCTCCAGGCCGGGATGGCGCCGTCCGGGTTGCCGGCCTGCTCGGCGCCGACCGGCGTCAGGCCGGGGGCGAGCGGGGCCAGCTCCTCGGCGCCGGCCATGGCCGGCACAAGTGCCAGCAGCGCGAATACCATCGAACGACGCATATCGAATCCCTGGAAAACCCTATTGTAGTTGGCCGGATGCGCTCGCAAGGCGGATGCCATGCCGGCGCCGGCGGCGGCAGGCGCCCCGGCGGGACCAGTGTAACCGGGCGCCGCGGCCCTCGCGGACGCGCATCATCGACGCCGGCGCCGCGTGCCGCATTCGCCCGAATGCGCCACCCCCATGCCCGCCGGCCATTGCCACCGCGGCCGATCCGGGGCACCGTTGCGCACCTCCTTTGCGCCGGAAGACACTGCATTGGCCAAGAAGCAACCCAGCCCCGCCGCGGCCCAGCTCGAAGCCCTGCTTGAAGCCCATGCGCAGTTCATCGCGCAGCAGCTGCAGGGCAAGGCGCTGCGCGCGCGCATCGAGCACGAAGTGGACGCGCTGCTGCGCGACGCCGAGCAGATCAGCCTGAAGGACGTGGTCAGCCGCGAGGCGGTGAAGGAGACCGTGCGCGTCTACGCGGTGCAGCTGGAGCTGAACGCCGGCATTCCCGAGCTGGTCGCCGACATCGCCCAGCGGCTGCACGAGCACCCGGTCCACGCGCAGACCCGGCTGGGCGAGCTGCTGGGCGACCGGCAGTTCGAGGAATTGCTGGACAAGGTGCTGGAGATGAAGACGCTGCGCACGCGCCTGCTGGACGAGGCGGTGTCCAACCCGGTCTATACGGCGCTGGCGGCGGATATCGTCTATCACGGCATCAAGGGCTACCTGACGCAGAACAAGCTCACCGGCAACATTCCCGGCGCACGCGCCGCGATGAAGCTGGGCAAGTCGGTGATCAAGCGCGCCACGCCCGGACTGGAGGAAGCGATCGAGGACCGGCTCAAGGGCTACGTCTCGCGCAACATCCAGTCGACGCTGTCGGAAAGCCGGCGCTTCCTGCTCGACCGCCTGGACGAGGACTCGATCCGCGAAGTGGCGCTGGACCTGTGGCAGCAGCTCAAGCCGGTCAAGGTGTCGGCGTTCCGCGGCTTCCTCGCCAGCGCCGACCTGGAGGACTTCTTCGTCATCGGCTACGAATACTGGCACCAGCTGCGCAAGACCGACTGGTACGTGACGCTGATCGACACCGGCGTGGACGGCTTCTTCGAGCGCTACCAGGACTGCTCGCTGGGCGAACTGCTGGAGGAGATCGGCATCAGCCGCGACATGCTGGTGGCCGATGCGATGCGCTTTGCGCCGAAGGCCATCGAGGGCCTGCAACAGCGCGGCCTGCTGCTGCCGATGATCCGCCGCAACCTGCAGGACTTCTACCGCTCGGAAGCGGCCGCGGCCATTCTCGGCGGCTGAAAGCGCAGCGGCTGAAGGCGCCGCCCGGCGCTGCGGTTCTAACCCTGGCGCAAGCGCCGCAGCTCCTCGGCCAGCTGCTGCGCCTGGCTGTAGCGGTTGTAGCGGTAGATGCCGAAAGCGACGATGCGCAGCGCCGAGTTGAGGAAACGCCCGACCTCCGCGTCCGGCGGCGCGGCGAATGCGAACTCGAGCACGCCCAGCGCCTCGTTGTCGAGCACCACCGGCAGGAACAGCAGGTGCTGCGGCGGCAGTTGGAAATGGGCCGAGCGCAGCCGGAAATAGCCGGCGGGCACAGCATCGAGGTGCAGCGCCTTGCGCCCGACGGCGCACTGCCCCACCAGGCCCTGCCCCATGGCGTAACTGGCGTCGGTCTGCTCCGCCTGATCGTAGGCATACAGGCTCAGCACCTGCAGGCGCGGCTCGCCCTGCGCCTGCGGCACCGTCAGGTAAAAGCCGCCCTGCTGCGCCCCGGCCGTGCGCACCAGCATGCCGAGCACGCCGTCCGCGCCGCGCTTCAGGTCGTCGCCGTGACTGCGCATCAGCTCTTCCAGCTCGCCCAGCATCAAGGCCAGGCGGTTGGCACGGCGCTCCTGCTGCTCGCGCGCCAGCAGTTCCTGATCGGCCCGCCGCCGTTGCGCGTCGATGCGGTTGATCGACACGGCGGCGATATAGGCCAGCACCGACATCAGCAGCGCCGTCGCCACGCTGGTCAGGGCGGCGCCGGCCTGCGCGTCGATGCGGCCGTGGCCGATCGCGACCAGATCGGCGGCGCCGAGCAGCGTCGGCACCAGCACGCAGGCCGGCAGCATGCGCCGGAAGCCGCGCGCACCGATGCTGCCGCGCGGAATCCACTGCAGGAACCCCTGCTGCGGGCGGCACAGGATCAACGCCAGGGCCAGCATTATGAAGCACACCGCGGTGTGCATCGCCATCGGCGCAAAGTGCTGGTAGCGGTAAAAGCCGCTGCTGTTGTAGGCATAGCCGACCAGCGCCGCCAGCGGCAGCACCAGGGACGGCACCATCAGCCATTGCGGGTGCAGGTAGGAAGGCCAGCCGCGCAGATCCAGCAGCACGATGCCCAGGCCCAGCAGGAACAGGCAGACCGCCGAGTTCGGCGCCACCCGGCTGGGCATGGCCTGGCCGACGCCGAGTTGGCTGTTGAACAGCACATCATCCGGGCACAGCGAGGTCCCCGCGGCAAGGTCGAGCAGCTTGCTGCCCCCCACCAGCAGCACCAGCAGGCCGGGCAGCCGTGCGCGCCAGCGGCGCCGCGCGTCGAGCGGACCGTCCTTGAGCTGCCACAGCGCCGCGCAAGCCAGGAGGAAGGCCAGCGCGGTCAGCGGATTGATCGACGCGTTTCCCGGCAGCAGGCGCTTGAGTGTCTCGACCTGCAGCAGCCAGCCGAGCAGCGCCGCGGCGGCCACGGTTGCAGTGGCCGCGATCAGGAGGCGTATGGTCCTGGGGTAGACCGGCTCGAAAACCGCGTTGTCGGGGTTGCCTTGCACCGCCCTAGTTTGGCAGTTCCGGCACCCGCACCGGTAGCCGCGGCGCGCCGCCCGGGCAGCGGCCTACGCCGCCGCGGCCGCCCGGGCCGCCTGCAGTCCGGCCTGGCGCCCGAAATAGGTGGCGTCCGCCAGCGACATACCGGAGCTGTAGCCGGCGCCCCAGCGCGGCAGGCCGCAGGCGGTGCGCCCGGCGGCATACAGCCCCGGCACCGCCTGCCGCTCCGCGTTCAGCACCTCGCCGGTGGGCAGCGTGTCCAGCCCGCCCAGGGTGAAATGCGAGTAGAAGCACAGGTCGATGCGGCAATCCAGCGCCACGAACGGCGGCGTGGTCAGCGGCTTGAGCCATTTGCGGCCCTTGTGGAACAGCGGGTCGCCGCCTTCGCCGGCGAAGCGGTTGTACAGCTCCAGCGTGGCGACCAGGGCGCCCTGCGGCAGCTCCAGGTCTTTCTCCACCTCGTCCCAGGTCTCGCCGGCGGCGGCGATGCTGATGTTGGAGAACTTGCCGAACTCCGGCTCGGCATAGGTCTCCTGGTCCTGCAGCAGGAAGATGCGGTTGCCGGCCTGCTGCAGGATGTGCTGCGAGACACGGCCGTGGTAGCAGTCCTCGTTGATAAAGCGCTGGCCGCGCTCGTTGACGAAGATGCCCTTGATCAGCGACTCCGGCGGATACCACGGCAGCGTGACGAAACCCTCGTGCATGTTGATGGCGGCGCCGCCCACGCTCTGGCCGAGCAGGATGCCGGAACCGTCGTCCACCGTGCCGATCGGATGCTGCGAGCGCAGCAGGTGCGGCGCGTGGCGCCGCACCATGTCGCGGTTCATGACGAAGCCGCCGGCGCACAGGATCACGCCGCGGCGCGCGCGCACGAAGCGGTCCTCGCCGTCGAGCCGCACCACCACGCCGTGCACGCGGTTGGCCTCGTCGGCGACCAGCGCCAGCACGCGCGCATTGCAGCGCACCTCCACGCCGGCTTCGCTGACGCGCTGCGCCAGCACGTCCATCAGGTAACGGCCGCCGCCCATGCCCTGCCACTGCGGCGTGTGTCCGCGCGGACAGGGCCTGGCCTGCTTGACGAACGGCCAGGCCTCCTCGCTGCCGCTCCAGATCAGGCAGTCGTCAGTGCTGGGCTCGACGATGCGCTGGGCGATGAAGGAGTTCTTGTACTTCACCCCCTGCGCCTGCAGCCACTCGAAATGCGCCAGGCTGTGATCGGCGTAGCGGCGCACCTTGTCGGCGTCGACGTTGGGACCGCCGGCCATCAGCAGGTACTGGTACAGGTCCTCGGTGCGGTCCTCGAAGCCGGCGCTGCGCTGCATCGGCGTGCCGCCGTTGCCGCCGACATACATCTCGCCGCCGGACAGGGCGGAGGTGCCGCCGCTGCCCGACGTCACCTCGAACAGCGTCACCGCGGCGCCGGCGCGCACCGCCTCCAGCGCGGCGCAGGCGCCGGCGGCGCCGAAGCCGACCACCACCACGTCGGTCTCCAGGTCCCAGCGCGAAACTCGGGACAGGCGGCAGGGCTGGCTGCGGGAATACGGTGCGGACATGGGCGAACGCTCAGAAGTGGACGGTGGCGGTGGCGCCATAGGTGGCGGGGTCGTTGAAGTAGGCCGGCGTCATGTTGCCGAAGCTCGGGCCGAAGTCGATCAGGTTGGTGGCCACCGCCTCGTTGGTGACGTTGCGGCCCCACAGCGCGATCTCGCCCCAGACCTCGCCGCTGATCGGGATCTGGGTCAGCGCTAGGCGCAGGTTGAGCAGGCCGTAACCCTTCACATGGGTGTTGTCGGCGAACTGCTTGGTGTTGTCGTAACCCGCGGCGCTGGGATTGGTGCTGAGCTGATAGGGGTAGAGGAAGTAGCCGGTGGTATAGGCATAGTCGGCGGTGCCTTCCAGCGTGCCCCAGCCGGTGCGCAGGAAGCGGCTGTCGGCGACGATGTTGAAGGTGTTGCGCGGCGCGTGGACGAAGGCGCGGTTGTCCTTGGCCTGCACGCCGGAGTCGACGAACGAGTTGTAGTGCGCGTCGAGATAGGCGTAATTGACCGACAGCCGCGTGCCGCGCACGGGCGTCACCGCGCCTTCCACTTCGAGGCCGCGCACGATGGCCTGGCCGGCATTGCGGATCACCGAGGCGGCGGCGCCCTGTCCGGTGAAGATGGACTCCTGCAGGTTGCGCACATTGTTGTTGAACAGCGCCACGTTCAGCTCGGCCCGCTTGGCGAAGAACGTCGACTTGGCGCCGATCTCGAAGGTGGTCTGCTTTTCCGGCTGGAACGGCGTGTGGACCTCGCCGGGATCGTCGGTCTCGCCGTTGAAGCCGCCGCTCTTGAAGCCCTGGGCGAAGCGGAAATAGGTATTGAGGTCCGGATTGACCCGGTACGCCGCCGTGAACGAGGGCGTCATCGCCTCGAAACGGCCGATGGCGTGGGTGCCGCTGTTGATCACATAGGTGCAGGTGGTATTGGCGGGCGTGGTGCAGCTGCCGAAGATGCGGTCCAGCGCCTTCAGCTCCTCGGTATAGCGCAGACCTGCGGTGAGGGTGAGGGCCTGCGTCACCTTGTAGTCCACCTGGCCGTAAGGCGCCCAGGCGTCGGAGCGGGTGCCGTACTGGGAATCGAAATTGGTGGTCCCGAAGAAGAAGGTCTGCGGATTGTTGGTGTAGCCGTCGTCGTGGAAGTAGTACAGGCCGCCGACGTAGCTCCAGCGTCCCGCGCTGCCAACCCATTGCAGCTCCTGCGAGAACTGGTGGTACTTGGTCAGGCGCTGGGTGTCCGCCACCGCCTGCGGCGTGCCGTCGAGGTCTTCGGCGTCGCGGCTGTTGAGATGCCGGTACGCGGTGACCGACTTGAGCGTGTCGGTCGGATCGAGCTTCCAGGTCAGGGTCAGCGAGTGACCCATGGTGTTGACGTGCTCGAACGAGGGGCCGTTGATGCTGGCGGTGTCGCGGCGCTGCTGCGACAGGTAGGGGGCCATCGCCGCGTACAGCGGAAACTGCGGGCTCAGGTTGTAGAGCTGGCTGTAGACATTGTTCTCCTCGATGTTGCTGAGGTCGAAACGGTAGTCGGCCTTGAAGCTGGGATTGAACTCGTAGTTGGCGGCGGCGCGGAAGGCGCTGTTGCCGCGGTTGTTGAGGCTGTCGACCGAGCTGCCCGGGGTGGCGGTGACCCAGCCGTCGCGCTGGTCGGAGACGGCGCCGAAGGCCAGGCTCAGGCCATTGAACTTCGGCAGGTCCAGCGACAGCTTCTCGACGTGGGCGCCGTAGTTGCCGCCGCCGGCGCTGGCCCAGCCGCCGAACTCGCCGCTGGGCTCGCGCGTCACCAGGTTGATGGCGCCGCCGATGGTGTTGCGGCCGTACAGCGTGCCCTGCGGGCCGCGCAGCACTTCCACGCGGTCGAGGTCGACCACGTCGAACACCGAGCCCTGCGCCTTGCCCAGGAACACGCCGTCCAGGTACACGCCGACGGCGGTGTCCCAGTAGATAGCCGGATTGATCTGCACGTTGCCGCGGATCGCGGTCTGCGCCACGGCGCGGTTGGACGGCGACTGCTCCACCTGCAGGCCGGGCGCCAGGGCGCTGAGGTCGGCGATGTCCTCGATGCCGCGGGTTTCGAGCTGCCGCGCGGTCAGCGCGGTGACGGCGACGGGCACGTCCTGCAGCTTCTGCTCGCGCTTCTGCGCGGTGACCACCACCGCGCCCAGCGCTTCCGCCTGCGGCTGCCCGGCGGCAGCGGCCGGCGCGGCCGGCGGCGCGCCGCTAT
>CAYVKA010000112.1:7232-14189 GCA_964451925.1 uncultured Nevskia sp. | reverse complement strand
GGTGGCGCACCGCGCCGCGCCCGCCGCCTGTTCCGCGGCTGGGGTGGAATGCACGGTACTGGTGCGGGCGGTTTGATTGCTGCAGTGCGATGGGCGCGGCGATGCCCTGCGCCTGGGCGCGAAAACGGCCATTTGCGCCGGTTGCGGACAGCGTTGCGGCGCCGTGCCCGCCAAGAGTGCACGGCATCCGGCGGCGGGATGGAAAGGGCCCGGCAAAGCCTGCTGCAACAACGCTGTGGCAGCCCTTCACAAGCGGCGGTGCAATCGACTAAAGTCCTTCATGGTCCAGGGAGGGGCCGCGACCCGACGCGGCGCGCAACGAGAATAAAAAATGGGAGTACCGCAGTTCATTCGTCCAAAGCGGCAAATCCGCAATCGAGCCTCACCTTGCGCGCATTGCCGGATGTCACCGCAATTCAGCCGTTCATCTGCCTTGGCGCCGGGTTCCCGCCGAGAGGCATTCGGCGGCGTATGGGCGGTACAGCAAAGTATTTCGCCGTGATGTGAAATTGCTTCGTCAATAAGGGGCCGGATTCCCGGTTCCAAAATGGGATACCTCGGGAGGTAGCCTGTGGAAGTCAAAAAACCCGTGAGGAGATTCTCCGCCGCCGCGTTGGCCGGGGAAGACTATGCCGAGCTGGGCCGCATCTGGCCCGGCACCACGCAGCGCAATCTGAGCGCCGACCTGCTGGAAGGCGTCTACACCGCGGCCTACCTGGTGGTCTCGGTTCCCTTGGTGCTGCTCGGCGGCCTGGCGCTCGCCATCGCCGTCTACGTGCGCTGCGCCGGCGTGCTGCTCGCCGAGTAAGCGCGAGCGGCGCCGCGTCCAGGCGCAAGCGTTGCGCGCGGTGCCGGCAGTCTGCGGTGCCGCGGGCACCGGCCGAAGACCCGGCAAACGCGGCACTGCCGATGTCACATTCCGATTGAAATCTTTGTCCGGAGCCGCCGCGTCTATCCACAGCGCCTGTCGATAACTTTTGTACAACTGCTGGATGGCGCCGCTGCAGGGCCCGTTCTTGTGTGCTTTTACCGGTTGTGACGATTTTCTGACCAGCGCGTGACGCTTGTGGATGGACGCGTTTTTTCCACGCCGCAACAAGGCGTCGATTATTTTGGTGCGCCGCGGCATCACACGATCGTCATGCGCAATGTGACAGCGTCACGCCTCAAGCGCCGTCAGCGCTCCAGCTCGTCCAGCGTCTTCGGCCAGTTGCTCTTGAGCAGCCGCGACAGCGCGCGGTCGGCCAGCAGGCGGCCCTCGGTCTGGCAGCGCGCGCAGTAGTTGGCTTCGTTGTCGGCGTAGACGATGCGCTGCACCGGCGCACCGCACACCGGGCAGGGTTGCTTGTAGCGGCCGTGCACCGCCATCTCCGGGCGGAACGCCGTCACCTTTTCCGGCCAGCCCTGGCCGGCTTCGCGGCGCAGCCGCGCGGTCCACTCCTCCAGCACCGCGCGCGCGGCGTGATACAGGCGCAGCTGCTCGTCGCCGTCGAGCGCACGTGTCTGCTTGAAAGGCGACAGCTGCGCGCGGTGCAGGATCTCGTCGGAGTAGGCATTGCCGATGGCGCTGAGTACGCGCGGATCGGTCAGTGCGCGCTTCAGCGTGTGGTTCTCGCGCGTCAGTGCCGCGGCGAAATCCGCCGCGCCGGCTTGCGTCACTTCCAGCCCGCCGCGGTCATAGGCTTTGAGTTGCTCGCGGCCCTGCACCAGGTGCAGCGCCGCGCGGCGCTTGCTGCCGTGCTCCACCAGCAGCAGCGTGCCGTGCTCGAAGTCGAACGCGGCCAGGCCCGAGCCCTTGGGAATGGCGGCGCGCGGCTTCTTCCAGTGCAGCCGGCCGAGCACCATCAGGTGGACCAGCGCGAAGTGCTCGCCTTCGAATTCCAGCACCAGGCGCTTGCCGATGCGCGTGGCGCCGCGCAGGCGCCGCTGCGCCAGCGCCGCCGGCGGCGGCTGCACCGTGCGCAGCACGAAGGGATTGCCGATGCGCAGCTCCTGCAGCGGCGCATCCAGCGCCAGCGCTTCGATGCGCTCCAGATATACCGTCAGGTCCGGCAGTTCGGGCATGGCGCGGCGGAAGGTTCGTCGACCGCGCCAGTGTAGGGCCTGCGCCCGGGCGGCGCAGCGATCCCGGCGCGGCCCGCTTGCAGCAGCGGGCAAAGGCGCATTAAATGCGTGCTCCATCCGCGTCGAAGGGGCGGCCGGTGAAAGCGCATGTCATATCGTGGCTGGTCCTGTCCATGGCCTGCGGCAGCGCCGCCGCCGCGGAAGGCCTCTCCGGCATCAGCTGCGGCATGGACATCGCCAAGGCGTTGCAGGGCCGGCACCTGCCCGACGGACCGGTCGAGGCCACGGAAGCCAGACGCAAGGCGCTCGGGCTCAAGGACCTGGGCGGAGACGAGCTCGACTGGGGCGCCGAAATCTGGTGGAGGATCTGCGGCGCGACCTACGTGGTGATCGCCGATCATCACTCGATCATCCGCGACGCCCTGAAAGTCCCCGCCGAAGCCGGAACCTCGCTTGCCTTCCAGGGCAGCTGCAAGGGCGGGCCGCCGGATCACGAGGTGATTGCGGTGGTGGAGGACAAGCCCGGCGCTGCCGAGCTGCCGGTGAAGGCGGCCTGGAGGATCGACGACGCCAGGCAGCGCTTCGTTGCGCTGCCCGCTGGCGGCATGCTGTGTCCGCGCGGCGACGGCATTGTCGACAGCTGGAAATGAGTGGCCGCAGCCGCGGCCTGGCGTAGGCTGAGCGCATGAGCACCATCCGTATCGCCCTCGCCAACATCCGCATACCGGCGACTGCGCAGGAGTCCGTGCTTCTGGCAAGGTCGGCGGTGGCCGAAGCGGCAGAGCGAGGCGCGCGGGTGGTGTGCTTTCCGGAATGCTTCGTTCCGGGGTATCGCTGGCCGGGCACGGCGGCGCCGCCGCCGGACCCCGCATTTCTGCAGCGGGCCTGGGCCGATGTGGCGGATGCCGCCCGGTCTTCCCACATCACCGTCATCCTCGGCACGGAGCGCGTGACCGATCGCGGTTTGCAGATCACCGCCTGCGTGATCAATGCCGACGGCTCGGTGGCCGGGTGGCAGGACAAGGGGCAGATCGATCCGTCGGAAGAGGCCACCTATCCGGCACTCGGCACTGAGCGCCGGGTCTTCACTGCCGGCGCGCTGACTTTCGGTGTGGTGATCTGCCACGAAGGATGGAGATATCCGGAGACGGTGCGCTGGGCCGCGCGCCGCGGCGCGCAAGTCGTGTTTCACCCGCACGCGCACGTCGCCTCACCCGGGAGCTATCGCCCGGCCACGTTCGCCGATCCCGCCAACACCTTCCACGAGAAGGCCATGCTGTGCCGCGCGGCCGAGAACAGCTGCTACTTCGCCTCGGTCAATTGCGCCAGCGAAGGTTCCGGCACCACCTCGGCGGTCGCCCGCCCGGACGGCACGCTGCAGTGCTTTCAAGCCTATGGGCAGGAGGGCCTGCTGCTGGCCAACCTGGACCTTGGCCTGGCCACCGGCTTGCTCGCCGCACGCTGCCGCACCTCGTCGCTGTAGAAACCCGCGACGGAAAGCCCTCCAAAGCGGGCCGCCCGGCCGCCGGCGCTGAACCAATTTCGTAACCAGCGGTACCGCCTCAGCGCATGCCGTTGACGCGCCGCGTGCGTTCGTGGTCGAACAGCCAGGGCAGGCCGTAGTCGTTGGCGCTGTACACCAGGAACAGCGGGAAGCGTGCGTCCGCCCGCGCGCGGCTGGTGACCAGCACATTGCGCTCCAGGTCGAGGTGGCCGAAGGCGTAGGGCACTTCCGGCAGCTTCAGGCCCGGCGCCGCGCCGGCGGCGGCGTCGTGCCGGCGCAGGTAGGCGCGCAGGAAGAACGCCGCGGCGCCGAAAGGCTGCGTGGTCACGCGGTACCAGTAAGGCCCCTGCGCCCGCGGCCAGCGCTGGAACACGCTGCGGCCGAGCACGATGGCGCAGCGCTCGCCGCTGCGGAACAGCAGCGGCGCGGCGCCGCCGGCATCGGCGGGGCCGATTTCGCCCATCGCTTCGCAGGGCGCGGCGGCGCTGCACTGGAAGTACAGGTGCTGGCGCTGCCGCGGCACCGCGCCGCCATCGACCGGCTCGCGCCACGACTCGTTGATCAGCCATTCGCCGCCGGCGAAGCGCAGGCACTCGGCGCCGCGCTGCCGCGGCTGTGCCGCGGCCGCGGCGGGATGAGTGATCGGCAGGATGGAAACTGGCGGCAGGGCTTGCGGCAGCGGCATGGCGCGGCTCGTTGCGGCGGGGGCCGGATTGGCCCATCGCCGATGCTAGGCGCCGCGCATGCCGCGCCGGTGCGGGAATTGTGCAAAAACCGTGGAAGCGCGCGGCGGCTTCAGGGCGCGGGCAGGAAATCCAGGATCGCCTGGTTGAAGTCGCGCGCGTTCCACAGGTTCATGGCGTGCGAGGCGTTGGCCACGGTGTGGCGCTGCGCGCCGGGCAGCAGCCCCTGCAGCGCATCGAGCAGCGCCGGGTACGGCGCCGGGCTGTGCGCGCCGCCCAGCAGCAGCAAGGGCTTGCGCAGCTGCAGCGCGCTGGCGGCGGTGACGGTGTCGTACGACTCGCGCACCTGGCCCAGCAGCGTGGCGGCGTTGTCGCGCATCATGCGCTTGAGCCAGGGCACCATGTGCGCCCAGGTGCCGGCGCCGCTGACGGTGTCGATGAACAGGCTCAGGCCGGCATCGGCGTCGCCGGCCTCGATCAGCGCCAGCGCGCGCCGGCGGAAGCCGCCCCGCTCCACGTCCGCCGGCGCCTCGCCCCGCACCGCGGCGGCGTTCAGCCCCGGCTCGGCCAGCACCAGCGAGCGCAGCAGCTGCGGCCGCTGCTGCGCCAGCCGGTAGGCCACGGTGCCGCCGCGCGAATGTCCCAGCAGGTCGGCGGGGCCGGCGTCCAGCGCCTCGATGAACGCGGCCAGATCGTCGGCATGCTGCTGCGGCGAAAAGTCGCCGCCGCTGCCGTCCCAGCGCTGCGGCCAGTAATGGCGCAGGCTCACCGCCACCACGCGGCGCCGCACCGCCAGCGGCGCCATCTGCAGGCGCCAGAAGCGGTAGTCGCAGAGGCTGCCGTGCACCAGCAGCAGCAAGGGCCCGGCACCGGCTTCGACATAGGGCAGGTCGTAGCCGTTGACGCGCAGCGTTGCGGCGGGCGGTGGGTCGGGCGGGGCGGTATCGGCGGACAAGATCGGGCCTGGCTTCGGCGCCGCGCGGATCAATCGCAAGCGGCGGCGGCCGCAGACTATACGGCCGCCGCCGGGCGCCGGACAAATTTCCGCGGCGGCTGAATCCGCCGCGCCGTCTGCCGCATCCAACTCCGGACCAAGTAGCGGCGCCATTGGGGCGCCGAGCCATATCGGTCCGAGGTTGCCATGCACCACATCAACGTCCGCTTTGCCGCCCTGCTGCTGGCGGTGGCCTTTTCCGCCTGCGGGCACGCCGCCGCCGCGCACAACGGCTTCGCCGTGCTCGACAGCGGCGACATCGCGCTGAAGAAGGGCGCGGTGGTGATCAAGCTCAGGGGGCACGACCGCGCCCGGGTTGACGCTGCGGGGCGGCTCAGCATCGGCGGCAGCGAGGTGGCGCTGTCGCCGCCGGCGCAGCAGGCGCTGGCGCGCTACAACGCCGACGCGGTGGCGTTCGACCAGCAGGCGCGCCGCCTGGGCCTGGACAGCGCCGGCTTCGCGCTGCACACCATCGGCCAGGTGTTCCAGGGCGTGCTGCAGGGCAACGCCGATCAGGCCGGCCAGGAAGCCGACCAGGGCAGCCAGGTGATCGAAGCCAGCGCGCGGCGGCTGTGCCAGAGCATGGAGCAGTGGCGCCAGGCCCAGGACGCCGCGGCGGCCCTGGCGCCCGAGTTCCGGCCCTACGCGGTGATCAGCCGCGAGCACGCCGGCGATTGCGCCCCCGCCGAAGGCGCGCCCGAGGGCGCCGCCGCGCAGCGGCAGATCTCCAGCTGAGGCCGGGCGCCGTGGCCCGGCGTTGAACTGCCGCCCGGCGCGGCGGTCCATGAGGGGCGGGCGGCGCTTGTGCCGCCGCGATGCCGGGCGGGATGTCCGGCTGGCCTGATGCGCCCATTCACGGAGGAATACCCATGTACAGGCTGAAGCACCTCGTTTTCGCCTTCGCCATCGCAGGCACCGGC
Organism: uncultured Nevskia sp.; assembly: GCA_964451925.1. Lineage (GTDB taxonomy): Bacteria > Pseudomonadota > Gammaproteobacteria > Nevskiales > Nevskiaceae > Nevskia. The sequence goes on along the minus strand of CAYVKA010000112.1, from coordinate 8,024 downwards.
GCCGTTCTGGCCGCGTGCAACAAGCCGGCGTCGCCGCCGGCAGGCGGTGCCGCGGCTCCCGCCGCAGGCCCGGCCGCGCCGGCGGATGCCGCCGGCGGCTCGTCCAGCAGCTCCTCCGGCGGGACGACGGGCAGCTCCTCGGGTTCGCCCAACGCCTGAGCGCCGCGGGGCGGGCCGTGAGGCGGCCCGCCCCGGTTCTGATTCTCCTGCCCGGTCCCGCGCGGCGCCGCCGCGCGGGATTCGCCGTGCGGCGCGCCGCCGCTGTCGGCAAAGCCAGCCCGGCAGCCGCTACACTGCGGCGGCGCGAAACCTGGAGAAGACATGAACTACAACACCCTCGACTGGTCGGTCGCCGACCGCATCCTGACGCTGACCCTGAACCGCCCGGAGCAACTCAATTCCTTCACCGTGGAGATGGCCAACGAGCTGGTGCACGCTTTCGGCCGCGCCAGCGAGGACGACGCGGTGGGCGCGGTGGTGGTCACCGGCGCCGGCCGCGCCTTCTGCGCCGGCATGGACCTGACGCGCAGCGGCAACGTCTTCGGCCTGGACGAGACGCTCCAGCCGGGCCTGCGCGACATGACCGAGCGCCTCGACGATCCGGCCATCTTCAACGGCCTGCGCGACACCGGCGGCCGCGTCACGCTCGCCATCTACGACTGCAAGAAGCCGGTGATCGCCGCCATCAACGGCCCCGCGGTCGGCATCGGCGCCACCATGACGCTGGCCATGGACGTGCGCCTGGCCTCGGACAAGGCGCGCATCGGCTTCGTCTTCGGCAAGATCGGCATC